>DASZBW010000031.1:0-167188 GCA_035943695.1 Acidobacteriaceae bacterium | reverse complement strand
AGACCTCGACCTTCCGGCTGTTCGACGCAGGATCAGACTCGTACATACAGGACGCCGATCCCCGCTGATCGACTCCGGCAATGCGCAAACCCCTATGTTTACTGACTCCAGCGAGGTGTAGCACTATGTCACAGGCTTCTGTCGGGCGATCTCAAGGATGTTCCCGAATGAGTAGTTATGGAATCTGCCCATTGCGGTCAGGTAGGCGGTCAATCCCTCCGAGTGGCCCTGCTCCAATTGCTCGATGAGAGCTTGAACATTGGCTGCGATTGCTTCTTTCGCGGTCTGCTGCTTTGGTTGCTGCATTTTGAGGTTTTGGGCGAAGGGGGTGACGTTAGACGGGGCGGCGATGGTGGCGGTGTTCATGGTTGCTCTCCTTGGGTTCTGGCTTTTGCACGTCCGCGTTGAAACGCGGCATGTACATGCCGAACGCCTCCTGGCGAAGGCGGGGGGTAGCAACTGCAAGCCGAGGGGTATCCCCACCCTTGCAATGGAGTGAAGCGGAATGGAAAGGGCGTAGCGCAGCGGAGGTCTGCACAAGCGAAGCGCGGAAGATTGGGGAGTGGCTTGCGGGCGCGAGGGGACAGCGCTCCCCTTAGTGGTTCTTGCTTTTGCTGTTGCTTTTCGGAGGGGCGTTGCGGGGAGGGTGGACCGCCCCGCAGAGGTGGGTGGCGGAGGACTGCAAGGCCGGAGCCAGGGCGGATACTTCCGCCCTCATGTACACCTTCAATTACGATGTAGATAGTCCAAACGATTCGCCATACATCCATAGCGTTTGCTGGAATGTTGCACGTTGGACCGGAGAGTTGGAGTATGGCATCGGATCACCAGTCATTATTTGCTGACAGCTATTTGCGAGCTGAGTTCGGAAGCGAACTGGAGACGTTCCAAGGTTCCGAAGAAGAGCAAGCATTGCTTGTGCGCCTGCGCCATTGGGCCTCGCGTGAACTCCAGAATGAGACTTCGGCTCAAAATGCCTTCATTGACCGATTTTTCAAGCAAGTCTGGGGCTATGTGGCGGCCGGCGAGCGTGACGCTGAACAGGGCTATACCTGCTATCCGCAATTCGCTGTGGGTAGAGCTGGAGCGACGGGCGGAACAGGGCAAGCCGACTTGGCACTCGGACTTTTCGGAACTCAGTCACTTCCCCCGATACCCCAAGCTCTTTGTGAATTCAAAGACATTCGTTCCGGTCTGGACACCCCGCAACGCCGCAAGAACGACACGCGCTCCCCGGTGAGACAATGTGCCGATTACCTGCGAGAGTCAGCGGCGGGGCTGTTTGGCAATGAACCGGTGCAGCCGCATTGGGGCATTGTTACGGACATGAACGAGTTTCGCCTCTACCGGCGAATCAGTATGCCGACCCAGTACCAAAGATTCGTCATCTCGCCAAAGGTCGGCGACGACATCACGTCGCTCTTGGGTGAAGGAAGGGAGGCGTCTTTTCAAAGGCTACTTTTCAGCCGCCTCTTCCATGTTGACCGTTTGATCTCTGCTGGCGGTGATCCGCCGCTTATCAACGACCTTAAGAAGCAGTTCATTCACGAACGGGCCTTGGAGCAGTCGTTCTATAAGGAGTACAGAGCTTATCGAGAAAGACTGATAGAGGCTCTGCGCTTTCATAATCCGCACTTCACAGGTACACGCGGTCGACTTGTTCGCCTGGCGCAGACGGTCCTTGATCGCTGCATCTTCGTCCTGTTTTGCGAGGACATGGGCCGTAGCCTCAGTTTCCCCCCGAGTCTACTGAGGGACTACCTGAGCAGCCGAAGTTCCGACCCCTACTATGAGGCCAACGGCGAAGAGATTTGGACTACCCTGCGGCGTCTGTTCGCCGTGATGAACTCCGGTGGTCAGTTCCTTACGCACACCATCAACCGTTTCAATGGCGGCCTATTTGCACACGACACCGAACTCGAAGCTCTGCACATTCCAAACTCGGTCTTCTGTCAGCCGAATCAGGGTGCATCTGCGGACAATATCAGAGCGTTTCCACAAACGCTTTTGTACTTCTCCGGCAACTACAACTTTGGCAATTCCTCCGAAGGCCGAGCCATCACGCTCTATACCCTTGGACGAATTTTCGAGCAATCGATCACAGAGTTGGAAGCCCTGGAAGCTGAAGCGGACGGTCGGCCCTCGCTTACAAAGGTTACAAAGCGCAAGCGAGACGGCGTCTATTACACGCCTGAATGGGTGGTTGGGAAGATCGTTGAAGAGACTGTTGGGACACGACTCGCAGATTTGCGGCGGGATGCAAATTGGAATGAAGCGCTGGTCTTTGAAGCCGCCGACATTCAGAGACAGCCGGCAACGCTCAGACGACAGGTTGAAGCGATTGATCGGTATCGTGACGCTCTGGAGCGAGTCACCATCGTAGATCCTGCTTGTGGTTCGGGTGCATTCCTGATTCATGCCCTCGAATACCTATTGCGAGAGAGGCGCCGAGTTGGCCTGGAGCGAGAACGGCTTTCGCAACGCGCGCTGCTTTTTGATCAGGAAGAGCAGATACGAGAAATCCTTTCTCGCAATATCTACGGGGTAGATATCAACCCCGCCTCTATCGAGATCACGCGACTCGCCCTCTGGCTTCATACTGCCCGCGCTGACCGTCCACTATGCGACCTCGATAGGAACATACGCGACGGGAACAGTTTGATCGATCCTGTTGACTTCGCGCGATGGGATGAGCAGATGCTTTTGCTCCCACCCGAAGAGCATGAGCGAATCAATCCGTTTGATTGGTGGGCCAGCTTCCCGGAGGTTTCTACGCGAGGAGGGTTCGATTGTGTGATTGGGAATCCACCGTATGTGAAGCTGCAGAACTTCCGAAAGGTTCTTCCCCAGGTAGCGGAATTCTTGCGTGAGGCCAGAACCGTAGGGGGAGCAGCGCTATACCAAAGCGCCCAGGAAGGAAACTTCGATGTCTTTCTCCCATTCATCGAAAAGGGAATTGGGCTGCTGAATGAGCATGGCAGGATGGGTTTCATCGCGCCCAGTTTATGGTTGCTCAATGAATACGGAGCGGCACTTCGAATACGGAGCGGCACTTCGTAGCTTCATCCATGAGGGCCAGTATTTGGATCGCTGGATAGACTTTAAGAGCTTCCAAGTGTTTGAGGAGGCGACCACCTATACTGCTCTTCAATTCTTTACACGTTCCCGAAATCCGTCGGTTCGCTTTGCCCTTGCTCCAGATGGAGCACTTAGCACTGACTGGAGGGATGCTGCGTGGCACGTCCCTTATGCCGAACTCTCAACGGGAGACGATACTTGGGTGTTCTTGCCTGAAAATGAGCGCCGCCTGGTGCGGCGACTTTCACACGAGTGTCTCCGATTAGATGATCCATTAGTCACTATCCAGATATTTCAGGGCCTGATAACCAGTGCGGATCACATTTACCACCTCAAGCGACTGCGAGCGGGTCTCTACGAAAGCCGCGCCAAGCGAGGAAACGCTCGGCAGATTGAAATAGAAGATGCGATCATGCGCCCTCTCATATCCGGCACCGAAGCTGATCGGTACGCTGAACTTGAAACTGAGTTGTACTTGCTGTTCCCGTACGAAAGCAACGAACGGGGAATGTCATTGCTTTCAGCTATAGAGCTATCGCGTGAGTTTCCACTTGCTTGGGACTACTTGCGACAGCATGAGCAAGAATTAAGAGACCGCGAGGGTGGGTCGTTCGACGATGAGCAATGGTATCGCTTCGGACGCAATCAAAACATCGACAAGCAGAATCTTCCAAAGTTGGCTGTTGCTCAAACTGTTCAGCACCTAGAGGTCTCCTGTGATCTACAAGGGGAGTTCTGCCTAAATAACGTGAGGGTCAATGGCATCCTTTGCGAGGATCAGGACAATCTTCTGTTCTTGATGGGTATCCTCAATAGCCCTGTCCCTGACTGGATATTCCGCCGGAGTTCTGCTCCGAAGTCAGGCGGGTTTTTCGAGGCAAACAAGCAATTCATCGCTCCCCTACCGATACCCCATGCACCCATTGCTGACAAACGCTGGGTCGGAACCCAGGCTCTTGAATTGACAGCATTACATGGAAGATTTCGACAGTTGATATGGGACATAGAACATCGCCTCGAAGTCTGCGACAACGAGAAGAGAAGTGAAGATTGGCTGCTTCCAGCGGTCGGGTCAATTGAGGACTGGAAGCGAAGGGCTCCTGAGATGGGTGCCAGGCTGCGCACACAGTGGGCAAAGGAGAAGCGGTCTCGTCAGCTATCGGAGGAATTGGCAAGCCTCCAAATGCGATTCTCATCTCCTATTCAACTTCGACCTCACCTAGCGAACGGCGAACTATCAATCGAGTCGAACGGAGTCGTGGTAATCGACCACGTCTTTGTCTCGGCGGACGAGGGAGCGTTCCTGCTTGCTCAATGGAAGCTATCTCTATGGGACCTGGCGAGCGGCGCTGCTCCTATCGCTTCAAAGGTTATCGATCTCCTGCGTAACGTCAAGCTGAGTGGGAACACCGTATTGAAGGCTCAGGTGGTGGAGATGACAGAACAGGCATCGACGGTTCGGAATCGGATCGACACAGTCGAGCAAGAGCTGAATGATCGGATTGCCGAACTGTATCATCTAACGCCGGACGAACGTGCGCTCATTGCGACGGTTTAGGTGGTTCGGACTGTTTTTTTCATCGGCAGTCGCAACCTGACGAGGGATCGGCAATTATCCAGACACTGTCTGGATAATTGCTGTCGTCTTGAATTGTCCAGACGGCCTCTGGACAGTGTAGGAGCTGCGGATTGGTCAGACAGTGTCTGACCAATCGAGCGGGCTTTGAAAATCCCAGACAGGGTCTGGGATTTTGTGAAGTATATCCTCGGCGCGTCAAATGTCGGACTATCGGACGAACTCTCAGACGGTGTTTTGAAAATCTTGGGCTGCGGTCTCACCCAGTTTTTAGGAGGTCGAATTCGCCAGACAGTGTCTGGCGAATTGCTCGTTCCGGAATCTCACAGAGAACTGCCTGAGTCTGGCATATTCGACCGCCCCCGTCAGGATGCGAGTTCGACAGGGACGGACTTTACAAGGTCGGAGACGCGAAAGCGCCAGAGTTTGCCGAGTTGGTAGCCCCGAACATCCCCTCTACGTGCCATGCGCTGGAGGGTCTTCGGGTGAACTTGCAATAGCGCTGCGGCCTCTTCAGTGTCGATGAGTGGCTCAAAGTGCGGGTGAGTGTATGTGGAAGCCTTGGCGGGTGGCTTCTTTCCGAGTTCCATTGCGAATCTCCCTGATGGGAGGGCCCATTGCGTACCGAATCCCTCTGTTAAAAGTCTCGAGGTAAATGCCGGTTGTGTCCAATGCTTATTCTCGATGGTGTCATGCCTGGAATGGATGGATTGAAAACCATTGCATATGTTGCACTTAGCGTGGTCGCTCTAGCCTGCAAGTCAAAAAAGCCAGTAAAAGCGACATTTTCTTTCATCAGTCTGCGTTATAACCCCTAGCGTTTTAGTTATAACGCTCTCTTGCGTCCGAATCTCGAACAGCTCTACGGGCATGGAATGTTGACGATTCGGGCCATGACCGGCGGCAAGGGATACGCGCAGCGGCATCTTGAGCACAGCGATTACTATGACCAGCACCGCATGGTGCAGGGCGAATGGCATGGCCGGGGCGCGGAGCTGCTTGGTCTCCAGGGGCAAGTGTCTCAAAAGCAATTCGAAGCCATCCGCGAGGGGCTTCACCCTGAGACGGGTGAATTCTTGCGTCCTCGCCACAGCGCGGACCGGCTTGGGACGGACGGAGAGGTCGAGAGCAAGGCGCGGTCGCTGTATGACTTCACGCTGTCAGCACCGAAGTCCGTGTCGGTCCAAGCTATGGTGGGCGGGGATGAGCGATTGCTCGAAGCGCATCGCCACGCGGTCAATGCGGCATTGCAGGAGACAGAGCGCTATGCCGGCACACGTGTTCGTTTGAACGGTGCGAATCATGATCGTCAGACGGGAAATCTCATCATTGCGGCTTACACACACGACAGCAGCCGACAACTCGATCCCCAGCTCCACACTCACGCTGTCGCCGCGAACATCAGCTATGACGGTACCGAGGGTCGTTGGAAGGCGCTGCAGGCATCGGGCATCTATGAGCGGCGAGCTTATCTGACGGAGGTCTATCGCAACGACCTGGCCCGCGAAGTCCGCGCTCTTGGCTATGAGATCGAAAGCCAACGGAATGCAAAGGGCGTAGACAACGGATTCGAGATCAAGGGTGTCTCCAAGGACTTGATGGAACGGTACTCGCAGCGAAGTGAGCAGCGGGACGAGTCCATACGGCAGTTCGTTGCGAGTCAAGGACGGCGGCCAACGGATAACGAGATTGCGGTGCTCGTCCGAGATACGCGGCCCGACAAGCTGCATGAGATCAGTACAGCAGATGTGCGTCGTCAGCAAGTGGAACGCATATCGTCTGAAGAACGGAAGTCTCTAGCGGACTTGCGCGAGCACGCTCTCGAACGCTCACAAACGGTCGGTGTCGAGATATTGCAATCCTCCTCGTCTCTCCAACACGCCGAAGACCACTTGTTCGAGCGCAAGACAGTCGCAAAGGATCATGAACTGCTGACAGAGGCGCTGCGTCATGGCAGAGGCAGTGTCGATCTGAATGAACTTCGCGGAACCTACGAACTGGAGGTATCTCGCGGCAAGCTGCTTCATGGGGGTGGAAACGTGGCAACAGAACAAAGTCTCGAAAGAGAGCGCTCAATGGTGGCGGCGGTGGATCGGGGTATCGGTCGATATGCTGCGCTTGGAGGAGACGAGAGACTAGGCATCTCAGCAGGGCTGCGGGAAGAGCAACGTCGGGCCGTTGAAGCAATCCTGGAGTCTCGCGATCTGGCGATCAATCTGCGAGGTGCTGCTGGCACCGGGAAGACGGCAACTCTCCGAGAGGTCCATCGTGGGTTGAATCATGCGGGACATGAGGTACTGGCCGTGGCTCCAACGCGGAGCGCGGTTGAAGAGCTGCACAAAGTCGGCTTCCGCGATGCTATGACGATCACGCGGCTCATGGAAGATGAAACAGCGCACCAGCGACTGCGCGGGAACGTGCTCGTCGTGGATGAAGCTGGAATGGTCTCTGGCCGTCAGATGCAGGGCATCCTCGACCTGGCTGAGCGCCAGAATGCTCGGATTGTTTTCTCAGGGGATACGCGACAGATACAAAGTGTGGAGTCATCCGATGCTCTGCGAATCTTGGAGCGCGAGTCCAGAATGACGAGCGTATCCCTGACTGGCATTCAGCGTCAGTCCAATCCCGAATACCGTGAGGCGATCCAGACGTTCCGGCAATCTCCCGATCAGGGCTTCACCAAGCTACAGGAGATTGGAGCTGTTCGTGAGGTGCCATACCTCGAAAGAGCAAGCGCCGTCGCCGATGTCTACCGGGAGATGACGGCGAACTCAGGTCGCAGTGTTCTCGTAGTGGCTGCGACGCACGAAGAGGTAGGCCGCGTCACTCACGCAATCCGTGATGATCAAAAGCAACATGGGCAACTCAGTGGCGGTGTCGTACTCGACCGCCACGTCCCCTTGCAATGGACTGAGGCTCAAAAGAAGGAAATTGCCAACTATCGACCGGGGCAGGTTCTGGTCTTCCATCGGGCATCACGGGGTATCGAAAAACACGAGGCGCTCACTGTCGCGTCCGCCTCGGGAGAAACAATCACCACACGCAACGAGCGCGGTGGGGAGACGCAGGTGAGTATTGGGCAGGCTCGCTCTTTCGCCGTCCATGCATGCCAGTCGATAGAGGTAGCTGCGGGTGACAAGCTCCTCATGCTTGCGAATCGCAAGGATGAGGGCTTCCGGGCAACGAATGGTGAGTTGACCACGGTGCGCGGCGTAGACCGTGACGGCATTCATCTCGACGATGGTCGGAGCATCCCTGCCAACTATCGAGAGTTCACGCATGCGTACGCAGTCACGGCTCATCGCAGCCAAGGCAAGACTGTCGATAGCGTCATCATCTCGGCGGATGTGATGAAGCAGGAGCTGTTCTACGTCTCCGCATCGCGAGGTCGGGAGGACATCGCTATTCTGACATCTGATGTGAATCGCCTGGGTGAGTCTCTGGGTGTCTCCATGGCTCGTCCCTCTGCGATAGAACTGGCAAACGAAATTGCTCATTCAAAACAGCAGAGTGTGGATCTCACGCCAAAGGCGTCAGTGGAGGTGCCGCCACCCCAGTTGGAAATCAGTTTAGGGCATGGATTCGAACTCAGTATGTAAGGTTATAACCGGCAATAGAACCGGCAATGATACCGGCATAACGAAGGCCCATGACAAATATAAATCCAATGTATTGTATGATTTGATATGTATATGGAACCGGCAAAAATACAACCCGCTATCTTGCCTTCATGGATGGAGCCGATGCTCCCATCCGACGGCAAAGCATTGGAAGACATGGCATTTGACCTGATCTCAAACGCGAATGCCTTAGCGGGCCAGATTCACCCCATCGTGACTGAATCGGTCGGCAACCTGGTTCGTTCGATGAACTGCTACTACTCGAACCTCATTGAAGGGCACGATACTCATCCGCGTGACATCGACCGCGCTTTGCATAAAGACTACTCGACTGAACCTCGCAAGAGAGCCCTCCAGCTCGAAGCTGTCGCGCATATCGAAGTGCAGAAAGCCATCGACGAAGGCGACGATCCGAAAGACTTTCCGGCTTCATCGGCATACGCCATCTGGCTGCACCGCGAGTTCTGCCGTCGTCTACCGGATGAGTTGCTCTGGGTGGAAGATCCCGAGACTACGCGCCGCATACGGCTTACGCCTGGGGCGCTACGGGACGGGGAAGTCATCGTCGGTCGGCATCTCCCTCCACCGGCTGCGACGCTTCCTGAGTTCTTGCAACGCTTCGAGCACGTCTACAGTCCGCACAGTCTATCGAAGGTGCGACAGGTGACTGCCGTTGCGGCTGCCCATCACCGCTTTCTCTGGATTCATCCCTTCTACGATGGCAATGGCCGCGTTGCGCGATTGATGTCGCACGCTCTGCTACGTCGGCTTGGCGTTGGGAACAGCCTGTGGTCTGTCGCGCGGGGTCTCGCGCGGAATGTTGGCGATTACAAAGCCTTGCTTATGGCGGCGGATGATTCGCGTCGTGGCGATCTGGACGGGCGCGGCAATCTCTCGCAAGCGGCTCTCGATGCCTTCTGCCGCTTCTTCCTGCGCGTCTCGAACGATCAAGTGACGTACATGAGTTCAATCCTTCAGCCGACGGAGCTGCTCCGCCGCATGGAAATTTATGTCGAAGACGAGACACGCGCGGGCCGTCTTCCAAAGGGCAGCTTTCCGTTGCTGCGTGAGGCTCTGCTTACCGGGGAGTTTGAACGCGGACTGGCTCCCTCCTTGACCGGCTATAAGGAGCGGATGGCGCGTACTGTCGTATCGAAGCTGCTTGATGCGGGACTGCTGGTGTCGCCAAGTCATGTTGCCCGGGTACGGCTCGGCTTCCCTCTAGCCGTTGTTGAGCGCTGGTTTCCAGCTCTCTATCCAGCGAGTAGTCATTTGACGAGCCCGGCAGTTTCCAGCTAGCCCCTTCCGAAATCGGTCAATCGAGCGATTTCAGTCAACTTTCTTCAGTTTTTGGCGACTTCGTTTTCAGGCTGTCAAAGTGGCTCGATTCCCAAGAGTTCCTCAGAGTCCCCTCAGTGACATTGTGTGCAACTCTGTGCCTTTCTGTCCTTTATTCCGGTTCCATGAGAGCAAAGTGCTGGCCCCAAACCCCTATAGACATTGAGCTTCCGAGGCTTGATCGTGTGTTCAGGAGGCGTACGAGCCATGTCCGATTTCAAGTTTTCAACGGAGCCGTTCCTGGATAGCGATCAAGCCGCCGCTATCCTTCGCATTCACCCCAAGACCCTTCAACGTCTGGCCCGACACGGTCGCGTCATCGGGTACCGTGTCGGCAAGCTCTGGCGATTTCACCGTTCAGACCTTGAGGGCCGGAATGATGGCTTCGTTTCCACACTCGACTCCGACACTGCCGAGCGGTACGCTTTAAGTACCACTCGTGCCCGCAACTAACAGGAGGTAATCCATGTTTGTTCGGACACGGTTTCAATATGGCAGTCTGCGGCTACGGAAGCGCGAGCGAGGTTCTGACGTGTGGGAGTTTCGTTATTACGAGACCAACCCGGAAGGCAAGCGGGTACGACGGAGCATGATCCTTGGGGAACAAGCTCAGTATCGGACCGAGGCCGAAGCACGCAAGGCAACGCAAGCAATTCTGATGCAGCTCAACGAGGAAGCTCCACGCGCCGAAATGGAAGCTCCGACGTTCGGGGCTCTGCTCGATAAGTACATCGAGCATGAGTTGCCAGAGCGATACTCCACCCGGAGTTCGCATCTCTCGAACATTCGGAAACACATTCGACCGCGCTGGAACGAACAACCCGTAAACAAGATGAAACCGATGGCGATGGAGCTGTGGTTGCGTGATCTGCCGCTCGCTCCAAAGTCGAAGGTTCATATACGGAGCCTGATGCACCTGGTCTTGAAGTGTGCGGAGCGATGGGGAGTCATTGAAATTGGCAAGAACCCTGTCACGCTGGTGCGCGTCAAGAATGCAAGCAAGCGGCTGAAGCGGCCACAGATCCTCGAAGTGGCTCAGTTCTTCGAGATGCTAAAGCATCTCGCGGAGCCGTACCGCACGATGGTGATGGTGGCGCAGTGTACGGGACTTCGCATCAGCGAAATCCTGGGCCTGCAGTGGGGTGACTTCGATTTCGAAGCCCACACCTTTATGGTTCAGCGCAGCTCTGTTGGTGGACGGATCGATGCGGCGAAGACGGAATACTCGAAGGACTATGTTCCGCTCGACCTGCGTCTGGAAGAACTGCTGCTTCGGTGGCGGAGCTTCAGCACTTATTCCAAGGATGGGGATTGGGTCTTCGCCACCCCACAGACTGGGAAGCCGTATCACCAGGAGAGCCTCAAGAAGCGCCAGCTTCGCAGGGTCGCTGACATCATCGGTCTGCCGGAAGGGATCGGTTGGCATACGTTCCGCCACACCTATCGCTCCTGGCTCGATGAGACCGGCGCTCCGATGAAGGTGCAGCAGGAGTTGATGCGTCACGCCTCAATCCAGACGACGATGAATGTCTATGGAAGGGCGATGACAGATTCGAAGCGCAAAGCCAATAGCCAAGTCGTAGGCTTGGTGTTTGGCGAAACGCTGGACGTGAGAAAGGGGGACTTAAACACCACAGTCCTTCAATGAAGAAGGACTGATTAGGAGGAGCCATTTCCGATTGGGGGATAATGGGGTCTTGTTTGGGAAATCGAAGTCTGTAAGTGATTGATTCTTTGGTTGCGGGGGTAGGATTTGAACCTACGACCTTTGGGTTATGAGCCCAACGAGCTACCGGGCTGCTCCACCCCGCATTCCAAGTATACTGCGGCGCGTTGGACAGGTCAAACTTGGGATAATACCCTGCATCTTGTGAAGATTTTTGCATCAGATGGGCGAGTTATCGTGCTTTCCCGCCTACCTTGCTTCTGCCTTCCGTGGCACCTCGGTTGCACTTTCCGCGGTTTCCTTTTCTCTGCATTTCGTGTTTTGCTTGTTCTGGTCGCTGATTATGGTTGCGGCGTAACTTTCTGCTGAAATGTGAGTCTGCATTGGTACAGGCTTTGGCGTGTCGCCGAGCCTTGGACTTCGGAGCTGGAGGCAATTATGGTTCGACTTAGGAGTTACGTAACTGCGGTGCGGCCGGCGGTGGGGATGGTGCTGGCCGGGGTACTTGGTCTGACTGGGTTTGCGGCTGGGCAGGCTCCTGCGGCAAAGGCGAAGCCGATCTCCGATGCGCAGGTGGAGGCCAGTGTGTTGAAGGCGCTGGCTGGGGCCTCCGATCTAGCGGATCAGTCGATCACTACGACTACGGTGTACGGCGTTGTCACGCTGAGCGGCTCGGTGCAGAGCGAGGCACAGCGCACCGAGGCGGAGACACTGGCTTCGCGGGCCAGTGGCGTGCAGAAGGTCATCGACGAGATGACTTTGTCGAGCCAGAGTGCAAGCAGCGGGGCGCAGCCGGCCGATGCGCAGGGTCAGGCGGGCGCGCTGCAATCGGATGGGACTGTGAGCTCCGCCTCGGGGGCGGCACCACTGGACGCTGGGCAGGGGCCGATGGTGCAGGGCTCGCCGGATTTGGACAATACGCAGCCCGGGAATGCGGCGGAGAGCCAGGCGGCGGGAGCGGGTGCCGGGCCAAATTACGGGCCGGGCGCGCCGGAGTATCGCCAGCCATACGATGGGCGACGTGGGACTTCGCCCGATGAGGTTGCGCGGCAGGATGGATATCCGTCGCAGCAGGGCTATCCTCAACAGGGGCCGGGGTACGCGCCTCGGCGGGGACCTTACGGCGGACCGCAGGCTTATGGCGGTCAGCCGGGCGGGCAGATGGTGACGGTACCCAGCGGTGCGATGGTTCGCGTACGGATCAACCAATCGCTGGACAGCGGACGGACGCAACCTGGAGCGCGGTTCGACGGCATCGTGGTGAACGACGTGGTCGCCGATGGTGCGGTGGCGATTCCTCGCGGTGCGACCGTGCATGGCGCGGTGGTGGATGCGAAGGCGTCAGGTGCGCTGAAGGGGCGCGGCGAGCTTTCGCTACAGCTGACGGACGTAACGCTTGCGGGCAAGACCTATCCGCTGGCGTCGGACGTCTGGGAGCACCACGGCGGCGACAAGACGGTTGAGACAGTGAACAAGACTGCTATCGGCGGCGGCATCGGGGCGCTGTTTGGCGCGGCGGTGGGCGGCGGAGCAGGTGCGGCGATTGGTGCGGGCGTCGGCGGAGCGCTGGGGCTTGGGTCCTCAGCGGCTTCGGGCAACGGACAGGTTTACGTTCCGTCGGAAGGCCTGCTGACGTTCCAACTGGCGCAGCCCGCAACGGTGGCGACGGTAGACCAACAGGAGATGGATCGGCTGGCGCAGGGTGTGCCTCCGGGGGCTGAACCGAGGCAGATGCGGCGTCGCATGTATCCCTATCCCGTTTATGGGCCTGTCTACTACGGGTATCCGCCGTACCGGAGGTATCCGTACCCTTACCCCTACTAAGTTCGGGTGTTGTTTCTTGCTTCAGCGGCGGGCTCCGGCTCGCCGCTTTCCTGTGGAGCGGTGTAAAAAAACAGGGGGGGTACTTTGGTCTCAAACTATCCCTTCCAGAGGGGTTAACTATCAGGCATATCGGACCTGATCCGCCAACCTATTGGTTCGAAAGGGGATATTCCTAAAGTATCCCTTATAAATGGGTTAGGTCATTCCTGCAATGAAAACCCCGGCCGTGTGGCCGGGGTTTCTTTATTTAATTCACTGAGTTAAGTCTAGCAGATTGACCATAACTCCGCGCCAACTTATGTCTGCTCTGGAAGGTGCTTGGTTATTGGGTATTTGCGACTTTTTGAGTTTAGCGGGCCTTGACATGCCGTTTTTGGGGGCGTTTTGCGGGAAATATTTTTGGGAGGGGGGGCAATAAGGCGGGGGTTCAAAAGTGGCAAGAGGGAGGCAAGGGCTAAGGGTATGTGGAGGCAGGTTCCTTGGGCAATGGCAACGGTAAGTGCAAAAGCAAGGGCAAGGGCAGAAGCAGATCCCCTTCGGGGATGACAAGCAAAAAAGGCAAGGGCGACAGCAACAACAAAGGGCAAAGGCAGAAGCAGATCCCCTTTGGGGATGACAAGCAAAAAAAGGCAAGGGCAACAACCGGAGCGGAAGCAACGGCGAAATATGGGGGTTCTTCGCTTCGCTCAGAATGACACGGGTTATTGGTTGTGCTGCATTTTGAAATGCGATTGCCGTTGGGGGATCCTGTGGGGTGATGGGGTGATTTATACTTGTCGCTTGCCCTGCTTACGTCTGGGTGTGCGGTTGTGAAAAAAACGCATGCCGGGACGCGCAAAATCAACGGGCACGCGAGCGGCTTCCCTCCCCCCTTTTTGAAAAGGAACGGAGCAGGACGCGCGAAGTCAGGTCAGTAGTCGAGCATGATTCGTTTTCTTCAGCAGGACAATAAGCTAATCAAGATTTGTTTTGGCGTGATTATTGCCGCCGCTTGCGTTTCCATGGTGATCTACCTGGTTCCGGGTTTGCTGGATAACGGCACTACGACCGACGCCAGCGTGTATGCGACGGTGCGGACGCCGGGGACGTGGGGCAAGCTGTTCGGCGAGAGCACGCCGATCAAGATGGATGAGGTGACGAGGCTGGCGAAGCAGCAACTGGAGCAGAGGCACATGCCGGACTTCCTGCTGCCGTATGCGATCAGCCAGGCTGGGCAGGCCGTGGTGCAGCGGACGATTCTGCAGCAGGAGGCGGACAAGCTGAACCTGCAGGTGTCGGATGCGGACCTTCTGCAGTACCTGAAGCAGACGTATGGGCAGGTGTTCTTCCCGAATGGCCAGTTCATTGGGATGGACGCGTACACCAGCCTGCTTTCGAGCCACGGTATCGCGATCAAGGACTTCGAGGACAGCGTGAAGTCGGAGATCGAGATTGGCCGGCTGCAGGCGCTGATTACGGGCGGTGCTACGGTGTCCGATGCGGCGGTGCGGACGGCTTACATGACGCAGGGGATGAAGGTGAAGTTCGACTATGCGGTGGTTTCGTCGGACGACCTGAAGAAGACGATCAATCCGAGCGATGCGGAGCTGCAGACGTACTTCCAGCAGAACGCGGCGAAGTATGCGAAGGCGATTCCGGAGACGCGCAAGATCGAGTACGTGGCGTTCGACGCGTCGAAGCTGCCGGGTGGGAAGCAGGCGGTGAGCGATGCGGATGTGCAGGCCTACTACAGCGGACATGCTGCACAGTACAAGACTGAGCAGCAGGTGAAGACGCGGCACATCCTGATCTCGGCGAAGGCTGGGTCCGATGCGCAGACGGATTCTGCGGCGAAGGCGAAGGCGCAGAATGTGCTGACGCAGCTGCAGACTGGCGGCAACTTTGCGGAGCTGGCGAAGAAGTATTCGGAGGATCCGGGGAGCAAGGACCAGGGCGGCGAACTGCCTCTGATTCCTACTTCGAGCCTGGACCCAGCGTATGCGAAGGCCGCGATGGCGTTGAACCCGGGGCAGACTTCGGGGCTGGTGAAGTCGGCGTTTGGATATCACATTATCCAGACGGAGCAGAAGGTGCAGGCGGGCGTAAAGCCGTTGGCCGAGGTGAAGGATTCAATCGCGCAAGTGCTGACACAGCAGAAGCAGGGCGCGGCGGAGCAGCAGTTTGCGCAACAACTGGCAACGGAGGCTCAGAAGAGCGGACTGGACAAGACGGCCGAGGCGCATGGGCTGAAGGCTGTGACGACGGATTATCTGCCGAGCACCGGCGTGATCGGCGGGCTGTTGGATAGCTCGGCTTTGCTGGGGCAGGCGTTTACGTCGACGAAGGGTGCGGCGCCGGGAACGGCCTCGACCGGCGATGGCTTTGCGCTGTACCAGGTGCTGGATGTGAAGCCGGCGCATGCTCCGGATTTTGCGGAGTACAAGTCGCATGTGGTGGATGACTATCGCGAGCAGAGGATGCCGCAGTTGCTGGAGCAGGCTACGAGCAAGCTGGCGGAGCGTGCGAAGGTGCTGGGCGATCTGAAGAAGGCTGCCGCGGAGCAGAAGATCGCGGTGAAGACGAGCGACCTGGTGGGGCAGGATGGGCAGGTGACCGATCTGGGTTCGATGAGTGGGCCGGGCAAGGTGGCCTTCTCGCTGGCGAAGGGCGCGATCTCGGGGCCGATCAATGCAGGGGTGAACGGCGTGGTGCTTGCCGTGACGGATAAGCAGCAGCCGACACAGGACGAGATTGCGAAGAACCTGGATACGACGCGGGAGCAGTTGTTGAATACGCAGAAGGAGCAGATCTTCGAGGTGTTCCTGGGGACGCTGACGAAGAAGTACCAGGATGGCGGCGGGATTAAGCTGTCGAAGCAGGCAGAGGCGCCAACTGGGATTCCATCGGGACTCTAACTGGCGGATGAAGATGAGGGGCCTGTTCCCTGCCCTGCGCGGAGATTGCGCTGGGTTGGGGATGGGTCCCTTTTGCTGTTGGGCGAAGGGATGATTTTTTGCATCTGAGAATGGCAAAGGGGCGTGGGGATGATTCAGGAGCGGATGTCCGGGGTGCTGTTGCATGTGACGTCGCTGCCATCGTATGGCGGGGTGGGAGATTTCGGTCCGGCGGCGTATGAGTTTGTCGATTTTCTGGCGGCGGCGAAGCAGAGGGTGTGGCAGGTCCTGCCGCTCAATCCTACGGGGTATGGGAGCTCTCCGTATTCGGCGCTGTCGGCGTTCGCGGGCAATCCTCTGCTGATCTCGCTGGAGCGGCTGGTGGAGGCTGGGTGGATTGAAGCCGAGAGAATTGCAGGGCTGGCTGGGCACGAGGGCGCGGCGGATTATGGTGGGGCGACGGAACGGAAGCTTCCGCTGATTGAAGAAGCCGCGGGGAATTTTCTGGATCGCGCCGATGATGATACGCGGGCGCGGTTTCAGAGTTTCTGCCAGGCGAACATGAGCTGGCTTCCGGACTATGCGATGTTCAATGTGCTGCGGCGGCGATTTGGATATGCGAGCTGGAACGACTGGCCGAAAGAATATGCGCAGCGGAAGCAGGACGCGCTGACGGCATCTATGAAGGAGCAGGTTCGCGAGATTGCGGTTGAGCAGGTCATTCAGTACTTCTTCGATGAACAGTGGTGTTCGCTGCGGGAGTATTGCAAGACGCGGGATATACGCGTTCTTGGGGATGTAGCGATTTTTGTGAACTACGATAGTGCGGATGTCTGGACGAATCCGCACCTGTTCGAGTTGGATGAAGAAGGGCGGATGGTTCGCGTGTCGGGTGTGCCTCCGGATTATTTTTCGGCGACCGGGCAGAGGTGGGGGAATCCGCTGTATCGGTGGGATGAGTTGAAGCAGCGCGGATTCGACTGGTGGGTAGCGCGGATTCGGCGGACGCTGGCGCTGTATGACATGGTGCGGCTGGATCATTTTCGCGGGTTCGAGGCGTACTGGTCGATTGCGATGGAAGAAGAGACTGCAATGAATGGGCAGTGGGTCAAAGCTCCCGGGCATGAGCTGTTTCAGCGGCTGAAGGAGGTGTTTGGAGAGCTGCCGTTTATCGCGGAAGACCTGGGATTGATTACGCCGGAGGTGGATGAGCTGCGGGAGCACTTCGGGATGCCGGGGATGAGGATTTTGCAATTCGGGTTCGGAGATCGGGCGAGCCATCTTTACCTGCCGCACAAGTTCGTTGCGAACACGGTGGTTTATACGGGGACGCATGACAACAATACGACGCTGGGGTGGTGGAGAGACGGCGTGACTGAGGGCGAGCGGGTGAGCGTTCAGACTTACCTGCAGCGGATGGAGCCGGAGACGGAGATCGTGTGGGCGATGGTTCGTGCGGCGGCGCGTTCGGTGGCGAACCTATGCATCTTTCCGCTGCAGGATGTGCTGGTGCTGGGGAGTGAGGCGCGAATGAACGTTCCTTCGGCGGGTGAAGGAAACTGGACCTGGCGGTATGACCGCGACGCGCTTGATGCCGGCATAGCTGCGACGCTGGCGAATTTGATGGTGATTACGGATCGGGATGGGTATGTTGCGCCGAAGAGCGAAGCTTCGTGATGCGCTGACGGTTTAGACTGGTGGCAGCGAAATTTAAATTACAGGAGCAACGATGCCTCTCTCTGGCGAAGCGATACGAACGATGAACTATGTGGACGATATCTCGGTTACGCTGCGGCGTATTTTGACAGTGCTGCCTTCGTTGACTGAAGAGGAGCGCAAGCGGGTCTCGGATCATATCAAGGCGGCTGAGCCGAGCTATGAGAGTGTGATCACGGCTGTGCAGGGGAAGTAGGGGCGGTGCGGATGTCGGCGTAATGAAGAAACCCCACCCATGACGGTGAGACTGTCATGAGTGGGGCACACGCGGTAAGATTCTGGACTGGCTCGATATGAGCCGGTCTTTTATTTGTGGCCCATGCCTGCGAGGACGCCGCGCATGTAGGCGAAGCTTTCGATGACGCCGGGCATGGGGTTGTCGCCGTTGATCTCGTATTCGAGGTCTACGTTGCCCTTATAGTGGGTGTCGATGAGGGCCTGGAAGATGGCGCGGACGGGCATGAGGCCTTCGCCTACTGCTACCTGGGTGGCCTTGGGTATGGTGTCGGCCAAGTCCTTGATGTGGAGATCGTAGAGGCGTGGACCAGCGGCGTGGATGGCGGCGACTACGTCTGCCCCGGCGCGGAGGGCGTGGCCCAGGTCGATGCACAGGCCGATGCGTGGGTCCAGATGCTTGACTGCTTCGAGCACATCGAAGGGTGAGGGGAAGTTTTTGTCCTCGGGGCCGTGATTGTGGATGGCCAGCTTGACGTCGTACTCCTTGACATATTTTTCGAGGTGCGGAAGGACTTCGCGCGAGGGCATGCAGACGATGATGGGGATGCCGGCGGCCTTGATGTATTCGAACTTGGCGCGGATGTCGGCCTCGTCGAGTTTGGGGAAGCTGATGTTGCCGGCGGCTGTGAGGGTGAATCCGGCGGCGCGGTAGGCTTCGGCCTTCGCGGCTACCTGATCGAGGGGCGTCACGGGCAGGTGCATCTCTTTGAGGTTGAGCAGGGAGATCTTGAGCTCGCGCGCGAAGGCGATGAGCTTGGCGGAGTCGGGAAACTGGCGGAAGGTGTAGGTGGCGAGGCCGAGGCGAATGGGCAGGTCGGCATCCGGCGTGGGGGGCTTGAGGTCAGCGGGCGCGTAGGAGACTTTGGCGGGCTTCTTCGTTTGCGCTGCAGAGGCGGCGGGGACGAGGGTGGCTGCGGCGGCGAGGGCTCCGGTTTGGAGGAGACTGCGGCGAGAGAGGGTGTTGGTTGAGTTTGTCGTCTTTGGCATAGGGCGCAATGGTAGCGCGTACGGGATAGCGTCGTCTACGGCTGCGGCCGTCGGTGGTTCTTGATGTTGCGACAATTTGCGGACAGATCTGGGGACTGGCCGAGGAGGGTCTGTGCGGCTGGGGCAGATGTGGACTATCGGGATCCTTCGCTTCGCTCAAGATGACGGCTAGGACGGGCAACGGCGTGCACAGCGAGAGCAGGCAACAGGCGGGGTAGAGGAGAACGCAGGTCCTTCGACTACGGCGGCAAGGTGCGCCGCCTTCGCTCAGGATGACAATGTTTGATGGTTGTAGAGGAAGGCTACTCGGGCTCTTTGCGGAGGTCTGGGTTGCGGAGGTCTGGGTTGCGGAGGGCGGGGTTGCGGGGGTTGGGATTTCTTAGGTCGAGGATTTGGGGGTGGAGGAGCTTGGCGGTGAGGGAGCGGGTGAGGGCTTCGACGGCGGCTTGTTGCGCGGGGGTGAGGGGTTCTGCGGAGGCGTGGAGCTTGGCCGTGGTGCGGGCTAGCTCGGACTGGCGGACGGTTTCGGCGGAGGCCTGGAGGGCGATGATGGCGGGGACGGCGTCGCGGGTTTGCAGGTGCTGGTGGTAGCGGTCGACCTCTGAGGTGACGATGTGTTCGGCGGCGGCGGATTCGCGGCTGCGGTCGGCGAGGTGATTGGCGGCTACTTGTTGCAGGTCGTCGATGTCGTAGACGAAGCAGCCTTCGACCTGGTTCATGGTGGGGTCGACGTCGCGGGGCACGGCGATGTCGATGAAGAACATGGGGCGGTTACGGCGGCGCTCGAGGAACTCGCGGCCATCGGCGCGGGTGAAGATGTGGCCCTGGGCGCCGGTGGAGGTGATGACGATATCGGCGCGGGCGGCCTGGGCGTGGAGGCGGTCGAAGGGGACGACCTCGGCGTTGGTGATGATGGCGGTGGGGTCGGTGGCGAGCTGCATGGAGATGTGTTCGGCGATCTGGCCGGCGATGAGGGCGGCCTTCTCATGCGTGCGGTTGGCGACGAGGATGGAGGTCGCGCCTTGCTGGATGAGGTGGCGGGCGGCCAGTTCGGACATCTTGCCTGCGCCTACGAGGAGGACGGTTTTGCCCTGGAGCGAGCCGAAGATCTTGCGGGCCAGATCCACGGCGACGGAGGCGATGGAGACGGAGTTTGCGCCGATGCGAGTCTCGGTGCGGACGCGCTTGGCGACGGAGAAGGCTCGCTGGAAGAGCGGGTCGAGCGCAGAAGTGACGGCTCCGACGTTGCGGGCTACGGTGTAGGACTCTTTGACCTGGCCGAGAATCTGCGGTTCGCCGACGACCATGGAGTCGAGCGAGCAGGCTACGCGGAAGAGATGACGGATGGCTTCGCGGTCGCGGAACTCGTAGAGGTGGGGTTGGACGTCGGGGGTGGGGATGGCGAAGTACTCGTGCAGGAAGCGGAGGAGGTTTGAGTCGGCTGCGGGCTGGTCCGGCTGCTGCCAGGTGATGAACTCGACACGGTTGCAGGTGGAGAGGATGAGGGCTTCGCGGATGCCGGGCTGGGTGGCGAGAGAGCGGACGGCATCGGGCAGGCGGGTGGAGGAGATGGCGAGGCGCTCGCGGACCTCGATGGGGGCGGTGGTGTGGTTGACGCCGATGAGGACGAGCGAGCCTGCTTGTGCTGGCTGGGATTCGGGGTCCGAGGACGGTTTGACGATGGTGAGGCGCTGGGATTGGGTCATGGCGTCGCGAACCTGTGGACGGCGGAGAACTGGTTTGCGGCCCAGACGAAGAGGACGACGAGGATGACGAAGCTGGATAGATAGACGGCTCGGCGGCCGCGCAGGCCCGAGGCGCGGCGGATGAAAATCATCGCGATGTAGGCGATCCAGAGGCCGAAGGTGAGGAGGATCTTGGGGTCGGAGAAGTAGCGCGAGCCGTAGTCGGCCTGGGCGATGACGGAGCCGATGAGCAGGCCGGCAGTCATGCAGGGGAGGCCGAAGAGGAGGGTCTTGAGGGCGATCTGGTCGATGGTCTCGAGGGGTACGTCGACGGCGGGGAGCCATTGGTGGAGGCGCGATTTGGATTTGAGGCGGCGCTCTTGAATCAGGTAAAGGAGTGAGGCGAGGAGCGAGACTATGAGCGCAGCGTAAGCGGCGAGGAGGAAGATGATGTGGAGGAGGATCCAGCCGGTGCGCATGGGCGTGATGACGGGCACGTTTCCGGTGCGGAAGGCGGCGAGCATGGTGAGGAGGAAGACGATGGGGAGAAGGAAGACTCCGAGCGAGACGCTGCGGTAGGCGGCGAAGACGGCGAGAAATGCAAGCGCAAGGATGAGAGCGAGGAGGGACTGAACTTCGTGCGTTTCGACCGGCAGGCGGTGGTGGGCGGCGTTCAGGGTTTCGGCGAAGGAGACGAAGTGGAAGAAGGCTGCGGCGGCGGCGGCGGGGACGGCGAGGTGACGCCAGCGGGGACGGTCGTAGAGCGCTGCGGGCAGGACGGCGAGGGCCGCTATGCCGTACAGGAGAACCGCGATTCTTAGCCAGAAAAGAGTCATTGGGGCCAAGTATCAGTATATCCAGCTGGAGATGCGAATCATGCCGTTAGCCGGATGATTTGCGGCTGATTTCCTAGCTGCCGTAGAGGTCGGACTCGGTGGTGATGGGGGCGGCAGAGTCGGGTTGGCCGGTGCGTGCGGCGGCGGAGAACATGCGGCCGCGGGCGGGCGTGACGGGTGCAAAGCGGGCGAAGCCGATGGGCTGGGGAATGTCGTCGTAGATGGCTTCCATGCCGCCCTTCATCAGATAGGCTTCGTGCCAGAAGCCGGTGCCGCCGGTGTCGCGCAGGAAGTTCTTCCACCAGATGCTGTGTGGGGCGGAGCGCGTCCAGGCGGTGAGGGAGGCCATGTCTCGCCAATACTGACGCATTCCGGCGTGGACGGGAAAGAGTGAGAAGAAGAAGTTTTCGTGGAGGAGGAGGCCGTCGGGTTTGGCGGCGACCGAGTCGACGATCTGCGGGCCGATGCCGAGGAGCATCTTCATACCGGCCAGGCGGTTGACGCGCATGCCGAGGTAGACGACTACGAGATCGGGATAGGCGGAGAGATCGACGGTCTGGCGGTTGACCACTGCTGGTTACCTCTTTCTGGTTTGAGTTTCGATGATGCGGGTTGGCGGTTGGACTCTCTTTTGGTCAGTGGTCTGCGCAGGTGCGGGGCCGGTGCGGTATTCTGGCGGTTCCGTTATGACGAAGATTACCAGTGACGAGGCGGCGATGCAGACGCCGGTGATGCGGCAGTATTTTGCGGCGAAGGAGGCGCATCCCGACTGCCTGATGTTCTGCAGGATCGGGGACTTCTACGAGCTGTTCTACGAGGATGCGGTGGTGGCCTCGCGGGAGTTGCAGCTTACGCTGACGGCTCGGGATAAGGAGAAGAAGCAGCCGATGTGCGGGGTTCCGTACCACGCGGCGGAGCAATATATTCAGCGGCTGCTGCGCAAGGGGTATCGGGTGGCCCTGTGCGAGCAGATGGAAGATCCGAAGCTGACGAAGAAGATCGTGCGGCGTGAGGTGACCCGGGTGCTGACGCCGGGGACGGTGGTCGATGCCGGGCTGGGCGCGGAGCAGAGCAACTGGCTGGCTAGCGTATGCGTGCGGGGGGCGGGCGCAGCGATGTGTGTTGGACTGGCACAGCTGGATCTTTCGACGGGGGAGTTTCGGGCGACGGAGTTTGCGGGGGCTACGGCCTGGGCGCAGATGGTGGATGAGCTGGGGCGGGTGCGGCCGGTAGAGATGTTGTTTGCTGAAGGTGGGGATGGGTTTGGGGGGACGGCGAGCAGTTTACTTCCCACCCTTCGCGGTGAGGCTGCGAAGGATGGGGCACCCGTAGGAGCGGGGCCGAGGAAGGAGGACGATGGCTGCGACGGTGTGTTTGAGGGGGTACGGACGAAAACCGGTCTGGAGGATTGGGTTTTTGGGACGGAGTATGCGCTTCCTCTGCTGCGGCGACAGTTTGGGGTGCAGTCGCTGGATGGCATGGGGTTGGGTGGACATGATGCGGCTGCGTGTGCGGCTGGGGCGCTGGTCCATTA
The DNA here is from genome assembly GCA_035943695.1 of Acidobacteriaceae bacterium. Lineage (GTDB taxonomy): Bacteria > Acidobacteriota > Terriglobia > Terriglobales > Acidobacteriaceae > Edaphobacter. The sequence goes on along the minus strand of DASZBW010000031.1, from coordinate 144,218 downwards.
CTTGCAAAAGACGATGCAGGGTGGCCTCGAACATATTGATGGGATTCGATTTTACGAGCGCGCTGAATGTCTTGTGCTGGATGCGGTGAGTGTTCGGAATCTGGAACTGGTGGAGCCGCTTTTTTCGGGCGAGTCGGTGCAGACTACGCTATTTCATACGCTGGATGAGTGCTGCACACCCATGGGAAAGCGGCTCCTGCGGGCTACGCTGCTGCGGCCGGCGAGCGCGTGTGGAGAGATTGAGGCTCGGCTTGATGCGGTAGGCGAGGCGGCTGGGAACCTTGTTGCGCGCGAGGGGGTGCGGCGAGCGATGGGTGGGCTGCTGGATATGGAGCGGCTGCTGGGGCGGGTGGCGCTGGATTCGGCTGGGCCGAGAGAAGTGAAGGCGCTGGGGGCTACGCTGACTTGCCTGCCTGGGGTGCGGGATGCGGTTGGGAGTTTTATGGCGGCGCGGTGGGTAGAGCTGGGCTGGCGGGCTCGCGCTGGGTTATCCACGGAAATTTCCACAGGGCTCGTCGAGTTCGATGCGATGGAGGATCTGCATGAATTGATTGCGCTGGCGCTGGTGGATGAGCCGCCGGTGAGTTTTGCGGATGGTGGGGTGATTCGGCCGGGGGTGGATGCGGAGCTGGATGAATTGCGGGAGCTGGGGCGGTCTGGGCGACAGGCATTGGTGGCGATTGAGGAGCGCGAGCGGCAGAGGACGGGGATCGGGAGCCTGAAGGTTAGATTCAACTCTGTCTTTGGGTATTACCTGGAAGTGACTAAGGCTAATGCTAGATCCGTTCCGGCGGATTATGAGCGAAAGCAGACGCTGGTGAATGCGGAACGCTTTACTACGCCGGAGTTGAAGGAGTATGAGGCGAAGATTTTGACGGCGCAGGAGCGGTCGCTGGAGATTGAGCGGAGGATATTCGCTGAGCTTCGGCGACAGTTGCTGGATGCGGCGGGGCGGATGCGGGAGACAGCGCGGCGGGTGGCGGAGATCGATCTGCTGACGTGTTTTGCGCATCTGGCGGCGGTGCGGGGGTGGGTGCGTCCGGCTGTGGAAGACTCGGGCGTGCTGGAGTTTGTGGCAGCTAGACATCCGGTGGTGGAGCGGCGGCTGGAGGAGGCAGGCGGCGGCAGGTTTGTGCCGAACTCGATCTCGCTGGAGGGGTGGGGTAGCGGTGTGGTGGCTGTGGAACCCACTCATGACGATGGGACTGTCATGAATGGGGCACCCAGTGTTGCGGCGGGAGCTTCGATTGCTTTAATTACGGGGCCGAATATGGGGGGTAAGAGTACGTATCTGCGGATGGCAGCGCTGCTGGTGGTGATGGCGCAGTGTGGGAGTTTTGTGCCGGCGGAACGGATGCGACTGGGACTGGTGGACCGGATCTATACGCGGATTGGGGCGAGCGATAATGTGGCGCGGGGGCGGTCGACGTTCATGGTGGAGATGACGGAGACGGCTGCAATCCTGAATACAGCAACAGCAAAAAGCCTTGTACTACTGGATGAGATGGGGCGTGGAACTGCTACGTATGATGGGCTTTCTCTGGCGTGGGCGACAGTCGAGCATATGCATGGGAAGATCGGCGCGCGGACGCTGTTTGCTACGCATTATCACGAGCTGACGCTGCTGGAGGAGCGGCTGACGCGGCTCAAAAACCTCCGGGTGACGGTGAAGGAAGGGCGTGGCGGGATCGTGTTTCTGCATACGGTGGAGGCTGGAGCGGCGAACAAGAGTTATGGGATCGAGGTGGCGCGACTGGCGGGACTGCCCGGCGAGGTGATCGCCCGCGCACGCGAGGTGCTGAAGATGCACGAGCGGGCGGAGACGCAGCAGGTGGCGCGGGCGCTGGCGGGTGAGGAGGCTGGAGGGGCGGTTCAGATGACGATGTTTACTCCGCTCTCGCAGAAGATTGTGGATCGGCTTGCCGCCGTGGATATAGACGGGCTGACTCCGCGGGAGGCTCTGGCGATGTTGGCGGAGTTGCAGCGGGAGCTAGGGGGTGAGGCTTGAAGACTACGGGGACGGCGAGGGCGATGATTGTGGCTGGGGTGATGAGTGGAACCTCTGCCGATGGGGTGGATGTGGCGGTGTGCCGGATTGGGCCGGGGCGGGCGGAGGGTGACTCGCCGCGAGTGAAGTTGATTGGGCATGTAGGAGTGGCGTACCCGAAGGCGGTGCGGGCTGAGGTGCTGCGGGTGATGGAGGGTGGGAAGGTGACGGCGGCGGAGTTAAGCCGACTGAATTGGCGGCTGGGAGAGATCTATGCGGATTGCGTGGAGCGGGCTTGTGGCGAGTTGGGGATCAAGGCGGGTGGGTCGGGTTCGTACGTCCCACCCATGACGATGGGACCGTCATGGATGGGGCACCCGGTGGATCGGGGTGGGTCGGGATTGGCTCTGGTGGGATTGCATGGGCAGACGGTGCATCATGAGGCTTCCGGGGTGAAGCGGTCGACGTGGCAGATGGGTGAGGCTGCCGTGGTGGCGGAGCGGATGCGGTGTTCGGTGGTGAGTGATTTCCGGCCAGCCGATATGGCGGCGGGTGGGCAGGGTGCTCCGCTGGTGCCGATGCTGGACTGGTGCATGTTTCGTTCGGCGCGGGTGAGCCGGGTGTTGCAGAACCTGGGTGGGATTGCGAATCTGACGGCGGTGCCGGCGGGGTGTGGGATCGATGAGGTGATGGCGTTCGATACGGGGCCTGGCAACATGGTGATCGACGCTTGCATGATGAAGCTGTTTGGGAAGGCCTATGACCGGGGCGGGGCGGTGGCGCGGCGGGGCCGGGTGTCGGGTGCGGTGGTGGATCGATTGATGCGAGACCGCTACTTCTCTTCCCTGCCGCCAAAGTCTTGCGGGCGGGAGGAGTTTGGGGTTGAGTTTGCGGAGCGGCTGATTGCGATGTGTCGCGAGGCGGGGGGGAACGATGCGGATTGCGTGGCTACAGCGACGGCTTTGACGGCCGCTTCGGTGGTGGATGCGTATCGGCGGTTTGTGTGGGCTCATGTGGGGATGGCGGCACCGTTGGCGAAGGTGGAGTTTTGTGTGGCGGGAGGTGGGGCGAAGAACGCCACGTTGATGGGGATGTTGCGGGAGGGGTTTGCTGCGCTTGGGGTGAAGGTGCGGGCGATGGAGGAGCTTGGCGTTCCGGCGCAGGCTAAGGAGGGGGTGGCGTTTGCGCTGCTGGCGTGGCTTACTTGGAATGGCCAGGTGGGGAATGTTCCGACAGCTACTGGGGCGGGGCGAGCGGTGGTGTTGGGGAAGGTCTCATGGGGATGAGGGCGATCTGGGGAGAGACGCTTCGCGCCTTCGCGCGAAGGCCCACTCATGCGATGAAGCTGCATGAATGGGCCACCCGGTATGAGTGGCGTCCGCAGGGGGGTAGAGCAGGCAACGGCAAAAGCGAGATACGGGGGTTCTTCACTCCGCTCAGAATGACACGTTTTTTGGCAGGGCTGGGTGTGGTGTCGTTGTTGGCTGGTGCGGTGGGGTGTCATTCGGGGCAACGGGCGGCGGGGACGGTGGTGGTGATCCTTGAGAGTTCGCCGAATAATCTGGATCCGCGGCAGGGGACGGATGCGCAGTCGGAGCGGGTGGGGCCGCTGATCTTCGATGCGCTGGTGAAGAAGGATGCGCACTACAACCTGGCGCCTTGGCTGGCTACGAAGTGGGAGCAGGAGCCCGATGGAGAGGGACGGCCGCAGGCATGGGTGTTCCATCTGAGGGATGGGGTGCGGTTTCAGGATGGGCGGCCGCTGGAGGCTGCGGATGTGGCTTGGACGATTGAGAGTCTGATCGATCCGGCGCTGACGGCGAAGCTGCCGGGCGGGACGCTGGTGTCGGCGAAGGCCGGGGCGTTTGCGAATGTGGCTCGAGTGGAGGCGAGGGACCGGCTGACGGTGGTGGTGCATATGAAGCGGGCGGATGCGGGGCTGGTCTTCAACCTGAGCGATGAGCAGTTTGGGGTGGTGCCGCGTGGGTCTGGCGCGGACTTTGGGATGCATCCGGTGGGGTCGGGGCCGTACCGGTTTGTGAGCCAGGTGCAGGATAAGGATGTGGTGGTGGAGCGGTGGGGTGGGTGCTGGAGTGCAGGGCTGAATGCGCATACAGCGATTCGGCGGATTGAGTTTGATGTGGTGCCGGATACGATTACCTCGGCGCTGGAGCTGCAGAAGCACTCCGCGGATGCGGCTAGCAATGTGCTGACGCCGGATATGGTGTATGCGCTGCGCGATGCGCCGGGGCTGCGGACGGCAAGCGGGCGAGGGGCGAATGTCTTCTATCTGAACTTCAACGTGGGGGATCCGGCGCTGCGCGATAAGCGGGTGCGACAGGCTGTGGCGCTGGCGATCGACCGCGCGACTATTGTGGCGACCCTCGATCGGGGACATGCGAGGCTGGCGGATTCAATGCTGCCGCCGGGACATTGGGCGAGGGCGGAGGATTCCGAATTGGCCCAATATCCTTATGACCCGGCGGGGTCGCGGGCGCTGCTGGATGCGGCGGGGTTCCGCGCGGGCAAGGATGGGATGCGGCTGCGGTTGACGCTGAAGATTAGTACGGATGAGTCGACGCGGTTGCTGGCGGCGGTGCTGCAGCAGCAGATGCGTGCGGTAGGGATTGCCCTGAATCTGCGGTCGGCCGAGTTTGGGACTTTCTACTCCGATGTGACGCGAGGCGCGTTCCAGATGTATGTGCTGAAGTGGGTGGGATCGAATGAAGACCCAGATATCTTTCGGTACATGTATTCGTCGGAGAGCTTTCCGCCGAAGGGCGCGAATCGTGGGCATTATGTGAATGCGCGGGTAGATGCGCTGCTGGCGAAGGCGGCTATTGAGAGTGGCCCGGCGGAAGAGGTGCAGGCGCGGCGGCGGGCGGAATATGTCGAGGTGCAGAAAATTCTGGCGGAGGAGATGCCGTCGGTGCCGCTGTGGTATCCGGATAACGAGGTGGTGCATACGGATCGGCTGAAGGATGTGGTTTCGGATGGAGATGGGAGCTTTGATTTTCTGCGGTGAGTAAACGCTAGGAAGATGCACAACAGGCAAGGGCAAAGACGAAATCCGGGGTTCTTCGCTTTGCTCAGAATGACATGCTGTTTTGCTTCACGCAGGGTCAGAATGACATGCAGTGTGGCTGTTATTTCAGCAAGGCGTCAACTAGTTTGGAGGCGACGTCGGAGGCTGAGACGTTGTAAGTGCCGGCGGCGATCGACTGCTGGAGGGCGGCTACGCGTTCGAAGCGGACGTCGCTGCCGCTGGTGGCCTGCGAGAGCATGGCGCCGGCGAGGCTGACCTTTGCAGAGTCGCTGGCGATGCTGTCAATGGCGGAGTTGCCGCTGGTTGCGGAGTTTCTGCCGATGCCCTGGGTGCGCGTGGCACCGCCGACGGCGGATGAATCCGAGACCGCGTTGTCGTTTCCGAGCGGCGTGTGGCTGGGCATGAGTCCTGTGTTGTACGTCATATCCGATTCATCCTCGTTGGTCCTGATCTGCTTGAGCGTCGCACTTCTATGTCTTGGATTCAAGGATAGTGGATGCGGGGGTGCCGTTCCAGCCACTGGGGAAACTTTGGTACTGCGTTGTTGCAATTTGGGACAAGGGCAGGTGGGACGCGTGGATTGCTGCGCTTTGCCAGCGCGGGAGGCTTCGGGAGACAATCGTATTTATGGCAGAGATATTTACACCGAAACACGACGTTGCGCAGCCTGTGGCTGCTGATTCCCTTTCCCCTGTGTCAGCGGCAGCCCCAGCGGCTGCGGGAAGGCCAGCGAGTAGCTATGGGACGCATGATCCGTCGAAGCCGCCGGTGAAGCGGCAGATCGTTTGTTTCAGCTTTTATAAGCTGATGCCGGAATGGCGGCGCCTGCCGGCGGAGGAGAAGGCGGCGCATAAGGCGGCGTTTTCCGCGGTGCTGGACAAGTGGAACAAGCCGGGGGAGTTTTTGTCGCTGACGTACTCGACGATCGGCACGCGCGGCGATGTGGATATGTGCGTGTGGTCCATTGGGTATGGTGTGGACGAGTTGAACGAGATGCGCAGCGAACTGCTGCGGACTCCGCTGGGTGGGTATCTGGATTCGCCGCATAATTTTCTGGCGATGACGAAGCGGTCGCAGTACCAGATCGACAGGCCGGATGAGAGCGAGGGCGAAGGGCGCGGTGCGATTCGCCCGGGCGGACAGAAGTACATCTTTATCTATCCGTTCTGGAAGACGCGGCCCTGGTACCTGCTGCCGATGAGCGAGCGCAAGCGGCTGATGGATGAGCACATTCGGATCGGGCTGCTGTATCCGCGGGTGAAGTTGAATACGACTTACTCGTTCGGGATCGACGACCAGGAGTTTGTGGTGGCGTTTGAAACGAACTTTCCTGAGGATTTTCTCGACCTGGTGCAGCAACTGCGAGAGACGGAGATCAGCCTGTATACGCTGAAGGACACGCCGATCTTTAGCTGCGTGCGGGTACCTGCGATGGAGATGCTGGATCGGCTGGGGTGAAGTAGTTGTGCACCTCGCGGACTTGAGTTGAAGAGGGTGTGGGGGCGGGATGGCCACAAAGAAAATAGTGCTGGTGAAGGTTTCCAAGAAAGCGCTGGCAAAGGCTGTGGCGCGGACTTCGATCTCGCCGGTGGGAGCGAAGGCGCGGGCGCTTGCTGCTACCGAGCCTGTGGCGGCTAAGGTGAAGCGCGGGAAGACTGTGCGGCCGCTGGCTCCGGAGCGGGTGGCAGCGATTCTGGATGGGTTGGAGAAGGCGTATCCGCAGGCGGTGTGCGCGCTGAATCATCGCAATGCTTGGGAGCTGTTGGTGGCGACGATACTTTCGGCGCAGTGTACCGATGTGCGGGTTAACCTGGCTACGCCTGCGCTGTTTGCGGCGTTCCCTACACCGAAGGCTATGGCGGCGGCTTCCTTGCCAGAGCTTGAAGACCTGGTGCGGACGACTGGGTTCTTTCGCAATAAATCGAAGTCCATCAAGGGTGCGGGGCGGGTGGTGACGGAGGAGTTTGGCGGCGAGGTTCCGCGAACCATGGAGGAGATGCTGCGCATACCAGGTGCAGCGCGCAAGACTGCGAATGTGGTGCTGGGAAGCTGGTACGGCATCGCGGTGGGTGTGGTGGTGGATACGCATGTGCTGCGGATTTCGCGGCGGCTGGAACTGACGAAGGAGACGACCCCGGAGAAGGTGGAGCAGGATCTGATGCGGGTGATTCCGCAGGCGAAGTGGATTGAGTACTCGCACCAGATCATCTTTCACGGGCGGCAGATATGCGTAGCTCGCAAGCCGAGGTGCGCGGACTGCACGCTGGAGCGGCTGTGCAACTCGAGCGATAAGACGTGGAGCTCGCACTAGGAACCGTCTGGGCCTTCTGGGCTATGGCCTGGTGATGGTGACGTAGCGGTCCGTGGTCTCCCAGCGAATGTGCAGCTGGGTGGAGTTCGTGGTGGTGTGCTCGAAGGTGATGCTCATGACTTCCTGCGGAGTTGACATTGGTTGCGACTGCATCGGGATGCGGCCGAGATCCATCTCGGGTTTATATACGGTCCCCCACTGACCGGTCTGGTTGTTGAGAATAAGCTGCCATGCGTCTTCGGACGGCAGGGTGTAGAGAGTATGCGTGCCGGCGGGGACCAGGAGCTTGCCAAACATCAGAGGTGCAGAGGTGACGACGGTAGTGGCCGGGTTTGCTCCGGTTCGCCAGACGTTGCCATAGGGCACCAACTCGCCCATGATCTTGCGGCCGCGCATGTGCGGCGTGTTGTAGTGGATCTCGATGGTGGCACCGCCGAGGGCGACGGTAGCGGTGGCGGCTTCGCTGGCTAAGGTGGGGGTGGCCTTGGCGGACGGCATCGGCATATCACCCATCTGCGCATGTGTAGGAGGAGCGGCGAGTGCAAGCAAAGTTACGAAGGCGGAACAGGCCGCGCGCTGCAGGATGGATTTCAGTTTCAAAGGATGGAACTTCATCTGTTTTCCCCGGAGAGTCTATGGCGACGGGCATAGTTGCCTGCGGCTGAATGCTGCACGCGGCAGCCGTGTCGATGCTCAGGTATCTGCGATGTGATGTCAAGCTGGCGACCGCCAAGCAGCTGCAGACCGTGCTAGGCTTAAGGTGCGCGCCCGTAGCTCAGCTGGATAGAGCGGCAGCCTCCGAAGCTGTAGGTCAGAAGTTCGAATCTTCTCGGGCGCACCACTTCCCTCCCCTCACAAAAATTTTCTGTTTGGCCAGCCCCGGGCTTTCTGCGGCGGGCTGTCTTCTCTGCTTTGGCCTGCGCGGAATTGCTCGGTTGAGTTCGTTCGCAACGCGTTCTGTCTTAGCTGAAGTGCGAATCACTCCATTCTCGACGGCGGGTAATTGATAGGCTGGTTGCATGAACGTGAACCTGGCGGAACGAGCGCACAACCATAACTGGAAGCTGGACCCTATCGTTCGTTCTCTGCTCGATACGGATTTCTACAAGCTGCTGATGCTGCAGTTTATTTGGAAGAATTTTTCGTCGGTGCAGGTGACGAGCGAGGTGGTGAATCGGACGACGCGCGTGCGGCTTGCGGAGGAGATCGACAGGCACGCGCTGATTGCCCAGATGGAGCACGTGCGCGGGTTGAAGTTTCGGCGGTCGGAACTGATCTGGATGGCGGGCAATACGTTCTATGGCACGCGGCAGATCTTCGAGCCGGCGTTTCTGGCCTGGCTGGAGACGGGCTTTCGGCTTTCCGACTACGAAATTACGGAGTGCGATGGACAGCTGCTGTTGCGCTTCAGCGGCTTGTGGACCGAGGTAACGATGTGGGAGGTCTACGCGTTGGCGTTGGTGAGTGAAATGCGGACGCGAGCGTCGCTGGCGCAGTTGAACGAGATGGAACTCGACATCCTGTATGCGCGGGCCAAGACTCGGCTGTGGGACAAGATTGAGTTGTTGCGCGGTGTGCCTGAGGTGAGGATTTCGGAGTTCGGCACGCGGCGACGTCACAGCTTTTTGTGGCAGGAATATGTGGTGCAGACGATGGGTGCGGCGCTGGGTGAAAGTCTCTCCGGCACATCGAACACATACCTGGCGTATAAGCATGATCTGGAGGCGATGGGCACGAACGCGCATGAGCTGCCGATGGCGTTGGCTGCGCTGGCAGGGGAAGATGACGACGTGCTGCATGGCTCGCAGTATGAGGTTCTGGAGCTATGGCAGAAGAGCTATGGCGGTGAGTTGTTGATCCTGCTGCCGGATACGTTTGGGACCACGCAGTTTCTGGAGGGAGCGCCGGACTGGGTGGCGGATTGGACCGGACAGCGGGTCGACTCGAAGGATCCATTCGTCGCCGGAGATGAGTACATTCGGTGGCTGATCGCGCGCGGACGTGATCCACGGCGGAAACGGCTGATCGCGTCGGATGGGCTGGATGTGGACGACATTTTGCGGCTGCATGAATATTTTCACGGGCGCATACGATTTTCCGCTGGCTGGGGTACGCTGCTGACCAATGATTTTCGTGGCTTCCATCCGCAGGGTAAGCACGATCTGGAGCCGATCAGCCTGGTCTGCAAACTCACATCAGTGGAGGGGCGGCCTGCCATCAAGTTGAGCGACAATCCGCGCAAAGCTACGGGGCCCGAGAGAGAGATCGAGCGGTATCGCCAGGTCTTCGGCTCGGTTGCTGCTGAGTCGATCGAAGTTCTCGTATAAGCGAGGGGGATTGTATTGCCTGGCTGCGCATGGACGGGCCCCCACCCGGCGCGCGGAGGAGCACCATTGATTGACGATTCGTGGATATACTACCGGCATGCGAATCCTTCCGGGTGTGATGCGTGCCGCGGCAATTCTGATGTTGTTGCCGGCGATGTTTGTGCAGCAGGGCTTTGCGTGGGGACATGACGGCCACTCGATGATCGACCAGGTCGCGGGAAAGACTTTGCCAGCGGATGTACCTGAGTTTCTGCGTTCGTATGGCGCGCTGGACGCTCTCTACTTCTACGGTCCCGTTCCGGATCAACAGTGGCGGTCGTACGCTGTGCCGGAGTTGAATGCAGCGAAAGAAGCAGACCATGAGCTCAACCTTGAGTGGGCTGAGCTGGCTGGTCCTTTTCCGAAAAGACGGTACGACTATATTCGACAGCTGCAGGCGGCACAGCCGAAGCACCCGGAGCTGACGATGACGCCGGAGAAGATGGGCATGCTTCCCTATGCTGTCGACGAGGACTACGAGGCACTGCAGGCGGCGATGTACGAGTACCGCTATCTGCAAAATGGCGGCAAGGATACAAGGCCAGTGGAGGCGCAGATTGTCTACCTGGCTGGCATTCTCGGCCATTTTGTTGCGGACGGCTCTCAACCTATGCACGCCTCCATTCAGTACAACGGGTGGACCGGTCCTAATCCCAACGGCTATCCAACGGATAAAAAAATTCATGCGCGGTTCGAGAGCGACTTTGTACACGCAAATATCACGGAGGTGGATTTTTCAGGACTGGTGCCCGCGAAGCCTCAGGTGATTCAGGATGTTTTCACGGACTTTATGCAATACCTGCGCCACTCGAATTCCTTGATAGAGAAGACGTATCAACTCGACAAGGCAGGCGGGTTCAGGGGCGCGGGCGCTCCGGAAGGAAAGGCATTCGTCGACGAGCGGCTCGCTGCGGGAGCGACGAAGCTGCGTGACCTGATCTATACGGCATGGATTCGGTCGGCGGATCCTGTACCGGCTTATCACGGCAACTGAGCAGGCTGACGAGCTAGAGGTCCGTGAGCGGCACCACCGGGTACTCGTGTTTCTGGATCCGCGTGAGCATGCGTCGCAGCATGGGCGTGAGGGCAAATGCGATCAACGGAGTGGAAACGACGGCTATAGCGGACCAGGCGACGAAGGCGTGCCATTCCCAGAGCCAGAGCTGGCGAGTAAGAGCGATGGGCGCAGTGCGCGCCGCGTGAAGAAAGAGGGCTGGGGAAAGAGGCATCGCTGCTGTACCAAAGACTCGCGAGCCTAACTTGATAAATGGGATGACCAGCGCAAGTTCAAGGGGAAACATGGCGTGGTTCGCGATCTGCGATGCGACAACGTTCAGGCGAAAACATCCGGCCGCAGCGAGGCACATGATTGTGGTGGTGCCGATGACGGGGTTGAGGCCAATCAGCAGGCCGACGGCGATGCTCCATGCGAGGCGACGCGGCGTGGCTCCCATGCGTAGAAGGGCAAGGATCGGGAGCACCCCTCGGCGATAGATCCAGTTGTGATGTACGGGGACGACGGAGGTCTGGGGCACAGCAACAGGATAAACTGTGGGCGCGTCACGATGCTGCTTTGTGGGCGGAATTCGCCTGGGCGTTCCCTGAAGTGGAGAGGCCGGATTGATTGTTCTGTTGAGATCGGTGGCAAAGCTCACGAAGCTGAGTGCGATTTTTTTGTACGGCGCGGCGGAGCTGATCGTGATTCGGCCGGGCACACGAGAGGCTCGTGCGGAGTGGCTGCACCGGTTTTGTATGCGCATGACGCGCGCCATGGATATAGCGATTCGAGTGGAGGGCGTCTTCCCTGAGCATGGAGTTGTGATCTCGAACCACCTTGGCTACCTGGATATTGTCTCGCTCGCGGCGCAGCACAGGTGCGTGTTTGTCTCGAAGGCTGAACTGGCGGAGGTGCCGCTGATTGGGTGGATGACGACGATGGCGGGAACGGTGTATGTCGAACGAGGCCGAGGCGGCTCTGCCCTGCGTGCGAGGAGCGGCCTCGATGCAGCAGCGGGGGCGGGGTTGCCGATTGTTCTTTTCCCGGAGGGCACTACGAGCAATGGGCTTTCGGTGCTGCCGTTTCATGGGGGTGCCCTGGCACAGACAATCGACGTGGGACTGCCGGTTACGGCGGCGTTTATTCGCTACCGGCTCACGCGGCAGAATGGCCCTGGGATTACGGTGGAAGATGACCTTGCATTCTGGGGCGATGAGGTGCAACTGTTCCCGCACATCTTTCGTCTGCTCTCGCTGCGCGGAATTGAAGTAAACATTTGCATCGCGGATGGGCCGATCGTGTTCAGCGCGGAGAAACCGGATCGCAAGCAGGCTGCGGGTGAGGCACGTGAGGCGGTGACGCGGCTCGGCGGAATGGAAGACGTTGCATCGAGCCCGAACTAATTTGGAGACGTGGGTGACTCGAGTTGGCGCGCGGCAATCTGCGGGATGAGCGCAGTCAGCAGGCCAGTGAATTGTTGCTCCACCCGGCGGCCTGTCTCCATCACTTCTTCGTGGTGGATTTCCTGATTGGTTACGCCAGCGGCCATGTTGGTGACCAGGGAGATTCCGAGGACGGCGAGCCCCATGTGACGTGCAACGATCACCTCATGCACAGTAGACATGCCGACCAGGTCGGCGCCGAGGGTGCGGAAGGCGCGAATCTCGGCGGGCGTCTCGAAGCTGGGGCCGAGCACGGCGAGGTAGACGCCTTCGGTCAGTGCGATTCCCTGCTTCGTTGCTGCAGTCTGTGCCAGCTTGCGCAGTTCGGGAGAGTAAGCGGTGGACATATCGAAAAAGCGCTGGCCTGCGGTCAGAGTGCGGGCAAAGCGCGGTTCGTTTGGACCCGAGGCGGCATTGGCGCCGGTGAGGTTGATGTGATCCGAGAGGACGACCAGCGAGCCCTGCGGTATGTCGGCGCGGATGCCTCCGGCCGCATTGGTTACGATCAAGGTGCGGCAGCCGAGCATGCCGAGTACACGCGCAGGAAAAGTTACCTGCTCCATGCTGTAGCCTTCGTACGCGTGGACGCGGCCCTGCATGACGACGACGGGTACGCCTGCGATTGTTCCGAGGACTAGCTTTCCTGAATGTCCCTCGACTGTCGACTGAGGAAAGTGGGCGATCTGTGCGTAGGGGATGGAAACTGCATCTTGGACCTTGGCAGCGAACGCTCCCAGTCCGGAACCCAGGATGATGCCGATCTGCGGAGTCACTTCGGTGCGGGCCTGGATCGCCGCGACCGCGGCCTGTGCCTTGCTAAAGAGATCCATGCGCTATGCTCTTTTCTGAATTTGTTGGAGCGCTGGCAGCCTTGGGTGGCAGGCCGTGGCGCTCAGGCACTTCGCCGCAGCGGGTGGGCCGGGCACCTGGACTGCGCTAGGCTGCGGGCTGGTCCATCAGGTGGAGTTCTTTGCCGGGCTTGAAGCGGACTGCCTTGCCCGGGGCGATGGACACCTCGGCGCCGGTCCGGGGATTGCGTCCAATGCCAGTCTTGCGAGGCTTGACTGTGAACACGCCGAATCCGCGCAGCTCGATCCGGTCGCCCGCAATCAGGCTCTTCTTCATGCTGTCGAAGATGGCGTCCACGGCGTCTTCCGCCTTGGTCCGGGGAAGTCCGGTTCGCTCTACGACCTTCTGGATGAGGTCCTGCTTGATCACGTTGGGCCGCCTCTCTCGCGCAATTTATTGAGCTCAGCGTGGTGCTCTGCCTGGCGCTCTCCCGCTGTGGTGATGTTAGGAACTAAGCCCAGGATTGTCAACGCGCCGGGGCTGCCGTAAGATTTGGCTTGAATACTTCCCTGCAATCAATTTGCACACCGCGAAAGAGAGTGAACCCCCTCGCATGGCTATCAAGAGCGACCGCTGGATCCGGCAACAGGCAACGGAACACAACATGATCTCCCCGTTCAGCGAGAAGCAGGTGAAGAACGGCTGCATCTCCTACGGGCTTTCATCCTACGGCTACGATCTCCGCGTCTCGGATGAATTCAAGATCTTCACCAACGTGAACTCCGCGATCATCGATCCGAAGGCGTTCGATGAACGCTCCTTCGTGACCGTGCAGGCGTCCAGCATTATCGTTCCGCCCAACTCCTTCGCGCTGGCGCGGTCGGTGGAATACTTCAAGATCCCTCGCGACGTGCTGACGATCTGCGTGGGCAAATCGACGTATGCGCGTTGCGGCATCATCGTGAACGTGACGCCGTTCGAGCCCGAGTGGGAGGGGTATGTGACGCTCGAGATCTCGAACACCACGCCGCTGCCCGCGCGCATCTACGCGAATGAGGGACTCTGCCAGATTCTGTTCTTCCAGTCCGACGAGGTGTGCGAGGTCAGCTACGCCGATCGCAATGGAAAGTACCAGAACCAGCAGGGCATCGTGCTTCCCAAGCTATAGTCCAGGCGCATTCTAACGAATCGGCGAGACCAATATGCGACCGATCGCAACCTCCGTTAAAGGAATAGAACGTAGAGGCTGAAAGCTGTGGATGAAGCTCTTCCAATGCGCCCGGATCGCATCGGCGTGGTAGCGACGGACCCTTTGCGCGTGCTGGGGTTGAAGGTGATCTTCAGCGAATCGATGCAGACCGAGATAGTGCATCTCTCGATCCCCGGCGCGCTCGATGACGCGAACCTGTGCCTGGTGCTGATCGATGCCGAGTGCACGACGCACCTGATGGAGTTGATCGCAACCTTTCGCAAGGTGCGGCCTGCGCTAAACCTGATCGTGCTGGGCAACGACACCTCGCCGGAGTATATCCAGAGCGTGATCGGAGCAGGCGCGAAGGGCTACCTGACGCTGAGCGCGAAAGAGGCGGAGATGCGCATGGCGATCGAGATGGTGCGGGATGGATCGGTGTGGGCTCCGCGCAAGATTCTTTCGCGACTGCTTGACATGCAGGCTGGCGGGTCAAAGACGGCAGCGGAAGTTCCGAAATTTACAAAGCGCGAGACGGAGATCTTGATGCTGTTGCGTGAGGGACAGCCGAATCGCGACATTGCGAAGTCGCTGGGCATTGACGAAGGTACCGTGAAGGCTCACATCGGACGGCTGATGCGCAAGGTAGGTGTGAATAATCGCATTGCGCTTACCGTCCATCCGTTTACCCAATTCGACTGATAATAAATAGCTTATTTCCCGAAAACTAATTACTCAACTAGCTGGATCGGTGCGAGTCGTGTAGTTAGTTATTAGTTAACATTTTGGTTACGAAAGCCTCTAGACCTTCGTACCGTTGTTGCTTATGCGGTGTTGTCGCATGATGACTTTGCAACACAGACCTGGGAGAGGGGCTACAAGGCCGCTCAGCGCAAGCTGAGGGACTCTTGCAGCCCCCATTTTTTGGCCTCGGAGCTCGTGGGCTCGGGCAGGCCGTTCATGCCTGATATCCCTTTTCCCTTACAGGTGGGCAACTCACAACCACATCGACCCATCGTATGGAGGGTGTGCACCAGCTCGTTGCGGGCCATGAAATGATTGGAACGAAAGAGTTTGAGTATGCCTGAGTAAGGCAGAACATCCTACTGAACGTGAAAGGTAATGAAAATGAAACGACTCTCCGGAATTCTTTGTGCTGCGGTGTTGGCTACGACTTCGCTCTCCTGCCTCGCGCAGGCCGACACATCCAAATTGACCGAGCGCCTGAACAATGCGCAAGCGGTCATCACCGAAATCGTGGGCACGCCTGATAAAGGAATTCCAGAGGGAATTCTGCGCGGTGCAGCCTGCGTGACTGTGATCCCCAAGTATAAGAAGGGCGCGCTCACGGTCGGAATTCAATATGGACAAGGCGTGGCAACCTGCCGCACACCCAATGGCTGGAGTGCACCGGTATTCGTCAAGCTCGAAGGCGGAAGTTTTGGCTGGCAGATTGGCGGGCAGTCGACCGACCTGGTGCTGATCGCGATGAATCATGACGGTCTGCAGGCGATGCTGAAGAACAAGGTCAAGCTCGGCGCCGATGCCGCCGCTTCGGCCGGTCCCGTGGGTCGGAACGCTCAGGCAGGAACCGATTGGAAGCTCAATGCTCAGTTTCTGACCTACTCCCGCTCCAAGGGCCTTTTCGCTGGTCTAGACCTTGACGGCACCGTTCTGTCGCAGAATCATGACGACACGCGTGCCGAGTATGGCGCTGACCTGCCTTTCGAGACCATCCTCGAAGGCAAGCAGGTTGTGCCTCAGAACGCGAAGCCCTTTGTCCACACAGTGGCGCGCGCTTTTGTCGCCTCCAAAGACGCTCAGTAACGCGGCATAGAAATACAAAAGCCGTCGGCGTCGTCGCCGACGGCTTTTTCATGTTTCGGTGACTTTGTAGTCAGCCGCGTATCTCCACGGTCTTCGGAAGATACCCGTTAGACTAATAGCTTGACCAGAACCTCCCAGTTGCCCGTCGAGCGGACGACGAAGCCTACCCTTCGACATTGGCTCGAATTCTTTGCGGTGTGGCTCTTCTTGCATACGCTGGGGATTTTGCCGAGAGCCGTTGCACGGAGCGCGGGCGTGGCGATCGCATCGCTCGCTTACAAGCTGCTCGGGCGTCTGCGGAATGCAGGCTTGCGTAACCTTCAGTTGGCATTTCCACAGATGACGGAGGCGGAGCGAATCCGGCTGTTGCGGCTGGAGTACCGCAACCTGGGCTGGTTGTTGGCTGAGTTCTGCAAGATGTCGGGCTACACTGCTGCCTCTGCGAGCCGCTTCATTCGTTACGAAGGGCTGGACCATTATCTGGCCGCCCGAGGACGGCGCAAGGGCGTGCTGGTACTGACGGGGCACCTTGGCGCATGGGAGCTTTCGAGCTTTTATCACTCGCTGGCGGGCTACCCGATGGGTATGGTGATTCGGCGGCTGGACAATCCACTGGTCGACCGGATGGTTAATCGGATTCGCTGCATGCATGGAAATCGGGTACTGCATAAGGATGATTTTGCGCGTGGTCTGCTGGCGTCCATGCGGGCGGGCGAGACGGTCGGCATCCTGATGGATACGAACATGACACCGCCGCAGGGTCTTTTTGTCCCGTTTTTCGGCGTGGAAGCGTGTACGGCGTCAGGGCTTGCTCGCGTAGCAGCGAAGACGGGCGCTGCCGTACTGCCAGGCTTCCTAGTGTGGGAGGAGGCAGAGCGCCAATATGTACTGCGGTTCTATCCTGAGCTGGATCTGGCGGCCACTGGCGACGCCGAGGCCGATGCGGCTGAGAATACAGCTCGCTTCACCGCCGTGCTGGAGGGCGTGATTCGTGAGTACCCCTCGCAATGGCTCTGGATGCATCGACGCTGGAAGACGCGTCCGCCTGGTGAACCGCCGATTTACTAAGGCGAATGTTCCGCGTAACGGCAGAATTGCGCATCCAATGCGATGACACCATTGCATTTGTACGGGAGAACGTTATGTCATTCGGAATTTATTCAGTGGGCTTCCTCATTCTTATCGCCGGCGTCGCCTATCTCGCGCACCTGATGCATATTCCGCAGGCGTATATCGTGGCGACGGTGGTTATTCTGCTGGGGCTTGGTATCTTGACCGGCGTGCAGAAGACGCGCGGTAAGGATCCGAACTAGACCTGGCTGGCGGATGCGCCGTTTACAATCTGAGGTGTGGACACCTCGACAATCGTCATTCTGGATTTTGGGTCGCAGTATACCCAGCTGATCGCGCGCCGCATCCGCGAGTTCAATGTTTTTTCCGTGGTACTTCCCTGCACCACGCCCCTTCAGCAGATCCGCGCTCTGGCACCGCTTGGCATCGTTCTCTCCGGCGGACCGTCGTCGGTGTACGACGCGGATGCACCTGCAGCCGATCCTGCGGTGCTTGGGCTGGGCGTACCTGTGCTCGGCATCTGCTATGGGTTGCAGTTCATCGTGCATCATCTGGGCGGATCGGTCGAGCCGGCGCCGGCACGCGAGTACGGTCACGCACAGGTCGATGTAGTCGCAGAGACATCGCTGTTTCGTGGTCTGCCGCGCACGCTCGATGTATGGATGAGCCACGGCGATGAGGCGAAGACGTTGCCGGACGGATTCGTGCTGACGGCTAAGACATCGAATGCTCTGGCGGGAATTGCGAACGAGGCGCGCCGCATATGGGCCGTGCAGTTTCATCCTGAGGTCGCGCACACGCGGCAAGGGATGGAGCTGCTGCGCAACTTCGTGCTAGACATATGCGGCGCGAAGGCGGATTGGACGCCGGAACATTTCATCCAGTCCACCGTGGAGCGAATCCGCAAGCAAGTGGGCGACGGGCACGCAATCTGCGGTCTCTCGGGAGGGGTGGACTCGAGCGTGGCAGCGGTGCTGGTGGCGCGCGCGATTGGCGACAGGCTGACCTGCATCTTCGTCAACAACGGAGTGCTGCGCAAAGACGAGTTCGACAAAGTACAGAAGACGATGCGCGAGCAGCTCGGCCTGCGTGTCGTGGCCGTCGACTCGAGCGAACGCTTCCTCGCGGGACTCGCCGGCGTCACTGATCCCGAGCGCAAGCGAAAGGTGATCGGCGGGGAATTCATTGCTGTCTTTGACGATGAAGCCAAGAAGATCTTCGAGTCCGAGAAGCATGAAGGCGAAGAGATTGCCTGGCTTGTACAGGGTACGCTTTACCCGGACGTCATCGAGTCGTCGAGTGTGAAAGGGCCGTCGCAGACCATCAAGAGCCACCACAACGTGGGTGGACTGCCGGCTGACATGAAGCTCAAACTGATCGAGCCGCTGCGCGATCTGTTTAAGGATGAGGTCCGCCGCATTGGGCGCGATCTCGGTATGCCTGAGGAGATTCTTGAGCGGCAGCCATTCCCCGGGCCCGGCCTCGCCGTGCGCATTCTGGGCGAGGTGACCGCGGAACGCGTCGCGTTATTGCAGGAGGCCGACGCAATCGTTGTCGAAGAGATCAAAGCGGCCGGACTTTATCGCAAGGTATGGCAATCCTTCGCGGTGTTGCTTCCGGTGAAATCGGTTGGCGTAATGGGCGATCAGCGGACGTATGGGTACACGTGCTGCGTGCGTGCCGTCGAGAGCGAAGACGGCATGACGGCAGACTGGGCACCGCTTCCGTATGAGGTGCTGCGCACGATCTCCAGCCGAATCGTCAGCGAGGTGCGCGGCATCAACCGCGTCGTCTACGACATTACGTCGAAGCCGCCGGGCACGATTGAGTGGGAGTAGACGTCGGGTTAACGGGGCCAGATGCGTCGCGCAAACCTACTCCGTGGACTCCCTCAGGAGAATAATGTCGACGCGGCGATTGCGCGCTCGGCCTTCGGGTGTAGCGTTGCTGGCGGCCGGATGAAATTCAGCATAGCCTGCAACGGAGAGACGATCTGCATGGACGTTTGCATGCAGAAGAAGAAGCCTGGCGATGCTGCTGGCACGCCCACTGGACAACTCCCAGTTGGACGCGAACTGCGCGGTATGGATGGGCACGTTGTCCGTGTGGCCTTCGATACGCATGGTCGATCCCGGTAGCGCTGCGGCGATGCGATCGAGTACAGGCAGGGCTGCAGGCCGGATCTCCGCCGCACCGGAATCGAAGAAACCTGCTTCTTCGAGCGAGATCACCAATCCGTCGGCTGACTCGTGAACCGATAGGATGCCGCTGGCTATCTCCCTCTGGGCACTTTGTTCGATGCGCTGCTCGACGCTCAACAACGCGTCCTCACTCATCGAATGATGCCAATCGAGATCGGGAGCCATTGCGCCTCCGGCAGCGCCAACTCTTTCGCGAAGCCGCGCCTGGGCAGAGCGCGGCTGAAAGATGCCCATCTCGCTGAAGGCCGATTGGATGGATGTGGCTAGTTCAGCTTTCTTATGCTTATCCGACTGGCTGGTCGCAAAGAGGACGACAAAAAATGCGAACAGCAGCGTGATGAAGTCCGCATACGAGACCAGCCAACGATCATGGCTTACGCGTCCGGTGCGCTTTTTTCGCATTATGCAACTCCCGGCAGCACGCTCGGTTTTGTGCTGCTTTCGAAGAGGTAGGTGCGCAGCTTGATCTCGATCATGCGCGGATTCATGCCTTCCTGGATAGAGATTACGCCTTCGAGCATCATCTCCTTCACCATCTGCTCTTCCTGCTGGCGGAGGCGCAGCTTACCCGCCGCAGGCAGAAAGACGAGGTTGGCCAGGCCTACGCCGTAGATCGTCGCGACAAAGGCGACGGCGATACCGTGCCCTACTTCGGCGATGTTATCCAGCTTTTGCATGACCTGAATCAGTCCTATGACGGCGCCGATGATACCGACCGTAGGTGCAAATCCACCGGCGGACTCAAACACCTGAGGAATGCGTTCTTCTCCCTCGGCCTTGTTTTCCAGCTCCAGGCGCATGATCTGGCGTACAGCGGCTGGCTCTGTTCCGTCGATAGCAAGCATGAGTGTCTGCTTGAGGAAAGGATCCGTCACCAACTCCAGATCGTCATCGAGTGAGAGGATGCCGCTCTTGCGCGCCTGGACGGCGAAGGCGACCAACTGCTGAATGATTACTTCTCCATCCGTAGTCGCCGAGGAGAAGACACGAAAGAATTGCTTCATCGCTGCGACGAAGATATTGAGTGGAAACTGGAGCATCACTGCTCCCAGAGTTCCGCCCAGCACGATCATCATTGCCGTGGGCTGCGTGACCTGGGCGATGCTTCCGCCCTCCATCATCAGGCCGCCGAGAATTCCGATGATCGCGAGCAGTACGCCCCCGATGCTGGCTATATCCATAAAAAAGTAGCCTCAAATCGAACGAATGGTTAGGACTGGCTGTCCTTCGGCGGTGGATTCAAAACGAGGTGAGTGCGCAGGGCAGCCGGTGCAGCGGAGCTGTCGGGCCACGCCGCGCCAAGGATGCGCGCACGAAACGAGATGGCAAGCGCTATGACTTCGTTACAGGATTCGCGCACTACTAGCTTGTCGCCGGTGAGCAAGGTAAGCACTGTATCCGGGGAGGCTTCCGCATATTTCAGCAGATCGCAGTTGACGTACAGCTTTTGTCCGTTGAGCCGTGTGAGTTCAATCATGTCTGATAGTTCCCTTCTCACTCTTTATCGGCGGAAGAGGATAAATGCTAAACGCGACTGGAGGTCAAGAGAGAATTCGTCGGGAAATTACTAAAGTGCCGAACCGGGGTGCCGATGATGTCTGGGAACGCGAAGCCTCCCGCTCACGGAAATTGGAGTGGTGGATTCGGTCGGAGCGGGCGATGAGCTTGCACCTAATTCAGATCCATCAGGAGCCAGACCATGTCGTTAAGTATTCTCAATAACATCGCCGCGCTTTATGCCGAGAACAACATCAATTCGACGCAGTCAAAGCTGCAATCCACCCTTCAGCAACTTTCCTCCGGTTCACGTATTAACTCCGGCGCAGACGATCCTGCGGGACTGGCCGTAGCTGACGGCCTTACCGCGAACGCGGCTGCCCTCACCCAGTCAGCAGCCAATGCAACCGACGGTATCGGAGCCCTGCAGACCGCTGATGGCGCGCTCTCCCAGGTGACCAGCCTGCTTGACCGCGCCGTTACGCTGGCGACGGAAGCCTCCAACGGTACACTCACCGATGCGCAGGTCAGCTCGGCGAACAATGAATATCAGAACATCCTGACCCAAATCGGCAACATCGGCGCCACCACAAACTTCAACAGCCGGAGCGTTTTTAGCTCCACGGCGACAAACATTGTTGTCACCGACGGTACGTCAAGCGGCCTGAACACCTACACAGACTTCGTCGGGAAACTGGCGACGAAGTCGGTCGGGACCACTGCAAGCAACACTCCTGTCGACACTACCTTGACTCCTGTCACCTTGCAGGCTGGTATCGCGACCACCAAAGTTGCGGGCGTATACACGCTGACTCCGGCGGCATCGAGCGACACGCTTGGCGGTCAGTTCTCCTTCGAAGTTGGCGGCGGCAACCAGGTCAATATCACCGTTGCGCCGGGCACGACTCTCGCAACGCTGGGAACTCAGTTGTCGGCTAACAGTAGCTTTACCTCTGCAGGCCTCACTGCAGCGGTTTCGAGCGGCGTGCTGACGATCACCGGTCCTACCTCGGGCGCAAATGCCGCGGCCAACGCGGTGACCTTTACCGGCACCTCACTCAGCGACACAACTGCTTCCGCCGCAGTATCCGGCTCGGTCGGTACGACCGCGAGCACCGGTACCGCTGCCACCGGCAGCCTCACCGTCGCCAGCGCGCTCGGCGGCGATACCTTCGCGGGCACCATCATCCTCACCCAGGGCTCCAGCTCACTGACCATCACCGTGCCGGCCGCTTCAACGCTCGGCTCGGCAAGCACCCCGGGAACGGTTCAGTATGCGATTGCGCAGGCGATTGCAGGCCAGAGCGGCACGAACTTCGCTGTAGCGACCGCAGGCGGTACCGCAAACAATCCAATCTTCAACTTCACCGGCGACAAGAACACGACGGCGATCACCATCACCGGCACACTGGCCGACACCACGGCAAGCACCAGCGGTACCGTTACGGACAACGCCGGTGTAGCAGGTACGGCGCCAGCCGCCGGAACCTACACGCTCTCCGCGCTTGGTTCCGCAACCGATACCTTCGGAGTCAGTCAGACGTTGACCGTAGGTGGTCAGGCCATCTCTGTCGGCGGCCTCACTGGAACCCAGGCAGCAGCGGCCATCACTGCCAACACCACGCTGGCTGCAGCAGGCATCACCGCTGCATTCAATACCACCAGCAAGGTGCTGACCATCACCGGCAACGCCAACGGAGCGGCCCTCACCGTCACGGGGGCATCCAGCCTCACCGACGTCAGCGGCGGTGCGCCGGGTGCAGTTACCAACCTCGTTACCGGTACGGCTGCATCGGGCGGAGCCGCCATCGCGGCAGGGTTCAGCACGCTTTCCCTGCTCAACCCTTCAGATACGTTCTCCGGAACGCTGAATGTCGCGGTAGGAACGGGTGCGACGGCCAAGACCGCTTCGCTTGTGGTCCGGGCAGGCACAACGGCTTCCCAGCTCACCAACGCGATCAACCAGAATGCTGCCTTCATTACGGCAGGCGTAACGGCGGCGTATAACACCACCACCAACGCTGTAACTCTTACCGGACCGGCCGGCACCACGCCCTCTCTGGACAACCTCTCCGTGACAGGCACCCTCACCGATTCGACCCTGAGTGTTCCGGGCGCGGGCGTCGACTTTACCGATAGCCATGTATCGACTCTGACTGCACTGACTGCCTCCAACGTACTCAGTTCTGTAACCAATGCCATCGCCGATGTCGCATACCAACGCGGCACGATCGGCGCCGACGTCAACGA
The DNA here is from genome assembly GCA_035943695.1 of Acidobacteriaceae bacterium. Lineage (GTDB taxonomy): Bacteria > Acidobacteriota > Terriglobia > Terriglobales > Acidobacteriaceae > Edaphobacter. The sequence goes on along the minus strand of DASZBW010000031.1, from coordinate 121,245 downwards.
ACTTACTTCTGCTTCGAGCGTAGCCAGCTCGGAAGAGGTCAACCTCACATCAGCTCAGAGCTCCATCAGCGCAACCGACTACGGCCAGGCTGCTTCCAACCTCGCCAAATATCAGATCCTGTCGCAGACCGGTATCAGCGCTCTGGCCCAGGCCAACAGCGTCCAGCAGGAAGTTCTCAAGCTGCTGCAATAATCCAGGCGGCCTGAGCGATCAGGCCCGACTGTAAACCCTTTCCTCACCTAACCGAAGGCGGTCTCTCCTCTCCCGGGAGACCGCCTTTAACATTTTCTAATCTGGCCATTCAGATAAATGGAAGCCGAGTTGCTACCGAAGTTACCAATCGCGCCGATAAGGTAAACATGTCAGTCGTAGGACTCAATTTCGGATCGGCCACCAGCGGCGCGGGCTTCGATGTAGCCAGCACAGTCGCCAGCATCGTCGGCAATTTGAAGCTGATTGAAAACCCCTGGAATTCACAGCTGACCGCGTTGAAGGCGGACGATACCGCACTCACTTCGATTGGTACGGATCTGGCCAGCTTGAGCACAAGCCTGCTCTCCCTGACCGACTTTCAGGGAGTGCTCGCAGAAAAGGAAGGCTCAAGCTCCAACACCAACGTCCTTTCACTCACCTCTGCCGGCCCAACGGCGAGTGCCGGCAGCCACTCCGTCGTAGTAACAAAACTGGCTCAGAGCTCTTCACTCTACTCGGCTCCCATCGCTGCCACCGACAAACTCAGCGGATCCCTCTCCATCCAGATCGGCTCCGGACACTCGGTTCCCGTTCCCGTCGTCAGCGGCACGAGCGACACGCTGGCTACCTACGCCGCAGCCATCAACGCGGCTGACGTGGGCGTCAGCGCCAGCGTCATCTCCGACACCACAGGATCGCGGCTCTCGCTGGTAAGCAACACCGGCGGTGTGGCAGGCCAGATCACGGTCACAGGGTCGCTCACCGACACCACAACAAGTTCCGGCGTGGCGCTCTCGACCGGCCTGCTTGGCCAGGATGCGCAGCTTACAGTGGACGGAGTCGCGGTGGACAGCGGCTCCAATACGATCTCCTCCGCGATTCCCGGCGTCACCTTTCAGCTGCTTTCTACCTCGCCATCTACGCCCATTCAGGTGGTTATCGCAAATGACAACACCGACGTCACCAATGCCTTCCAGACGTTTGTAACCGCGTATAACAAGGTGGCCGGCGATTTGACGACCCAGGAAGGCAATACCGCCACCGGCTCGCCCGAGCCGCTCTACGGAAATCCAATTGTGGCCCAACTACAGAGCGCACTTGCTCTTGCGCTGACGTCCGGGACCGCCAGCGGATCCGTCTCGAATCTATATCAACTCGGAATTACGGCATCGAAAACGGGCCAGCTCAGTCTCGATACGTCCACGCTCAATTCCACTCTCAACTCCCACTACTCCGACGTCGTTGGGTTCTTGCAGAACGCGGACAGCTTTGGGCAAAAGTTCACCAACTCGCTCGATCACTTGGGCTCGCAAAGTCCCCAGGGATCGATCAGTCTTGCCCTGACTGCAAATTCGAACCAGGAAAAGACTCTCAACAACAACATCACGACGCAGGATGCATTGATCGCTACGGACCAGGCGAAGTACACATCAGAGCTCACCGCCGCGAATCAGATCCTGCAGTCGATTCCGCAGCAATTGAACGAAGTCAACGAACTCTACAGTGCACTCACCGGCTACAACACCAAACAAGGCTAGGACACCATGGAAACCGCATATCAGCAGCAGGCGCTGCGCAGCGCAAACGGCATCGAACTCATCATCGCGCTCTACGACGGAGCGATTCGCTTTCTCTATCGTGCAGCTCAGTGCGTGGACGAACACGACGAGATAGGTCGCCGCGCCGCTGTCAAACGCGCTATCGATATCCTGATGTATCTGCAGGCTCGCCTGCGTACGGATGTCGGCGGAGAGCCTGCAGCTGCGCTCGCGGATTTCTACACTGGCATGTTCACAATGACGCTTGAGGCCTCGCACGCCGCCTCGCGCAGGCAGTTTGAACGAGTCATTGCCTGCGTACGAAACGTTCGCGAAGCCTGGCTAGTAGTGGCGCGTGATCCCAATGCACAGCAGATGGTTCCCCGGGATATGCGCTCGCAGGAAGAACGCTATTCGGGCTCAGCGTTTGCCCCCCACCGAAGTTATGCACAGGAAGACGCCGCTCCCAGCCGTTGGTCGGCATAGCGACCCTAGGTATCGTTTTTTACCCGAGCTGCGGAAAGGCCGTAATCCGCAGCTTCGCCGCCCCATACGGAATCAACTCCAGCGTCTCATCGGCGATCGTGCTTTGCTGCAACCCCTTCGGCGGAGACGCAGCTACTCCATCCTCGGAGCGCCAGTTATCCAGGCGACGGGCCTTCACGCGAAGCTTTACCGCAGCCGGCGAAGCAGCGAACGGCCTCGCGCCAAGGGCTGATTCCTGTACTTCGAGGCTCGCTGCACTTTGTTCATCCACCGCCAGCGCATAATTCCACGCGGTTCGCGGAAATATCTGCCAATCCGCCGTCATGCCGCGATCCCGCAGCTTCACCCAGCTCTCGCCAGGATCGAAGGAGAAGACCAGGGGCCCGCGCATCACCGCGATCGACTGATTGAAATGACGCGATACCGTGGGCACCATCGGCAGATGTAACTCAATGACATCGCCTGCCTGCCAGTTGCGCTCGATCCTCGCGAACGTACCCGGGTCGGCCGCGACCTGCAGCAGCTTGCCATTCACATGGATGCGTGCGCCCTGTGCCCATGCAGGAATCCGTAGCCGCAGCGGGAAACGTGCCGGCTTCGCGGGTGAAACGGTGATACGGATGTCCTCCTTGAACGGATACTCCGTCTCGACCTTGAGCGATATATGGGTTTCCCCGACCGAAGTTTCAACCTTGCACGGCGCATAAACGGCGGCCACCAGGCCCCCATCGTCGGAACGCATCCACAAGCTTGACGTCAGCTTCGGCCATCCCTGATGGAAGTTCGCCGTGCAGCAGCCGAAGTTCGGCTCGAGACCGAAGAGATTGGACTCCGGCCCATTCGTCGTCCACGGCTTCGAATTCAGACCGACCTGAATCTGGTTTGGCTGCTGGTCGTACTGATGCGCCCACATCGCGTCGTCGAAGGTGCCAGGAAGAGCGTTGTAGGCAAGCTTTTCGATGCGATCGCCGACTGCCGGATCTCCGAAGGCAGCGAGCACAACTTCGAGCGAGTACATCGTCTCGACCACAGCGCACAACTCAGATCCATGGCTGGGTTCGAGTCCGCCAAGATGTTCATCGCAGGAGAACATTCCATTTGGCATCCCATGAAAGCGATCCAGCGCACTGAGCTGCCGATCGAAGCCCGCACGACCTGCAGCCGCATTACCGTTCAGCCGATACTGCACAGCGGCCGTCTTCAGCGCCTGCCCATTGTTGACGCCATGCGTCCCCATCGCGATCGATCTATCGCCTGCGGTCTTTGCCCCATCGAGCACGGCACGCGTCATCGCGCCCCTGTGCTTGAAGTCGACAAAGCTACCCACCCAGTCGTATCCCTGTGCCTGCAACAAACTGGCCAACTGCATCAGCGACGCGTCTCCGGTGCGCTCGTACAGCCACGCGATCACCAGCACTTCATCCTGCCAGCGATACTTGCCCCATTCCTGCAATGGCCGCCTCGGCAGCTCCGCAAGCTGATAGTGAAAGTAGCGAGTCATCACGGGAAGCACGCGCGCATCAGCTGTCGCCTCGTGATATTGCGCGAGGACCTTCAGCATCACCATCCTCGGCCACCAGTCATCGTTCTTCGCGGGCCCGATCATCCCGCTGGGCTGCTGGTTGTCCAACGTCCAGTTGATGAAGCGCATCGCCTTCGCTTTAAGCCTGGGGTCCCCCAGTTGCCATGCCAGTGGAACGAGCCCATCGAGAAAATACGGGCCGCGCTCCCAACTCTCACCCGTGCCGCCGAGCCAGCCGCTATTCGAACCTACGTCAGGCCAGAACTCGTCGAGATGCCCGCCCAGACCATCTGCCTGAATCCGAAGCTGCCGTATAAGCCAGCCTGCGGGCCGGATCTCGCCTAACTTCAGAGGCTGAAAGGCTGTGGGCGCGAGCTTTTTCGATGCCTCCGGCTGGCCCATGGTCGCAGCGGAAGGCAGTAGAGCGGCCGCTCCAGCCGTGCCACCTATCTCCAGAAAGCTACGGCGAGTCATCATTGAATGTCCTGTACTTTCTGCAGCCAGGTTTGACCGGACTTTTTACCAATCAGGAACAACGCTAAGTACGCCATCGAAAATAGATCGCTTTCTTCATGTCGCTGGAGTTCAAGTTGCGCTCGAATCGACGGCATTCGTCAGAGTTTACAATAGGCCCGTGCTTCAACGTGGCCGGGCTTGCGACATCCCTTTACCCCACAGAGAGCCAACGCCCACGCAGGAAGGTCACTTTACTCCAAATGAAGAAATCAATGTTCCTTGCTCCTCTGCTGCTTCTCGCGGTTACTGCCAGCGGTCAGACTGCACCTGCGCATCGACCGCCCGCCGTGCCTTTGGTCACGAATGATCCCTTCTTCAGCATCTGGTCCATGGGCGATGCCCTCACCGACGTCAACACCAGGCATTGGTCGGGATCCGATCAGAACATGAACGGCCTTATCCGCATCGACGGCAATACCTATCGCTGGATGGGACGTAATCTGCGTCTGCACCAGGACGCACAGGTTGCGCCGATGCATCAGGTGTCGGTCGAGGTCACGCCTCTGCATACGAAGTATCGTTTTGAAGCCGCAGGCACAGAGCTGCTTGTAACTTTCTTTACACCTCTCTTCCCCAAGGATCTCGACGTACTTTCGCGTCCCGTCACCTATCTCTCCTGGAGCGCAATTGCAACCGACGGCCAGCCGCACAAGGTCGATCTGCTGCTCGACGTCAACCCGCAAATTGCGGTCAACGACGGATCACAGCCCGTCACCTGGGGCCGGGCGCATACCGCAGGTCTCACCGTGTTGAACGTCGGCTCGCGCGACCAGGCGGTGCTGCACCAGTCCGGCGATCACGTCCGCATCGATTGGGGTTACTTTCATCTTGCCGTGCCCGACGCAGCCGGAGCGACAACCGAGCTTTCCCCTGATGCAATGCAGCAGTTTGTGACCAACGGCGCGCTTGAAGATATGGATGCGCTCGATATGCCGCGCACACTTGGAGGAGCGCAAGGTCCTGCCCCACACCTGGCCGTAACGGTCCCGTTTGGCTCCGTAAGCGCTACGCCGATAGAGCGACATGTCCTGCTGGCCTACACCGAGGGATATGCCATCGAGTATCTGGGCCGCAGGCTACGCGGCTATTGGCAGCGCAACGGCATGACGGAATCCGCAATGCTCGCAGCCGCGGAGAAGGAGTATCCGGCACTCGAACAACGCGGCCAGGCATTTGATCGCGACCTCACCGCCGACATGACCCGCATCGGCGGCGAAGATTACGCCTATCTAACATCGCTGGCCTTTCGCCAGACAATCGCTGCACACAAGCTCGTCGCCGATATTGACGGCACGCCCATGCTCTTCTCCAAGGAGAACGACAGCGGCGGTTTCATCGATACAGTGGATGTAACCTACCCCTCGTCTCCCTTCTTTCTGCTCTTCAACCCGAAACTGTTGGAAGCGCAGCTTGAACCGACTATGCGCTACGCCGCACTTCCACGCTGGCCTTTCCCTTTCGCACCGCACGATCTCGGCTCCTATCCCCTGGCCGACGGCCAACTCTACGGAGGAGGCGAAAAGACCGAGGACGACCAGATGCCCGTGGAAGAGAGCGGCAACCTGATCCTGGATATCGCAGCCATGGAGCGCGAAGAGGGCAACTGGAATTTTGCTCGCCGCTTTATGCCGGAACTCACGAAGTGGGCCGTGTACCTGCAGGAGAAGGGCATGGACCCCGCAAACCAGTTGAGTACCGACGACTTCTCGGGCCATCTCGCGCACAACGCCAATCTCTCCATCAAGGCCATCGAAGCGCTCGGAGCGTTCGCCGAAATTGCTCGTGGGACAGGAGACACAAAACTAGCGGAGCACTACGAAAAGGCAGTGCGTACGCTGCCCGCGGAGTGGGCGAAGATGGATGCCGAAGATGGCCACTACAAGCTGGCCTTTGACGCCCCGGGCAGTTGGAGCCAGAAGTACAACCTGGTGTGGGATCGCATCCTCGATCTGCACCTCTTCCCTGCCGCCGATTCCAAAGCCGAGTGGGCATGGTACAGCACGAAGATGCAGCCGTACGGCCTTCCGCTCGACAGTCGCAAGACCTTCACCAAGCTCGATTGGGAGGTCTGGACCGCGTCGCTCACCGACAATCCGCAGCAGTTTCAGGACCTGATCCATCGGCTCGTCATCTGGACTGATGCCACACCTTCGCGCGTCCCCCTTACGGACTGGTACGACACCGTAAGCGGAAAGCAGATGCGATTCCAGGCTCGCTCCGTCGTTGGAGGCATCTTCGTGCCAGCGCTGCTCGATTCAACGAGTGCGAAGAAGTGGTCGCATTGGCCGGACGAACACTAACGCCTGGAGAAATCAGGCTTCCCATTAGCGCCGATACGCCGATTTTGCTCACGTCCAGCTATCCAAGTGGCTCGGAGAACATGTCTCACGAGCGTCACAAATAAAAGGACTTAAACGCGCGTCTTCTCATATTTTGGTGCGTCTTCTTCAATCAGACTGGCCGGCACTTAGCTAGCCGCCCGTCAGAGGTGACCATATGAGAAGTTCCTCGAAGTATCTGACTTGCAGCATCGCCGTCGTTCTCTCTGTACTTATAACGTTCGATCAATCTGTGTACGCCCTCGATGTGCCTACATTGGCAGCCGCGCAGGTTGCGGCCCAGCCGATCCATCCTCCCGCTCAGATCGCAACTGCCCACACAGTCTTCCTCACGAATGCTGGCGAGGATGCCAACTTCCCCATCGATTCTACGGAAAGCTTTAACGCAATCTATGCATCACTGCGAGCGTGGGGACATTACCGCCTGGTTGACTCACCCGATCAAGCTGAACTTGTCTTCCAGCTTCACGGCGTTGCGCCCATCACAGGCGTTTCTGGCACGAATGGAGACGTCTATTCCTCCACCAGTCCTGCCTTTCAGCTCACCATCCTGGATCCAAAGACCAACGTCGCTCTGTGGACCATCACTTCGCCGGTCGATCTCGCGGGCAGAGGCAATAAGCGCGCCCACTGGATCTCCATCGCCGAAGAGAATCTTGTAAGCCGCATCAAGGTTCTAGCCAACCAACCCCTCACCCCAACTGAGACCGCAGACCTGACGACAGCCCCTCACCATCACATAGGTCGAAATCTACTGATAGTAGGGGGTGCGGTTGCTGGGCTAACAGTCGGCCTGGTATTCCTCGAACGTCACCACGCAAAATCCACCCAGGATGCGTTCTGCCAGGCACATAACATCCCTCTGTCGATGTGTGCCGGCGGCTGACGCTCGCAAAAGCGTTCCGGACACGCACGATTCCCCGTCCGCTCCGGCAGTTGTGCGGAGCAGGCGGGGAACGAGGCTTATCCGGCGTTACCGGATTCCGGCTCGCGACAGTAGCTCCGTCACGAGGCAGGGGACGTCGGGAAAGATTGTTTCGGCTGGAACAAAATCGGCATCGCTGGCGGGCTACGGCGAACCGAGAGAGCGGGCCGGCTTGCAGGAAATGGAATAATTTTAGCGCGGCGCTGCTGCGGAACTGGCAACTGAATGACGGGTGCAGCTGTCGATTCGATCTGCACATCAGGAAGCGGCTGATACAGTGAAGTTCGGGCAGGCGGAAAGACGGATGCGAGTGCGTTCGATACCGCCGCCAGGAGAGTGTGCTTTCGATGTTTTTGCCGGGTCATTTTCTATTCGCTCCATCACACCGCATCCACTTCATCGGCATCGGCGGCATTGGCATGAGCGGAATCGCAGAAATTCTGCTCACCATGGGGTATTCCGTCTCGGGCTCGGACCTGCGCCGCTCCCCAACCACCGATCGCCTCACCGGCATGGGCGCGGTGATCTACGAGGGCCACGCGGCTGAAAATGCTGCCGCATCCGACGTGGTCGTCACGAGTTCGGCCGTGTCCCCCACCAATCCCGAGGTAGTCGAAGCACGGGCCAGAAAAATCCCTGTGATCCAGCGTGCCGAAATGCTCGCTGAGTTGATGCGCCTGAAATATGGGATCGCCATCGCGGGCATGCACGGCAAGACGACCACCACCTCAATGATCGCCGCCGTCTTGAGCGCAGGGGGAGGCGAAGGCAATCTGGACCCCACCGTAGTCGTAGGCGGACGCGTCAATGCACTCGGATCCAACGCACGCCTGGGCAAATCGCAGTACCTCGTGGCGGAGGCAGATGAGAGTGACCGCTCTTTCCTGAAGCTTTCGCCCGTGCTCGCCGTCGTAACCAATCTCGACCGCGAACACATGGACTGCTATCGCGACATGGCCGATGTGGAAAGCGCCTTCGTCGAGTTCATGGACCGCGTCCCTTTCTATGGCGCAACGACTGCCTGCATCGACAATGCCCTGCTGCGCGGTGTGCTCGACCGCGTGCGCCGCCGCGTCTATACCTACGGCGAGTCCGCCGGAGCCGACTTCCGCCTGCAACTACTGGATCGCCAGCCCGGCGGCTCGCGCGCCGAATCCGGCCACTGGCACTTCGAGGTGAATTATCGCGGGCTTGTGCTTGGTCCCTTCGCGCTGCACGTCCCAGGACGGCACAATGTCTTGAATGCCACGGCGGCAGTCGCCATCGGCGTACAACTCGGCGTAGCGCCGGACGCAATCGCCGCCGGCCTCGCGACTTTTCGCGGTGTCGACCGCCGCTTTCAGACCAAAGGCACGGTCCGCGGAGTCACTGTTGTCGACGACTACGGCCACCACCCAACCGAGATACTCGCCACACTGCGCGCCGCGCGCGATGCCGGATACACCCGCGTCCACGTGCTCTTCCAACCGCATCGCTACACCCGCACACGCGACCTGCAACCGGAGTTCGCTCGCGCCTTCGCCGACGCCGACACCGTCCAGGTCCTCGACATCTACGCCGCCAGCGAGGAGCCCATCGCAGGCGTGGATGCGCCCGCATTGGTCGAAGCCATCCGCCGGACCGGCACCGTCGGCGTTGCAGTCGAGTACGCACCCTCCATGCCGGTCGGCGTCGAAGCCCTGACGCGCACTGCGCAGGACGGCGACGTGATCCTGACTCTCGGCGCAGGCAGCGTCTCCCAGGCTGCCCTCATGCTGCTGGAGCGCTTGTCGAATGTACGCTGATGGTCTCAGGAAAATAACCTTCGGGTGAGTTGCTGAGTTGGTACCTCTCCGCTTTCCTTCTAGATGCGGGCAACCCTTCGCGATATGATGGCCGTGGCGGTTCTTCGTGGCCTTTGCTCAAGGCGTGCGATCAGGAAACTTGTTTTCGAAGCGTGACTCGGCGGTGCTCGATGCACCGGAGCCGACTCGCGCCCTCAGAGAAGGCACGTCTGGAGGCCTCAAGCGCCGCGCGGCGGTGACTGAGATGCCCCTGCGCCGCGACACCGCCTACTCCAGCAACCACCCAGACAGCGATGATTCAGGCTCTGACTCCGCGCCGCTCTCCCGCCGCCCTGCCGTCCGCGTAAGCTTTCGCGCCGGTCTGCTGCCGCGTTCCCGCTGGGGACGCATTGCTGCCGGCACCGGATTTCTCCTGGTGACGACGGCCGCCATCGGCGCTGCGTTGTGGGTACGCACCTTCCTTTTGCACGATGAGCACTTCATCGTCCCCACATCTGCCTCAATCCAGATCGCAGGGAACAGCCACCTGACGCGCGCTCAACTCCTCAGCGTCTTCGGTGAAGATGTCGACCGCAACATCTTCACCATCCCGCTCGCGCAGCGCCGCGCCGAGATCGAAAGCCTTCCCTGGGTAGCGCACGCGACTGTCATGCGACTGCTGCCCAATCGCATCCGCGTGGCAATCGTAGAACGGACTCCCGTAGCATTCGTCCGCCAGGGCGGGCAGATCGGCCTGGCCGATGCGAATGGCGTCATGTTTGATCTGCCTAGCGCCGAGATGCAGCAAGCCAGCGGGGATGGGCCCGACAGCAGTGCGGGAGCGTACTCCTTCCCCGTACTCAGCGGAATCCTGGCGAGCGACCCCCTCTCCACCCGCGCTGCCCGCATGAAGATCTATATGGAGTTCGTTGCGGCGCTCGATGCTACGGGTGAAGGCGTATCGCATCGGCTCAGCGAAGTGAACATTTCCGACCCCGAGGACGTCCAGGCGATCATTCCGGATTCTTCCTCGTCCAACGCCGAAGTGCTCGTACACTTCGGCGAGGAGAAGTACCTGGAGCGATATCACCAGTACCAGGCGCATCTCGCAGAGTGGCGCGCCCAGTACCCAAAGCTGGCCTCCGCCGATATGCGGTACGAGCACCAGGTAGTGCTCGACGTCAGCAAAGACTCTCCTTCTCAGCCGCCAGCAACCCCTCCTTCCAGCGCCTTGCAGGCTCCTGACCCTTCGGCATCTACAACTCCGGCCAAACCTTTGGCCGCGGCATCCCCGCCAACGGCCGTTCATCCTGCGAAAGCGAAAGCAAAAGCAGCACGATTGAAGCCGAAATCTCCCATCAAAGTTCAGCCGAAGCATACATGGCACGCTGCCGCGGCACATCCAATCATCAAAGGTGTAGCCCGATGAATCCCAGACAGGAAAATCTGATCACCGTCGTCGACGCCGGCAGCAGCAAGATCTGCGTTCTGGTCGCTGAAGTACAGGATGGCGTACTGCGATATCGCGGCCACGGCATTGAGCAGTCGCACGGCATGCGTAAAGGTCTGATCGCCGAGCTTGGCCCTGCAGCCGAAGCCATTAACCGCGCCGCCCTCACCGCCGAACGCGTCGCCAAAGCAGGCATCGAGACCGCAGTCGTAGGCATTGGCGGAACCCACGTGCGCGGCGTCAATAGCCGCGGCGGAATCTCAATGGGCAGCCGTATGCGCGAGATCACTCGCGAAGAGGTTCGAGCAGCGGTAGACCGGGCACGCTCCGTAGCGCTTCCTCCCGACCGCGAAGTTCTGCATCTGCTGCCGCAGGAGTTCATTCTTGATGACCAGGCCGGCATCCACGATCCCATTGGCATGGTCGGCAACAAGCTCGAAGTCAACCTTCACCTCTCCACCTGCTCGGGCGGTGTGGCGCAGTCGGTCGTCACCTGCGCCAACCGCGCCGGACTTGAAGTCGGCGACACCATCTATGAAGGCATCGCCGCAGCCGAGGCCGTCCTTTCCGCAGATGAGCGGGAACTCGGCGTATGTGTCGTGGACATCGGATCCAGCACCACAGAGCTTGCCGTCTTCTTCGAGGGGTCCATTGCCCACACCGCTGTACTACCCATCGGCGGCGACCACTTCACCAACGACCTTGCCGTCGGCCTGCACGTCTCGGTCGAAGAGGCCGAGGAGGTGAAGCGGATGTATGGAAACTGCGTCGTCACCGCGGTGCCCCAGCACAACGAAATTGAGGTCGGCTCAAATCTCGCAGTGCCTGCGCTTGGCGCCACTGGACAAGCTACCCGCCTCGTCCGCCAGCGCTTCCTCGCCGAGATACTGGAACCACGCGCCCGTGAACTCTTCACTATGCTGCGCGACAATCTTCGCCAGGGCGGCGTACTCGAGGCCCTCGGTGCCGGCTGCGTACTCACAGGCGGCGGCGCCCTGATGGCCGGCCTGCTCGATAACGCCGAAAGCCTACTGCGTGTTCCCACCCGCATCGGCTCTCCGGTACCCCTGTCGCGGATGCCGGAGGAGCTTGCGCAACCCGAGTTTTCCGTCGCCATCGGGATGTTGCTGTATACGCACCGCACCCAGGTGCGCCGAGCCAGCGAAGAACAGGGGCTGCGCGCGAAACTGAAGGCAATCTTCGCTGGCAGCTACTAAACAGGGATGCCTGTGTAAGCGAGTTCCGCCGCGCGCCCCCTTTGAATAAACCCGCAACATTTTGCAGTAACCAGACGATGTCCCGCTACGGAACGTCGTCTGGTTACTCTAATTGGAAATTTCTAAAGGATTCTCTAGTCAATTCATACGCAAACCAAGTATGTTGAAAGAGTCCCATGCAGCATTGCGTCTGTGGCACTGCATCTTCCTAAGATGTAGCGCATTGGAGTTCGATTGGAAGCCAGCAGGTTATCGATGTCGTCGCGAACGAAGCTGATTCTCGCCTTCGCGCTCTTTGCACCGACCGCGCTGGTCATACTCACCGGACCCAGCCCTGCCGCAGTGTTCCATTACGTCGCCGGTAACAGAACGCTCGTCGGCACTCCACTCAGTCATCGCGAGCTTACCTTCTCGGTCATCGCGGACGCTGTCGCGTGGCTGATCTGCCTGGGCGCATGCATTCTCATCGGCCAGCTTGCCTCGCGCCTGCGCGACCGCGTCCCCTTCAAGCTCACCATTTATATCCTCGGCGTCTTCCTGGTCGGGTTCTCCGCGCAGCGCCTACTCAGCTACGCCCCCTGGAGTCCGCTCGCCCACCTTGGCGCTCAACTCCAGATGATGCGTGCGACCGCATCGGTGCTGGTAGCCATCGGAGCAGCGGTACTCTTCCCTTACGCGAAGACGATGCTCCAGACCGTGATCACAGCCAATCGGGAGCACGAGAAATTTGTTGTAGCTGCGGAGAGTAGCCTGGATGCTTTCTACATCTTTGAAAGCGTCCTGGACGCCACCGGCACCATTCGCAACTTCCGCTTCGCTTACATCAATGCCAATGGAGAGCGGCGTCTCGCTCGCCCTCGCGCGGAGCTGCTGGGCCGGACTATGACCGATGTTCTTCCCTACATCCGTTCCACTGATGTGGTCGAGCGATGCAAAGAAGTCGTGCTCACGGGCGTGCCCTTTACGTACGAGCATCAGGTGCTCCGCGAGGATGTAGCTCCCTATTGGGTCGTCATGCAGGTGGTAAAGCTCGGCGATGGAGTCGCAGTCACCAACCGCGACGTTACAGAAGAACGCGAACGCCAACATCAGATCGCCGACCTGAACGAATTCACGCAGTCGATGATCGAGAACGCTCCCTTCAGCATCATCGCAACCGATCCTGCAGGAACTGTTACGGCCATGAACCCTGCCGCGGAGGGCCTCACTCTCTATCGCAAACATGAGCTGATCGGCCAGCACTCCGTCGTCATGCTGCACGACCCTGCCGAGATGAGCGCCCGCGCCGTTCAGTTGAGCAAAGACCTGAGCGAGCCAGTGCAGGCCGGCTTCAGCTCCCTCATCGCACGCCCCAAACAAGGTCACACCGACGAACGCGAATGGACCTACATCCGCAAGGATGGCTCGCGCATCTGGGTAAACCTTGCCATGACGGCGCTCAAAACCCAGAGCGAGAAGATCGCCGGCTATCTCGGCATTGCCTTCGACGTCACCGAGCGCAAGAAGCTCACCGAATACGTGAATCATCTGGCGCATCACGATCAGCTTACCGGCCTGCCCAATCGCGTATTGCTCGACGACCGTATGCGTCAGGCCATCCAGCGCGCAAAGCGCAATCGATACAAGGTAGCCGTGCTGATGGTCGATGTCGATCACTTCAAACGCATCAACGACTCGCTGGGCCACTCCGCGGGTGATGCGCTGCTCGATTCCATTGCCAAAAAGCTGTGTACGGCCGTTCGCCAGACCGACACGGTGGCTCGCATGGGTGGCGACGAGTTCGTGATCGTCATGCCGGAGTTCCGCGACGAGAAAGACGCCGAGCGTTGCGCCGAGGCTATCCTGCAAAAAGTCTCCACGCCCACCATGCTTGGCAATCGCGAGGTCAACGTAACCGTCAGCGTAGGCTTGTGCGTCTTCCCGGACTGCGCCTTCGACGCCGATAGCTTGCTGAAGAACGCCGATGCCGCGCTCTACGAAGCGAAGGAAGGCGGTCGCAACTCTTTCCATGTCTTCAACCAGAACATGATCACGGCAACGGCCGACAAGCTGGAGTTTGAGCACGATCTGCGCCACGCGATGATCAACGGTGAACTGGCCCTGCACTATCAGCCGCAAGTCTCCTGTACCACCGGCGAGGTCATCGGAGTCGAGGCCCTGCTGCGTTGGACGCATCCACGCCGCGGACTCATTCCTCCTTCCCAGTTCATCCCGCTGGCCGAAGCCACGGGCCTCATCGTACCGATCGGCGAATGGGCCATTCGCACGGCATGCCACGAGGGCAAAGAGCTTCAGAACGCGTTGGGACGAGAGATTGTGATCGCTGTCAACCTGTCGCCACGCCAGTTCCGCCAGAAAAATCTCACCGCTCAGGTCGGCATGGCCCTGCGAGAATCGGGACTGCCCGCGCACAGCCTCGAGATTGAGATTACCGAGCAGACCCTGATGACCAACTCGGCCACAACCAATGAGGCGCTGGTGCAATTGCGCAAACTCGGCGTCAAGATCGCTATCGACGACTTCGGTACAGGCTTCTCCAGCTTCTCCTACCTGCTGCAGTATGAGGTTGACCGTCTCAAGATCGACCGCAGCTTCGTCAATCGCTCTGCCGAAGACCCAAACGCCGCCGCCATTGTGCACGCGATCATCTCCATGGCGCACGGCCTCAAGCTGAAGGTAGTGGCCGAGGGCGTCGAGACCAACGGCCAGCTCAACTTCCTGCTCCGTCGCCACTGCGACGAGGCGCAGGGCTTCTACTTCGGCAAGGCTGTGCCAGCAGACATGGTCCGCGAACAGGTCCGCCAGATCGCCATCCAGCGCAGCAGCGACCTGCCTGATCGAGCCATTGCCTAAATCGCTTCCACCTTCACCGTATTGTCACCGCGAAAATTCCTTGCTTCGCACCAGCGCGACCACCGCATCCAGCGCAAGCGCCCACTCTCTCTGCGCAGCCTCATCATCCGCACCCAGCGCCTTTACATACAAGCTGATTGCAAATCCCTGCTGCGGCCCTTCTAGATCCACCAGCGCTGGCCGAATCACGCAATCGAGCGCGGCCCACGGGTGATCCAGTGGTGCAGCCAGACGGCTCAGCCGTCGAAGTAACTGCTCATGCTGATGGAATGCCGTAAACAGCGACCGCTCCCGCGCCACCACATCGACATAGCACCCAAATCCGCATGGCGCGTCAGCTGGCTCAACATCCAGATTGATCTGAAGCTGCTCGCGCTCGTCGTCTTCCAGCCGCCAGGCGTCGCACTTAGCCGTGAACACCGCAGACCGCGTCGCATTCAGCGCACGCAAAGCCTGCATCAGCGCAGGATGCTTTTCAGCCTCAGGAATGGCATCGAAATCGTACGGATTGGCGCGCAGATCGACGAACGCAGCGCTGCCTTCAGGATCGGTCCAGGGAACGACCAGCACAGGGTCATCGGCGGAGCATTCAGCGGACCACTCGGCAAGCATGGTTCGATTATCTCAGGGCTATGCCCCGTTCATCGATGCGCCAGCACAAAACGCAGAAGCATACCCTCAGCCCAGTATCCGTCGTCACAATCGTGGTCTTGCTTGTCGCGGTCAACGCTGGACTCCTGGCGATCCCGCGCTTCCTTCGCCGCCAGAAAGGCACAGTGCCCTCCGTGCTCCGTCTGCACCAGCGTGACGTATGGGTTCCCTTCCAGCTTCACCTGCGTCTCGTCCGTAATCGTAACGAAAGGATCGTCGAGCGAGTGCAGGATCAGGGCAGGCACGGCAATGCGATCCACCACTCGCGCAGCCGAAGCGCGAAAATAGTAATCCTCCGCCGAAATGAAGCCGGAATAAAGCGCCGTGATGCGATCGTCGAAATCGCGCAACGACCGAATACCCACGGCACGGTTGGCATCGTACACCTGCGGGAACAAGCTCACCTTGCGTCGGTACCGCCGCATCAGCGCGCGTAGAAACCGCCGCTCATAGATACGATTCTCGGGTCTATGCAAAGCCGCCGCCGACGGCCCAAGATCGATCGCGGGCGACACGCCCACCACCGAATGCAACTCCACCGGCGCATCCGCACCGAGCTCGCCTGCCAGCTTCAGCACCAGGTTCCCGCCCATCGAATATCCAATCAGCGCAATACGCTCCAGCCGCTCACGCTCCATAAAGTGCTTCATCACCGCGCACACATCGCCCGACAATCCGGAGTGATAGAGCGTAGGCGTACGCTTCGCCATCTCGTAGTCGTTCCCCCCGCAGTTCCGCATATTCATGCGGATCACATTCGCCCCTGCTCGCCACAACTTGTTCGCATTGCCGACGACATATTGCGAATCAGCCGAGCCCTCGAGGCCATGCACCAGGATCGCCGTAGGCCGCCCCGCGCGCACCTCTTCCGGTTGCCAATGGCACTTGCAAAGCAACTCGGTAGGACCTTGCATTCCAGAACCCGGCGACACTTCAACCAATTCCACCGAAGCAGGAGGCAATTGGTCTACACGCGGCAGAAAGTTTCCAACAATAGTCTGCAGATGCCCGTTGCGCAAAAACCGTCGTGGCACAAAAGGCGTCGTTACAAAGGCCAAAGACTCCTCTACGCCGGTTCCGATCCGCTTGTCACCCGACCCAACTCGCAGCCCTGTCGCGTTCATGGCTTCCCTGCTCTCGCCGCACACGCCTTCAGAAACGCAACCGCATTCAACGCACCGGTCGGCTCGTCCTCATGCTTGAAGTAGACGAATACATCCCGCGATTCAGCCAGCAACGACAGCCGCTTGGCGAACGCTCCAACCTGCCGCGCGCTATACCCCCCACTGCACCGCAAACGATAACAAGCAAAGTCACGCGCACACTGCACCTCCGGCGTCCGAAGGTCTTCACTCTCTGCGATGCAGAGCGCTGCATCCTTTGCACGCAGGATGGCATAGGTCTCTTCGTTGAACCAAGTCGGATGACGAAACTCGAAAGCGATTTGTGGCCTGTTCTTTCCTGTAAACACCTTCGCACCCAGAAATTCCTGCAGCAGTACAGGGTCTGCCTTCAAGTTGGGTGGAAGTTGAAACAGCAACGGACCAAGCCTGCCTGCCGTCCGCACCGGCTCCAGCGCCGACACAAACTCGAACACCGCCTCATTGCATTCGCGAAGACGCTTGAAGTGCGTAATCCGCTGCGGCGCTTTGAAGCTGAAGCGAAAACCCTCGGGCGTCGCCGCCAGCCAGCCAGCCAGCATCTCCGCCGAGGGCAGCGTGCGAAACGTGTAGTTCACCTCAACCGAATTCAAGCGCGTCGCGTAGTAATTAAAAAATCGCTTCGCCGGAATCTCAGCCGGATAAAAGTCAGGCTTCCAGCTTGGATAAGCCCACCCCGAAGTACCACCGAAGATCCTCGGCACGGCTGAAGTCGTCTTCCCGGCGCGACGGCCCGTCGACGCTGAATCCGCGAGGCGCGATGCTGCCGCAACAATTGGTTTGGCCGAAGGTCCGGAGGAAGGCGGGCGCAAGAGAGGGGGCAAGATCAGCTCGAACCTATCGCTCGATACGGCCCGAGCAGGCAATCAATCTATCTGTCTGGTAGTAGTCCGAGCATCTACGCCCGGCATCGATTCGATGAGGAGGGATTGGGGCGGCTAGTGGGGTTCGAACCCACGACATCCGCTGCCACAGAGCGGCGTTCTGCCACTGAACTATAGCCGCCGTATAGCGCAATTATAGCATCGGTCACCCGGTTGCAGTCGAACAGGCTCACGAAGCCCTAAGTCTACCGGGCGGCAAGGTCCGCGCATCGGATAACGAAGGCAGATCGCCGCCCCTCACCACAAGCGTCCCAATGCCAGGTAAGCAATATCCGGGCGCTTTACATTGCCATCAATATCCATTCAAGCGGGGGAAATAATTCAAAGTGTGGCTTGACAAAGGAATTTGACGGCGTGTACGTTCCTACTGAACATCAGCACTCCACTGCGGAACTCCCCAGGAATATCAGCGCAGAACTTCCCAGGTTGTACCGATCCAATTAGACAATGCCCGCACGAACGGCATTGACCCTGCCTATGCTTTTCCGGGCACAGCCTGGGCAGACATACTCTTGGCTTCAAAGCGGGAATGTATACCAGAGCTTGCAATCCAGCCGAATTTCAGCCCTTGCTTCGATATATATCGTTGCAAAGCGATGCGCCAAGCAGCTACCGCTTCAAATTTTGACGAAGGAAAAGCTCGATCGTAACTAAATAGATCATTGGAAAAATGGCGCAGCAATACTCCCTGGCAGTTGCGATCAACTGCCTCACACATTGCAAGCATTACCAGACTCAATGGAGGCTTCAAAATGAATCGTTTTAGTTCCTTTACATGCAAAATGTCTGCCCTGCTCGGCTGCGCGCTGCTGATGGCAGGTTCGCAGCTCAACATTGCAGCGGCACAGACCAGTGTCTGGACGCAGCACAACGATCTTCATCGCGATGGTGTCAACGCAAGCGAGACCACGCTGACCCCCTCCAACGTAAACCAGACAAGCTTCGGCATGAAGTTCAAGGTCGGTGTCGACGATCAGGTGTATGCCCAGCCGCTGGTCATCAGCAACGTCTCCATCAGTGGCGGCACGCATAACGTGCTCTACGTAGCCACGACCAACAACAGCGTCTACGCGTTCGACGCCGACAGCGGAACGCAGTACTGGCACAAGAACTTCGGCACCGCGGCCACTAAGTCAAATCTCGGTCTGGGCTGCAGCGACATGCTTGGTACTGTCGGTATCGTGGGCACTCCCGTCATCGACATTCCGAACAACAACATGTTTGTCGTCAGCCAGATCTACAGCGGCGGCAACTATACCCACTACCTGCACAAGCTCGACATCCGCACGGGTAACGATGTCTCTGGCAGCCCGGTCACCATCTCTCACAGCCCCTTCAATTCAAAGGAAGAGCTCCAGCGCACCGGCCTTCTCCTCTCGCAGGGCAATGTCTATTTCGCCTTCGCGTCACACTGCGACCAGGGTTCCTGGAAGGGATACGTCTTCGGCTACAGCGCCAGCAACCTCTCTCAGACGGGCGTCTTCAACGATTCCCCCAGCGCCAACGGCGGAGCCATCTGGCAGTCCGGCAACGGTCCCGCGGCTGAGATCAATGGCAGCGTCTACGTCATCTCCGGCAACGGAAGCTGGAACGGCAACGATGACTTCAGCGAAACCTTCTTCAAGCTGAGTCAGACCGGTCTCGCCATCCAGGATTGGCACACACCCTCCAACTACTCCTCCCTCGATGGCAGCGACTCCGATCTAACCACGTCGGGCGTCGTCCTTCTCCCCAACAGCGAGGCCGTCGGCGGCGGTAAGAGCGGACAGCTGATCGTAGTCAAGACCACCAGCATGGGCCACCTCGGAGATAGCGGAGCGCTGCAGACCTGGCAGGCATCTTCCAGCCACATCCATTCGCTGGTCTTCTTCAACAACAACTTGTACATGTGGGGACAGAGCGACTACTTGAAGCGCTTCTCCTTTGGCGGCACAACCTTCAATCAGTCCTCTACCTACAAGGGAACAACCAAGGCCATCGGACACCCCGGCGGTTCTCTCTCTGTCTCGGCTAACGGAACCTCCAACGGAATCCTCTGGGCAGCCACGAACAGCGCGGATTCCGGAGACGGTGGCGGAGCCTGGCACGGTACTGTAGCAGGAATCCTCTATGCCTACGACCTATCCAACATGAACATGATCTGGAACAACCGCCAGAACAGCAGCCGCGACAGCTGCAATAACTACGCCAAGTTCAATCCCCCGACAATCGTCAATGGCAAGGTCTATCTGGCGAGCTTCGGAACAGCGTCCACCAACAGCGGACAGGTTTGCGTCTACGGCCAGCTCTAATGGCCGGACCTTCGAAGGCCAGCATGCGGTTTCCATAACCCGTACTGCCAACGAAAGACGCATACCGATCCACAACATAGAACGCGCAAAAGCAGCAAGGTCCGGCATACATGCCGGACCTTGCTGCTTTTGCGCGTCATCAACTAGAGCCTGCAAATCCGGAAGAGGCTGATCCAGCAACCCGAATCAATCGCACAATATCTTGGTCCACCGTTTCACCGGCGAGAACCGGGACGCATCTCGACATCGATAGTTACCAACAATATTGAAAACAATCTTGACAATGATTTCACTGGAGGATATGTTCCTAGATGCTGAGTGATCGGCACTTTCCACGCAGGGAAACTCCCCAGGCAAGTTCGACTCGCACTCACTTCCAGGTAATGCGAGCCATCTGATCTCCGCAGCGCAGGGAACGCGGCAACAAGACCGTAGAGGCCCGTACCATCTGAGCTTCCTCTCCCAATAAAAATATCCAGGCAGAAAACTCAATTGGCATTTTGCTGATCGAGCAGGGACACGTGCAGCTCTCCCCTTTTTTTACCGCAGAGACCCTCCTTTCCATTCCCTGGGGAGGCTCTGCACTTCGGTCGCATGTGTCGTATTCGACCGAGATGAAAGCAGCAAATGTCTGCGGCCAATTCGCAACAAATTGGTCGCAGACGAAAATGAATTGCTGGTATCCGTAACCGAGCAGTTACACCACGGGCATACCAGTTGGCCATTCCACATTTGAAGGCAAGACTCGTTTCACGGAGGCTCGAATGAACCGCTTTAGCTCTCTCATATGCAAGACATCCGCCCTGGCAGGCTGCGCCTTGCTCCTGGCAAGCACCCAGAACATCGCTCTGGCTCAGGGCAGCGTCTGGACACAGCATAACGATCTCCATCGCGATGGCGTCAACGCCAGCGAGACGATCCTCACCCCGTCGAACGTCAACCAGAACTCCTTCGGCATGCTCTTCAAGGATCCGGTCGACGACCAGGTCTACACCCAGCCCCTCGTTTTCGGTAACCTGGCCATCGCTGGCGGAACCCATAACGTAGCTTATGTTGCCACCACCAACAACAGCGTCTATGCCTTCGATGCCGATACCGGTGTGCAGTACTGGCACGTGAACCTGGGACCCGCCGCCACGGTCGGGAACCTCGGCCTCGGCTGCACGGACATGGTTGGCACCGTCGGCATCATCGGTACGCCTGTCATCGATGTAGCCAACAAGTGGCTCTACGTCGTCAACCAGACATTCGACGGAACCAACTACGTTCATCATCTGCACAAGCTAAGCGTCACCACGGGCGCCGATGCCTCCGGCAGCCCTGTAACCATCTCCAACCCAGCGTTCGTCTCCAAGATGCAGCTCCAGCGCACTGGTCTTCTGCTATCCCAGGGCAACGTCTACTTCGCGTTCTCGTCGCACTGCGACCAGGGCTCCTGGAAAGGGTTCGTCTTCGGCTTCAGCGCCAGCACGCTCGCGCAGACCGGCGAATTCAACGACTCCCCGAGCGCCAACGGCGGCGCTATCTGGCAGTCCGGCAATGGTCCTGCTGCCGACGTAAACGGGAACGTTTATGTCGTATCAGGTAACGGAAGCTGGAATGGCAGCACCGACTTCAGCGAAACCATGTTCAAGCTAGGCGCAACTGGTCTCGGCATCGTCGACTGGCACACCCCAAGCAATTACAGCACGCTGGATGGTTGCGATTGCGATCTCACTACTTCCGGTGCGGTTCTGCTGCCAAACAGTGAATTGATCGGCGGCGGCAAGTACGGTCAGCTCATCGTCGCCAACATGAATAACATGGGCCACCTGGGCGATGCCGGCTCTGTTCAGACCTGGCAGGCAACCAGCAGCCACATCCACTCACTCAACTTCTTCAACAACAAGCTCTACATGTGGGGACAGAGCGACTACCTGCAGGTCTTCAGCTTCAACGGAACCACCTTCAACACAACTCCCACCTTCAAGGGTACCCAGAAGGCGATCGGCCACCCCGGCGCCAGCCTCTCCATCTCGGCGAACGGCACCTCAAACGGCATCCTGTGGGGGGCTACCAATACAGCTGACGACGGCTCCGGCGGCGGAGCCTGGCACGCTACCGTAGCCGGCATCATGTATGCCTTCAACACCTCCGGCATGGGCCAGATCTACAACACCAACCAGAACGCTAACCGCGACGACTGCGGCGACTACGCCAAGTTCGCTCCTCCCACCATCATCAACGGCAAAGTATACCTCTCCAGCTTCGGTTCTCACGCGACTGGTTCCGGGGCACTCTGCGTCTACGGCGAACTCTCCGGCACCAGCAACATCATTCCCAATGGCACCTATGAGTTCAAAAACGTCAACAGTGGCCTGGCTCTCGAGTCTCCCGGCTGGGATCACACCCAAGGTCTGGATATGGATCAGTGGACGGTAAACGGCGGCGGAAACCAGCTGTGGAGCGTTATCAACCTGGGTAACAACGTCATTACACTCTCCAACAACTACAGCTCACAGCAGCTTGAAGTTGCGGGTAATGTCACAACCTCCGGCGCACTGGTTGACCAGTGGCCGTATAACGGTCAGACCAACCAGCAGTGGAAGGTCACCTCACTCGGCGGCGGTCAGTACGAACTCACCGCGGTCAATAGCGGTCTTGCTCTGGAAGTCGTAGGCGCAGGAACCGGCACCGGCGTAAAGATCGACCAATGGCCCTACAACGGTGGTAACAATCAGCGCTGGACCATCACCTTAACCCATCCCTAACCAACACTTCAGGCCTGCAGCCAACACTGCGGGCCTGAACCAAACCCATCCAGTGCTCCTGACTGGGCTCCTTTCCTCCCCAGAACAAGTAACATCATCAAGGTCCGGCATACGTGCCGGGCCTTGTCACTTAGCCACGGAGAAACTCATGAATTTTACCCGTAGAAATTTTCTAGCCACCGCAGCCCTCTCCTCCGCTTCGGTCGCGCTAGGCGCCAGCGCACAATCCGACAGCCAGAATGACGGCATGGCTCCCATGAAGATGGACATGGGAGGCATGAAGATGTCGCGGCCGAAAGCCAAGCGCCCCGATGTCCCACGGCTCCCCGCCCTCATTTGCCGCATGACCAACACCGTCTCTGTCGACGCCGCCTATCAAATGCTCGTAGACGGAAAGGATCCCCTCGAAGCTGCCCTCCACCTCACTAAAATGCAGGAAAATGATCCCAATGACTTTACAAATGGTCTAGGCGGTCTTCCGAATCAGGATGGCGAAGTCCAGCTGGACGCCGCCGTGTGGCACGGCCCTTCGCGTCGCGCCGCCGCCATCGCATCCGTCAGCGGGATCAAGAACGCTTCTCTGCTCGCTCAGGCCCTGATGCAGCGCACAGGCTACTCCATGCTCTCCGGCTCCGACGCGCAGAGCTTCGCTCTAGCCAACGGATTCACCAAAGAAAATCTCCTCACCGAGCGCAGCCGCAGCGAATATGCAGTCTGGAAGCAGCTCCAGAAAAACCCGCCTCAGTTGAAATCCGCGATCTATGACCCAAACTGGCCTGAGACCAATAGAAAGTCTCACTTCCTCTCAGGAAACCAGAAAGACTACGATTTTCTGATCCGCGACACCGAGCCTCTAGCCGTCAAAGCGGGCATCATTCCGCAGTACACTTGGAAGACCGCCTCAGACACCCTCTTCCCCCTCGCCGATCCCCTCTACGTCGGTACCCTCACCGCGAAAAAGGAGGCCGCCAGCGCCGCTACAACTAGCGGCCAGCCCTGGAGAATGGCCGGTGCATCCGGCGATATTGCCGTCCTCGGAGCCGGCACCTGCCTCGATCCTGAAGTCGGCTCAGTCGGAGCCACCGGCAACGCCGAAGCCAACATCCGCATCGGCGGCGCACGCGTCATCCTCGAAAACATGCGTAAAGGCATGTCACCCGATGACGCCGGCCTCGACGCCCTCTCGCGCATCGCCCACTGGTACAAGAACGACATGGCCGCCCTCAAATTCGTTGAGGTCGTCTACTACATCCTGCGCAACGACGGTGCCTACAGCTGCGTCTCCCTCTGGCGCGGCGACCGCACCGGCCACATGCGCGAGTTCACCATCCACGACGGTGTACGCCGCGCCGAGCGTTGCCTCTTCCTCTACGATGGAAATGTCATGTTGGGCTGCGGCGATTGCAAACCCCTCACGCCGAAAGCCATGCACGACCTGGATACGGACGACTAAATCCATCCAACCGGTAAAAAATAAAGGGGGAGCGATGAGCCATTCGACTCACCGCTCCCCCTCTTCTATGCGGCAGTGAAGCGCCATCCACTTCACTCAACCGTACAGATTAGCGAGCAATCAATTTGAACTTCTGATGTATCGATTAAGGATCGATTCTAGTGTGCGATCAGCTTGAACTCCTGGTTCGTCGCACCATTCCCGAACCACTGATCTAATTGCACTCCGCTGCTCTTGCTCGCACCCGGAACATCAAGTGCCTGATAGCTGTTAAGGCTATAGAAAGAGTAGCTGCCATCAGGATTCTTCACCGGCATCCATTGCTGGTTACCGGGCATCATTCCTGCCTGGTTGGTCTGGTCGATCAGCGCACCAGCCAGAGCATTCGTCGTCACTCCGCCGGACACGTTCAGAACCATGCCGCTATTCACATTCTTGATCTGATAGTAGCCACCGCTCGTAGGCACGAACGTCCACAACGCATTGTTCTGTCCACTCGAGAAAGCATACTGCTGCACAATCGCACCAGCCGCCGTCGAAGCACCTTTAATATTCAGAGACAAGCCACTGTTCACGTTCTGAATCTCCCAAGTGCCGGAGAGACTTAGAGCGGCAGGAGGAAGATTCTGCTGAACTTCAGCACCGCTTCCCATCTCCATGCCATCCGTACCCGTCACATCAGTATGCGTCGTCCAGTCGTTCCAGGTAAGGTTCGTGCTGCTGCGCTCGTTCCATGCTGCCGTAGCATTGTTCTGCATGTAAGTCAGGTATGTTCCCCATGCACTGTTATTCGTGGCGAACTCACTGATGCCCTGCGTAGCCCAATAGGCCCACTGCTGCCCGCAGCATTTACCGCTGCTGTGCAGAATCGGCTGGCCAGCCATCACATGGTTGATCGTCCGCACAGCGTCGTCGTGATACTGCTGAACGCCCGTAACTCGATACAGATTTGTAGCAGCTTTGATCCACGTGCCCGCGTTGTAGTACCCATCGCCGGAGCTCAACGTCCCGTTTGCATTGATCCCTTGATTCACTTGTCCGGGCAAGCCCAGCGTATTGTTGCTGCTCGTCGTATTCACCAGGTTCGACCGCACCCAGGCATAGATCGCCTCCGCCTTGGTTAGATAAGTAGAATCGCCCGTCAACTGATAAAGCTGCACGCCTTCAAAGATCATCGCATCGTTGCTCAGCGCCTCTTTACCTCCCTTGCTCGAGTTCTCCCAGATACCACCGCCCAGGCTACTGTCCCAACCGCGGTTGTAATTCATGTTCCAGTTATTTTCCGCCACTGTCAGGAAGTTGGCCTGACCCGTAAATTGGTAACCGCGAATGAACGGGTTCACCATCCAGCCAATATCGTCGTTCCAGCCGTCGCTCGACCAGTCCGAACCGTTATTCGTCAAGTAAGTATTCAACAATGGAACGATCAGCGCGCGGTCCGCCGCACTGTGGCTGGCCTGGTAGCCGTCCATAGCAATCTCCAGATCATTACCGCCAATCCAGGTGATCGCGCAGTTCGTGCCCACGCTCACCAGCGTGGTCGCGTAGCAATAGTTGCTGCCTGAGTGAACCAGGAACTGCGAGTTGTACGCGCTATACGCTGCCGCAGACTGACCCTGTGCATTAGCCTGGGGAGAAGCGAGCAAGCCGGAGAGTGTGACAGCAACCGCTGCCAAACTACCGACGGAAGTTATGCATGTTAGCTTCATGGTAATCTCCTGTAATTCCAAAACAACATATTTCTAGGCAAGCTTCGGGCATCCGATCCAAGGACCAGCAATCTCATGCCCGGCTTCTCTATGGTTGAATTCGTTTCGGACAGTTTGCTAAGGGGCCATGCGCTCAAGCACTCGCCACCCCTTCGCTTTTGAAAAAGATGTCATTACATCCTTTTCAAAACCCGCCGACAATAACCTGGATCTCAAGCATTGAACCAGCCCCCTACTCTGCCTGATAGTTCGATACTTGAGTTGCATCAGCATGACCCGATCCCCAAGACTGGATCGACCGGCCCCTCCTTCCTGTCAATTTAACATCCGCTGCCTTGCAGCAAAAGTGATACTAGATTCGGTAACTTCCTCGGTCAACGCGATAAAGATTACTTCGCGCACTTTAGTTTCTACCTGCCTCAGTACCACTTGCTTGCATCGGCCTGCGGCGAAACGTCAGCAGAAGCCGCCGCATTCTATTCATTTTTTTGTCACATTACTGCGATCAATTTAAATAGCACAAGGAGCAGCGCAAGCTACTCCTTGTGCTAATAAACGCAGACTTACACAATCAACCTAGTGTGCGATCAGCCTGAACTCCTGGCCCGTCGCACCGTTGCCGAACCACTGGTCCAATTGCACACCGCTGCTCTTGCTCGCACCCGGAACATCCAGCGCCATATAGCTGTTCAGGCTGTAGAAGGAATAGCTTCCGTCGGAATTCTTCACCGGCATCCATTGCTGGTTACCCGGCGTCATCCCTCCGACATTCGTCTGGTCGATCAACGCACCGCTCAGCGCATTCGTCGTTACGCCGCCCGACACATTCAACACCATGCCGCTGTTCACATTCTTGATCTGGTAGAAGCCACCGCTCGTGGGCACAAACGTCCACTCTGCATTGGTCTGCCCACTCGAGAAAGGATACTGTTGCACGATCGCGCCCGCTGCCGTCGACGCGCCTTTTACATTCAGCGACAAGCCGCTATTCACGTTCTGAATCTCCCACGTTCCCGACAAACTCAGCGCCGGCGGCGGCAGGTTCTGCTGAACCTCTGCCGCGCTCTCCATCTCCATTCCGTCCGGACCGGAATCGTTCGTCGCCTTGGTCCAGTCATTCCATGTCAGGTTCGAGCTGTTCCGCTCATTCCACGCGGCGTTCGCATTGTTCTGCATGTAGGTCCCGTAAGTTCCCCATGCATTGTTATCCGTAGCAAACTCGCTGATGCCCTGTGTAACCCAGTACGCCCATTGATTGCCGCAGCACTCAGACCCGTTATGCAGAATCGGCTGCTCCGTCATCACGTGATTGATCGTCCGCACCGCATCGTCGTGATACTGCTGCGTCCCCGTAATGCGATACAGCTGATTCGCTGCCTTGATCCACGTACCCGCGTTATAGAATCCATCCCCCGAGTTCAGTGAACCGTTCGAGTTGATGCCCTGGTTCACCTGCCCCGGAGCTCCCAGGTTGTTGTTGCTGCTCGTCGTATTCACCAGGTGCGAACGAACCCACGCATAGATGGCCTCAGCCTTAGTCAGATACGTCGAGTCGCCGGTAAGCTGGTACAACTGCACGGCCTCGAAGATAAAGTTGTCATTACTCAGTGCCTCTTTGCCGCCCTTGGTCTGGTTCTCCCAGATTCCGCCGCCGAGATTGCTATCCCAGGCCCGGTTGTAAGCCATGTTCCAGTTATTCTCCGCCACAGTCAGGTAGTTGCTCTGCCCCGTAAACTGGTACCCCCGAATAAAGATATTCGCCATCCACCCAATATCGTCATTCCAGCTATCGTAGGACCAATCCGACTGATTGTTGGTCAAATAAGTATTCAGCAAGTTCGTAATCAGCGTGCGAGTCGACCCACTATGGCTGTACTGATAAGCGTCCTCCGCCAGTTCGATATCGTTCGCGCCGCGCCACGTACCCTCGCAAGCCGTCCCTTTGCTCACCAGCGTCTTCGAGTAGCACGCAGTGCTGCCGTTTTGCACCAGAAAAGCCGAATTGAAGGCGCTAAAAGCAGCAGCCGCGTTCTGCGCCTTCGCCTGCGGCGACAGCAGTAAGCCCGATAGAGCCACAGCGGCCGCTGCCAGACTCCCAATAGATGTCATGCTTCTTAATTTCATACAGTCTCCCAATCAAATCGAAATATCGATAATGAAACGAGCTTCGGTTTATCCGGTTCACGAGGAACGGATGCGTCATTGCCGCGTAGCTCTGTCTTGGCGATAGTTTTCAGCAGAGGCCAGAAGTCATCTCCGGTCACTCTACTTGCGTTCTCAAACCAGCTTGCGCTGTCATCTGCTTTCAGCCCGAAAGATTCAGGCTGGGGGAAGCACGGCGAATCCTATGCGCGAGCGGTCACGCCTGTCAAGAATTTGCTGCAGCCCGCACAAGTTAGTTTGCACAGACCACACGCCACGTTTTGACTTGATCCCTGGGATAGGAAAGCCCCTACTTCCCCTCCGCCAACCCGCGATCCTGCAGCATCGGCCCCGTGCCCGGCTCCGCACCCAGCCACGCCGCATACATCTTCCCCAACTCCTCCGTGTTTCCTTTCGCCAGCACCATCCGCCGGAAACGATCGCCATTCTTCCGCGTCATCCCGCCATGATCCTCGAACCACTGATACGCATCATCATCCAGCATCTCGCTCCACAGATACGCGTAGTAACCAGCCGCATATCCCCCGCTCCAGATATGCGCGAAGTAAGTAGACCGGTACCGTGGCGGCACTTCTGCAATGGCAATCTTCTTCCGCTCCAGCGCAGCCTTTTCAAACGCATCCGTACTCTCAATCGCCGTCCCGGGCGCAATCGTATGCCACTGCATATCCAGCTCCGCCGCAGCCAGCAGCTCCGTCAACAGATACCCCTGGTTGAACTTCTCCGCCTTGCGAATCTTTGCCGCCAACTCCTCCGGCATCGCCGCACCCGTCTTGTAGTGCTTCGCATAGTGCCGAAACACCGCCGGATAACTAGCCCAGTGCTCATTGAACTGGGAAGGAAACTCCACAAAGTCCCGCGGCACACTCGTCCCCGACAACATCGGATAAACCCCATCCGCAAACGTCCCATGCAGACCATGCCCAAACTCATGGAACATCGTCGTCACATCCGTGAAGCTGATCAACGCCGGCTCTCCCGCCGCTGGCTTCTGAAAGTTCGCCACGTTATAGATCACCGGCAGCGTCCCGAGCAGCTTCGACTGCCCGACGAAGTTACTCATCCACGCCCCGCCCGCCTTGTTATCGCGCTTGAAGTAATCGAAGTACCAAAGCGCCAGCGGCTTCTTATCCGTATCGAAAACCTCATACACGCGCACGTCCGAGTTATAGACCGGAATATCCTTCCGCTCCTTGAATGTAATTCCGTACAGCTCATGCGCCGCATAGAACACGCCATTCTTCAGCACATTCCAAATCTCGAAGTAAGGCTTCACCTGCTCTTCATCAATGTCGTACTTCGCCTTCCTTACCTGCTCCGAATGAAACTCCCAATCCCACGGCTGCAGCGTGAACTCACCCGCCCGACCCAGTTCGTCATTCCGGCCCGCTTCTGGGCCGGAATTTCCGTATTTGCCCGTCTTAGCGCCGGCGGATTGCCTATCAATCAGCTTCTGTATCTCCCGCGCCTCATCCTCCGCCTTAGCCGACGAAGCCGGCACCAGCGCATCCATAAACTTCACCGCTGCCTCTGGAGTCTTCGCCATCTGGTCATCCAGTTGCCACGCCGCATAGTTCGCAAATCCCAGCAGCTTCGCCTTCTCCGCCCGCAGCTTGGCCAGCTTCAAGATCGTCCGGCGAGTATCGTTCTCTCCACCCCGCTCCGCCCGCCCCAGCGAATCTTGAAACACTGCCTCTCGCGTAGCTCTATCCGAAAGAGAAGCCAACACCGGCTGCTGCGTCGTATTCTGCAGCGGCAACACATACCCTTCAACCTCCCGCCCCGCAGCCGCATCCTGCGCGGCTTTCAGCTCCGCATCACTCAACCCCGCAAGCGCAGCCTTATCCTTCGTAGCAAACGCACCGGCCTTCGTAGCCGCCAGCAGCTTCGACCGAAAGCTGTTCTCCAGCGTCGATCCCTCTTCATTCAACGCCTTCAACTTCGCCTTATCCGCCTCCGACAAGTTCGCACCCTGGTGCACAAAGTGCTTGTAGTAAACCTCCACCAGCCGCCGCGACTCCGCATCCTTCAGCCTCTCTCTCTGCGCATACACCGCAGCCACCCGCTTGAACAAAGCCTCATTCAGAAAAATCGAATCATCATGCGCCGCTCTCTTCGGCGACTCCTCCTCATCCACCTTCTGCAGCGCGGGATTCGTATTCGCCTGCGTCAAGCCATCGAATACCTGCGCCACCCGCGCATACAGCTGCCCACTCTTCTCCAGCGCCACCAGCGTATTCTCAAACGTCGGCTTCGCAGGATTCGCCACAATCGCCGCAATCTCCCGCTTCTGCTCCATCATCCCAGCCTCCAGCGCCGGCTGATAGTCCGCATCCTTGATCCGATCAAACGGCGGCGCCTGATACGGCAACTCACTAGCAGCATAAAAAGGATTCGCCGGCCCAAACTTCACCTCTCCACCGCCACCGGCCTGCCCCATCGCCGCGCCACCCAAACCAACCCCAACCAAAACAGTCATCATCACCATCCCCATCCGCAAAATTCGTCTCACCATCAAAGCCTCCAGTACTCATTGGACGCACCTGCAACCCGACCATTGTAGAAGTTCCGCCCCACCTCACGCAGCTTCCCTACCCCAGCCAGCCCATTCACGCTAAACTGCCCTCAATGATTTCCGTCCGCAGCTCTCGCCCTCTTCAAGCCCTGCTGCTCATCGCGCTTTATTCCACGCTCGCACTCGCTCAGAATGAAACCGGCGCTCTCACCGGCCACGTCTACTGCGCAGACACGCAACAGCCCGCGCGCATAGCTCACGTCGTCCTCGTCGCTCTTCCGCCCGAAGGCACCCTCTCGAAGCCAAAACCTATGCACTCTCCCACCGGAGAGTACTTCACGCCATCTCGCCCTGGCTCCGACACACGCCTCGACGGAAGCTTCACCATCCCCAGCCTTCATCCCGGTCATTACTACGTGGCGGTCACCTACTCCGGCTATCTCAGCCCGGAATACCATTTCTCTGAACAAGACCTCCTCCATCCCACGCAAGAGATCCGCAAACATATCGACGAGGCGCTTCCCACAGTCACCATAGCAGCCGGAAAAACCTCCGCGATTACCATCGCCCTCCATCGCGGCGCCGCCATCAGCGGAGTAGTCCGTTACGATGATGGCTCACCCGTCGCCGAGACAGAAGTCGAGCCCCTCGTCCGCGACACGGACGGAAGATGGAAAGCTCTCACAAAATCGCAAAGCGACAATCGCCTCTTCAGCAACGTCGGAACCGACGACCGTGGAAACTTCCGCATCCATGAGTTGCCACCCGGAGAATACTCCCTCAAACTTCTCGCCTACACCCAGGGCCAGGGCACATTGGCCATCTACTACGGCGACAGCTTCTTCGAGAAAGACGCCAAACCGATCAAGCTCGCCGAAGGAGAAGAAAGCCTTAGCAACGACATCACCATCCCTCTCTCCAAACTCCACAAAATATCCGGCGTCCTACTCAACGCCTCAGGCCAGCCCATCAATTCTGGGAAGATCGAGCTCCTCACGGCATTGGAACGCATACCCGTCACCGACGCAGAAGTAAGCTACGACGAAGCCGCCTTTCATCTGGACCTCGTACCCGAGGGCAGCTACATCGCCCGAGTAACCCAGGCCGCTGACATCCGCCGTCCACCCACCCCCGATTTCGCCGACGGTCTTATCCCCAATACTCCCGAGTACAAAGACAAGACCCTCCGATCCTACCCCGACTACGAAGTCCCCATTGAAGTCCTCGGCGACATCCCGTCCCTCACTCTCGCCGCT
Source organism: Acidobacteriaceae bacterium (assembly GCA_035943695.1). Classification (GTDB taxonomy): domain Bacteria; phylum Acidobacteriota; class Terriglobia; order Terriglobales; family Acidobacteriaceae; genus Edaphobacter. The sequence continues at coordinate 89,611 of DASZBW010000031.1, read as the reverse complement.
CCACTAAAGTCTGCCGCAAAAACAGTCCCTCCCACCCAATAGCCGTCGCGAATAGCCCACATCTTATATTTCGGTATCCTTAGAGCATCATGTCCGAAACCATCCGCATCGGCTCGCGAGGCTCCCAACTTGCGCTCTGGCAGGCCAACCACATCGCCTCCGCCCTCCGCACCTCAGGTTATGCCGTAGAGATCGAGATCATCCGCACCACCGGCGACCGTCTCCAAACCGAGCCGCAACCCATGCCGCTCGCCGACGGCAAAGGAATCTTCATCAAGGAGATCGAGGAAGCCCTTACCGAAGGCCGCATCGACCTCGCCGTCCACTCCCTGAAGGATCTCCCCACCGCCATCGACCCACGCTTCACTCTCGCCGCCATCCCGCACCGCGCCGACGCCCGCGACGCCTGGGTCTGCGAGCCCTATTGGTCCTTCAACACCCTCCCCCTCAATGGCCGAGTCGGCACCACCAGCCCCCGCCGCCGCGCCCAGCTCCACGCCCTCCGTCCCGACATCACCTTCGTCGAAACGCGCGGCAACATCGACACTCGCCTCCGCAAGCTAGCCGAAGGCCAATGCGACGCCCTCGTCCTCGCCTCCGCCGGCCTCGACCGCCTCAACCTCACCGCCCAGGTCCACTACCGCTTCGCCGTCGACGAGCTCTGCCCCGCCCCCGGCCAGGCCGCCCTCGCCCTCGAAACTCGCGCCTCCCAATACGCCCCCTTCGCCGACTCCACGCGTGACCACGCCATCCGCGCCGCCGTAGCCACCCTCGACCACGCCGAGACCCGCTTCGCCATAGAAGTAGAACGCGCCGTCCTCGACACACTCGGCGGCGGCTGTTCCATCCCCATCGGCGTCCACTGCGCGCCCATTCACCAGGGCACCACCCTCAAAGCCTGGCGCACCCACGCCCAGGTCCTCGCGCCCGACGGCGAGCAGATGATCTGCCTCTCCACAGAATCCCCCGCCACCATCCCCGCCGCAGACCTGGCCCACCAGGTCGCCGCCAATCTAAAATCCCGCGGCGCCCTCGAACTCCTCAACCCTGCATAAGCCGCACCACCTATTCCGGCAGCGGCTTCACAATCATGTTCTCCAGAAACTCCTCGCGCGAGAGGAACGGGAACATATCCTCGAGCGGCTTCGACACAAACGACCCATCCGGCTTCTGGTAGCTCTGCAGCCTCGGCGCCCTCACCTCATCTGGAATCACCCTTACATCCACCAGCACCGGCCCTGGCATATCCAACACCCGCCGAACCTCGGCCCGCAAGTTCGTCTGGTCCTCAATCACCACCGCAGGTATGCCATACGAAGCCGCAACCCGCGACAGATTCGGAACCGTGATCCCCGTAGCCGCGTCCGCCCCAATCTGCGCCTCGCCAAAGTAAGCCTTCTGCGATGCCCGAATCGAAGCATACCCATCGTTATTCAGCACAAACAGCTTGATCGGCAACTGCAGCCGATGAATCGTCTCCAGCTCCTGAATATTGAACTGGAACCCGCCATCTCCATCGACCAGAATCGTCTTCTGGCCGCCCGCGCCTATGCAAACCCCAATCGACATAGGCAACCCATATCCCATCGAACCCAGCCCGGCCGTATGGAAGATCCTCTGCCCACTCCGCGTCGGACAAGCCAGCAGAAAAATCTCAATTCCCGACCCCGACGACCCCGAGACCAGCTTGTCCTCCTGCTTCGACTCCGTCCCAATCACCTCCGCCAGATTGAAGATCGAAACCAACCCCTCCGGCTTGCGATGCTCATCCGTCACCACGCCATACCGCGTCTTCCAATCCGCCGCACGCGCGTTCCACTCGGCCCAACGCGTATGATCCAACGGCTCCTTCAGCGCCTTCAACTGCCGCAGCAACTCATCCAGGAACGCCCTGCAATCCGACACTACTGGCTGCTGTAGATGCGGATGCAATTTCCCCAACTCCGCCGGATCGATATCCACCGCCACCTTATGTGCCTCGCGCGCCAGGTTCTGCGGAGCATACCCGGTGATCGCCATATCCAGTCGCGCACCCAGCACCAACAGAAAATCGCAGTTCTGCAACGCAAAGTTCGCACCACGCGCCGCCACATTGCCCGGCCGCCCCACAAACGTCTCTACATCCGAAGGCACCAGGTCCGCCGCGCACCAAGTAGCCACCGTAGGAATATCCAGCAGCAGACGCAGCTCCGTAAACTGCTCCTCGCCCCGCGCCAGCCGCGTCCCATTCCCCACAAACAGCAGTGGCCGCGTCGCCTTCTTCAGTTCCTCAACAACCCGCCGCACTTCATCCTTCAAATTCTCATTGACAATCGCCGCCTCATGCTCCGCCGCATCGAATCCACGCAGCGTAGCCGGATCAGGAATTGGCGAAGCCTGCACATCCAGAGGTATATCGATCCACACCGGCCCTGGCCTTCCATTCATCGCCAGGTAGTAAGCCTTCTCCATCTCGTAACGAATATCCAGCGGATCGACCACTACCTTCGCATACTTCGTGATCGGAGCCACGATCGCGCAGATGTCCACCTCCTGCACGCCCAGCTGCCGCATCCCCAGCGGCTTTCCGGTCACCGCATCGAACATCCGATCCGGCCGCTTCACCTGCCCCGAAAGAAAAAACGTAGGTGTCGAGTCCAGCCACGCCCCCGCCACGCCCGTCACCGCATTCGTCCCACCTGGCCCCGTCGTCACCAGCGCCACACCCAGCCCATTCACCGCCTTCGCATAACTCTCCGCGCACATCGCCGAAGCCTGTTCATGCGAGTTGCAGATCGGCGTCAGCCGCTTCTCCTGCGCCAGCGAAGCATTCAAATGCATCGCACCGCCGCCCGTTACCAGGAACACATGCTTCACGCCCTTATCGGCGACAAACTGAAATACGTAGTCGGAGAGTTTCATCTGTCCTTATCCAATCCGTTGAGCCGTTCCCTACTCAGGCGGCCGAAGTTGAAACACATCGCGGCCGCGTAAATTCCGCGCCGCCAGAATCGCATCCACCAGGCTCCGCACCGCACCACCGCCACCCGGAAGTGGAGCCACAAACCCACGCTCCGCCACATACTGCATCACCTCATCCGCAGCATCCGCCGGACAAGCGCACAGCCCCGCAATCTCCATGGCAAACAAGTCGTTTACGTCATCGCCAAAGAAGCACGTACGCTCCAGCTCAACCCCCGCCACACCTACAAACTCCCGCAGCGCCGTCGCCTTGTCCCGCGTTCCTTTGCGCACAAACGGTATCCGCAGCTTCTCCGCATACCGGTCCACCAGCGCCGAATTCTCACCCGAAATCAGCGCCAGCTTGATCCCCATCCGCCGCAGCAGCGAGATACCCATAATGTCCGTGAACGAAAAGCTCTTCGACTCCTCGCCCGTCACCGACCACGTCAAACGCCCATCCGTCAGCACGCCATCCACATCAAACGCGATCGCCTGCAGCCGCACCAGTTGTTCCGGATCGAATGCCATCGTTCCTTTCACTCGCCCACACACAAGACTCAAGCTGTCAGCTTACAGCTCTTCAGCTTAAAGCTCGAGATTCATTGTTCACTGTTCTACGAATCGCAATAAGGGAGGAGTCGCAGGGCTTCGGCCCCACGACTCCATTCACCCTGACCAAAGGAGCTTGGCCCCAGCCCGTGCAAGCTCTAAATCGCTGCCCCGACCCGCCGCAGCTTCTTCATCACGGGAATCTCTTCCTCATACACCCGCTTCACGCCATCGCCCATCGCCTGCTCGCACAGACGAATATCCCGCACCAGCCGCGACATGCCGTTCGGCTCCAGCGACGCCGCCTGGTCCGATCCCCACATCGCGCGATCCATCGTAATATGCCGTTCCACGCAGCAGGCACCCAGCACATACGCAGCCACCGAAGTCGGAATTCCCGTCTCGTGTCCCGAGTAACCCACCGGCAGGCCATACCGCTCGATCATGCTCGGAATCGCGCGCAGGTTCAGCTGCTCATACTTAGCCGGGTACGTGCTGGTCGTATGCATCAGGATCAGATCTTCCTTGCCCAACACCTCAACCGCGTGGTCGATCTCCGCATACGTGCTCATGCCCGTCGAAGCGATAATCGGCTTCCCCGTCTTGCGCACATGCCGCAGCAAATTGTCGTCCGTCAATGAAGCCGAAGCGATCTTGTACACCGGAGGATTGAACTGCTCAATCACGTCCACTGAAGCCTCGTCCCACGGCGAAACAAACCAGTCGATCTTCACAGACTTGCAGAACTCCGAGATCTCCGCGAAGTCCTCCGCGCCAAATTCCAGCCCGCGCTTCAGGTCGCCATTGGTCGGCCCAAACGGATTCTCACGCGGCGTCTCCAGCTCCTTCGCCGTATACACCACGTCCACAGTGCGCTTCTGGAACTTCACCGCATCGCAACCCGCCGCCACCGCCACACTGATCAGCCGCTTCGCCAGGTCGATGTTGCCGTTATGGTTGATCCCGATCTCCGCGATCACATAGCACGGATGCCCCGCACCGACGACCTTGTTATTAATCTTCACCATACCCATTCGCTTCGCTCCTTTTGACCAGCCGGTCATCCCACGCTCAGTTGAGAAAATTCTAAGCTTTGTCGTCAATTGTTTCAGACCCATTCACCGCCGTCCACCGCCCCCGGTGAATTTCCTCCACCACAGGTACTCAATCCACCAACCGGTGTTGCCTGTTCTTTTGCTTGTCATCCCTGCTTTCGCTCATGCTGCTCCGATTGCCATGCAGCAAAACTCGTCGCACGCATTTATCCTTACCCCATGAACGCCCCCTTCTCCTGGCAGAACAAACGCGTCTTCCTCACCGGCCACACCGGCTTCAAAGGCGGCTGGCTCGCCCTCTGGCTAGCCTCCAAAGGCGCCATAGTCCGGGGCTACGCCCTCGATCCCTGCACCAACCCAAGCCTCTTCGATACCGCACACATCGGCTCACAGATAGAAGACATCCGCGGCGACATCCGCAACCCCGCCACCCTCGAACCCGCACTCAAAGATTTTGCCCCCGAGGTAGTCTTCCACCTCGCCGCCCAGCCCCTCGTCCGCCTCTCCTACGACGACCCCATCCTCACCTACGAGACCAACGTCATCGGCACCGCCCGCGTCCTCGAAGCCATCCGCCAAACCCCCTCCGTCCGCGCAGTCCTCTCCATCACCACCGACAAGTGCTACGAGAACATAGAGGACCCGCACCACTCCTACCGCGAGTCCGACCCCCTCGGCGGCTACGACCCGTACTCCTCCTCCAAGGCCTGCGCCGAGCTGGTCTCCTCCGCCTACCGCCAGTCCTACTTCCCCACCGCCAAAATCGCCGAGCACCATGTAGCTCTAGCCACCGCCCGCGCCGGCAACGTCATCGGCGGCGGCGACTGGTCCCTCGACCGCCTCCTCCCGGACCTCGTCCGCGGCTTCCTCTCCGGCGAACCCGTCCGCATCCGCCGCCCCCAATCCATCCGCCCCTGGCAGCACGTCCTCGAACCGCTCCACGGCTACATCTCACTCGCCGAACACCTCCTCGCCGAAGACCGCACCGCCGCCGCCCGCCACGCCACCGCCTACAACTTCGGCCCCGCAGATTCCGACGCTCAGCCCGTCTCCTGGATCGTCGACAAGATGACCACCTTCTGGGGCGACGGAGCCACTTGGGTTCTCGACCCCGACCCCGGCGTCCACGAAGCCGGCTACCTCAAACTCGACGCCTCCCGCGCCCACCACGACCTCAACTGGCAACCCCACCTCAACCTTGAAACCGCTCTCCAGTGGCTCGTAGCCTGGTACCGAGCCTGGCAATCAGGCAAAGACATGAACGCCTTCACCCTCAATCAGATAAAGAAATATGAGTCACTTTTAGCCCAAAATTAATCTGTCAAGCCCCTATCCGGCCTATCTCCTGCAATCCACTCAAGTTATAGTTGGAATAGTAGTTATGGCAAAATTGGTACAATTAAAGCAGGCATAAATTCGCGAACGAAAGCAGGTCCAGAATGGCTCCATCCTCCCAACCAGGCACGAGCCTCTCCGACTTGCACCCCATCTCAATATCATCCGGCCTTCACCCGACCTCAAAATCCCGGGTGCCCCATCCATCGCAGCTTCACCGCGATGGGTGGGACGTAAAACGCTCGCACCTCCACCCCTCCCCTAACCCCAATCAATCCAATACCCTGCCCCTAACCCCTGCCACAGACATATCTTACGGTATATCCCCACACACATCTCCCACAATCCAGACGACTTCCCGCCAAAACGATATATGGGGGGGGAGGGGGGTATACCTCCTGATCGCCGCCCTGTTCACCCTCACCGCCGTCGCCCCCGCTCAAACCCCTCAAAAGCCCACTCCCACCATCCCCGCCCTCTTCCTCTCCGACATCCACCTCGACCCCTACGCCGACCCCGCCAAAGTAGTCAAACTCAACGCCTCCCCCGCCTCCGAATGGCCCGCCATCCTCACCTCCGCCCCCTCACCCACCCAGCAACAAGACTCCTCCGCCCTCCGCGCCGCCTGCCCCACCCGAGGCCTCGACACCGACACCCCTCTCTTCCAGTCCGCCCTCAAAGCCATCCACACCCAGGCCGCGCATGCCCGCTTCGCCACCATCTCCGGCGACCTCCTCGCCCACTCCTTCGACTGCAAATACAAACATCTCCTCCCCCAGGCCTCCCCCGCCGACTACGTAGCCTTTACCCAGAAGACCATCCTCTACATCCTCACCCAGCTCCACCTCGCGCTCCCTCAAACCACCATCTACACCGCACTCGGAAACAACGACTCCGGCTGCACCGACTACCACCTCGACGCCACCAACGACCCCTTCCTCGCCGCCGTCGCGCCCACCATCACCCAGGCCCTCCAACTCCCCAAATCCGAACAGCAAGCCATCCTCAGCGACCTCGCCAGCATCGGCAGTTACAACGCCCCGCTCGCCGCCATCCCCCACACCCGCGTCATCGTTCTTGACGACCTCTTCCTCTCCCGCGAATACGCCACCTGCGCCGCCAAACCTGACCCCAACCCAGCCGCGACCCAGCTATCCTGGCTCGCCACCCAACTCGCCTCAGCCCGCAGCCACCACGAACAAGTCTGGGTCATCGGTCACATCCCACCCGGCGTCAACCTCTACGCCTCCGCCCGCAAGCTCCTCAGCCTCTGCTCCGGCGACGCGCCAAAAGAGTTCCTCGCCTCGAATGACCTCGCAGACCTGCTCGCCCGCAACTCCGACGTCATCCGCCTCGCCCTCTTCGGCCACACCCACTTCGACGAGCTCCGCCTGCTGACCTCGCCGCTTTCAACCTCAACCACAACCCCGGACACCCCACCTCTCGACCTTCAAATGTCCGATCCCACCCCCGACCACGCCCGCAACCAGGGCGTCCCGCTCAAGCTCGTCTCCTCCATCACGCCCATCAACACCAACCGCCCCACCTTCACCCTCGCCAAAATCGATCCCACCACCGCCACGCTCCTCGACTACACGGTCATCGAAGCATCGAACTCCACCGGCATAGGCACAATCTGGGCTCCGTCTTACACCTACTCCACCGCGTACCACCAGCCCGCCTTCGACGCCGCCTCCCTCTCGAATCTCATCGCCATGTTCGCCGCCGACCCCACCGCAAAAACCCCGCCCAGCCAGTCCTATCTCCAGAACTTCGCTCCCGGCAGCCCAGTCTCCGCCCTCATCCAGCTCATCTGGCCCCAATACACCTGCAGCCTCAACCACACCACCACCGCCGCCTTCACCAACTGCGCCTGCACCACCCACCCCACCCCACCACAAACCGACAAGCCCGCCCCTAACTAACACCAAGCCGAACCATTGTCATCCTGATCAAAGTCGAAGGACCTGCGGCCTTCCTATGCCAGCCCCTACAAAACATTGTCATCCTGAGCGAAGCGCAGCGAAGTCGAAGGACCTGCGGTTCGCCCTATGCCGGGTGCCCCATTCATGCGGTCTTATCGCATGAGTGGGGTTCTTTCAAACCCCGCGCCCCACCAATCCCCGATAAAGCTCCACCGTCTGCTCCGCAATCGCCTCCCACGCAAACGTCTCCTCCACCCGCTTCCGCCCCGCCGCACCAAACCTCTTACACAACTCCGGATCCCTCAGTAGCTCCACAATCGGCTGAGCCAAGTCCCGCGCAAACTTATCAGCATCCACCGGAAACCCAGTCACCGAATCCGCCTCAAACCCCACCAGCCGCCCCGTCTCCCCCTCAACCACAACCTCCAGAATCCCTCCCGTAGCACTAGCCACCACCGGAGCCCCGCAAGCCATCGCCTCAAGATTAATAATCCCGAACGGCTCATACACCGAAGGGCAGCAGAACACAGCACAATGCGAATAAAGCTGAATCGCCTCCTCCTTCGTCACCATCTGCTCGATCCAAACCACATTGTGCCCCCGCCCCGTCGGATCGCCCGTCGAAAAAGCCTTCCCACCATCACCCGTCATCTGCGCATGCGGAGCCGTATCGTCCATCGCATGGCTCCCCGGAGTCTCCCTCCCCAGCGCCTCCACCTTCGCCCGCATCTCCTCCGCAATCTCCGGCGTATCCGGCGCACCCGCACACAACACCACCTGCGTCCCCGCCGGCAGATACCGCACCGCATCCACCAGGTGCGTCACCCCCTTCTGCCGCGTAATCCTCCCCACAAACAGCACATAAGGCCGCGCCTTATCTACCCCATACTTCACCAGCGCATCGTCATCTTCCGTATACCGATACTGCTGCAAATCAATCCCGTTATAAATCACATGCACCTTACCCGCATCCACCTCCGGATAGGCCTTCAAAATATCCGCCTTCGTCCCATGCGAAACCGCGATCACCGCATCCGCATCCAGCATCGCCGTCCGCTCCATCCACGAGCTCATCGCATACCCCGACCCCAGCTGCTCCGCCTTCCAGGCCCGCAGCGGCTCCAGCGAATGCGTCGTCAGCACAAACGGAATCCCATACAGCTTCTTCGCCAGAAACCCAGCCATCGCCGCATACCACGTATGCGTATGCACAATGTCGATCTCTCCCAGCTCCTTCATCTGCGCCAGATTCAAAGCCAGCGCATTCACCGCCGTCTTGAACTTCGCCTCCGAGCCAGCCGTAATCTCCTTTGCCGGCTCATCCCCGCGCACCTGCAGATTCCCCTCATCCACACGCTGCGTCCCCCAGCAATGCACCTCCACCTCGATCAGCTTCGCCAGCTCCCGGCTCAGATACTCCACATGCACACCCGCCCCACCATAAACCGCCGGCGGATACTCCCGCGTCATCAACCCAACCCTCATCGCACTCTCCCCAGGGCGTATCCTCGTTCCATGCGCTCCACGCCCTCTCTGCCAAGAGTACGATGCCGCACCGAGGTTGGCGAGTGATCCAGCTCGACACGTCCACCATCATCGCCGCACCCGTCGCCCGCTGCTTCGATCTCGCCCGTTCCGTCGAGGTTCATCTCGCCGGCAACACCCACTTCAGCGAAGAGGCGGTAGCCGAGTCCGGTGCCAGCTCAGGCCTCCTCACGCTCGGCGACAAGGTCACATGGCGCGCCCGTCACTTCTTCATCCGTCAGCGCCTCACCTCACAGATCACCGCCTTCAAGCCACCGCACTACTTCCAGGACACCATGCTCCGCGGCGCCTTCCGCTCCATGCAGCACGACCACCACTTCCGCACCTTGCCCGACGGCACGACCGAGATGCGCGACCTCTTCCGCTTCTCCGCCCCCATTCCCCTCCTCGGCCTCCTCGCCGAGCAGCTCATCCTCCGCCGCTATATGCAAGCCCTGCTCGACGAGCGCAACGCCGTCATCAAGCAGATCGCCGAATCAGACAACGAACTCTGGCAGCAATACCTCCCCGCCAAAGGAGCCACCTCATGCGAATCGTAATCCCCGGAGGCAGCGGCCAGATCGGACAGATCCTCGCCCGCCACTTCGCCGCCAAGGGCGACCACGTCACCGTCCTAAGCCGAACCCCCACCCAGCCCTCAGCAAATCAACCCTGGCAAACCCTGCATTGGGACGCTATCCACGAAGGCCTATGGACCGCGGCCCTCGAAGGCTCCGACGTATGCATCAACCTCACCGGCCGCTCCGTCAACTGCCGCTACAACGCAACCAACCGCGCCGCCATCCTCAACTCACGCGTCGACTCCACCCGCATCCTCGGCCACGTCATCGCCTCGCTCGCCAACCCACCCGCCGTCTGGCTCAATGCCAGCACCGCAACCATCTATCGCCACGCCCTGCCCAACGACCCACCCAACGACGAACTCACCGGCGTCCTCGGCGGCAACGAACCCGGCGCACCCGACACCTGGAACTTCTCCATCGCCATCGCCAAAGCCTGGGAATCAGCCTTCAACGAAACGCCCACACCACGCACCCGAAAAGTAGCCCTCCGCTCCGCCATGACCTTCAGTCCAGACCCCGGCGGCGTCTTCGATGTCTTCCTCTCCCTCGCCCGCCGCGGTCTCGGCGGCACCGTAGGCCCCGGCACCCAATACGTCTCCTGGATCCACGAGACCGACTTCATCCGGGCCATCGACTTCCTCATCGAGCGCCCCGACATAACCGGCCCCATCAACCTCGCCGCGCCCAATCCCCTACCCAACCGCGACTTCCAGCGCATCCTCCGCCAAGCCTGCGGAATGCGCCTCGGTCTTCCCGCCGCCTCATGGATGGTAGAGATCGGCACCTTCTTCATGCGTACCGAATCCGAGCTGGTGCTCAAATCCCGGCGTGTCATTCCCACGCGCCTCGTCGACGCCGGCTTCGAGTTCACCCATCCCACCTGGCCCGAAGCCGCCGCCGATCTCGTCACCCGCTGGCCCGCCTCAAAGCGTCGGCGCTAATTCGCCGAAGGCTTCTCCGCATGGTCAATCACCATCACATCCGCAGGCAGCTTCGCCGGCTGTAGCTTCAGCCCAAGCTGCTCCTGAATCGCCGTATACAGTCCCGGCGGCGCATTCGGATCAGCCGTCTCCGGCTGCGGAGGCCGCGGCCCAAACTGCAGAAACTGCGAGTCATCCGGCGTCCAGTTCAGCGTAAAGTCATATCGTCCCGTCAACCCCGTATGGTCGATCACTGGCCGGTCCATCGCCGACCCCTGCATCCCTTCCGCAAATTCCTTCATCGTCTGGTTGGTCACCCGCAGCTCCCCCAGCCTGCGATACCCGAAGCCCCCACTATCCGTCGGCTTGGCCACTGAATCCGTCAGCGTTGGTCCACCCTTCCCCACCGTCAGCTCATACACCGCCAACTCCTTCTGCTCATGATGAAACTTCACCTGAAACCGCGACGCCAGCACATCCTGCATCAGCAGCTTAATCTGCGCCAGGTTCGGCTGCCCCGGCACATCCGGTATGCCATCCACATCGAACTTCTGTTCGCTAAACCACGCCGGCGAGCCCTCAATCTGCTTCATGTTCAACCCATATCCGAAGGTCAGCAGATCACTCACATTCATATTCAGCGCCAGCACATGCCGCCCCTGGACCGTAAACAGCTTCCCCGGCTTACCCGGCTCACTCGGCTTCACCGTCACCACCTCAAACTTCGGCTTCGCATCCGCCGCCATCGGCTTCGGAGCCTCAGGAATCGGCCACGTATTCTCCTCCGACACCTTATCCAGGTTCAGCGCATGGCTCTGCCCACCTTGAGTCGCAGTGCCCACAATTGCCGTCCCCGCCTCATTCAGCGTCCCCGTATACATCAGGTCGAACGGCTTCACCCCAAACGTCACCGTCTTTCCATCCACCGCAACAGTACTCAGCCCAATCGGCTGCGGGCTCTGATCAATGCTGTACATCACACCCTTCAGCTTCCCATCATCCTTCGTAATCTTGATCACCATCCGCAGACCCTTGCCGGCCGCCAGCGTGCCCTGCCAGTTCCCGGCAATATCCTGCGCCCGCAACCCACCCGCAAACATCAGCACCGACGCCATCACGCACAGCAGCATCTTCTTCATTCAATCTCTCCATTCCCCCGTCACTCAGGAAGCAACCATCATACCGCCGCACATTTGCTTCTGCGTCCCTTCTAACGTGTTTTCGCTGTCACCCTGAGCAAAGCGAAGGATCCCGCCCCTCTCCACCCAACCGCCACACGCCAAACCTTTCTCCCCACAAATCCCGTCCTCTCTTCGCCAGATAGCGCCCCTTGTTCCCCGCAAGAAAACCCCACGTCCCCCGCCACCACTCCGAGTAAACTCCTCTCATGCGAGTCTTCGGCATCGACTGCGGCACCGAGTTCACCGGCTACGGAGTAGTTGAGATGGACCACGCCGCCCGCACGCCCACCCTCGTCCACTGCGCCGCTGGAACCATCCGCCTCAACAAGAAAGACAAGACCCCGCAGCGCCTCGCCCAGGTCTACGCCGAACTCACCGCACTCATGGCCCTCCACTCCCCCGACTGCGTCGCCATCGAAGAAGTCTTCTTCTGCGCCAACGCCAAGTCCGCCCTCAAGCTAGGCCAGGTCCGCGGCGTAGCCATGCTCGCCGCCGCCACCTCGAACCTCCCCGTAGCTGAATACGCTCCTCTCACCATCAAGTCCTCCGTCACCGGCTACGGCCTCGCCGCCAAAGAGCAGGTCCAGTTCATGGTCACCCGCCTCCTCGCCCTATCCTGCGCCCCCGACTCACCCGACGCAGCCGACGCCCTCGCCGTCGCCATCTGCCACATCCACACCGCCCACACCCTCCACCTCCAGGGCGCCACCCGTTGAAGCCCAGCTCCGCCTTCCATCGATGCCTCATCCTTGCCGCGCTATCGATTCCCTGCTCCGCACCCTCCATGCAGTCACAATCGGACGCCGCGCCCGCCACCACGCAATCGCCCAACAAACAACCCGCTCCCACCATCGAATTCACCGTAGACCATCCCGCCGCCCCGATCCCCCACTACACCCTCAACCTCTCCCCTGACACACACGGCCACTACTCCGGAACCCAACCCGCTCCCACACAGGATTCCTCCACCGCCCCCACCGAACACCCGTTCGACACCACCTTCAACCTCTCCCCGCAAACCACCACCAGACTCTTCGCCCTCGCCGACAAACTCAACCGCCCCAACCTCACCTGCGCCTCCCCCGCAAAAAACATAGCCTCCACCGGCACCAAAACCCTCCGCCTCACCGAACCCGGCGCCCCTCCCATCTTCTGCACCTACGACTACACCGAAGACAAGCCCCTCCACCAGCTCACCGAGATCCTCCAGACCGTCGCCGAAACCCTCGACCAGGGCCGCCACCTCGACCACCTCCACCGCTACGACCGATTAGGCCTCGACGCTGCCATCCTCACCCTCGCAACCGAAGCCTCAACCAACCCCGCCGCAGACCTGACCCCCATAGCCCCCGCCCTCCACTCCATCGCCGACGATCCCGAAGTCCTTCAACGCGTCCGCACCCGCGCCGCCGCCCTCCTTACCACCCTCTCCCGTTGACACAAATCTTCTCCACACGTCGAATAGAGATTCAACCCTGCAAATCAAGCAGCGGAGGCAGATCATGAACGTCCCTTCCAGCCTCACCCGAGCCGCATCCACCGTCCTCTTCGTCTTCGCCGCCCTCGCCCCCCGCGCCTTCGCCGACTCCACCACGCGAGCCGCCCGCCTCACCCTCGCGCAGGGCTCCGTCAACCTCATCCAGCCCAGCAGCGCCACCCCCATCCCCGCCCAGGTCAATCTCCCGCTACTCAGCGGTGTCGAGGTGTCCACCGGCTCCGACGGACGCGCCGAGATTGAGTTCGAAGACGGCAGCGTAGTCCGCCTCACTCCCAACACCGCCCTCTCGCTCGACAACCTCGCCATCAACTCCGACGGCGTCTTCATCACCAACCTCACCCTCCTCCATGGCCTCGCCTACGCCGAGTTCCGCGCCACCCAGCAATACACCTTCACCCTCAACGCCGGCGGCAACATCTTCTCCCCCCTCGAAAACACCTCCGTCCGCATCGATTTCGACCAGGCCCCCGCCACCTTCTCCGTCTTCGATGGCACCGCCGAGATCGACCGCCAGCCCCAGTCCTCCGCCGGCTACCAAACCCAGGTCCACACCGGCGAGACTCTCCGCACCGACGCGCAGGATCAGAGCCGCTACTTCCTCACTCAGCAGATCACCTCTGACTCCTGGGACCAGTGGAACCAGTCCCTCGACCAGCAAGCCTCTTCCCAGTCCGACAACTCCACCACCGTCCGCGACACCTACGCCGGATCCGACGGCTACGGCTGGTCCGACCTCGACGCCAACGGCACCTGGTACAACGTCCCCGGCGAAGGCCCCGTCTGGCAACCTCAGGACGCCGGCACTGACCCCGACTTCGACCCCTACGGCAACGGAGCCTGGGTCTTCTATCCCTCCACCGGCTACATCTGGACCTCCAGCTATCGATGGGGCTGGACCCCCTACCGCTGCGGTGCCTGGTCCTACTACAACGGCTTCGGCTGGGGCTGGGCGCCCGGCTCCTCCTGCGGCCGCCGAGGCTGGGACTTCGGCGACAGCGGCGGCGGTGTCTTCATTGACATCAACCGCATCCCCCGCGGCTATCGCCCCATCCGCATCCCCACCCGCCCCCATCCCGGCCCTCTACCACCGATCCTTCCGGTCCACCCCTGGCACAACACCGACGGAGTCCTCACCGCAAAGCATCGCGGTCCGCTCACCATCAACGGCCAGGCCCTCACGCGCATCGAGCCACGCCACCCGGAGCCCTTCGCCCCCGGCATGGGGTCCGCCCTTCGTCGCGACTTCCCCGTAGACCCTGCCACTCACAACCGCGTCTTCGGTCGTCCCGCCACACCGCCCGTGGCCCAGCACACACCGCCACAGCACCAGCTCGACATCGCCCAACCCAACTCACCCCAGCGCCCCCGCCCCGAACACGGCGCCTCCAACTACCCCACCCCCAACCCGCCCCAACCCGCATCCACCAATAACCCCGAGCCCCGCCCCACGCCCGGCCCCTCCTGGTGGCCCCGACACCGCCCCAACCAACCCGCCGACCAATCCCAGCCCAGCGCGCCGAACCAGCCCCCAACCGTATACCAGCGTCCGGAGCACATAGGCCCACCCCAATCCAACCAGCCCTCCAACGTCTATCAGCGCCCGGAGCACATAGGCGCGCCCCAGTCCAACCAGCCATCGAACGTCTATCAACGCCCCGAGCATATCGGTCCACCCCGCCCCGAACGTCCCGACACCAACCAGCAGCCATCACACCAGGAGCGCTCCGGCCAGTCGCAAGAACACCCCGAGCACTCCGGACCCCCACCGCAGCAACCCCGCCCCGAGCCCCAGCACCAAAACCCACCCCCGCCGCCCCCAAGACAGGAAAACCACCACACCGACCCCCCTCCACCCCCACAGCAACACCCTCCCCGGTAGATCTTACTCGGCTGATCCGCGGATGCAGATCCTTCTGCATCCGCGCAAAAATCTACTCCCAGGCCCCATCCCAAGGCCCACAGTGTGCAAGTACACATACCACTCAGCCCCCCCATGAAGCGTCATTCTGACTCGCAGAGTCAGAATCTCCGTCGTTCGATCGCAACGGATGGAGACTGGGCCTTCCCCGCCACGACCTGCCACCCGGTCCGGAAGCTGTCAAGGCCTCCATGCATCTAAGCCATGCATCATCAGCTAGTTACACTTGGCGAGCAGTTATGGTCAAGCTGCTATACTAGACTTAGTTGATTAAATAAAAAAAGGCTCCCGGAAACCGCCGGAGCCTTTCGCATTGAACCTCAACCGAACAGCGAATCCCCAGCACTGCATGAAGCCATAACAGGAGGCAGTACAGGGTATCGAGGGGTATCAAGGCAGGTATCAAGGCGGGTATCAAGGGGGGTATCAAAGGGGGATATCCCCCCACCTAACACCTTTAGAAGGGGTATCTTGGAAACTAGATACCCCCACCGTTTTTACCGCTCTCTACCGCGCCAAGAGCCCGAAACAGCCCAGCCATTGCCTCCAGCCCGACCGACTCCGCCCGAGCCTGCGCCGGAATCTCCCCCGGCCAGGCCGCCTGCAGCCGCTCCGCCGCATACCCAGCCGCGCGCAGATTGTTAGCCAGCGTCTTCCGCTTCTGCGCAAAGCAAGCCCGCAAAAACGTATCGAACGCCGCAGCCTCAACCCCAAGCTCCACAAAGCGCGGCGCAAAGCTCAACCGCAGCACCGTCGAGTAGACATCCGGCGGAGGCGAGAAAGCCTCCGCCGGCAGCGTAAACAAGGTCTCCACCGCCGCATTCATCTGCGTCGTAGCCGACAGCAACCCATACTCCCGGCCCCCCGGTTCCGCAGCTAGCCGGTCCGCAACCTCGCGCTGCATCATCACCACCGCGCGCCGCAGCAACCCCTGCTGCCCCGCAGCGAAAAGCCGCATCAGGATCGGCGAAGTAATGTAGTACGGCAGATTCCCCACAACATCCGCCGTCTGCCCCGCCGGAACCAACGTAGCAAGCTCGACGGCCAGCACATCCGCCTCGACGATCTCCACAGATGGCTGCTCGCGAAACCGAAACCGCAGCTCCGCAGCCAGCGCGGGGTCAACCTCAACCGCAACCAGCCGACCGCACCGCCCCGCAAGGATGGAGGTAATCGCACCATGACCAGGCCCCACCTCGATCACAGTCCGCGCCGACACGTCGCCCAGCGCATCGGCAATCGCATGGCGAGCCGGATCGTCGACCAGGAAGTTCTGCCCAAGCTTCGGAGCGCGGCTCAAGCCCTCACCGCGAAATACCTTCCAGCGGCGAGCTCGCCGTCGCATACAACCGCTGCGGCATCCTCCCCGCAAGGAACGCCTGCCGCCCCGCCAGCACGCCATGCTGCATCGCCTCGGCCATCAGGATCGGGTCACGCGCCTCCGCAATCGCCGTGTTCATCAGCACGCCGTCGAACCCCAGCTCCATCGCCAGCGTCGCATCGGAGGCCGTCCCCACGCCCGCATCCACGATCAGCGGCACCTCGTGAATCAGCTCCCGCAGAATCCGCAGATTCGCCGTATTCCGCAGCCCCAGTCCACTGCCGATTGGCGCGCCCAGCGGCATCACCGCAGCCGCCCCAGCATCGATCAGCCGTTTCGCAAATACAATGTCGTCCGAGGTATAAGGCAGCACGGTAAAGCCCTCCTTCACCAGCACCCGCGTCGCCTCAAGCGTCGCCTGGATGTCGGGATAGAGCGTAGCCGTATCGCCGATCACCTCAATCTTCACCCAGTCCGAGAGCCCCACCTCGCGCCCCAGCCGAGCCGCTCGAATCGCCTCATCCGCAGTAAAACAGCCCGCCGTATTCGGCAGCAGAAAGTACCGCTGAGGATCGAGAAAGTCCAGCAGCGACTCGCGCGACCGGTCCAGATTGACCCGCCGCACCGCGACCGTCACCATCTCCGCACCGGAGGCTTCGATGGCCGCCTGCGTCTCGGCCCCATCCTTGTACTTGCCAGTGCCCACAATCAGCCGCGATTGAAAGGCGCGGCCCGCAATAACCAGAGGTTCCATAAGTGCAGTTTACAGTTCTCAGTTGTCAGTTGTCAGTCGTACGCCCTGAGCATGTCAGTCGCACTGCCTGGGCACCTTCCGCCATCATCACCGCCGTCATTCCGGCGGAGCCGGAATCTCCGTATTTTCCTTTTCTGGACCGCTTTCACAAACACAAAGCCCGCACCTTTGCGGGTGCGGGCTCTGTGGCGGTGATCTGTTGAGATTGACCTGAGGCGTCCTCTCTTCGGACGGG
Organism: Acidobacteriaceae bacterium; assembly: GCA_035943695.1. GTDB lineage: Bacteria > Acidobacteriota > Terriglobia > Terriglobales > Acidobacteriaceae > Edaphobacter. Next base: position 71,869 of record DASZBW010000031.1, on the reverse strand, counting down.
CCTCGGCGCGACACTTCCTTATAACGCCAGGACTAGAGCAGGACGCTCTAAGCCTCAGTCACCTCACGTACCGTTGTGCAACTATTACTGTCAATTTTCATAGGCTGGACCATCCTCCTTTCCCGTGTAGCAATACATTAGCGCCCCGGGAAAAATAAATCAAGCCCCACTCAACCACACCATCCACAGCCATCATCAGGAGATCAGATACCGTGAGAAGCCGCGAGTTCAGCAACCGTAGGATCATGAGACGGAACTGCCTCATCCTCAAGCACCGCCCGGATCTGCTCCAGTCCCCACTCAAGATCAGCCTTCTCAATAATCAGCGGAGGAGCTAGACGAATCACCGAAGCATGCGTCTCTTTGCAAAGAACGCCGCGCCTCTTCAACGCCTCACAAAAAGGACGTGCCGCACTCTTCAGCTCCACGCCAATCCAAAGACCCTTACCGCGTATCTCCGCAATATGCGGACTGCGCACGCCCTTCAGAAAGTGCATTGCATACTCGCCCAACTCAGCCGAACGCGCCGCCAGATCCTCATCCACAACAACCTTCAGCGCAGCCCGTGCAATCGCACAAGCCAGCGGATTGCCGCCAAACGTACTTCCGTGATCCCCCGGCGTGAAAACGCCAAGCACCTCACGAGAACTAAGCACCGCAGAGACAGGATAAAAGCCACCAGAAAGCGCCTTACCCACGATCACAACGTCGGGAGTTATGTCCTCATGCATGTATGCAAACAGCTTGCCAGTACGGCCAAGGCCAGACTGGATCTCGTCCACCATCAGCAGCACATTGTTCTCGCGGCATATCTCCGCCGCCTGCCGCAAATAACCCTCAGGCGGAACAATGATGCCAGCCTCGCCCTGAATCGGCTCAACCAGGAATGCACAGGTATTCGGAGTGATTGCGCGGCGCAAAGCTTCTACATCACCAAATGGCACCTCGCGAAAACCCGCAGCAAAGGGTCCAAAACCGCTGCGATACTGCTCCTCCGAAGAGAAGCCCACGATGGCAATCGTCCGGCCGTGAAAGTTATTGGCAGCCACCACGATCTCGACCTTCTCCGCCGGAATCCCCTTCACGGCGCTGCCCCACTTGCGTGCAGCCTTCAACGCCGTCTCTACCGCCTCGGCGCCGGAGTTCATCGGCAGCGCCATCTCGTAGCCCGTCAACTCGTGCAGATCGCGATACAGGAGCGGAAGTTGATCATTCCGAAACGCTCGCGAAGTAAGCGTAACCTTCTCCGCCTGGCGACACATCGCCTGAAAGATAGCCGGGTGGCAATGGCCCTGATTGACCGCAGAATAAGCGGCAAGGAAGTCGAGGTAGCGGTTTCCGTCGGTGTCAAAGAGCCATGCTCCCGCAGCACGCTCCACAACAACGTCTAGCGGATCATAGTTATGTGCGCCGTAGCGATCTTCAAGGGAAATCAGTTCGGTCGATAGCATTTGCTCGTACCTGTCTGGATAGTCAGCTGGCAGCTAGGATTCTAGAGGCCGCAAGAAAACCAATATCTCCAACAGGATACAAGGTTGCATATTCATACACGAGCGAGATGGAAATATATGCAGGGCGTGCGGCAGTCATCGGATGGATGCGACGTGTAGCTGGTCGCCGACCGCCATCTCAGACTGAGCGATGGCTCCCGCGCGCAATTCCAGCACACTTTTCACTTTCAGGCTGACCGAAGTGATTCGAAGCGGTCGCAGGCAGCGCCACAGCTTGACGACCTTCAACTCGCGGTCCAGCCCCACAACGTCGATCGGAAACGACATCCCGATGGTATGGACGCCTGAAGAGGGCCTGATCCACAGGCCTTCGCCGGCCGCCAGACCGCGTCGCCCGAGCAGGCCAAACATCCGTGTCAGCGATGTATCGGCCAGTTCGATTTTTTCTCCCACCGTCGTGCCACGGGTTGCGTTCGTCACGATCAACATAAAGTGTCTATCGGCACAACGGGTATCTACTAGACAGCAGTTTGTTTCCTTCGGTAAATGATGACTCCGAGAACCGCAGCTGCCAACACTCCAGCTACAACCTGAACCTCAACCATGACTGTCCTCCTTTCGTGCACTGGCACTTATTGAAATTGAAGATAGGCGGTAAGCAAGCTTCCACCGGCAATTGCTAACGCATAGGGCAAGCGCAACGTGTCCTCATTCGAGAGGTTCAAATCAGGATGTGCCTGCAGGCCATTTTGCGAGTGATGAACAGCGATAAGCCCAACGTTGGAAATCGTTTGCTGTAAGCGCCCGCGAAAGAGTGCCAGACCGATGGCCATCGCCCCCCCGGAGAGGGCTGTAAAACTGAGCAGATAAACGACGTGCGGCATGCCGGCAATGCAACCCACCGCGGTCATTAGCTTGACGTCGCCAGCGCCCATTCCGCCCGCAAGATAGAACAAGAGAAACACCCCACCGCAGACTAGACCCGCAGCGAGAGCAAGGAGGAGTTGCTGCGAACCCCCGAGCGCAAGGTGCATTGCGAGTCCGAGCAGGATCGATGGCAACGTTACAAAGTTCGGAATGCGTCGGCTCGCGATGTCATATGCCGACCCAACCAGAGAACATGCGACGGCGGTCGCAGGATAGGCCAACTCTGGCTGGAAGTGGGTCATGGCTCAATCCTCATCAACTATGCGGAGACTGCTGGCTCTGGATCAGTCCTGTCGCAAGACAGCCAGCCATAAATGAAGAACCGCAAGCTGGCGATGACGCTATGTATGCAAGCAGGGGTTACTTACTGAAGATGGTGGCAACGGCATTTTTCAAGGTCCCCATGGCGGCGACTGCACCGAGGCCAACCAAAGCGGCAACCAACGCGTATTCAATCAGGTCCTGACCGGAGTCTTCCACCATCAGCCTGGCAATCAGCTGTCTCATATTCTTTATCATTTCGTTCTCCTGTTTCGGGTGTCTACCGCACTCCGGTATGCGAGCTTCAGCGGCATGGTCTGAGAGTAGGTCCACCAACGAAGATCAGTAATCCCTAAGAAGTGTCACGAAATAACACTTTCGTTCTCATTTGCCGCGATGATCCAACCTGTTTAGCGTGAATGGCTTACGTGCAACTGTTGGCGGTACCGCAGCAGCTCCGATTGGAATCGCCTTATCTTGTTCGACCGACGGTATCGAGCCCGCCCCTGTGACCGATAGAGCCTACAGAGGCCGTAATGCGAGGACGAAGCATCGATCAAAAGGCCACATCGAAATCAGGCTGCTCCTGCGAGGTCGAGGGGCAATCTCATTTACCCATATCGTGGACGATGGTGATACTGGTCCTAGGCGCTTGCGGGCGGCTTCTGGCCGTCAGGGAATTCATCACCGCCTATCCTCGAAACACTTTCTACTACCGTCCCTATGAGATGGGCTTAGTAGCCAGTTCCCTGCTTCATGGTTTGGGCTTCAGCTCTCCGTTCGGCGGGGCAACAGGGCCGACGGCCATCGTCGCACCGGGATATCCAATCGCGGTGGCCGGCATCTTTTATGTCTTCGGAACTTATACTGCGGCATCGGCCGTCGTAATCATGCTTTTGCAGGTTCTCGTCAGCCTGCTCACCATTTGGCTGATGATGCATGTCGCTACAAAGACACTGGGTGCGCAGAGTGCTCTCATCGCCGGTGCCTTCTGGGCCGTATCTATTCCTCTGTTGTGGGTTCCGACTATCTTCTGGGAGACCAGCCTTTCGCAGTGCGCGCTGGTCGGCATGACGGCGCTTGCGCTTCGCTGTCGACAAAATCCAAGCAGAGGAATGTGGGCGTTGCTCGGTACATGCTGTGCCCTCGCGTCACTCACGAATCCGGCACTGCTTGTCTCGCTGGTCGCGATGATGGCGTGGGCGGCCTATCAAACGCGACGCTCGGGATGTCGTGGTCCATTGCTGGGACTGCTTGCATTGCTGGTTGTGTTTGCTCCGTGGCCAATACGCAATGCCATCCGCTTCCATGCATTCATTCCGCTACGCAGCACCGTTGGCATTGAGTTGTACATGGGAAATCATCCCGGCGCCACGGGCCGTATCGACGAGTCGCACTTTCCCATGTTTAACAAACAGGAGATGGCGAGCTACATTTCGAAAGGCGAAGTAGCTTACACCCACGACAAATCGGCAGAAGCATGGGCTTACATCGCTGCGCGGCCCGCTACCTTCGTAAAGGTCAGCATGCGCCGCTTCTATCGATTTTGGTCGGGAACGGGGAATGCCAACGGACCAGGGATTTATGCGATGCACGCGCTCACTACAACGTTGCTCGGAGGAGTAGGTCTGCTCTTTCTGTTTCGCCGCGGAAAGCGGTCACTTGCCCTCTTGATGGCACTGCCGTTGATCCTATTTCCCTTGCCGTATTACATCACTCATGCGGAGTTCCGCTATCGCCTGAATGTCGATCCTCTGCTAACGATTCTCGCCGCATACGCCGTGACGCAAATCGTCGCTCTCTTCCGCAGGCAACGGGGTCTAGAGGAGAACCTGATCTAAGTCGAATGCGACTGCAGAACGAGCTTGCTAGACCACCAGCAGGCCGCTCTTTGCGACCCCCACAAAATCCGTCGCGGTCTTCACGATGAAGTCGAGCATGTCTTTGGTGAGTCCTGGAAACACGCCGATCCAAAAGACCTGGTTCATCACGAAATCCGTGTTGGGCAACTCGCCGACTACGCGATAGGACCAGCCCTCGTAGGCAGGCTGACGCAGAAGGTTTCCGGCAAAGAGAAGCCGGGTTCCAATCTTCTGGGCCTCGAGTGCCTGGGTCAATTGGTCACGCTTGAAGGGCGCATCCGTCTTGACGCCGATAGGAAATCCGAACCAGCTGGGGTCTGAATCTGCAGTCGCTTCAGGCAAAATCAGGAATTCTTCGAGCGGCTTCAAAGCCGCTTTGAGATATGCGAAGTTCTCTTTGCGGCGATCGATAAAGCGGGGCAGCTTGTCGATCTGCGACAGGCCGAGCGCAGCCTGCATGTCCGTCGCCTTCAAGTTATATCCAATGTGTGAATACGTGTATTTGTGATCGTAGCCACAAGGCAGAGTGCCCAATTGCCAGTCGAATCGCTTGCCACAGGTGTTGTCCATGCCTGGCTCGCACCAGCAGTCGCGGCCCCAATCGCGGAAGCTGTCGATCAGCACCTGCAGAATCGGCTTGTCGGTCATCACCGCTCCACCCTCGCCCATGGTGATGTGATGAGCCGGGTAAAAGCTGACCGTCGAAATGTCGCCGAAGGTGCCGACCTTGCGGCCCTTGTACGTCGAACCCAGCGCATCGCAGCAGTCTTCGATCAGCCAGAGATTGTACTTTCGGCAGAAGGCCGAGATTGCGTCGAGATCGAAGACATTGCCAAGGGTATGGGCAATCATCACTGCCTTCATCTTCGGGCTGTATGCGGCTTCGAGCTTGGTTATGTCGATCTCGTAGGTCGGCAAAGATACATCGACGAAGACTGGTACAAGACGATTCTGGAAAATCGGATTTACTGTCGTCGGAAACCCCGCCGCGACGGTTAACACCTCATCGCCTGGCTTGAGTTGGCGTTCGCCTAGCTTCGGCGAAGTCAGGGCACTCAATGCGACAAGGTTTGCGGAGGAACCCGAGTTCACCAGGCTGGCCGAGCGCACGCCGATGAATCGAGCCAGCTTGCGCTCAAACTCTTTAGCGAAGCGGCCCGTTGTGAACCATCCATCGAGCGCCGAATCGACAACGGAGCAGATGTCGGCGGCGTCGATTACCTTGCCGGACACCTGTACGTTCGACGTGCCGGGCACAAACTCTTTGGCTGGAAATTTTGCAGCGTGATATTGCGCGGTCAGCGCGAGTATCTGTTGACGAAGCTCTTCTGCCTTATCGTTCATATGATTTAAGGATACACAAACCAAGCGCCATCTTTTTACTCACCGCGTTATTCGACGGTAGTTGCCCAGGTGTAGGTCCGTCGAATGGCTTCTTTGAGGTCTACCAGGGGACGCAGCCCGAGCATCGCTTCCGCACGCTCGACAGAAGGTACGTAGCGCGATGGGTGTGCTCCAGGTACAGGCTGTTTCGCCACATGGATGGCCGTGGCCGGCGCCAATGTTTCGGCGACTGCCTCGGCCAGTTCGCCGATGCTTACATCGTGCGCCGAGCCGATGTTGATCGGGATCAACGCTGGACCGCGAAACAAGATGGTCCACAGCCAGATTGCGAGGTCGGCGGCATAGAGATACGAACGGCGTGGCGTACCGTCTCCGCCGATGGAGATCGGCCTTCCTTCGATCACATCACCGATGAAATTGCCGATAGCGAAGTGGGCATCCAGCGGAAGATGCGGCCCGCAGAAGGCCCAGCACCGGGCAATCTTTGCTTCGAACTTTACCCCCTTTGCCGCTGCGCTTTTCTGATAGAGAGCGCACATCACTTCAGCGGCGCGCTTGCCCTCTCCGTAGTCGCTTGCGGGATCCATAGGGTCCGGGGCACCGTGATACGTCTCGGGCACGTGTGTCATCTCTGCCGGTTGGCGGCCGTAGACGGCTCCGGAACTTGTCAGAAGGAATTTCCGCGCTCTGCACTTCATTGCGAACTCCAGAGCGCGCTCTGTTCCCGCAAGGATCGTCGACAAGGTTGCCAGAGGGTGGTGCGCTCCTGGTTTGGCGGTCGTTTCGGTGGCTGCATGGATGATGTGGCTGAATTCGCCCGGCGGGAATTCGAAGTTCTTCACGTTCCCCGCGTGGAGCGTAATGGCAGCTTCATTCGCCAGGTGAGGACACTTTGCGCGGAATTTCGCTGGGTCGCGCGAGAGGATGGTAGCCTGCGCGCCAAGGTTGAGTCTACGGTTGACATGGCAGAAGCTTTCGACCAGCCAGCAGCCAAAGAAGCCAGTGCCTCCGGTAAGAAACAGCCTCTGGCCACGCATCTCGGACCACAATTCCTCTGTGTGTTCGAGGATCAGATCCAGGTCGGCGATCGGAAGCGGTCCAGGCACGTAGACTCCAGCAAGGTGATTGGCGACCGTGAGACTACTCGGCCAGCTGTTGTGGTATCGAGTCGAAGTCCGCGCCGAAGTAGTATCGCTCGACCACCATGCAGAAGATGTGTTCGAGTGCGAGGTGCGACTCCTGGATGTTCATGGTTGTGTTCGATGGCACTACGACGTTGATGTCGGAGAGCGGCTTCATTGCGCCTCCACCGTTGCCGGTGTAGCTGACCGTGTGAATGCCCATGCTATGCGCCAGCTTGAGCGCTTTGACGCAGTTCTTTGAGTTGCCGCTGGTGGAGATTGCCAGGAGCACGTCACCTTCGATGCCTAACGCTTCCACCTGGCGCTCGAAGACGTTGTCGTAGCTGTAGTCGTTGCCGATTGCGGTGAGGATGCTTGTATCTGTGGTTAGCGCTATGGCGCGCAGCGCGGGCCGATCGACCGTCAGGCGGGAGACGAACTCGGCGACGAGGTGCTGCGAGTCAGCGGCAGAGCCGCCATTGCCGCAGACCATCAGCTTGCGGCCAGACTTCATGGCGGCGGCTGTGATGCGGCCTGCTTCGACTACGGCAGCATGGATGGACTCATCGTTGAGTACGGCGGTCATGGTGGCGACGGATTGGCTGAGCTGCTTCTTGACCAGGTCTTTGATAGTTCACTCCATACGTTGAAGAGTTGGTGAATCCGTGGCTTTATACGATCAGGATGGCGATGAGACTGCTTGATCCGAAGCCGCCTGAGATACGGGTAATCCGCTGGGTGGTGCAGGCGGAAACTCGAATCCGATGCGCTCCTGCTCCGTTACGTAGGGGCGTTGCTGGACCTTGGTATAGATTGCGCCGATGTACTCGCCGACGATGCCGAAGAAGACGAGCATGAGAGATTGCAGAAAGAATACGCCGATGATCATAGGCGCGACGCCTACTGAGAAGGTCTTCCAGAAGACGATCTTTGCGACGAGGTAAAAGAAAGCGATCAAGAAACTGAGGACTGCGCCAACGAAGCCTGCGAAGGTGGCCAGGCGGAGCGGCACCTTCGAGGTGCTGACGAAGCCCAGCATGGCAATGTCGTAGAGCGTGTAGAAGTTGTTCTTCGTAATGCCGCGCTTGCGGGCCGGCTGATGGAAGTAGAGCCGCTTGTTGGGCAGGCTGATCTCCGCGATGATGCCGCGGAAGTATGGGTAAGGGTCGTTCATACCGCGAATGATGTCGACGACCTGACGATCGTACATGCCGAAACCGGTGAAATTCTGGATGGTCTCGACGGAACTGAGACGTTCGACGGTCTTGTAGTACTGCTTGCGCAGCCAGTAGACGAGTCCGTTTTCGCCGGAGGCCTTCTTGACGCAGAGCACCATCTTGTAGCCCTCTTCCCAGGCGGCGATCATGGCCGGAATGAGATCAGGCGGCTCCTGGAAGTCGGATGCTATCCCTATGACGGCATCGCCGCGTGCCTGGAGGAAGGCGTGGACCGGGGAGCGGATGTGGCCGAAGTTGCGGGCGTTGACGATGAGCTTGACGTGCTGGTCCGCTGCGGCAATGCGCTTGATGATGGCAGCGGTTGAATCGGTCGAGTGGTTGTCGATGAAGATATGCTCATACGCGTAGTACGGGTAGGCCTGCATGATCTCGCGGATGCGGAGGTACATGGCCTCGATGTTGTCTTCTTCGTTGTACGCATGGGTGACAATGCTGATCGTCTTCAACTGGAACCTCGTGTCGTGTACGACATCTTGAAGCAGTGTAAGGCTTGGGGTGGAAGTCACCAAGTCATCCGTCCTGCTGGCTTGGCTAATTGGGCGATACGGTTGGTGCAGGCTGCTGGCGGAAGGTGACTTTTTTGTGGCCGATGAAGCTGTAGATGGTCGACACGGCGATGACGATGGCTCCGGCGAGATAGCCGGCCATCGCCTTGCCTGTGGCGATGTGCTGCACGAAGGCGAGCGGATGGCCGCTGAGGTGCCTCTCAACTGCGGCAAGCTGGGCGTGCAGCCAGAGGGCGTGGCGGTGAATCGTTGCCTGCAGGAACTTCGTCAAGGCGGAGAGGGCGACGAGGCCGGGGATCATGCTGGTGCCGTAGACGGCGAAACATTTGAGCCACTCGCGCAGGACGTTGCCTTTGGTGCGGAAGACGAAGAGCTTGTAGCCGAAGAACGCTACCGTGACGTTGAGCGGCGTCGATACGACGGAGGCCAGGATTACGGTGAGGTAAAGCAGCCTCTCCGGTACGGCGCGGTTGAACAAGGTGAGGGCCACGACGTAGGTGATGTAGCCGAAGACCGTGTTGAAGACGCCGACGCACAGGTAACGGACGAACTGGCCGCCGGGGAAGACGTCCGCGATTCGCTTGAGCCTGGTCTTCCGGAGCAGGCGGTCGTGGGGCTGGTTCGAGTTAGTGGCATGGGTGGTCATGTTTTTTTGGGGGGGTACCTTTGCTCTAAAGTATCCCTTCTAAAGGTTTTATGTGTGGTGGTATATCTGAGTATACGGCTACGCTATTGAAACTAAAGGATATAGGGCCAAAGTATCCCTTCTAAAGGAGTTATGTGAACGAAGCATAACAAAAGGCCCGACGCTTATGCCGGGCCTTTTTCATTCATTTCTACTACCTTAATGATAGCAGATTGGCCATAACTCCTCGCCAAATTTATCCCGCCTGGATTGTAGGAGTTCCGGGGTTTCGGCTCTTGACATGAAAATGGCTCGTAGTAAAAGCTAGCGGCGGCTCAAGAGGCAGGCGCAGGATCACCGAACTCAAAGGGCGAGGACGAAGCAAAATACGGGGGTTCTTCGCTTCGCTCAGAATGACGTGATTGGTTGGCTGGTAGAATCTGACGCGTCGCCGCGGGTGAGGGGCGCGTGAATGGGCGGTGCCATTGATGTCTGAGGCGGACGGATTCTGCGGGTTGCCGCTGATGGGCCGGCGCGTGCTGATTACGCGGGCAGCTGGGCAGGCTTCCGGGCTGGCGGAGCGCCTGCGTGGGCTGGGGGCGGAGACGATCCTGATTCCTACGATTGAGATTGTGCCGCCACGGTCGTTTGTGGACCTTGATGGGGCGCTGAGGGAGCTGAATCGGTTCGACTGGGTTGGGTTTACGAGTGCGAACGGGGTGAGGGCGTTTCGCGAGCGGGCGGATGTGTTGGGGATTAAGCCTTCGGCTCGGCGGGTGGCCGTGGTGGGGCCGGGTACGGCACGGGCGGTGGAGGCGATTGGGCTGAGTGTGGACAGGATGCCGCTGGCGTATACGGCGGAGGCCTTGGCGGAGGTGATGTCGGCGCAGGTGCGTGGACGGAGGGTGTTACTGGTGCTGGCGGAGGGGGCTGGGGCGGTGCTCGAGCGCGCGTTGACGGAAGCCGGTGGTGACGTGTTGGCGGTGGCGGCGTATGGGAACCGTATTCCGGCCGGGTCGCTGGCGGCGATGAAGGAGTTGCTGGAGGATGCGGCGAGGGTGCCGGACGCTGTGACGTTTACGAGTGCGTCGACGGCCGGGCATTTGATGGCGGTGCTGGAGGCGGTGGGGTTGAGGCTGCCGGCGGATGTGGCTCGAATTTCGATTGGGCCGGTTACTTCAGCGGCGCTGGCGAAGCTTGGGATACCGGCTGATGCTGAGGCGGCGGAGTCTACGCTGGATGCGCTGGTGGATGCGGTGGTGGGACGGACCGGGCGTCGGTGATGAGAGTGAACCTTAAGGCATAAATCTTGAGTAATCAGCTTACAGTTATAAGCTGACAGCTCGCAGCGCAGCCCCTTTGAGAGGGGCGAGAAAACGCAGGTCCTTCGACTTCGCTGCGCTTCGCTCAGGATGACACGTTTTATGGGTATGCAAAGAAAAAACTAACTCATCTGGCTTGGCTCAGGATGACAAGTCTATGGGTAGGCAAGGAAAAGCGGGTTTTCAGGTTTGTATGAGCGGGCGGATGAGCGGTGGTAACTTTTGAGTATGACGAAGGCTTTACTTTCTACTACGGTTGGGCTGCCGCTGGTGGCGCGGGGCAAGGTTCGGGATATTTATGCGGTGGGCGATGACCTGCTGTTTGTGGCTACGGATCGCATCTCGGCGTTCGACCATGTGCTTGGATCAGGCATTCCGGACAAGGGACGGATTCTGACGGAGATCTCTACTTTCTGGTTTGAGTATTTGCAGGGGACGGTTGCGAACCATATTGTGGCTACGGAGTCGGGGGCGATTGCGGAGAAGCTGGTTCCCTTCTCGAGCGAGATCTTTGGCGAGGTGCTGACGGCTGAGCGCATGGTGGCGCATGCTTTGTTTCAGGAGCAGATCGCAGGGCGGAGCATGGTTGTGCGGCGAGCGGAGATGTTTCCTGTGGAGTGCGTGGTGCGTGGGTATCTTTCAGGGTCGGGGTGGAAGGACTACAAGGCTACGGGCGCGGTGTGTGGGTTTGCGCTGCCTGCGGGGTTGCGTGAGTCGGACCGGCTGGCGGAGCCGATCTTTACGCCGGCGGCGAAGATCAACACGGGCGGGCACGATGAGAATATTTCCTACGCGCAGGTGGAGTCAGTGATTGGTGCAGAGACTGCGGCAGAGCTGCGGCGGCTGACGCTTGCGATTTATGCGAAGGCTTCAGAGTATGCGGCGACGAAGGGGCTGATCCTGGCGGATACTAAGTTTGAGTTTGGAGTGATCGATGGAGTGGGGATTGTGCTGGCGGATGAGGTGCTGACGCCGGACTCCTCGCGCTACTGGCCTGCCGATGGGTATGCGCCCGGTGGAGCGCAGCCGAGCTTCGACAAGCAGTTTGTGCGCGATTATCTGGAGTCGATTCGGTGGAACAAGCAGGCACCTGCACCTGAGTTGACTGATGCCGTGGTGGCGCAGACGCGGGAGAAATATCTGGAGGCGTTTCGTCTGCTGACGGGCCGCGCTGCTTTGCATGTGGACTGAAGGCGGGCGGGCTGAGGTGGCTGGATGAACGTGGCGGTGTGGAATGCGCTGGATTGGGTGCTGGCGGCGGTGTTGGTGCTGTCGGTGGCTGCGGGCTTTTGGCGTGGCCTGGTGCGGACGGTGCTGGGGCTGGCCGGATACGCTGGCGGGTTCATGTTGGCTGGATTGGAATACGCGCAGGCGGGCGACCGGATGCGGAGCCTGGGGTGGATCGAATCGCCAGTAACGGCGCGGGTTTTGGCGTATGTGCTGATTGTGGCCGTAGTGGTGGTGTGCGTTGAACTGATCGCCCGGCTGGTACACCGGACGGTGCAGGCGGTGGGGTTGAGCTTCTTCAATCGCGTGCTTGGGGCAGGGTTTGGGTTGGTGCGTGGATTGATCGCGGGGATGGTGCTGCTGATGATTCCGGCGGACCTTGCGCCTCGATCGACGCTGGTGACGAAGTCGGTGCTGAGTCCTTATTTCTTTGCGATGACGCATGAGGTTTCGTTCCTGGTTCCGGAGTATCTGCAACATAGGGTGCGGAGAGATGGGCGATTTTGAGAAAAAAATATTCGTAGTGGATGAATGGGCTCGGAGTGTTCTACAGTAAGGACTCAGGCAATTACGACCAGCAAGTGAGGAAGCCCCTTGAAACGCGAATTGGATGCTCTCGTAACGCAGATGCACGGTGCCGGAATGTCCTACGCGGATGGAGTTCGGCAGTTCAAGAGGCGCTTCATCCTTGAGGTGCTGGCGCGCCACAAGGGCAACCAGTGCAAGGCTGCGACCGAGCTGGGAATGCATCGCAATACGCTGAGCAGAACGCTGGCAGAGCTCGACCTGAATACGGCACAGATCCGCCGGGGCATGCGGAGGCCGGTGATGAGCGAACGTCCGATGCTGCCACAGCGTGGGTTGAACGACCTGCGGCCTCGGCTGCAGATTGCTCCCAATGGGCGTACTGCCTAATCAATTTTTCCGACATTTTGGATGCAGGCGATCGCTGGCGCTACGCGATTGGGGATGTGGCGCGTCTAAGATAGCAAAGGATGATCCGGCGCAATCCATCTCGTACGCTGCGTGGCTTTGGTGCGTTTGCCTGCTGCGGGATTGCGGCTTTTTGCTGTGGTGCGGGACTGGCGCAGGCTGTTGCCGCACAGAATACTGAGGTCGCTGCGACGCAGGTGGGAGCCGAGGCACCGGCTGTGAGTAAGCGGCAGGCTCATGATGCGGATCAGGCTTATCTGGCGGGTGCAAAGAAGGCGGGGCGCGGAGATATTGCTGGGGCGCAGCGGGACTTTGAACGGGCGGCGCAGCTGAATCCCGGAGATGCGACGTATGCAGCTGCGGTCGCATTGGCGCGCGAACACAGGGTAAATGGGCTGGTGCAAAGGGCCACAAAAGCTCGGATGGGTGGGGATGATGCGGTGGCGGCGACATTGCTGGCGGAGGCTCGGTCGATCGATCCAGAGAGCGCGATGGTGATTGAGCATAGCGGGCCGTTTGTGCGACAGGGGGTTGGTGCGCGGATGTCGGCAGGTGCGGAGGATTTGAAGATTCAAGCACCGGTGCCGACGGGATCGGTTCGGCTGGCACCGGCGGCCGGGGTGAAGAGCTTCGATCTGCGCGGGGCGTCCGCGGATGTGTTGCTGAATGTGGGGAACGCGTATGGCATACGCGTGGTGATGGACGACTCGCTGGAACAGAAGACGCTGCGCTTCAACCTGCAGAACGCGACGTATGAGCAGGCGATGGGTGCAGCGATGAACATGGCGCATGCCTTTGCAGTGCCGGTCGATGAGAAGAGCGTGATTGTGGCGGCCGATAGCGCGGACAACAGGCAGAGGCTGGAGCGTCAGCTGGAGGAGACGATCTACCTGCCGGGGTTGCGCGTGGAAGAGATCAACGATCTGGCGCAGGTGGTGCGGTCGGTGTTCGATGTGAAACAGGCATCGATTGAAGCGGGGTTGGGGAAGATTCTGGTTCGTGCGCCGCAGGATACGCTCGATCCGCTGAACGTGACGCTGAAGGACCTTATTAATTCAAGCGGCGAAGTGATGATCGACGTGAAGTTATATGACGTGGCGACGACGCATACGGTTCACGCGGGTGCGACGATTCCGAACCAGTTCACCGTGTTCAACGTGGACCAGGCGGCGGACGCGATTGTGAATGCAAACCAGACATTGGTGCAGCAGGCGATTGCGCAGGGTTACATCACGAGCAGCACGAGCAACCTGGATATTGCGCTGGCGCTCATCAATCTCGGGCTGGTGAAGAGCGATCTGGCTACGAATCTGATTGGGGTCTTTGGCGGGGGGCTGCTGAAGACGGGGATCTCGGGATCGACGGCGGTTACGCTGAACCTGGGGCTCAACTCGAGCGATTCGCGGGCGCTGGATGATCTGCAGATGCGGATTGGAGACCGGCAGGAAGCGGTCTTTCGCGAGGGTGAGAAGTATCCGATTACGCAGTCGACCTACAGCGCGGGAGGTACGCCTACTCTGCCGGCGGGCGTGGGTAATGCGACGATAGGCGGCGTCTCGCTGAACAGCCTGCTGGCGCAATATACGGGTGGGCCGAGTGCGACGATTCCTATCGTGACGTACGAGGATCTTGGTCTGACGCTGAGAGCAAAGCCGGTGATCGAGAAGTCGGGGCGGATCAATCTGCTGCTCGATCTGAAGATTGAAGCGCTCTCGGGCAGCATGCTGGATGGCAATCCTATTTTGAATAATCGCCAGTTCTCGACGGACTTGACGGTGGCGGATGGCGAGAGCGCGCTGATGGTGAGCGACGTCAACCGTAATGAGTCGGATGCGATTTCGGGGCTTCCGGGGCTCGGGGCGCTGCCAGGGTTTGATATTCCAGTGGACGATGCGCGGGATCGGGGCAAGAGCCAGCTGGTAGTGGTGGTGACTCCGCATATCGTGCGGCGACGCTCGGACATGATCGCTGGGCCGCGCATCCCTTTGCATGGACGCGTGGACGATTAGTCGGAGATTGTGTAGCAAAGTTAAAACTCGATGGCCGAGAGGCAAAATGCATGCGACGCGTTGACCCGCGTGACGCAGACCGCTATACTTCAACATGTGAGAGCGGGAGTAGCTCAGTGGTAGAGTGCTTCCTTGCCAAGGAAGATGTCGCCGGTTCGACCCCGGTCTCCCGCTCCAGAAATATCCCGCCTGCGGTACACTCAAGTCTGATGTCAGCCATGGTTTTTTCTGATGTCATCGGGCTGTGTGCGCGAAAGCGCAGGCCCTTTCGAGGCGCGGTACCCAAGTGGTAAGGGAGAGGTCTGCAAAACCTTTATGCGTCGGTTCGATCCCGACCCGCGCCTCCAGTTTTCTTTCTCTACGTCATAACGTTGATTGAGGTTCGTCTCCCGCTTAGTGGGTGGCGGCGATGGCGACTGCGCCGGCTTTCTCGGTTCCCGTGGTGATCAGATCCAGTTGCCCTGTCACGGTGGCGTCGTAGCCATACATAGCGAGATATGGAGTCGCGGCGTTGGTGATGGCTACTATATAGTTGCCGCTGTTGTCTGCTACCAGAGCCCGGGGGCCGGTGGTGCCGGAGGCGGTGCTATAGGGCGAGTTTGTGAGCGCTGCCAGCGCGCCCGAAGTTACGCTGTATCCCGAGATCGAACCCGATAACTGGTTGGCGACATATACGGCTGTGCCATCCTTATTCAGCGCGACCGAGATAGGCTGTGTGCCCGCATTCATGGGGCCGACAGGGGTCTGAAAGTCATTCTTATAGACGAGCAGAGATCCGGCCGACCCATTGGAATGGGCGATGAAGATGTAGGTGTTGCCTGCGCTGTCCGCGCTGGTTGCCAATGCATTGTCCGCGCCGATGCCTGGAGTATTGATAAGCGCCTGGGTCTCGGTGAGCAGGCCACTGCTGGCGGCGGTATTAAACGAATACTTCACATCGCCTGCAGTGTCGCCCGCTACATACAACGCCTGGCCATTCGGAGCGAACTTGACAGCACTCGGAATGTAGAGACCGGCGGATTTTGGAAAGACATACAGCGGCGGCGCGATGGTGGGCTGCGTCAGTTGTCCGCTGGAGGAGATTTGATACTCATCCAGCACGACCTGGCCTCCGGTGGTGAGTGCGTCTACTCCAACCAGCCATTGCCCGTCGGGTGAAAGGTCCATTGCGGCGATATCGGAGGCTACCGTGTTTGCGGAGCGGTTGAGCTGGTTTAAGGTTCCGCTCGACGCGATAGAAAACGTATCGATGAATCCCGCGCCTGCGACGACGACCATGGTGTTTTTAGCGTTCACCACGACGGCGGTGGGGACAAAGCCGAGTGAATAACTGATCACGGAGGTGAGGCTGTTGGTGCCGACGGAGAAGACGTCCAGAGATTGGGTGCTCGCATTCGCCACGTAGACATAGTCTCCGGTATTGCTACCGGTGCCGCCTGAGCCTGTCGAATTCGGATCTACGAAGAAGCCGTTGCATCCTGTAGCCAGGCAGAGAATGCCGATACCTGCCGCCGCCAGTGCTTTGCCCGCCCATTGTTTCATCGTATTTCCTCTTTGTTCTATCTTCGCAGCAGGTTCGGCCATCTGTCGCGAGCCATTTGATCAGTGATTTTGACTCGGAATATTGCAAAACGCACACTACAGGTCGATACAAAGTTCTCATCGAGAACGAGAAAAGCGGCCCGTGGCTGGGCCGCCTCCCCGTTGTTGGCTTTGGGTGAAGGTTATGCGGTAACCAGATCTTCCTTCTTTATGATCTTTCCGATTTTGCGTCCGATGGCGTTGGCTACACCTTCGCCGTACTTCGGATCGCATTTGTAGAAGTGGTTGATCTGGAGGTCCTGGATGCGCTCTTCCACCTGACCCAGCGTGGCGGCGATGTTGTGGAAGAGGCGCTTCTGCTCGTCCGACTTCATGAGCCGGAAGAGATCGCCCGCCTGGGTGTAATAGTCGGCGTCGTGCTCGCGATGATCCCAGCGGCCCATCGTGGGGTTGTCGAGTGTGACCTTGCGTTCCGTGTAACGGGGATTCTGCTTCGGACCGCCAAAACTGTTGGGCTCGTAGTTGGGTGAGTTGCCGCCGTTGTCGCCGAGGGCCATCGTGCCGTCGCGGTTATAGGTGGCGAAGGGGCATTTGGGCATATTCACAGGCAGGGATTGATAGTTTCCGCCGAGGCGATAGCGATGGGCATCGGGATAGCTGATGAGGCGCGCCTGCAGCATCTTGTCCGGCGAGAAGCCCATCCCCGGAACGACGTTGCGCGGTTCAAACGCCGCCTGCTCGATCTCGGCGAAGTAGTTCTTCGGATTACGATTCAGCTCCATCTCTCCCACGTCGATGAGCGGGTAATCCTTGTGCGGCCAGACCTTGGTGAGGTCGAAGGGATTAATGTGGTAAGTCTTCGATTCGGCTTCGGTCATAACCTGGACCTTGACGCTCCACTTGGGAAAGTCGCCTTTTTCGATTGCTGTGAAGAGATCGCGCTGCGAGTGGTCCATGTCCTTTGCGCGCATCTGGTCGGCTTCTTCAGCGGTGAAGTTCTTGATGCCCTGCTTGCTCTTGAAGTGCCATTTGCAATAGAAGAGCTCGTTTTGGGCGTTGATGAGAGAAAAGGTGTGCGAACTGTATCCGTTCATAAAACGATACCCGTCAGGAGTGCCGCGGTCGGACATCAGGATCGTGACCTGGTGCAGGCTTTCAGGAGAGAGCGACCAGAAGTCCCACATCATGCGCGGCGATTTCAGGTTGGTCTCCGGGTCGCGCTTCTGGGTGTGAATGAAGTCGGAGAACTTCAGCGGATCGCGCACGAAGAAGACGGGCGTGTTGTTGCCCACCATGTCCCAGTTCCCTTCCTCGGTATAGAACTTGATGGAGAAGCCGCGTGGGTCGCGCTCGGAATCGGCTGAACCTTTTTCTCCACCTACCGTGGAAAAGCGCACGAGCAGCGGTGTTTTCTTGCCCTTGGATTCGAAGAGCTTGGCTGAGGTGTACTTCGCCATATCAGGGTTGGTACAGGTGAAGGTGCCGTAGGCGCCCGATCCCTTGGCATGGACAACGCGTTCTGGGATACGCTCACGGTTGAAGTGCGCCATCTTTTCGAAGAGGAGGAAGTCGTCGCCGACGATCGGTCCGCGCGGGCCCACGGTCATGGAGTTTTGATTGTCGCCTACCGGGCGGCCTGCGTCGGAGGTCATAAAGCCCTCGCCGTGCGCTGGGCCGTTCGAGCCATCTTGAATTTTGTCTGCCATCTCTGCTTCTCCTCTATCTCTGGTTGCACATCATTGACATTTTGCACATACGCCGATCACGTCCACCGCGTACCGCTCCACCAGGAAACCTCCGGGCAGGCGCTTGCGTTGCGGTTGAAGCCCGAGTTCCTTCTCGCCGATGTCCGTTATCTTTTTGCACTTCGAACAGACCATGTGGTGGTGCGGCTCGCGATTCATCTCCACACGAACCGAGCCGTGGTGCAGGCTTACTTCGCGGAAGACTCCCGACTCTACGAACAGGTGGATGTTTTTGTATACAGTGGCCAGCGAGATTGCCGGCACCTTCTTTTTCACCCGGGCATAGACCTTTTCGGGGCTGGGGTGGCCATGCATCGCCTGCATAGTCTCGTACAGTACCTGCCGCTGATGGGTTACGGCTATGCCGTTTTCACGACAGAGTTCCCGGAACGGCCTGGATGCATCCACCAGCATGGAGATGAGTCTAAACGATAAAAGTTATCGTTCGAAAACTCCGATTGTGGATAACTCTCGCCGCTGAGGATGGTGGAAGCCGTGAGGGTTCCGGTGGCAAACTGGGCGAGTCAGGCATCTAGTTCAGACGCTCGCGGGCGGTCTTGCCGAAGCGGTGGTCGAGAGGCTTGCGGCCTGCGAAGCCTTCTTCGGTGGAGTGCCAGAAGGCTATCTCTTTTTCGCCTAGCTTCCAGCAGAGGAGGACTGTGCGGCCTTCGAGGATGGCGGGGAAATCGAGCAGGCCCTGGTCTAGATCTTTCAGGACTACGCCGATCTCTTCCATCTCAGCGAGCGTGTCGGTGGTTTCTTTTACGGCTTTCTCGCGCTCGGCACGGCGGCGTGCGGCCTGGGCGACGTTGACGTGCATACCGCCGGAGAGGAAGATCTTCTGGCTTAGCTCCTGCATCTCTCGATTGAGCTGTGCCGCGCGGAGGTTCGCGGCCTGGGCGCGACGCAGGAGCGACTCCACTACCGGCAGGACGGTCTGTGCTTCGGTCAAGGTGAAGGTCTTGCTCATGCCTTGATCTCCAGCATGCGATCGAGAGCAACTCGCGACCAGTGTTTTACGTCGTCGGCTACCTGGATGCGGTTTACTACGCGACCTTCGATGAGGTTTTCGAGCGTCCATGCCAGATGCTGCGGTGAGATGCGATACATCGTGGTGCACAGACAGCCGGATTCATCGAGGGTCTGCACGTGCTTGCCCAGGGGGGCGAAGCGTCTGGCGAGGCGGTTGACGAGGTGAATCTCTGTGCCGACGGCGAAGCTGGAGCCCTCGGGTGCGCGCTCGATGAGGTCGATGATTCGCTCGGTTGAGCCTAGGGCGTCGGCCTTCTGGCATACCTCCCAGCGGCACTCGGGATGGACGATGACCTGGGTCTGCGGCTGCTCGCGGCGGATGCGGTCTACGTGCTCCGGAAGGAAACGCTGATGGACCGAGCAGTGGCCCTTCCACAGGATGATCTTTGCTGCACGCAGTCGGTCGGGCGCTACTCCGCCGTTGATCTGGTAGGGATCCCAGACGACCATCTCGGCGAGCGGTATGCCCATGGCGAAGGCAGTGTTTCGGCCGAGGTGCTGGTCGGGGAGGAAGAGGATTTTTCCGGCGCGGGCGTAGGCCCACTCAAATGCCTTGCCCGCATTGGACGAGGTGCAGACCAGGCCGCCGCGTTCGCCGCAGAAGGCTTTGATGTTTGCGGCGGAGTTCATGTAGGTGAGCGGAAGGATGCCTGCACCCCCCATCATGCCGAGCCGCTCGAGGGACTCCCAGCAATCTTCGACCTGCCCGATCTCTGCCATGTCGGCCATTGAGCAGCCGGCGTTCAGGTCGGGGAGGATCACCTGCTGCCAGGGCTGGCCGAGGATGTCTGCCGTCTCTGCCATGAAGTGGACGCCGCAGAAGACCATGTATTTTGCATCGGTCTCGGAGGCAGCCTTCGAGAGCTTGTAGCTGTCGCCGGTGAAGTCGGCGAAGCGGATAACTTCGTCGCGCTGATAGTGGTGGCCCAGGATGATCGCCTGTGCGCCGAGCTTTTCGCGCGCCGCGGCGATGCGTGCATCCATGGAATCGTCAGGCATGACGAGGTAATGGTCCAGCGAACAAGCGTCATTCGCACGCGTGGCCGCATCGTCCGCCGCAATCGGCATGTCTTCGAGTAATAGTCCGTTCACAATACGCCGCCTTCAGTTTCACCATGCGCTTCGGTCTGCGTTGCGCGAGACTCGAAGCCATCCGAAACGGGGATGTTGAAAGCATTTACTTCGCTGGCGGCAGCGAATTCACTGTTTTGCCTGAATCATTCAGACGAAAACCCAATTCGCGGGGATGTTGCCGCCTCTTTCCTGCCAGCGTGGCTATCGAAGCCAGGCTCTTCTCTATTTTAGACGAAAGCTCCGGTCGTCGGGATGCAACTATTGCTGGGAACGGTTCCTTTGCGCGCGCGCAGAGAATCGCAACTCATTTGTTTCCCTGCCCGTTCAAGCCGTATCATAGGCACATCTATGCCGGGTTTTGGCGACAGCGCATTCATCGTAATTCTCGCTCTGCTGCTCTTCGGGCCGAAGAAGCTGCCGGAGCTGGCGCGCCAGTTTGGCAAACTGATGGGCGACTTTCGCCGCGCCTCGAACGAGTTCCGCACGCAGATGGAGGAAGAGCTGCGCATCTCCGAGCAGGCAGAGCGACAGAAGCAGGTCGCTGCAATCGAGGCTGCTGCGCCGTCGAACTCCATCGCGGCCTCTATCCCGGAGCCGGAGCATCCCCATCTGTCCAAGCCTGTAGATGAAGCTGACTCCGGAAATGAACCGAACTCAGATTATGAGCATGAGCCGTTGCTCGGCTCTTCCACTCCATTTCGTGGCGAAACGGAGGCTCCGCAGGAGCCTTCGCCGGTTCCACTTCCTATCGCGACGTCGGGCGAACTCAACATTATGCCGCCGTCCACGGGCCTGCCCGTTGCCAGCTCTGCTGGTAAAGGTGTGAGCACGACACATGCGGACGAGTTAGAGACAGAGACCCTGCATGGCTGATTTCGACCCGATCGACCGCGCACGCGCCGTCCTTACCGACCGCGCCGAGCTTCCAGGCATGAGCCTGATGGAGCATCTGGAAGAGTTGCGCAAGCGGATTCTTCGCGCCGCTATTTTTCTTACCCTCGGCATGGTTGTGGCCTATGCATTCCATGGGCGAATTATTGATGCGCTGCAAAAGCCGTTGACGGATGTAGGTCAGAGGATGACGATGACGCATCCCATCGACTCGATCGACATCCTGATCAAGGTCTCGCTCTTCGGCGGCGCGATTCTTTCCAGCCCGTTCATCCTGTATCAACTTTGGCTCTTCATCTCGCCCGGGCTGTATGACAACGAGAAAAAATACGTTTGGCCCTTCATGACGACGACCGTGGGGTTGTTCCTTTCGGGCGCATGGTTCGGCTATCACTACGTGATGCCGGGAGCGATGAAGGTGCTGATCCTGGACTATGGCGCACGATACAACCATGTAATCGGGATCGACGAGTATACGAGCTTCTTCCTTTCGGTAATCCTCGGCCTCGGCATATGTTTTGAGCTGCCGATCCTGATGTTCTTCCTGGCGCTGTTCGGGATCGTCGATGGCAAATTCTTCCTGAAGCATTTTCGTTATGCCGTGCTGGTGATCTTCGTTATTGCGGCCATCATCTGCCCCATGCCCGACCCGATTAACATGTGCATCTTCGCCAGCCCTATGCTTGTGCTTTATTTTCTGGGCGTGGCGGTTGCGTACCGCGTTCATCCAAAACGTCGTAAGGCGAAGGAAACGACTGCCGCATGAAGACTCTCCCGAAGTTTCTTTCTTTGAAGACTGCGTCCGCGATTGGAGTTTTGCTGACGCTTTCTTTGACGCTGTCCGCAACAGCGCAAAAGCCTGTAGCCTCCGGGGTCTCGGGGCAGAATGTGTACACCCTGACGCAGCAATTTTTAGCCGTTGCGCCTAAGCGTTTTAATGGTTCTTCGGGCCATCTCGCGGCCGAGGAGTTCATCAAGGCGCACTTCAAGCCGGAGATCGCGAAGGGTAACTTCGAGACCGACCAGTTTACCGCCAATACACCCGTAGGCCCGCAGACGATGCGCAACTACATTGCGAAATTTCCTGGCAGGAAGGCAGGGATCATCGTTGTTGCTTCGCACTACGAGACCAACTACCCGTTGAAGGACACGGCTTTCGCAGGCGCTAACGACGGGGCCTGCACCTCTGCGCTGCTGATCGCGCTCGGCCAGTACTTCCGTACCCATCCGCCGCAAGGCTACTCCATCTGGCTTGTGTTCGATGACGGCGAAGAGGATGTCTCCAATCCTCCGTACACTGGCCAGTGGGGCGACTCCACAAATCTCTATGGCACCCGCCACCTGGCCGCCAGATGGTATACAGACGGCACGCTGCCTAAGATCAAAGCCTTCCTTCTCGCAGACATGATCGGGGACAAGGACCTCGACATCCTCGAGGAGATGGGGTCAACGCAGTGGCTGCGCGACACCTTCCGCCAGGCCGCTGTCAGTACTCACCACACAGCCAACGTCTTCCATACTCAGGGTTCCGAGGACGACGATCACCTTCCCTTCCTGCGGCGCGGTGTGCCCTCGCTCGACGTCATCGACCCCGACTATGGCCCGCACACAACGGCCTTGCCCGACGGATACCACCACACCCCGCAAGACACCATCGACAAGATCAGCGCGAAATCGTTGCAGATTTCGGCCGATCTCTTCCTGGAGACCATTCGACTCATCAATCAGCACTAGACACTGGGAACGTATTCCGCAAGGCTGCTCCTCACTCCCATTCTGTTTGCAGAGGATCCACCACATTGCGTAGCATACTCTTCGTACCCTGTGTCCTCATTGCCCTCTCGGTCTTAGCCGCCACAGTCGCTCCCGTTCGCCACATGATCAAAGGCAACGTTCTCGGCCTCTACGATCTTTCTCTCTACAACCGGCCCAACTCCGAACTCACGCCGCCTGTCGAGCAACACCTCGTAGCCCATGCAGGCGGAGCGTTCAACGGCGAATCCTATACCAACTCGCGCGAAGCTCTCGATCACAGCTATGCCAGCGGCTACAGAGTCTTTGAGCTCGATTTCGACTGGACCTCAGATGGCCACCTCGTCCTGGTTCACGACTGGGACCATACCTCGTCCCTCTTCACCGTCGCGCCGCACGTCTTCAGCTATCAGGAGTTCATTAGCCGTCATCGCACCGACGGCCTGCATCAACTCGCCATCGAAGACCTGCGCCAGTGGCTCCATGCCCATTCCGACGCCTTCATCGTCACCGACACCAAATCTCCCAACCCGCGTCTACTCAACTATCTCGCCCAGAACGGGCGCGACATCCTGCCGCAGTTGATTCTCCAGATATATCGTCTCTCCGAGTTGCAGTCGGCTCGCTCGCTAGCTCCTCGCGCAGTATGGCTCACAATCTATAAATGCAACTACCCCGCGTGGGCTCTTGCCCGAATCACCGGTGTAGATGCTTTTGTCATTCCCGTGGAACGATACGGCTCATACTCCCGGCCTAAGCTTCTCCAGCAAAGGCATTTCTACGTGCACTCCATCTCTGCCGATCAGATCGATCAGACGTTCCAGCATCTACCGGGAATCTACGGAATCTATGTCAACTAGCAACCGCTCGCGGTAGCATCAACTTGTGCCCGTTCTTCCCTTAGCGCAACCATCAGCCACTGTGATCGAATGGATTGGCTTCCATGCCGGTCTTCTTCTCCTGCTCGGCATCGAGCTGTTTTATGCGCGCCGTCAGAGGCGACTCGGCCGCGATCCCAAACGGACTGCTATTGCTGCGACTGGCCTGTGGGTTGGAGCGGCGCTTGTCTTTGCGCTGTATGTGCATCATTCGCTCGGCACGCCTGGTGCGCTGCAATATCTAGCCGGCTATACGCTGGAAGAGTCGCTCTCGGTCGACAATCTACTCGTCTTTCTGCTGCTCTTTCGTCTGTTCCAGATCGAGCACACACGCCAGCCCAGGGTTCTGTTCTGGGGAGTGGCCGGGGCTATTGTGATGCGTGGCCTCTTCATCGCGGGAGGCCTGAAGCTGCTTGCTCGCTTTGAGTGGGTCACGTACATCTTCGGCGTCATTTTGCTGGTGGCTGCGGTGCGCCTGTTCATTCCCGAGAAGCCAGGTGAGCAGGTGCTGGAGCCACGCTGGATTGCGTGGCTGAAGCGATGGCATCCCATCAGTCCACGCCAGGATCAGTTCGTCGTTATGGAAAATGCACGTCCTACGGCGACGATCCTTCTGCTGGCGCTGATCGCGATCGAGCTGACCGATGTTGTCTTTGCGCTCGATTCCATTCCGGCTGTTCTCTCCATCACACGCCACCCCTTTCTTGCCTACACATCCAACATCATGGCGGTAATGGGCCTTCGTTCGCTTTATTTCCTTTTGATCGGCGTGCTGACGCGGCTGCGGTTTTTGCACTTCGGTCTTGCTGCTATTCTTGCGTTCGCTGCATTCAAGATGCTCGCCTCTCGCTGGATTGAGATCGGTCCAATTCAGTCGCTGGCGGTGATAATGGTCACGCTCGCGATTACAACGGCTGCGTCCTTGTGGCCCGCGACGGTGAGAGAGCCATAGCGGGGGTCGTTGGCGGTTGCAGCGATAAGACGCCGCAAACTGAGGCGGACGTGGCAAAGCGGGGGACATGCAGACGCGATCTTCGTCTGGGTGTAGCGGCTCTAATCTACGAAGCGAAGCCTGCCGTGTCGCAAGACTGAATGCTGTGCAACCGTTGCCCGATGGGGAAAGTCTTTGCGGAAGTGTGCGCCTCGGCTTTCCTCTCGTCCTAAGGCTGCCTGCACCATCGCGGCGGCTACCAGATGCATATTGCGTGCTTCCACTGAACCGCGGCTTAGGCCCTGCGGCAAGGTGATGCCGAGATTCGTGAGCTCAGTTTGAGCACGCTGCAGGCCTGCTGCATCCCGAAGTAGCCCTGCTTCCAGCCACATCACGGCGCGCAACTGCGCGATCCATTCTTCTACATCTTCCTCCGGCGTTGTGCGCTCAACTGACGAATCCTTGTCCTTGTGGCCGGGTGGATTCGCCGCATCCGTGGACTTCGCTGCGGAAGCGTCCTCGAGGCTTGCAGCACCAGCGATCGCCGATTCATTCACCATGGCCTCTGCCGCGAGCGCACCAAACACCAGGCCCTCGAGGAGCGAGTTACTCGCCAGGCGGTTGGCTCCATGCACACCGGTACACGCTGCTTCTCCCGCTACGTAGAGCCCCGGAATGGAAGCACGTCCATGCACGTCTGTGCGCACGCCGCCCATCATGTAGTGTGCGGCAGGGCTTACCGGAATCAGATCCCTTGCCAGCTCTAGTTCGTAGCGCTGGAGAAACGCAGATATTCCGGGGAAGCGCGCCTTCAGATCTTTTCCCTCGCCGAGGGGTCGCATGTCGAGATAGACAGGGCCGTCCAGGCCTTCATGCGCAATCGCACGCGCGACGATATCCCTGGGTGCAAGCTCCAGGCCAGGATGATAGCGCTGCATGAATCGTTCTCCGTGCGCGTTGACAAGCCATGCGCCTTCGCCGCGCAGCGCCTCGCTCATCAGGAATCGCGGCGCACCTTCCAGGGCAAATGCTGTCGGATGAAACTGATAGAACTCCATGTCCATCAACTCCGCGCCCGCGCGATATGCCATCGCGATGCCATCGCCCGTCGCCACCGCGGGATTTGTAGTTTCGCTGTAGATCTGGCCCGCGCCGCCGCTGGCCAGCAATATGGCGCGTGCATATATCTCGATCAACTCGTTTTGTGCGTCGAGCAACGTAGCCCCCACCACGCGGCCGGTTGAGTCGGTGATGAGATCGACGGACGCTGCCCATTCCATGCACTCCACCTGCGGCAGGCTACGCACATGCCTGAGGAGAGACACCGCGATCTCGCGCCCGGTCGCGTCTCCATGCGCATGCAGAATCCTTGGCAGGCTATGCGCGCCCTCACGTGTCTTCATCAGTTCGCCCGCGGCGGCGGTATCGCGGTCGAAGCCAGTGCCCCAGGCCAGTAGCTCTTCAACGCGGAGCGGTCCTTGCTCCACCAGCACAGCTGCAGCCTGGGCGTTCACCAATCCATCGCCTGCTGCAATTGTGTCTGCCAGGTGCAGCGCAACGTCTTCTTCGCCACCCATCGCGACTGCGATGCCACCTTGTGCGTAGGCTGTATTCGACTCGGCGAGACCTTCCTTCGTGACCACGAGGACGCGTCCGGCGACAGCCAGCGCGGCTGCTGCACGCAATCCAGCAACCCCACCCCCGATGACAAGAAAGTCTACGACGCGCATCTCTTAACGCTAACATCGCAGGTCGTTCTTCTTGCCGTGCGATACCATTAACCTCAACGTGCCTACCGTTCGAGTTACCACACCGCAAACCGCCTACGACATCGTCATCGGGTCTGGACTTCTTCGCAGCCTTTACCTGCGCCTGCGGAAGCTGAACTCCGGGAAGCCTCCACGCACCTTCGTGGTCACCTCGCCGAATATCTGGGGCCTGTGGCACAAGCATTTTCTTGCGTCGTTTCCAAAGGATCAACAACCCACCGTGCTGTTTCTGCCGGCGGGCGAGCGCCACAAGCGCCTTGCGTCGGTCGAACTGCTCGCGCAGCAGCTTTCGCTTGCCGGTGCGGACCGCGACTCTATCCTGCTCGCATTCGGCGGCGGCGTCATCGGCGACGTTACTGGATTCCTTGCGGCAATCTACATGCGCGGCATTCGGTACGTTGGAGTACCAACGACCATTCTGGCGCAGGTCGATTCCTCGCTCGGCGGAAAGACAGGTGTGAACCTGCTTGCAGGAAAAAATCTTATTGGATCGTTCCATCATCCGCTCGCGGTGTTTACCGATATTGATCTGCTGGGCACGCTTCCCGCGGCGGAACTGCGCTCAGGATTGCAGGAGGCGATCAAGGCCGGCATCATCTACGACCCGAAACTCTTCCGCTACATGGAACAAAATGCCGTCGCAATCCTCGGATCGGGAATGGGCGCCGAGCCGGTCCAGTCCCCTTCCCTGCCTTCGTCGAAGAAGACCAGCGGCGCAGGGCATCTCCCTTCCAAGCGGGATGCCGGACCGGATTTCAAAGCGCTAGAAAAGGTCATCGCCGCGTCGGTTCGCGTGAAGGCCGACGTCGTCTCAAAGGACGAAAAAGAGTCCGGCCTGCGCATGATTCTGAACTTTGGACACACTATCGGCCATGCGATTGAAGCGGCTACCAACTATCGCAAGCTGCTGCACGGCGAAGCCATTGCGTGGGGCTCCATCGCCGCGCTTCATGTTTCGCTGAAACGAGGCTGCATCACCCACGAAGAGTTCGCGCGCATGGCAAACCTCATCCTGCGCTACGGCCCGGTGCCACCGTTCAAAATCGCCGCCACCCCGCGTGCAGCAGCGCTCAAACTTGTAAGTCTCACCTCCGGCGATAAGAAGCGCCGCTCAGGGCGCCGCGCCTTCGTACTGACCACAGGCGTCGGCCAGACTGCAATTGCCTACGACGTTACGGACGCCGAACTGGAAGATGCAACGCTGGCGATGCTGCTGGATATGCGCTCCAACTAAACTTCTTAATTTGGCCATACGGGAACGACAGTCTACGCGCCATGCGAGTCTCTCCGGCTGGTCATGACGTTTTTACAGACAATTGATTCCATCATCGTCTCTCAAGAAGAGGCACCAGTCTCTCCGGTCAGTCGGATAACATAGATAGGGTTGTCCTCTGAATCCAATTCGTCTGTAACTTCATCCCCGGGGGCACGTCCTGCAGGAACCTCTACACCTGCTGACGCAGCGCAGAATATCCAGGCGATGTTCGACACCATTGCGCCTACGTACGACCGTGCGAATCATTTGCTCTCGGCTGGCATTGATCGCTCGTGGTGGAATCGTACCGCGCGCACGCTGCGGCCCATCCTTCAACGCCCTGAAGCCATCGTGCTCGATCTGTGCTGTGGCACGGGGGACATGACGCTTGCACTCGACAGACACAGACCTTATCCCGCTGGAGCGAGGCTCAACGCTGCCGCTGCTGAGACCGTGGCAATCTCCTCGTCATGGGAAGAATCAAGGATCTCCGCAAGCCCGGCGAAAGCTGCGCCGATCCTGGCGGTCGACTTTTCTCACAACATGCTTACGCTCGCTCTGCCGAAGTTTGTGGGGCGGAATATCATTCCCATCGAGGCGGATGCGCTGCATCTCCCACTCGCCGATGCGTCCGTAGATCTAGTCACTTCTGCATTCGGGTTTCGTAATCTTGCGGACTACCCTGCCGGTTTGGCGGAGCTTCACCGCGTCCTGCGGCCGGGCGGCGAGATCGCCATCCTCGAGTGCAACCAGCCCGGCGGCCTTACCGGCCTGCTCTACAGTTTTTATTTCCATCGCATTCTGCCCAGACTGGGCGGCCTCATCTCCGGCAAGCGGCGCGCTTATGCCTACCTGCCGGCGTCGGTTCTCAAGTTTCCACGACCGCCCGAGATGAAGGCTATGATTGCCGCGGCAGGCTTCACCAATCCCACCTGGACCAGCTATACGCTAGGGACGGCGGGTCTATATCGCGCAACCAAGCCCTAATAAATACTGAGCAACCGCAAGTTGACATGTGCAGGTCTGGCGCATACATTGCTCCTGCTTGTCATAGGCCGGTACGATTCGTTCCGAATATTTCACCTGGCCAATTGCTCCGCCCATAACCTCCCAGAGCTCTACAAATCCCCAAGGAGATCTTCCCAATGGTTCGCCTTCCCCAATCGCTCCTGGCGTGTTGTTTCGCCATGTCCGCGCTGTTACCCTTTGCAGCATCGCCGGCAATTGCCCAAACGAACACCAACCTTCGCATTATGCCGCTCGGCGACTCGATCACCGCTGGCCTTCATAGCTCTACTGGCAATGGCTACCGAGGACCCCTCGTAGCGGACCTCGCCGGCCAGGTGCTTTACGTCGACATGGTGGGATGGCGCGTGGCAGGCACGATGTCCGATCCGGATCATGCGGGCACTTCGGGCGATCGGATCGACCAGATCGCATCCAAGACCACCAGTGGCCTGAATCTCTACAAGCCAAACGTCGTCACACTGCTCGCGGGCATCAATGACATCGGTCAGAACTATCAGGTCTCGACGGCGCCGGATCGCCTGGCCTCGCTGATCGACCAAATCCTGTCGAACGAACCCGACGCAACCGTGTTGGTGGCGGATCTGATCGTCAATGCGAATTCGACGACAGAAAGCGAAGTGAAGACCTTCAATTCCGCGCTTCCCAACATCGTCAACACGCGCGCCAGTGCCGGCAAGCACGTCTATTTGGTCGATACCAGCGCCTTGACGACTGCCGATCTGGCCGATGGCCTACACCCGAACGACGCAGGATATAAAAAGCTCGGGGATGCCTTTTATAACGGCGTTCAGGCAGTAATCGGCAAAGGATGGATCAAGGATCCGGTCGCCGGCAGCATCACACGTCCAACCGGATCGCTTTATCTGGCCGTTGGTAAATGCCTCGACGGTGGCTCTCTGGCGTCCGGTAACAAGGCGGCTATCTCGACGTGCAATGGAGCTGCCGCGCAGCAGTGGAACCTCAACAACGGGAACACAGCTACGGGCAATGGCAACGTAACCGCCAACGGCATGTGCCTGGATATCGTCAACAACGGAACTGCAAATAAATCGTTGGTGCAGCTCTATCCCTGCAGCAAGGGCGCCAACCAGGTCTTCAACATCAACAGCAATGGGTCGCTCGTGAATCCCACATCCGGCCGCTGCCTTGATGATCCGGGTGGCAGCACCACCGACGGTACGCAGTTAGAGATCTTCGACTGCAACGGCGGCCCCAACCAGACATGGCTGATGCCCCAGCAGGGAGCGATTACCTCCAGCCTCTCCGGCAAGTGCCTCGACGATAAGGGCGGCTCCCCTAACGCCGGCACTCATGTCGATAGCTTCGCCTGCAACAGCAACTTCTCGCAGCAATGGTCGATCTACAACAACCTGATCAAGTTCGATGGCCGGTGCGTCGGTGTCGTAGGCGGCGCTACCGCTAACGGCAGCCTGGTCGAAACCGAGACATGCTCCGGCTCCTCCAGCCAGACGTGGACTCCGACCAACGGCACGCTGGTCAACGCGAAATCGGGCCGTTGCCTCGATATCCCGGGCTCCAGCACCACCGACGGCATTCAGCTCGACATCGCTGACTGCTCCGGTGGAAGCAACCAGAAGTGGACGCTGCCTAACCTGTAAGTGGGTTTACTCGACTCAACGAAATCCCCGCCGGACCTAAAGCCGGTGGGGATTTTTTGCGCCGCAGTGAAGATCCGTCCAGCCTTCCTTGGCGAGACCGCATCACATTCTCCCATGAAATCCCGAAAGCATGCGCAGACCCGTCCCGCACCCGTGCCTGTGGCCTTGATGCTGATCGACGTGCTGACTACCTTCCAGTTTCCCGATGGTGAGGCCATCCTGCGCAACGCCCTCGCGATGCGCGACGCCCTCGTCCGGCTGAAGGCTCGTGCGCGCGAGGCCGGCATCCCAGTGCTCTACGTCAACGACAACTTCGGTGACTGGCGCAGCGAAAAGGAAGTTCTGCTGGGCCGCTGCCTCGAAGCCAAAGGCGCGGAGTTCGTTCGCCCTCTGCTGCCGGACAGCGAAGACTACTTCGTCCTGAAGCCCATGCACTCTGCCTTCTACATGACGCCGCTCGAGGTGCTGCTCCGCCATCTGCAGGTGGAGACGTTGATTCTCACCGGGCTCACCTCCAGCAGCTGCCTGACTGCCACGGCCCATGACGCCAACATGCGTGGTTTCGATATCTACATTCCGCCCGACTGCTCCTGCGCGCGGACTTCTAGCGAACACACCCAGGCGCTTGCGCAGTTGCAGGCTATGGCCGGCGCAAACCTGAAGCGCTCAGGCTCGCTGCGATTGCCGGCGCTCATTCACTCAGCGCGGGCCTCGCAACGATTGGATCGATCCGCGTGACCGATGCTTCGAGCGCGCCAGCACGCGAGCGCCCGATCAGCGATTCAGTTTGTAGATTCCTGGATCAGAATACTTTTCCGAAGCTGTAGGACCAGCGGCCACCGTTGCCGCGTCCCCACGCGTAATAGGTCTGAGCAACGATGGAGCCCTGGATGCGAGCGAAGAGTCCGATGCCCGCATCGTTGCGGAAGTTGGAGAGTGAGAGGCCACCGGGCGTGGAAGCGACGGTGCCGCCATCGTAGAAAACATAGACGCCGAACGGATCCCACACGATGTAGTCGGCTTCGGCCTGGACGATAGCAGCATCGCGATCGCGAAAGCGGTAGTCGTCCCAGCCACGCAATGTTGCGTTGGAGTTGATGTCGTTGCCACCGAGCGTCGGCTGGAGGTAGAAAGGCACCTGGTTGGCGCCGGAGGTGTTCGAAAGGACGAGATGGCTTTTGATATCGAACATCATCAGGTGGCAGAGATTTCTCTGCCGGTCCTGGCCCTGGCAGCGAAAGCGGTAGGTGTAGGGATAAGCAGCCTTATCGAACCCGTTCTGAAGAATGCCTCGCAGGTCGAAGTGCTCATCTCCATCGAAGCGGAACTGGCGGAAGTCGAATGCCGAGCCGTCAGTGGGGTGCTGAAAACGCATGGAGGCTTTGTTGTCCAGCAGCATCTCGATGCGCGGCTGGAAGTGTGGCGCGCCGACGGGCAGCGGCTTCAAGACCGAACCGAACTGGCGAAAGAGGCGCGTTTCGACGCCGATCGAGTTGTTCAGATACAGCGGCTGCTGAAGAATGCCGGGCGTCTGGATGGGCGGTACGTCAAGCCAGACGGACGCGGAATCTTTTGGCGGGGGCAGCGTGCTGGCTTCAATTTGTGACTCGCCGGTGAGGACGATGTCACGAGCAAGGGGCACCCTGGCGTCGAGTCGCCCCCACGTATCGTCCTCTGCGTAGGTGAATCGGGACGCAGGGGAGCGGGAGCCAGACCCGTAGAAATAAAGCGTGCGGACGGTGCGGTGCGTGGCATTGAGGTGGAACGCCGTGGTGTGCCAGTTCTTCGTAGTAGCCGAAGACAGGTTGCGTTGATCTGTGCTGAGGTTCGTGCTGCCGTAGGGGAGCGACCATGTGGCGTCGCCTGCAGTAAGCCATGAGCCATTGGTGGTCACGGCCCCGGTGGCACTCAGGTCCAATTGCTGGCCGTTGGCGGTTCCGGCCAGAGAGTGAGTGAAAACGATGCCTGGTCCGAATCCGTTTGAAGTGGGGAGTGAAGCCAGTGTGAAGTGATAGTTTCGCTGGCTGAAGATGGATTCGACGCAGGCAACCGCCTGGCTACTGTTTTTGAACATCTCCGGACAGGAGACACGCATGGTCTGCGCATGCAGCGACGCGGCGCAGAAGAGAACAAAGATATGCAGGCTATGTTTGCGGTTGCTCATGCTCCCCCCAGGTTTTTGACCGCGGTGCGAGCTTCGGCGAGATAGGCGTCGGCGTCCTGTGCGGAGTAGATTTGTTGAGTCGTTTTCGAGAGACGCACACCCTGCTGGCCGAGTGAGTATTCCATGGATTGAGCCATGAGAGTGACGAGATCGGTTGGCTTGCGCAGAGTGGGCGGTACGACGGGCGGAATATTCGGGGTGCGGGTGGTCTTTGCAAGTGCGGCAAGGTTGGGCAGTACGGCGGGTACAGGTTGCCGGGATCCGCGCGCGGAGGCTGGAAGAACCTGATTGCGGCCCTGCAACGAGATGGTGCCGTCGGAGCTGACGACGGGCGGAAGATCGGGCTTATCGGTACGCATGGGGCCGCCGTCCGTGTCGACGATATTGAGGAAGCTATTGGCGATGCTCTCGCGCCAGTTGAATGGCGTCTGCGTTTTGCAGCAAAGCTGGCGGATGGTTTTGACGATGGAACAGTGATCGAATTGCTGCGGCAGGATGGTGCCGGGTTTGATCCATGGCGAAACGAAGACGGCCGGCACACGAACACCGAGGCGGTCGAAGGTAAAGCCGAAGTCCGTGGTGGCAGGAATGCCGGGCAGCCCCGTCTCGTTTTTGAGCATGGGCGGAAAGACATGATCGTAAAGGCCGCCGTGCTCGTCGTAGACGATGAGCAGAAGAGTGTCAGTCCATAGCGGGCTGTCGCGGATTGCGTTGTAAATCTCTCCGATAAAGGCTTCACCTTTGTCGATAGCGAAATCGGGATGCTGACTGTTGGCGTTGACCCCGTCGTAGATGGGTTCGATGAATGTATATTGCGGGATATCGTTGTTCCTGCAGTCCTGGGCAAAGGTCTCGATATCAAAAAACTTGTCCTGGTTCCGCATGAGGTGGCCATTGGCCAGCAGGATGCTCGATTGGCTGGCGTAGATGCGATAGGTGGTATTGAGGTCGATGGGATCTTCGTCGATGTCCTGGAAGATGGTGTGAGCTAGAAACGGAGCTTTGATGGCGTCCTGCGTGAGCGAGCTGCCGGATGAGGCAGCGTGGGCGAAGAGCCGATTGGGAATGGTCGAGCCCGGCACGGAGGAGAACCACTGGTCGGAGACGCCGAATTGCTGGGCAAGCGTGGAGAGGATGGGCAGCGTGCCCGGATGGAAGCATCGCATGATGACCGCTCCACGCGCCGCGTTTCCACTATCGCTGGCATAGTTATGGACGAAGCCCTGCATCTTCTCCTGGCCATAGTCGGTGCCGTCAGGGTTGGAGAAGATCTGCCAATTGATGTCGGGGAACTCGTGGTTTGGGTCGGGGTTGAGATCGTTCATGTTGCGGGCGTTGGGACTGACGCGGATGGGTGTTCCCTCGTCTGCGGCCGGGTTGGTCTCATCGCCGTTGAGGCCGTCGATGGGGTAGGAGCTGGACTTGAGATAGCCCAGCATGTGATCGAAGGAGCGGTTCTCCATCATCAGCACAACAATTCGCTTGAAGGGTGTAGGCAAGGGGGCCTCCTGGGGAGCTCAACTTAGGGCCGGATGTTTATGGAATGAAAGTTTGATCATACTAGTACTTCGAAGATGAACCGATACCAAAAGCAGGTTGGCTGGCTCGGTTCGTTAAAATTTATGGATGGACATAAGGCTGGTTGGACCGGTGGCTTCGAGTGTAGGTCCGGCGCAGTGGTTTACGGGCGCGGTGCGAATCGACCCGCTGTTTCAGGCCGCTGATACTGCCCGGGTGGCGGGGCCAGCGTAACGTTTGCACCGGCTGAGAAGCGTTGGCACGGCGTTTCCCCCAGACCTCAGCGCCGATATTGTTCCTCGCTCACCTTCTCCAGCCACTCCACAGCCTTCCCATCCACCCGCTCCTGAATCGCAAGATGCGTCATCGCCGTAGTCGGCGCAGCCCCATGCCAATGCTTCTCCCCCGGCGCAAACCACACCACATCTCCCGGCCGAATCTCCTCGACAGCGCCGCCCTCTCGCTGCGCCCATCCATACCCGGCCGTCACAATCAGCGTCTGCCCTAGCGGATGCGTATGCCAGGCCGTCCGCGCCCCCGGCTCAAACGTCACGCTGGCACCTGCCACACGAGCCGGTTCCGCCGCCGAAAACAGCGGATCGATCCGCACCACCCCGGTAAACCACTCCGCCGGACCCACCCCCGAAACCACCGACCCAACCCGAGTAATCTCCATTTCCAGATTCTACCCAACCGACAATTGCCGTCCGCCTTACTCGGCTCTTGTGCTAAATTTCTTCCAAGAGTTTGACTCACTCAAAGCGTTCGCCGAACAAATCTTTCGAGGTAGCTTCATGCGACCCTTCATTCTTGCGCTAGCGATCCTTGCACACTCGTCCATATCTTTCGCCCAGTATTCCTACGCGATTGAACAAGGCATCCGGCACACAGATAAGGGCTGGATATACCAGATACAAAATAAGAGTGCAATTCCGATCGTCGCCTTCCATTGGAAGGTTCGCTGTGGTGGTTCCATTGGCACCGACCGAGAACTGGACACAGTCATTCGGGGAGTACCAATCCGTGGCGGCGAAACTTACTCAGTCCCAATAGGAGCTGATTTAACTAATTGCCCGTCGACAGCGGCCTTTATATATGCGGACGGACAAACATCCGGCGACCCGGATCAGCTCGCCTATATTAGAGACGTTAGGAAAGGGATATATCGCGCATTGTTGATCGTAATACCTGCCGTGGATCGGGTTGCATCGGGACAATCAACAATAGAAGCAGAGTCCAAGCAGCTTGATCTTCAAATAAGCCATCTGCTGCAAGAGGAGATCCACAATGAAATTTCTGTTTCAGAAAACAGAGGCGAATTGATCGGTCTTCTTTCATTCGGATCGGTAAAAGATGTTGCTCTCTACCGGATGCCTGCTGATTCAAATAGCAAAGCCGATCCTACTTTTGAAGCGCTTATCGCTTCCGGCATGTCTCGCGATCGGGCGTTAGCGACCGTCGCCAGACAGCCGATGCAAAAATGGATGAAATCTCTCGAAGAGAACGGCGCAGCTCAGTAAGCTAACAAGGCCCTCGCGTATACCCAACTTGCTTCGAGTCAGAATGATCTCATGCTGGCAGCGGCGTTACCGGCCCACCGAAGGACCGATACCTTGACAGCAGCGGTATAATAGATCCAGGGAAAAGACAGAATCCACCGGCATCGGGATTGTGACCTTCACTCTATATTCAAATAACTCATTTATTATCTATACTTTGACACCAAAGCACTATAGATTTCAATACTTTGCATTCATGGTCCAGACCTAAGTACTTTGTTTCGAATACTTTGCATATTTTGAGGGGGAGGGGGGGAGGGGGGCATGCAGAACCGGCGAACAACGTACGCAGAAACCGAAAACCCGATAGCATACTCTTCCATGCCTCCTACGGCCACGCACACTTCGGAATCTATTCAGCCACACGCGGCCAAGCGGAGTGCGGCGATCTTTTCTGTGGTCGCGGCGTCCGTCATCACGCTGCTGAAGATCCTTACCGGCGTGCTGACGGGCTCGCTCGGAATGCTCTCCGAGGCGGTGCATTCCTCGGTCGACCTGATCGCATCCGCGATCACGCTCTTCTCTGTCCAGGTCGCCGACCGGCCCGCAGACGACGACCACAACTATGGCCACGGCAAGGTAGAATCGCTCACCGCTTTCGTCGAGACGGGCATCATGTTCGCCTCCTGCGTCTGGCTGGTCGCCGAGGCGCTGCACCGCATCGTCTTCCATCACCACCTTGCGCTGAAGGCCTCCTTCGCGCCCTTTATCGTGCTGCTCTGCTCCATCGGGGTCGACTTCTCTCGCTCCCGCGCACTCGCTCGCGTCGCCCGCGAGCATCGCTCGGACGCACTGGCCGCCGACTCGGTTCACTTCGCGACCGACATGTGGGCTTCATTCGCCGTCATGCTCGGACTCGCCGCAACGTTCGCCGGCGAACGCTATCACCTCCCGTGGTTGGAATACGCCGATCCGCTGGCCGCCATCGTCGTCGCAGGAGTCATCCTTCGCGTCAGTTGGAGGCTCGCGAAGCAGACCGTTGATGCGCTGCTCGATGCCACGCCCACGACCGATCCGACCAGCAACCAGCCGCAATCGAAAGATCAGCTCCGCAACAATCTAATTCATGACCTTAGCGCCATTCCCGGGGTACTCTCCGTCGACCGCCTGCGCACCCGGCGCTCCGGCGCCAACTACTTCGCCGATGTCACACTTGGGATGCCACGCAATCTTACCTTCCAGCGCACCGAGCAGCTCACCCTGGCAGCTACCGAAGCGGTCCAGCGGCACCTTCCTGGAGCTGATGTGGTCGTCCACACGGTTCCGACAGCTTCGGTCGCTGAGAGCATCCACGACCGCATCCGCGCAGTTGCAGCGCGTCGCAATCTCGCGATCCACGAGATCAACGTGCAGCAGCTCGACACCGGTCTGCACATCGAGCAGCACCTCGAAGTGGACGAGACGATGCCGCTGCGCCAGGCTCACACTCTCGTCACCGCTCTCGAAGCTGAGATGCGCCACGAGGTTCCGGGGATTGTGTCCATCCTGACGCACATCGAAAGTGAACCGGCAACGATCGAGCAGCCCGCCACCATCGACAGCGACCGCGATCTCGAACGTCGGCTGCGCAAGGTTGCTGCGACGTTCCCAGAGATTCTCGACATCCACGATGTCTTTGTTACACTGCGCAGCTCGCATACTCCAAGCCAGGGCGGAGTCCATTTGCAAGTCAGCTGTCACTGTACTCTGCCCGACGATCTTCCAATGTCCAGCGTTCACGCCACGATCACAGCACTCGAAGGCGCATT
The DNA here is from genome assembly GCA_035943695.1 of Acidobacteriaceae bacterium. Lineage (GTDB taxonomy): Bacteria > Acidobacteriota > Terriglobia > Terriglobales > Acidobacteriaceae > Edaphobacter. The sequence continues at coordinate 34,537 of DASZBW010000031.1, read as the reverse complement.
CAAGCTGGAAGCTCCAGAAGTTGACCGCCTGCTTATCCACCCCGAACCGGCGACCGACAATCGCCGATGAACGCGGCGTCAGGCGTGCCGATTCCGCGTGAGCCTGTAGTAGATAGCAGGCGTCACAATCAGTGATAAAAACACCGATACGACCAATCCACCGATCACAGCAATCGCCAGCGGCTGCAGCATCTGCGATCCTGCACCAAGTGCGAAGGCCAACGGAAGCATTCCGCAGACTGCGGCAATGGCCGTCATCACGATAGGCCGCAGACGGCGCTGCGCCGCGTGCATCATTGCGTCGCGAGCGATATCGCTCTCTTCTGCATCCATTTTGCGCTCATCTTCACTTCTGAACTTTTCATCCGCATCCAGCAGCAGAATGCCATTTTTGGCCACGATGCCGATCACCATAATCAAGCCCATGAAGCTCGCGACGTTGAAGTTCGTCTGGGTAACCAACAGCGCGAGCACCACGCCGGAGATGGATAGCACGGAGCTGGTAAGGATTGCGATGGGTGCGGAGAAGTTGCGGAATTCCGCCAGGAGTACGCCAAACACCAGGACAAGCGCGAGAATCAATACGCGCAGCAGATCGTGAAATGACTTCTGCTGCTCCTGATAGGTTCCTCCGTACTCCACGCGGACGCTCGCTGGAATGTGCATCGCGTTGACCCTGCGCTGGACCTGCTGCATCGCAGAGCCCAGGTCTGAGCCCTCGAGGCGTCCGGTCACGGTGATCAGTTTTTGAAGATTTTCCTTAAGCACCTCACCCTGCGGCGCGGTCTGGGTCACGGTTGCGAGCGAGCCCAAGGATGCAGTGTGTCCTGAGCTTGAATTGAACACGGTGTTCTGAATGGCATCCAGGGACGCACGCGACTCATCCGGTAGTCGGACGCGAACCGTGTATGGCCTTCCATTCGCAATCAGCGATGCACTCGCAGGGAGGCCGTCCAAGATTGATGTGGCGTCCTCGGCTACCTCCGCCGGCGTAAAGCCAAGCCGACCCGCGACGATAGGATCCACTTCAAAGCTCGTCGCAGGCCCTGAGATCGTATCCTCGACGCCATTCTTCGTGTCGACCACGCCGGGAACTTTCTGGATCTGCGCCTGCACTTCGGGTCCGAGGCGATTCAGCAGCGCGGCGTCGTTCGAGAAAAGCTTGATGACTACGTCCTCGGGTTGGTTCGAGAGATCGCCGATCATATCCTGAAGCACCTGAACAAATTCCACATCCAGGGCTGGTTCGGTCTTCAAGATTCGGGCGCGAACGTCCGCCATCACTTCATCGATCGACCGATCGCGCTTGGTCTTCAGCCGGACAGTAAAATCACCTCGGTTGGCCTCGGTTACGGCCGCCAATCCCATCTGTAAACCTGTGCGCCGCGAAGTAATTTCTACCTCGGGCGTGCTTTGAAGGATCTGTTCAACGTGCTCCAATATCCGATTTGTCTCAGTCAACGAAGTTCCTGCAGGGGTCAGGTAATCGAGGATGAAAGCACCTTCATCCATCTCCGGCAACATATCCGAGCCCAGACCTTTGTACGCAAAGTAGGTTCCACCAACCAATATGAGACAGATCAGGCCGAGCGCGACGGGCCGCCTCAGCGCCCATTCCAGCGCGCGTTTATGGGTCGCCAAGACACGCTTCATCCACGGGCCGTCCTGATGTGTTCCAGCTTCGGCGACTGGATGGTCCGGCGCCATATCTTCCTTGCTCTTTTTGTTCCTGGAGAGGAATGCAACCATCGAAGTCTTTGCACCAGCTGCCTTACGATCCGTCAGCAACGAGAGTGCGAGCGCAGGAGTAAAGGTCATGGCAAGCGCGAGCGAAGTGAGCAGAGCAGCTGTCATTGTGATCGCGAGCGCACGAAAAAAGCTTCCTGTAACGCCAGTGACAGCGATGAGGGGAAGAAATACGACCACGGGAGTGAGAGTGGAAAATACGAGAGGCGTCGCGATTTCGCGCACTGCCATCTGGACCGCAGCTACTCGCCCCTGCCCGGCGTCCCGGTGTACTACGATGTTTTCGACCACAACGATAGCATCGTCGATGACTAGCCCGATTGCGGCTGCCAGACCTCCCAAGGTCATCAGGTTGAAGGACTCGCCGATCATCCACAGAAATAAAATTGTGACCGCAACCGTGACAGGAATGACCATTCCAGCGATGAGCGAACTGGACACATCGCCGAGAAACAAAAACAGTATGACGCAGGCGAGCACGAGGCCGATGAAGATTGCATCCCGCACGCTGGCAATCGATTCGCGCACCAGCTGTGACTGGTCGTAGAAAGGCTTCAGGTGAGTGCCGGGCGGCAGTACACTCTGTAGCTCTACGATCTTCGCAGCGACTGCATCCGCCACCTGCACCGTATTCGAGGACGGTTGCCGGGCAATGTTGATCAGGACGGACGGCACTCCGTTTGCCGTCACTGTTGTGTAGAGCGGCTCGGTTGCCGGCTTCACATCCGCTACATCGGAGATTCGTACAGGGATGCCAGCAGGTGTGTTTTTGACAACCAATGATCCCAGATGCTCTGGGTCATGCGCCTGCGACCCGACCAGAGCCAGGATCAACTCATGGTTCGCTTCATATAACCCCGGGGAGTCGATGATGTTCGAACTGTTGACGGAGTTCACGAGGTCCGTCACTGTGACACCTGAGTTCTGCATTCGGGCCATGTCGGGCACGATGTGGTATTCCGGGACCTGACCTCCCTGGACGGTCACGGTACTCACGCCATCCACGCGATTGAGGACAGGCTTCAGGTCATAGGCTGCAATCTCCCACAACCTGGACTGCGAGATAGTCCGTGGTCCGCGGTTGTCGGCCGTCAGCGCGTATCCAAGGATGGGGAAGGTCGCGAACGTCAGCCGGTTGGTGGTGATGACTGCTGAAGCTGGTAAGGTTTGGCGCACTTTGGATAGAGCTGCATCCGCCAATTCCAAGGTGCGATACATGTCCACGTTCCAGTCGAAGAAGAGGCTTACTTCAGCTGAGCCGCGCGACGTGGTCGAACGTACGGTGACTAAGCCAGGGACGCTGTTGACGGCATCTTCAATGGGCCTCGTGATGGTTACTTCCATCTGCTCGACGGGCATTACGCCGTTGTCCACTCCAATTACGACGCGTGGGAAATTGGTATCCGGAAAGACGGCGATGGGCACCTGGAAGGCTGCGTAGATGCCGGCGAGGGAGAGGACAGCGACGAGAAAGAAGATCGTGCGCGACATCCGCGACATCCAAAACGGGGATTCGAGAGAGGATTCACGCATGAGTGCATTCACTTCGCCTGAGCATCCTTTCCTCCGGCTTCAGGTGCAGATGTATCGTTGTCCTTCGATTTGACGTCAGGATCGGCGCCGATCTTTACTCGGGTGTTTTCATCTACACCATAGGCTCCGCTGGAGATGATCGTGTCCGCCTGCGTGATGCCGCTCAGTACCTGCGCACGGTCTGCGGTCTGGATTCCGATCGCGATCGGCTTTTTGTGCGCCGTTGAATCAGGAGCCATCACCATCACGAATTTACTTCCGTCCGCGTCTGCTTCGACTGCGCTGAGCGGCACCGTTAGCGCGTTATCGATCCGACGCGCGTCGATCCTCGCATGGACTGGCGTACCGGCTTTCAGAATGCCCCTGGCATTGTCGACGCGCAGCCATACTTCGACCGTGGTGCTGCCTGGGTCGAGTGCCGGACTGATCAAAGAGACCCTGGCTGGAATGGAGTCTGGCAAGCCTGGAACAGTAATTATCGCTGAGGATCCCACCGCGAGCTGCTGCGCCTGGGACTGCGCAATATGCAGCTTACCGATCAGCACAGACGTGTCCATCACCGTAATGAGAGGCGTGCCAGCGGCTGTGGTCTCACCAGCGAAGAGCGGCCGGTCCGTCACCACTCCTGAGATCGGGCTTCGGATCTCGGTGTAGCTGAGTTCAGCTTCTGCGCCGAGCAACTTACCCTTCGCGGACTGCAGGCTGCCCCTGGCCCCGCTCATTGCTGCCCGGTTACCGACCCTCTCAATTGCCTGTAGATGCTGGTTCGCGACGTCGTAGGCTGCCTGGGATTGCACGAGCGTAGCCTTGGCGGTATCGAGATCGCGTCCTGGAATCGCGCCCTGAGTGAACAGGTGCGTACGTGCATCGACGATGGATTGGTTGAGGTCGAGCGTCGCTTTCGCCTGGGCGAGATCGAGTCTGGCTTTCGTCAGATCTTCTGGCGCGGTCGCTTTCGTAGTGGTTTCAAACGCTGCCTGGGCAGCGGTATAACTGCCCTGGTTATCCATTGCTGCTGCCGCGAGATCCTTGTTTTCGAGTGTGGCCAGCAACTGCCCTGCATGTACAGCAGAACCACGCTGCACATAAAATTTCCTGACCGGGGCCGTCACCTTCGTTGAGATTGCAGCCTGCGACAGTGGCGACAAGATCGCGTCGGCATCGATCTCTTCTCCGATTGCGGCAATGGTCGGATGCGAGGCCTGGACGTAGACCTCGGGAGTTGGAGCTTGTTCTGCTTTTTTGCAGCCGCTCGCAAACGTTGCAGCCGCGCAAAGCACCCAGATCTTTTGCGCAAACAAGCGCTGGTTTCGATTGCCCATCTTCGTGCGCGTCTTCATTGGAGCGTCCCTGTTAGTAGCTGGAGATTGGCGAGTGCTGTCTGGTAACGTAGGATGCCGTCTTCGCGAGCTGTTTCAGATGTCGTGAGAGAATTCTCGGCGTCCACCACACTGAGAATCGGAGTTTCGCCGGCTGCGTAAGCCAGTCGGGTGAGACGAAGACTCTCCGTCGCGGTCGCCACACTTTGACTGAGACTATCCAGTTGCTCGCGTGCGGCGACGGCTTCGGCATAGCCTTCCTCCAGGTCAGCGATGACTTTACGCTGTGTGTTGCTGAGGAGCACCCGCGCTGCGTCCCTGCTAATTTCGCTCTGGCGGACCTTATCGCGAGTGGTGAACCAATCCCATACCGGGACGTTCAAGGATGCCGAGGCCGAATAGCCGAGGTTGCGACTGCCGTCAGCATTCATCATCGCGAAGTGAGTGGAATCGATGCCGTAGGAGTAATTCAGTTCCAGGCTGGGCAGATAGGCCAATCGTGCAGCTAAAACATTCAGACTCGCAAGGCGTGAGCTCGCCAGCGCACTTTCGAGTTCGGGATTGTGTTTGGCTAATGCAGCTTCCACGTCGGCACGAGAGGGCACGGAGGGTGGTAGATCAGAGGCCGCCACCGTGTATTCCGAGCGCGGATCCGGAAAAAGCAGGACCGCGAGTTCAAGGTGAGCTTTCGCCTGGCGGAGTTGAGCATCCGCCAGATCTCGATCGCGCTGCTGCTGTTGCAGCTGGGCTTTGACGACGTCGGCGTGAGCGGCCTCGCGCGCTGTTTCGCGCTGGCTGGTCAGTTGCGTAAGGCTGGCTGCCTCGTCCGTTGCGCGCTGCGCAATGGCGACCCGACGGGATGCTGTCGCCACGCCGTAGAAAAGTCCGGCAACCGTCGAGACCAGACCCCGCCGCGCTATTTCCAATTCAGCCGTGGCCACGGCCAAGGATGCAGATGCTTTGCTTACCGCGTTCCATTGCTGAGCGCCAAGCAGCTCGGTCACGCTCGCCTGGCTTACATACTCATGCACGGAATTGTTGGCGATAAAGCGCACTGGCGTAGAAGCGGCTGATGCTGACTGGCCAGAGTCGGCGAGGCATATCTGATTGGTGCTGGGACAATGAGATGGCTGTGTGTAGACGTATTGATTGTTGTAAGCGACGCCTGGTAACAGCGCGGCTCGGGCTATGGAACGGTCGAGAGCCGCGTTCCTGGACGCTGCGATTGCAGCGACAAAGTTGGGCTCATTCACGCGTGCGCGGGCTATCGCTTGATCGAGGGTGATTGCAGGGGCAGGCCCCTGCGCTGCGGCTGCACTCTGCTGCTGAGCTCCAGCGTGGTGGAGGAATAGCGTGAAAGCAACGAGGTTCAAGAGACTAGGTCGCCACACTGAACCGGCCCGACTTCGATAAAGAAAAGTCATAGATGATTCGCACCGGCGGGCGAAGAAGATAGGCCACATGCCGTTGCTCCAAGTTTACTTGCTCAAAGCTGAAAACAAGATTAAGGGGCCGGATCGGTGCGTGCGGGAGCACCGTCCCGGATACGAAGGGCCTCTTACTTCGCGGGGAGGGTGTAGATGACCTCGCCGGCACGCGTGTAATGCAGCTCTTCGCGAGCCTGATGCTCAATTGCATCGGGATCGTTTTGCAGACGCTGGACGTGTCCCTGTAACACGTCGTTTTCATGCTGCAGATTCTGCACCTGCTGGGCCAATAACTGCGCCTGCTGGCGTTTATGCTCGTACACCGTCAATCCGTTAGCACCGAAGACCACGTGATATGCGACGCCAAAAGCTAGAAGTGCGGCAGCGATCGTCGCGGCTCTTCGCCTTCCATGGGAAAGGGAGGCGCGGATGGCGCGAAGATTTGCAAACCCACCGGATTTTCCGAAGATTGCCGGGAACACTTCCATCGTTTTAGTTGATGGCCTCTTCTGTTTCAAGTCAAGTGTGAGGCGCGGGATGAGGCCATAAGGAACCAAGTTTGTAACAGGCTTCCCAGCGAAAGATGCTTTTGGCTCTGTGCATTTGAATTGACCGCGCTACGCACAACCTCGCCCCGCTTGGTATCCTTGGGTATCACTGTTTCAGCCAGCGGCCGAAAGGACGATCCATGCAATCGACACTCCCATTCCAATCCGGCACCGCTGCGGGCGCCGAAGATCTACATCGCAGCGCAGCAGGCAGGTTTTTTCTGGCACTCGGCGCTACCGCTTTTATCGCGCTCTGCGCGCATATCTCTTTTCCCCTTTATTTCACCCCCGTGCCGGTAACCCTGCAAACGCTCGCGGTGATTTTGGTGGGATTCACGCTGGGGCCGGCGCTTGGCTTTCAGGCTCTGGCGCTCTACCTGGCTGAGGGGGCGTGCGGCCTTCCAGTTTTCAGCCCTCATGGCATGGGCGGAATTGCACAACTGCTTGGACCGACGGGCGGATACCTTTTTTCGTATCCGCTGGCTGCAGCAGTTGCCGGGTACTTGGTTCGTGTTGGACGACCAGCGAAGTTTGCCTTCCCAGCAGCGCTCTTCGCGGCAACTGCGTCAGTAGCCGTCATATTTGCAATGGGAGTTGGTTGGATTGCCCACCTAACTCATCTCGCTCCAACTGCCGCTTGGCATCTGGGGGTTGAGCCCTTCCTCCCGGGTGAAGTGCTGAAGATTGCAGTCGCCGCAGTCTTATACACCAGGTTGCACACCTGGCAACGCAATTGAATTGGCGACATCTTCAAGCGTTTGTCGCATAATCCCGCTTTCGCGATAGCACGCTCGGTCGCGCTCCAATCCTTCACCGCACCAACAAAAAATCTTCCAAGGAACTGTATCCAGATGACAGCAACAAGCGCAGATATTCAGGAAATCAAGATTGCACACAGCCCCGACTCCGATGACGCTTTCATGTTCTACGGGCTTGCGACCAACAAGGTGCGCGTTCCTGGATTCAAATTCACCCACACTCTGACGGACATCGAGACGCTGAACCAGCGGGCCATCCGCGAAGCATTTTATGACGTAACGGCGGTCTCCTTTCATGCCTATCCGTATATGCAGGAGAACTACACCCTGATGGCATGTGGCGGTTCCGTTGGTGAAGGCTATGGCCCCATGGTGGTGGCGCCGCGCAAGCTTTCTCTCGCTGAGTTGAAGAAGACACGCATTGCGGTACCCGGCAATCTCACAACAGCTTATCTGACCCTCAAACTGCTTGCGCCCGAGGTTGAGACGGTCGCAGTGCCGTTCGATTCCATCATTCCTGCGGTCGTGTCGGGCGAATTTGACGCCGGCCTCATCATTCACGAAGGGCAACTTACGTATGCGAATCTTGGGCTTGTGAAGGCGATTGACCTGGGGCAATGGTGGCGGGAGCAGACAGGGCTTCCCCTGCCCCTAGGCGGGAATGCGATTCGGCGATCGCTGGGGGAAGAGACGATGCGGCTCACCACAAACGCATTGCGCGAAAGCATTCAACATGCGCTCGATCATCGGGAAGAGGCACTCGCCTATGCGATGCAATTCGCGCGCGATCTCGATACAGCTCTGGCCAATCAATTCGTTGCGATGTACGTCAATGAGCGCACACTCAACTATGGAGAAGACGGCCGCGAGGCGATCCGTAAGCTGCTGCAGATGGGATATGAGCGCGGCATCATTCCTATGAAGACTGACGTACAGTTTGTGGACTAGACTGACGATCTCAGGCGAGCGGGAGGAGAAAAACTCCCGCTTGATCTGTGTTATTCTTTTCAAGGTGGTAGCGCGACGGCCTTTAGAATTCAGGCTCGCGGCGTGAATCGCCCTTCTCCCCCGAGAGGCCTTAACACAACTGGACGCGTAGCTCAGCTGGTAGAGCATTCGACTCTTAATCGACTGGTCGTAGGTTCGATCCCTACCGCGTCCACCACTTCTCCTCCTCATGCATGCGACTAAAGGCAATCGCCAGGGTTGGGCGGTTCTGCGAATGCCCAGGCATCTCCCAGATAGAAATTTGCGATCGAGCAAGACAGGATTGCGACGCCGTTTGCGATGAGAAGTGGAAGATGGAACTGCTGAACCAGAACTCGCATCAGGGCAAGGTTTCCAAGCATGGAAACTGCACCATTCGAAAGATGAAAACGGACCAGCAGGATGCGCAGTGCGGGTTTGTGCCTGCGGTCGCGCCACGTGTAATGGAGATGCCATAAGAAGTTATGCAGCAGAGTGAACTCGAGGGCCGCAGCTGTCGCGTAGAGATAGTGCGGTCGAAAGATGCGGTTGAAGCCAGCGAGTGCCATGAGCTGGATTGCCATGCCTATCGCACCTACCAGGTTGAATTTGGCCCAACGCGTCAGCGACGTCAAGGCAATGGCTCCTCGCGAAAGAGTTGCGAGGTATGCCGTACGGTGATTGCGATGGCCATCACCGTCATCACTCCCGCTGCGATCGCTCCGCCCAGATCAAACAACAGCATCCTGTGCCGGAAGAGAGTGATGTACGGGCTATGCAGAAGGGAAAAATTTCCCAGAATCAGCAGCAGCCGAATCTCCGTAGGTCCAAAAATGCCTTGCGAGAGTTGGAAGCAAGACAGCGTATAGGTCGCAAGAAAGCTCTCGCTCGACAAGATAAGAAAAGCGATGAGCATCGCGAGCGCCGTCTGCCAATGCGCAAATCCGGAGCACCCAAGTCCGCACATCAACGCAGCCGCGCCGAAGACATCCACCATGTGGTCGACGTAGAAGCCGTATCTCGGACGCTGCTGATCTCTTACGCGTGCCAGCGTTCCGTCGAGGCTGTCTCCCAGCCAGTTGAGCAAGATGCAAAAGATCACTGCCAGCAAGGCTGCGCGATGATTGCGGGCGAGTGCGTAGCAAGCTCCCGACGCAAGCTGCCCACCCAGTCCGAGCAGCGTCAGTTGGTCCGACGTCACCCATGCAGGCGCATGTTCGGCCATCCATATCAACACTCGCTTTTCGAGCGATGCAGTAAGCGCCTGGTTCTTACGGGCAGCCTGGGTAAATACCCGGGAATGCTCTACCGAAACTACTGGATGACTCATCTCATGTCCTTTCAAAATTGCTTTTCTACGTTGAGGTTGATACGGCGAGCTATTTCCGCAAAGCGTCGCAGACAGAACGCAGCGTGAACTCCAGCGATTCGCGCGGTACGCTTTCGACAAACGGGCGCACCGCCCATCCGAGCCCGACCGGGATGGAACGCGTCAACGAAACGGATTCAATCTGCATATACAGACCTCCATCGCGCTCCTCGTAGCTCCAATAAGTGTTCAATCGCCATAGAAAGCCGTGCTCCTCGTCCGCTCTGAGCACACGCTCGCCAGGGGTACCCGGGGATTCAATCTCTGCAATCCGTGTACTTTGCGACCGGCTGTAGCCGTGCCGTGCGTCCAGTCGACCGAAGGTGACGTCGTAGGTCGAGTCCAGCACCACTGTAATCACGTGCTTCTGGCGGACGCGCATCGAAGCCTCGATATGATCGCCATTCGCCGCGAGCACCTGCGTCTCAAGCACCTGCGGAGCGAAGTGTCGCGGATAGGCGTTGAAGTCTTTCAGCAGCTGCTCTAACTGCCCAGTCGTAGCTCCTGCCACAAACGCGGTTCCGCGCCAATGGTGGAGCATGGCTCCTGGCAGCGCGATTGTCCCGCCGGGAGTCACCCGATCCAGCACAGGGCCACCTTGGCGGAGGCGGGATTCTCTGTCAGGCTCCGGGATCAAGAAGCTGCTTGAGCTTCGGTGCTGTTGCGCCAACCGGGACTCAATCCCGCCGATGTAAGTGTCGTAGGCAAGCGTAGCTGCCCGGGTTGGCCCGGCGGCGAACAGCATGGGGACAGGCGCCAGTCCCAGACCACAAGCGAAAAGGATACTTTGAAGATGCATCGATCGAGCTGTCATGTTTTGCACTTTGCTTCGTGCGGCCATCGGAAAGCAATACATGGAACCTCATCTCGCCTCGATTCTTTCTCACCGCATAAGTGCTATTCATGGTGGTATTTGCAAGGAAGTCTTCAGACCGCTCCACGTCCTGTTAGCCCGGGAAAATCCGGTACACTGACACCGTGTCGCATCCACAATCAGCACGGCGCTATCGCTTTGGAGCCTTCGAGGCAGACGCAGATACTGGCGAGATTCGCCGCCAGGGATTTCGCATCAAGCTGAGCGCGCAGCCGTTCCAGGTGCTGCTCATGCTGCTCGAGCGTGCAGGAGAGTTGGTAAGCCGTGAGGAAATTTCGCGCGAGTTATGGCCCGACGGAACCTTCGTGGACTACGAACATGGCGTCAACTCGGCCGTAAATCGTATTCGCGAGGCACTGGGCGACACGGCCAGCAGCCCAAAATTTGTCGAGACACTGGCGCGACGCGGTTACCGCTTCGTCGCGCCGGTCGAACCCCTCACGCCTGCTGCAAGCCCCGCGAGCTCAACCCCAGCACCACCTCCCGCGCCGGCAGCCGACGCAGCAAAGCTTACGCCTGCAGTTGGAGGCGTTCGATCTGGGATCCTTGCCTCTTCTCATGAACTACCCACGGCACCGTACGCGCTCGTACGAACGTTGTTCCTTCTGCTCCAAGGCATGTACCTGGCTTTTTATATTGGAGCATTAGCGAACCTGCCGGAGATTCAAGAGCTGCTTTCTGCTCTACCAAGGTCGGTCGAAATTTTCATCATCCTGGTGGTCACCGCCGCGCTGCTGATTCCGGCACGAGCCTTCGTCCTCTGCATGGTGCTCTTTCGCGCTCCCAGGGCCAGCCAGAACTTTTTGACCATGTGGCCTTTCCTGCTGCCCTTCGATGTCCTGTGGTCTCTCGCTCCCTTCCTGCTGCTGCACCACGTGGACTTCGGGGTTGCCCTGGCCTGCACGGCGCTGCTTGTGTACTCGCCTTTTGCGCAGCGGTCACTCGTGCTCATGGGAGCATCCGATAGTGGTCCGGTTTGATACAGATTTTCGTACATCCACACCGTCTGGCTGCGTTCTGCAATATGACCCCGTGCTTTGCGCTGAGATCGTGACAATGCGCATCGAATTGCCATCCATCACGATCTGAGTGCGCCCGTACACGCTTTCTGCGACAATGGTTTCTGCATGCAATCCGATAATCTTCTCTCTCTCAAAGACGACATGGTGGCCTTCATCTCTGGCCATGGCATGCGTCGGTTCAACGGATACGTCACCGAAGAAGTACCTACAGTCATCTTTGAGGACGAAGATCCGGACTCCTGGAAGGATTTCGTCGAACACGCCAAGGCCGCCGGCGCCAACTTCGTCACCATGAGTGAAGTCGTGCTCGAAAAGTCGGATATCGCCATCCTGCTCGAGCAGCTGCGCGACCAGAACTATCCCGATAACGAGGCACCTGAAGTCGACGACGCTGAATATCTGGTCAAGCATGTAGGCAAGCTTGGCTACCTCCAGCTCGGTTTCGCCCACCAGGGCGTGATGTTCCTCTTCGAGACTTCGACTGAGTGGTATGAGCGCTTCCAGGAGTTGATCGAAACCGTCACCGACCTCGGTGGCATCGTAGTCGACGACGAAGAAGACTGATCCCCATCCCGATGTCCGACCAAAGCCAGTCCGGCGGAGCAGAGCCTCAGTCTCTCTGGCATGAGCAGACTGCCAACCCCGAAGCCACGCGATTCCTCGCTGCGCAACTCTGCTGTCCGCCCCCCGTCGCGCAGATATTGATCGCGCGCGGCATCGACACCCCAGCCGCCGCCGAAAAATTCTTCCATCCCACGCTCGATTCCCTGCTCGACTCAGCCGCCGCCGATCCTGCACAAATGCTTGGCATGACAGCGGCCGTCAAACGGATCCTCGTTGCCATCCAGGCCGCGGAGCCGATCCTTATATACGGCGACTATGACGTTGACGGGACCACTGCCACCGTTCTGCTGAAGACCACCATCGAGCGCATCGGTCTCGCGCTGGAACCACAGAAACCGCAGCACGTTACCTACCATGTCCCGCATCGCATTCGCGAGGGCTACGGAATGCAGAACGCCATCCTCGCCGAAGCTGCGCAGACCGGCGTGCGTCTCGTCATCAGCGTCGATACCGGGATACGCGCTGTGACGGAAGCTGCCGAGGCCAGCATCCTGGGCCTTGACCTGATCGTCACCGATCACCACCTGCCGGACGACGCGTCGGAGCTGCCAGACTGCCTCGCAGTCATCAATCCCAATCAACCCGGATGCCCGTACCCCAACAAACATCTGTGCGGGGCAGCAGTGGCTTTCAAACTAGCCCATGCCCTGCTCGCGTCTGCGGCCGCGCTCACCGCAGATCCAGAGGCCTTCCTCGCCCGCGTCCGCACCGTCCTGATTCCCTCGTTTCTGAAGCTGGTCGCCATCGCGACAATCGCCGATTCGGTTCCACTCACAGGAGAGAACCGCACGCTTGCTGCCCTTGGCCTGGCTGCCCTTGCCAACCCGGTGCAGCCAGGCCTGCGGTCGCTTATGCAGCTTGCAAAGATTCCGCTCGATCGCGCACCGACGGCCATGGAAATTGGCTTTCGCCTCGCTCCACGCATCAATGCAGCCGGTCGTATGGATATCGCTTCGGATGTCGTAGAGCTCTTCCTCACCCGCGATCCTGCGCGCGCGCATTCCCTCGCCCTCAAGCTGGATACCCTCAACCAGGACAGACGTAACTCCGAGGCCAAAGCTCTGGACAGCATCGACGAAGCGCTGCTTTCTCTCATCGATTCTGCCGGTGCATATCCCGCGGCCTGCATTATCCTCGACCACCCCGAATGGCATCGTGGTGTACTCGGAATCCTCGCCTCACGCGTGGTCGATCGCACTGGACGCCCGGCGCTGATCCTGACGCATGCTGACGGCGACGCGCATGGCTCTGGCCGGTCAATTGACGGGTTTCACCTGCTCGATGCCATCGCCGCCGCGGACGCGCACGATCCCGGCGCTCCCCTTTTTCACCGCTTCGGTGGACATGCCCACGCGGTCGGTTTCTCGCTCCCCTCGCCGCGCATGGCAATACTCCGAGAGCGCATTCAGGCTTATGCGTCCTCGCGTCTGACTCAAACGCTCCTCGAACCGCGACTCCGCTATGACGCTGAGCTCTCGCTGGCGGACGTTACCCTCGATCTATTCGCATGGATCGAACGTTGCGCCCCGTTCGGCATCGCCAATCCGGAACCCATCTTTCGCACTCGAAGAGCCATCCTGTCAGCTCCAATGCGGGTCATCCAGGAAAGACACGTCTGTCTCCAGCTGACGCAAGGCAACCCAGAGGGTCCAAGGGCGGAGGCCTTAGCTGCCATTTCCGCTCTGGGCTGGTCCCGCGGACCCATCGACTGGGCCGCTCACTGTAGCAAAACTGGCCTAATCCAGGGCTCATTCGTCGATATTCTGTACCGCATCCGCAGGAACACCGGTCCATATGCTAACCGGGAGACCGGGGGCCTCGAATTGGAGCTATGCGCCCTCCAGAGCTCATCGACAAACGCAACTACGGATTTCTAGATGGTCCGTGCAACCGGCGGCCCCGACAGCTCTTTAATTGTTGCGAATTTTTGTGGGTCGTTTTGTTCCCGGAAGTGTCTTATATACTGACAGCTAAACAATGTCTTCCGTCCCCAAAACAAATCGACCGATACAGATAGCAATCTGGGGAACCGCCCTCGTTCTCCTCATTCTCGCCATCTACGCAATCCGTTCCATTACTCATGAGCGGGTCGACGTCGTCACGGCCACCGTCACGTATCAGGATGTCGGCAAATCTTTATCCACCACGGGTAAGGTGGAACCCTTCGACACGTTTCAAGTGTTCGCCCCCAGAGACAGCCGGGTTGAAGATGTTTTTGTAGATGTAGGCGAAAAGGTGCAGCCCGGCCAATTGCTGCTGAAGCTGGACGACAAAGACGCCATCTCCAATCTGGCCAACGCTCAATCTTCGCTCCAGGCAGCCGCCCTCACCGCCTCTAACATCCTGCAAGGGGGAACCCAGGAGGAGCGCAACACCTTCAGCTCTGACCTGGAAAAGGCAAAGCTGCAACGTCAGCAGGACGCTGCGGACCTCACCGCCCGGCAGAAGTTATTGCAACAGGGCGCTGCCTCCCCGGCAGAAGTGGCAGAAGCACAGCATCGTGTGCAGATCGATGACGCCAATATCGCCGACATACAAGAGCGCCGAACCAAACGCTACGGAGAAGCCGATGCGACCCATGCCGCCGCAGCCGTGGCTGCCGCCCGCGCCGGAGTTGCCGCTGCGCAAAGTAGCTTCAACACCGCCGACATACGCAGCAAGATCGCCGGCACTGTCTATTCCCTGCCCGTTGCCCGGTACGACTATGTTAAAGCCGGCGTAGACCTGGTTTACGTTGCCGATCTCACGCACATGCGGGTCACGGCGTACTTCGACGAGCCCGATATCGGCAATCTTGCGGTCGGCCAGCCCGTCGACATTACCTGGGAGGCAAAGCCTGGCCTCACCTGGCACGGACACATCTCCCAGGTTCCCACCACCGTTATCGACTATCAACAGCGGTTTGTGGGCGAATGCCTCATTACAGTCGATGAGGGCGGTGGCACACTCATCCCGGACGCCAATGTAAACATCGCGGTCACTACGGCGCAGCATCGGCACGTACTTGCGATACCCCACCAGGCGCTAGTGCACGATAGCGCGGGATCCTTCTTCGTCTACCGCATCGTCCACGACAGGCTAGTACGGACCTCCGTGCAGATAGGCCTCGTCAACGTGGACTCGGTGGAGATCAAATCGGGTCTGTCCGATGGGGATGTCGTAGCCACCCATGCAACAACCAACAACCGCGCATTGACCGACGGTCTTGCGGTAACTCCGGCCCCCTAGATGAATTCGCCTCCACTCTCCGCACTGACGCTATCGCGCCGATCTCTCCAGGGACACAGATCGTGGCTCGCAAGCGCGCTGCTAGGATGTGTACCTGCGCTCTTCCTTACTTGCCAGGTCACGGCTTACGCACAAATTTCGCTGACCAAAGCGGTCGAACTTGCGATGGGGACAGATCCACGGATCCGCAGCGCCGAGGACGATGTCAATCGGGCCCGCGCACAGCTCTCGCAGGTGTTTGACGCATATGTTCCGGTCGTAACCGCTGGAGGCGGCATCGGGCAGGCCTACGGGTATAGCCCGAGCCCACCGACTCTCGCAACCGTATCGGGAGGCTCGCTGATCTTCAGCGCCTCGCAATCGGATTACATTCGATCTAGCCGCTCCGGCGTCAAAGCGGCCGAGCTGGCGCGCGAGGATGTTCGGGACTCGGTCGCGCAGGATACCGCCCTGGCATTCATCACGCTCGACTATGACCAGCAGCGTCAGCAAGCAATCACGCAGCAGGGTGCCTTCGCTGATTCGCTCGTCAGCATCATTCAGCAGCGGCTCGATGCAGGGCAAGACACGCAACTCGATCTGACTGAGGCCCAGCTTACCGCCGCGCAGCTTCGCGTAGCGGACATGAAGGCGCAGGATGATGTCGCCTATGACCGCGAGCATCTCGCCCACCTGATTGGCTTACCTCCCACATCGCTCATCATCGACGGACGTTTTCCCACCGCCGATCTATCGCTCGAGGCGCCCACGCAAAACTCGCGGACTGGCTATGCAAACTCGGCGGTAGCAGCCGCGTTCGTATCAGCCGAGGCTCGCCAGCAACAGGCTGCCGGGCTTGCGCGCTTCCGGCTCTGGCCCGAGATTAATCTCATCGCCCAGTACAGCCGCTATGCGACCTTCACCGAATCGTTCAACCAACTCCAGCAGGTCTATAGGTTTGTAGACAAGGATGGCGTCTCTCACGGACTTCTTACCGCAAATGGTGGAGCGTTCGGCATTCAAATCACTCTGCCGGTTCTGGATTTGGGCCGCAGTGCCAAAGCGCGCGAGAACGCCGCTGAAGCCTCCAAAGCGAAGCACGATGCACAATCTGCGCAGATCGAGGCCCTCGACGGAGCCGCGCATGTTCGACACAACATAGTCGAGTTGAAAGCCCAATCCGAGGTAGCGACACTCCAGCAGAAACTAGCTCAACAACAGCTGGAGGTTGTGCAGCAGCAGCTGAACTCTGGAAACGGAAACCCCAACGCGCCGCAGATATCACCCAAAGATGAGCAAAAAGCACGTATCTCCGAACGCGACAAATTCCTTGCCGTTCTGGATGCGAACTATCAGCTCCGCCAAGCCGAGATCCGTCTGCTTCGCCAGACAGGCGGCCTTGAGTCCTGGCTTAAGTCTTCCCTCTCTGTCGCCCCCTGAAGCCAGGGCCTTACTTCAAGAGCAGAAAAACGCCCGCACATACGAACAATGCCGCGAGCCAGCGCCTTCGATCCACATTTTCCTTCAGGAAGAACTTCGCCGCAAATGCGTTCCCAAGAAATGTCAGCGACGCGCTGGCAGGCGCAACGAGGGACACTTCGACTTTAGAGACGGCAAACAGCAAAGAAAAAAAGCTCAGCGCCATCGACGCTACGCCCAGCAAAAACATGGGGCTGGAGACCACTGCACGAACTGCTCCGGCCAGACCCGACTTAGCACGAATCAGGTCGAGGTCGCCGATCCGCCGCATGGCTCCCGCCGTCAGCACGTCGCCCGCAACCGCGGTCGTGGCCACCAGAATGATGCCCGTCCAAGTCTCGAGCGGACCGGCGTGACTCATCGCAGACCGCCGATCTCTTCAGTAGCCTTCTCGCCGGCTACGGCATGTTCGGTAAGCGAAGGACCATTCGCCACAAAGCCCACCCCGCAGACAATCAGCACAATGCCCGCCCATCGGTATCGGCTCACGGCTTCATGGAGCCAGTACTTCGATAGAAGCGCCACAACGACATATCCAAACGCAGTCGAAGGCAGCACGAAGGTCAGGTCCGCCCAGCTCAGTGCCGTCAGATAACTTGCAAAGAATCCAATCAGGCAGAAAATACCAAGGATCACCCAGGGATTTCGCATCGCCACCAGGAGCATTCCCAGATGCGCGATTGGCACCGGCCCCACCTGCTGCATCCCATGGCCCAGCAACGTATCGCCCACCGCCGCTGTCAGCGTCACCGCAACCAAAACCGAATACTGTCCAAGCGAAAGAGTATGCTTCATCTTCCTCGATTTTAGATGAGGTGGATTACCCTATGTCGCGCAGATACGCACGAAAACGCAATGCGCCTTACTAGCCGGAGACACCTCGCAAAAGAAGCGGCCAGCCTAAGCTGACCGTTCTCCAGCGTCCTGATAATCTCTAAGCGCTTTGCCCTACCGACTCCCGCGCCTTCAAAGCCGAAGCTGCTTTGCTCGCCTTATTTCTCTGCGACCGAAGCTTCATGAAGGACTTAGCCTCGGTATAAAGCCGTGGCACATCGCGATGCAGAATCGCTTGCCAGATAACGCGGAACGCCTGCTTCGGACGGAAAAAGTACTCATCGTAAAATTTATGCACCATCTCCATAACGTACTCAACCGGAAGCCCAGGATACTCGATGTGCGCCATCTGGTGGCCGCCTTCATCCGACATCGCCTCATTTGTAATGAACCCATTGGTCTTCGCATACTCGAAGAATTCGGTGCCAGGGAAGGCGTGCGCGATCGAAACCTGGATCGTCTCGCAATCCAGCTGCTTCGCGAACTCGATCGTATTGCGAATCGATTCCTTTGTCTCACCCGGCAGCCCAAGAATGAAGTCTCCATGAACGACCAGCCCAAGCTTATGGCAGTCGCGCTGGAAGTCGAGTGCGCGCTGCACTGTCGCGCCTTTCTTGATGTTCTTCAAAATCTGCGGATCGCCGGACTCATACCCGACGATGAGCAGACGGCATCCAGCCTCCTTCATCGCCTTCAGCGTGTCGTAGTCTGTCGTCACGCGCGAGGTGCAGGACCAGGTCAAGCCCAACGGCTTAAGCTTCTCGCACAGCTCAATTGTGCGCGCTTTCTGGATATTGAACGTATCGTCGTCGAAGAAAAATTCCTTTACGTTCGGAAACAACTTCTTCGCATTCGCCATCTCTGCAGCTACGTCGTCGGTCGAGCGCTTGCGCCAGGCATGTCCACTCAGCGTCTGTGGCCACAGGCAGAACGTACACTGCGCCGGGCACCCGCGCGTCGAGTAAAGTGATACGTAGGGATGCAGTAGGAAGGGCACGCTGTACTTCGTCACATCCAGATCGCGTGCGTAAATTTCCGTAGCCCACGGCATCTCATCCAGCTGCTCCGGCGTTACCTGCGCACGATCCGGATTGTGCTGGATCACGCCATTCGCATCCTTGTAGCTCACGCCTTCAATCTCATGCAGCGGCTTGCCCTGGGCGAACTCCACCACCGAGAAATCAAACTCACGCCGGCAGATAAAGTCGATTGCGGGGCACTCATTCAACGCCTTATCCGTGGAGGTGGTCACCGGCGGTCCAACGAATGCAATCTTAATTGAGGGATAGGTCTGCTTGATCACCTCGGCCATCTTCTGGTCGCCGTCCCAGCCCATCGTGCTGGTGAATAGCACGAGGAACTCATAATCCTTCAGAATCCCGACCACGTCCTGCCAGTTCAGGTGGTGCGGCGGAGCGTCCACCAGGCGCGACCCCTCCAGCATGCCCGCGGGATAGGTCAGCCATACCGGGTACCAGTACGATTCGATCTCGCGAGTGGCGGGCCAACGGCTGCTGGCGCCACCATCGAACTTTTCAAAGGAGGGCGGGTTCAAAAACAGTGTCTTCAAAGGCGTCGTCATTATCTCCTATTTTAGCATTTCCAGACAGTCAAGATGCCGAATTTACGCTGCCCGCAAGAGGTGCTTCGGCAGATGCGCAACCGCTAATTTGGATTCTTTTCCTGGCTCAGGCGCAATCAGTCACACACGATTCTCGTCCGGCTCTACTCTATATCCATGGTTGAATCTCGTCCTGCGGTCCGCGGAGTTGGTCTCGATCCGCAGTCTCGCTGCATTCACTACAACGCGGCGCTGGATATTATTGCGATCAAGATGAAGTGCTGCGGCACCTACTATGCCTGCAAGGATTGCCACCAAGCATTGGCCCAGCATCCCATCGAAGTCTGGCCGCAAGACGAATGGAGCCGGGCCGCCGTGCTCTGCGGGGCTTGCGGACACGAAATGACCATCAAACAATACTTCAGCTGCGCGAACCACTGCCCGAGCTGTGGGAGCCCCTTCAACCCAGGCTGCCGCAATCACTACCACTTCTACTTTCAAGCCGCCTGAACCATCTCCATGAAAGAGGCTCGATGCGAAAAGCAATCGCAATCTCCCACGTTGACTTCGAAGACTTAGGATCGCTCGCCCCCGCACTGGAGCGCGCCGACTACGCAGTGGAGGTCATCCACGCATGCTCAAGCGATCTGCACACCATCGACCCGAAGTCCGACCTGCTTGTTGTCCTGGGAGGTCCAATCGGGGTCTACCAACAGGCTGCGTACCCATTCCTGAAGTCTGAGCTCGACCTGATCCAATCCCGTCTCATGCGACAGCGCCCGACCCTTGGCATCTGTCTGGGCGCACAGTTGATCGCCGTGGCAGCAGGTGCCTCGGTGCATCCCGGCACGCAAGGCAAGGAGCTCGGCTGGGCTCCCATTCACGCAGGGCGTGATGCCGCAGACTATTCCGAGTTCGCTCCCTTATTTGCTCACGATCTGCGTTTGCTCCACTGGCATGGCGACACGTTCGACCTGCCTCCCGGATCAAGTCATCTCGCCGGAACCAGCACCTATCCGAACCAGGCATTCGCGATCGGCCGCCACACCCTCGGTTTGCAGTTCCACCTCGAAGTCACTGCCCCGGCGTTGGAGCGATGGTACGTTGGCCACGCCGGCGAACTCTCCAGTATCCAAATGGACATACCAAAGTTACGTCGCCAGAGCGAGACTTTCGCTCCTGCCTTGGAGCAGGCGGCTCACCTCTTCTGGGACCAATGGCTGGCGCAACTGTAACCGCATATCGCCTGCTGTTTGTCAGAATTCCATGATGCGATTCGAAGATCAAACCAAGGTGTTATAAACTGGTTCCAGCGCGGAGAGTTGGCAGAGCCCGGTTGAATGCACCTGACTCGAAATCAGACATAGTCGCAAGGCTATCGGGGGTTCGAATCCCTCACTCTCCGCCATACTCCCTATCCCTCCGAATCCAACTGCTTCCGCCCGGCCTGCTCGCTCAGGTTTTCGCTGTGGTCCCTTGCCCCTGTAGCAGCCAGTAGTGGAAGCCGTCGACGATAGCCATCAGCGCAGCCTGGTTCAAATCGCTGCTTACGCCAGCGGTAGTCCAGGGCTGATGCCCCTCCACCTCGAAACTCACCGTGACGCGCACATGCGCGGCCGTGTCGTGGGCCGATACGTCGATCGCCGCCACGCTGAACGTATCCAGTCGCATCTGCCGGATCGCCGGATACCAGTTCTCAAGCTCCTGACGCATAGCCCGGGTCAAGGCATCCACCGGACCGGCCCCATCGGCACGAGTCGTAATCATCGATTCACCGATGGCAAGAGACATCGTAGCCTGAACAAACCTCTTTCCTGCCTGGTCCGACTCGTCGACCACCTTCCAACCCTTGATACTGAATCGATCTTCGAGCGTCCCCAGCACCTTCATGCAGGCGAGCTGGAATGACGCCTCGCTCGCCGTAAATCCTCCGCCATCGATCATCGCCTGATTTCCGTCAAGCAGCGCCTGGGCCTGCTGTGCATCCAAAGGCACCCCAAGCTCCCGCGATAGCAGAATGATATTCGCGCGCCCTGACTGTCCGTTGACTCCGATGCGCGGCTTCGCGCCCACCCGCTCCGGATCGCACCACAGGTACGCACCCGGGTCCTTATGTTCGCTGCTTCCATGCATCCCGGCCCACGTGCCGAACGCCCCCGGCCCCACCACTGGAGCGCCATGTGGGGCTTCGAGCCGAAATGCAGCATACGCAGACTGTGCCAGGCTCGTAAGCCCGGCCAGCGATTCAGCAGAAACAAACTGGGCCTCGTCGCGAAGCTGCATGCCTCCCATGACCGTCGTCAGGTTCACATTGCCGCAGCGCTCGCCCGTCCCCAGCAACGTCCCCTGTACCTGAACCGCACCGGCAAAGATCGCCGCACGCGTGTTCGCCACGCCAAGGCCACGATCCGTGTGCCCATGAAATCCAAACTTCGCACCTGGATGCGCTTTGCCAAGATCATCGAATGCCTGCGAGACTTCCTCCGGGCCGGCACCGCCGTTGGTATCGCAGATGATCAAGCGACTCACCGCCTGGCGCGCACACTGCCCGATCATCTCGTGAACATACTCGCTGGTCTTTTTTGCCAGCTCCGAGTCGCACGGCTCGCCCTTCTCGCGGCGTCCGCACAGTGCGTCCATTGCATGTTCGAAGTCGACGATCACTTCGAGCCCATGATCGTGCAGACAATCGATGGTCTCGCGCGCCATCAGCAGGTTTTCTTCAGGCGTGGTCGCAAGCGACTTCGCCACGTCCAGCAGCCTCGACTTCACCACCACAACGGCAACCGGGATTCGCCGCTTATGCCGGATCATAAACTTCACATCCGGCCACTCCTCCACTTTGGACCCGCGCCCACGCGTCCTGCCAAACAACGCAAGCTTCATCGCGCCCGTATCCGCACCTTCCAACGCTGCAGCCAGATCGCCGACAAACTGATTCGCACCCGCAAATCCAATCTCGGCATAGTGCACGCCGAAGCACCCCATCCGCTCCAGCAGGCCGACCGCATTCTTTACCGAGATCTCGAGATTGGGCTGCTGCAAGCCATCGCGCAGACTGGTGTCGAACAGCTCAACGCTTATGGTTGTACCTGGCTTCATCGTTTCGTTCCAATTCGCAACGGCCTGCACCACGGCGGCCGTACTCTCCAATGATACTTCGCCGTCTGATTATCGCGGCTCAGGGAAGTAGCCAGTCCGATAGCGCAGTGAGTACCCCTCTTTCCCCGCGCCATCTGCCAGCGTAACCTTGATCCGTCGGAACGCACTATCCCCGTCGGTCTGTGGCGCGTAGTAGCCCAACAGATACTGGTTCCGCAGATCGTCCGACACATGCCGAAACGCAGGCTCAAGATCCGCAGGGCTGGTCACGTAGTAGTACTTCCCTCCCGTGTCCTCCGACATCTGGATTAGCGCATGTTCCCCACCCGTGTTCCGTCCCGCATCTGCCGCAATCGGCACAATGATGAGCGAATAGATCATCACATCCGCGCGCTGCGCCTCGGCTATTGCCTGCTCATACACATCGCCTCCATGGATCGAGTCGCCCCCGTCAGAGATCAGCACCAGCACACGCCTCCGGTTCGCCCCACCCGAACTCTGCCCCAACCGTCGGCTGGCCAGAAACACAGCGTTGTAGAGAGCCGTCTCTTCTCCATGCCGCAACTCCCCCAGCCCTCGTTCGACCCGTTTTGCGTCATTCGTAAACGGAACGATCTCGCGCACCGTATCGGCGAAATCCATCAGGTCCACTTCATCCTGCTCGCGCAAAATCGCCGTAACGAAACGCTTCGCCGCCTGCCGCTCCAGCCGGTCGCTCGTCAGCACCGTTTCGCTCGAATCGATCGCCAGCACAATCGACAATGGACTTGCCGCCTCGCGCTCAAACACTGAGATAGCCTGCGGCCTGTCATCTTCAAACAAGCGAAAATCCTTTTCCTCAAACCCTCCGACGGGCGCTCCATGCGCATCCACAACATTCACCGCAACATTCACCAACCGCGTACGCACCTTCAGCGTCGCCACATCCGCCCCCGCATCGCGCGGCCTTACCTCCGGCTGCGCGCTTCCCTGCACCGTTTTAGCCGCATTCGTCAGCGGTCCATTCACCGGCTCAACTGGATTCCGCGCAGGCCGCGACGCACGCCTCTCTACCGGAGCAGGGGTCTGTGTCCCATTACGCGGCCTCGTCGCAGGCTGCGAAGCGGGCTCATGCGAACTGGAACCCGGCACCGGCCCCACCGGCCCTGGGTCCGACTGCGTCTCCTGCGCCCCTGCCCCCACACCCCCCCCCACGAAGCAGACAGCAAAGATCAACATCCCGCCGAGCCAGGCCCCAGCCGCCGTCCTCCTCCATACACGCCCTCTCATCCCTCCGACCCCGCCCGACGCACTGCGATGTCGTCAGGAAAAGCCTCCCCATCGGCCCACACCGCACCATCCACAAACGTCTCTTTCTTCCAGATCGGAACCGTCTGCTTCAGCGTATCGATCAGCCATCGGCAAGCTTCAAACGCCGCTCCACGATGCGCCGAGGCTACAACGATGAGCACGCTTGTCTCGCCCACATTCAGCCGCCCCAACCGATGCACCATCGCAACATCGCGCACCTCAAATTTTTGCAGCGCCTCTCCACCCAGCCGTCGCATCTGCTCCAGGGCCATCTCCCGGTAAGCCTCGTAGTCCAGATAAAGCGTGCTGCGTCCCCGCGTGTTATCCCGCACAATCCCGTCGAAGACACACACGGCTCCATCTCCGCCAGCCTTCATGCCCGAGACAATGCTATCAACCTCAACGCGCTGATCCGTGATCTCAATCTGCATTGCGCCTGTCCAATCCTTGTCCGCAACCACCGCTCACTGGCGGCAATAACGCGACCTCGTCGCCATCCGATAACACCGCATCCAGCCCGCTGTATTCGCGATTCACGGCCACTGCCAGGCTTCCCCAAAGCCGCTCATCCACTCGCTCTCCGCTGACGCCGATCATCGCTTTCTTAGACGTTCGCTGCTGCAAAATCTCGCGCAAAAGCACCAATAGTTCGCGCACCGTAATCGTGTCGGCGGTCTCTATTCGCTCCACCGCCACACCGAACAGATCGCGCAACACTCCAAAATAAAGCAGCTTCACCCGCATTCGCTCAGGATACCGCGCCTGCGCCTCATTCGCCCGCAAACAATCCAGGCTGCTCACCCGGGTACGTGACCTTCCCATCGTTCAGGCGCGCAAAGCTCGTCAGCAAGTGCTTCTTCCGCGAACTCCGCCCGTCCGCAGTTACGAAGAGATCTTCCACCTGGCCGCCGCGCGCCAGCACCGCATCCGCAATCAGCGAACGATGGCATCGCCACGGAACCGCCTCCGCGCACATCACCGCCACCCTCTTACGCTCCATCGCGCCCATCAGCCAGTCCATCTCGCCGGCAAATTCCGCAGTCGTCATATAGTCCGCATAGCCGCGGAAGCTTTCATTCCGCCAGCCCGTGTTTCCGCTATCAGCCAGAGGCTTTCGCCTCCCGCCCAACCCCTCACGCCATGCCGTGTCGATGCCCACCCCACCCAGCGACTGAAACAATGCCTCCTGCTGAAACTGCGGATACCGCCGCGACCCCGGAAACCGCCGCACGTCCACCAACATCTCGCATCCGTTGTCCAGTAGAGCCCTCAGAAAAATCTCTATCGCCAGCGTCGAGTGCCCTATCGTCATCAGCGTTCCCGCCATCCGCGCCTCCCTCGGCTTCCGCAAACGAAGAAGCGGCCCAGTCTCCCAGGCCGCTCCACGGTTCCAACATGATCGACATCTTAAGCCGAGGCGCTCAACACTTCCTCTCGCACCACCTCGTCCTCCACTGCCTCACGCACCGTCTTTGGAAGCGCAATCGCCAGCACCTCTTCGATGTTGCTCGCATAGTGAATCGTCACTCCCTCCAGCTGATCCGCCTGCAGATCCTCATCCACCTGCTGCTTACAATCCGCAGGCAAAATCACATCACGCACGCCGACCCGCTTCGCCGCCAGAAACTTCTCCTTGATCCCTCCAACTGGAAGCACATTCCCGCTCAGCGTAATCTCGCCCGTCATCGCCAGCAGCGGCCTTACCGGAGTATCCGTCAGCAACGACACCAGCGCCGTAGCCATCGTCACACCCGCACTGGGCCCATCCTTTGGAATCGCGCCCGCCGGCACATGGATATGCAGGTCAGAGTCCTTCAGCAGGTCTTCATCCAGCCCCAGCGCCGCCGCATTCGATCGCACCCACGTCAGCGCCGCCTGCATCGACTCCTTCATCACATCGCCGATCTGCCCAGTAATGGTGAAGGTGCCTTTACCCTTCATCCGGTTCGCCTCGATGAACAACACATCGCCGCCCGCCGGCGTCCACGCCAGGCCCACGGCCACGCCAGCCCGCTTCGTGCGCTCCGCAATCTCCGTATCTACACGCACCTTGATGCCGCCCAGGAACTCGACGATGACCTCCGGCGTAATCACCAGCTTCTCCGTGCGTCCTTCGGCAATCTTGCGCGCCAGCTTGCGGCACACCGTTCCAATCTGCTGCTCGAGCTTGCGCACGCCGGCCTCACGCGTGTAGTGCCGCGCAATCTGCGCCACACTTCCCGCTGGAAACTCGATCAGGCCAGGCTCAATCCCGTTCTCCTTCATCTGCCGCGGGATCAGGTAGGTCGTCGCAATCGCAACCTTCTCCTCCTCCGTATAGCCCGTCAACTCGATGATCTCCATCCGGTCCAGCAACGGAGCGGGAATCGGATCAAGCTGGTTGGCCGTGCAGATAAACAACACCTTTGAAAGATCAAACGGCTGATCCAGATAGTTATCCCGGAACGTATTGTTCTGCTCCGGGTCAAGAACCTCTAGCAGCGCGCTCGCCGGATCGCCGCGAAAGTCGCGCCCCAGCTTGTCGATCTCATCCAGCATGAACACCGGATCGTTGGTCTCCACACGCTTCAGGTTCTGAATCACCTGCCCAGGCAGCGCACCGATGTACGTCCGCCGATGTCCGCGCAGCTCTGCCTCATCGTGCATTCCGCCCAGCGAGATGCGCGAGAACTTTCTCCCCAACGCCTTCGCCACGCTACGCCCCAGCGAAGTCTTACCCACACCCGGAGGCCCGACAAAGCACAGAATCGGCCCCTTCATATCCGGCTTCAGACGCCGCACAGAAAGATAATCCAGAATGCGATCCTTCACCTTCTTAAGGCCATAGTGATCCTCGTCGAGAATCTCCTTCGCCTTCAAAATATCAACCTCGCCCGCCGAAGACTTGGCCCACGGCAGCACGGCCAACCACTCAATATAGTTGCGCGTCAGCGAGTAATCCGCCGCCATCGCATTCATCCGGCTCAGCCGCCCAAGCTCCTTCAGCGCATCCTTCTTCGTCTCCTCCGGCATGCCCGCCGCTTCAATCTTCTCCTTCAACTCCGCAATATCCTTCTGCGAGTCATCCAGATCGCCCAGCTCTTTCTGGATCGCCTTCAGCTGTTCGCGAAGGTAATAATCCCTCTGCGAAGACTGCACTGAATCCTGCACCTCGCTCTGGATCTTGTTGCGCAGCTGCTGCACTTCCAGTTCCTTCGCCAGGTGCTTGTTGATGCGCTCCAGCCGCGCAGTCACATCCGCAGCCTCGAGCAATTCCTGCTTGTCGCTCGTCGTCAGGAACGGCAGCGAAGAAGCAATAAAATCTGCCAGCCTTCCCGGCTCATCGATGTTGATCGCAATCGTCTGCAGATCATCCGACAGCGTCGGCGACGAGGTCACAATCTGCTGAAACTGGCTGACGACGTTGCGCTGCAGAGCCTCCGTCTCGGCCGATGCCTCTGGCTCTACCTCGTCCACCACCTCGAACTCAGCCGTCAGGAATGGCGTGGTCTGCGAAAACTCACCCAGTCGCACCCGTTCATTGCCTTCGGTAAATACGAACAGGCTCTGGTTCGGCATCTTCACCACTTTGTGTACCGTGGCCCGGGTTCCAATCTGGTGCAGGTCCCCCACCTCGGGCGTATCCTGTCGCGCATCCTTCTGGGCCACCACGAGGATCGTCTTCTCCTCGCCCAGCGACTGGATCAGCTGGATCGAACTCTCCCGCCCCACCGTCAGCGGCAAAACCGCATGCGGAAATAGAACCGTGTCCCGCACCGGCAACACCGGCACTGGCCGTCCCGCCGTCGATGGCTTTGTGGCCTCATCCGTTCCCTTGGTTGCACTGGGCTTGATTACACTTACAAAATCGCTTGCCATCGGTTTATCCTTGAGTGACTTTATATCAGATTTTCTTAATTTGATGCGCCAGCAACAGGAAGGTCGCAATCCAGCCCTACCCTCCGGCACAAAGCCTAGGATGCTCTCTGTCCCAAGCCCGCATATCGACCGCAAAGGCCTCTGACTTCTGATAGCAAGCAGCCCGCCACCGAACTCGCGAAAACAAAACAAAATCCTAACAATCCCAAGGCCGGCCCTCCGTCTCCTACCAGCACCATCGTTTCCCCCCTTTCCAGCCCCTACACGCTCTGATCCGCAGAAAGCCTAATCCGCTACGAGGTCCCACCGCCACCCACAGGTGTTCCCTTATCCCGCACTTGAGAAGGATTCCGGCATGCCCGCACGCTCACCCGCGAACATCGTGTCAACCCCCGCAAGCATTGCGATAACCGCATTACGTTTTTATATGAACAACATACGCCCATCATGCCCGCTGACGAAGAGTTATGGTCAATCCGATATAATTAAAGCAGTAATGAAATAAAAACGACGCCAGTGCAGCTTTCTACTGGCCAGGCTGTATAGATCCATCCACTTGTACGTACATTTGTATATACAAACGGATAACTACTTAAGATTGAGCGTAATCCCATCAACCCCATCACGACCGCAAACAAGCCTCTTACCCACCAAATCGTATAATCAACTCATGCCCTTCGAATCTGTCCGCAAGCTGGCCGATGCCGACTTTCCCACCCGCTGGGGACACTTCCGCATCCTCGGCTTCGAAGGCATCATTCTCAACCCCACACCCTGCAACGACGCCACACCCACGCCCGCCCGGCGCATCGAATCTGCGGTGGCCCTCGTCATGGGCGACATCCTCACCTCCACACCCATCGTCCGCATCCACTCCCAATGCCTCACCGGAGACGTCTTCCACTCCCTCCGCTGCGACTGCCGCCAGCAGCTCGAACTCGCCCTCGCCGCCATAGCCGAAGCCGGCGCCGGCATCCTGCTCTACGAAAATCAGGAAGGCCGCGGCATAGGCCTCATGGCCAAGCTCCAGGCCTACGAGCTGCAGGACCAGGGCCGCGACACCATCGAAGCCAACCTCGAGCTAGGCTACCGGGCCGATTGCCGCGCGTACGAGCTCCCCGCCGCAATCCTCACAATGCTCGGCGTCACATCCGTCCGCCTCATCACCAATAACCCGGAAAAAGTAGCCGCCCTCGAAGCCGTAGGCATCACCGTTCCAGAGCGCATCTCCGCCGAAGTCCCCCCCGAACCCACCTTCCAAAAATACCTCCAGACCAAGCAAGAAAAGATGGGCCACCTCGTCAGCTAATATGACACAACTCAACGAAGTTCCAGAATCGATCCGGGCAATAAAAGGTACCGACAAGATTCTCGAATGGTTCGGCTATTGGCCGCGTCTGCATGACTCAAATATTCTCGACGTCACCTTAGTAGTGAACGGCGTGTCGACAATCCGTTTGCATGCGTTCCATATGTCGTCAGAACTTGATGAGCGCGGTTACTTCGTATTGAACAAGCACTGCCAAATCACCTTCAAAATAAGTGACGTCACACAGCTCAATTTCACAGCCGACACACTCAATATCGGATTGCTTTTCGGAGTTTCTCTTGATAGAGAGGGCGACGAGTACGTCCTTGACCTTGATCCATCGGCTGGCCTTTATGGGAGTCTGCGAGCGAGGACTATCTCCGTGGAGCTTGAACCTTACCAGGCGACCCTTTAATTCACTCGCTCCCGCCACAAGCCATATCACCCCCGGGCGCATTCCTGCAGTTCTTCACGATCCCTCCATCAAGCAGTCTCATCTCAACCTCCGCTACCCTCACCCCAGCGCACCCACGGCTCAACACAACCCTCCCACCCCTCCGGCAGATTCTTCGGCCGATAGTTCCTGTCCACCGCAATCTTATCCACCACGCTCTGGTGAACGATCGACCCCGCAGGAATCGTTCTGCTCCTCCCCAACGGCAGAGTCCAGTGCCTCGTCTTCGTCGTAAAGTTGAAGATCCTGCGCGGGATCAGCTCCAGCAGCCACCACGCACCATGCAGCGAACGATGAATCGGCTGCCCAGGATTTGCGGACACCGGCCTCCCCGGCCCCCGATACCCCAGGACCTCGCTCACCTTTTCCCCATCCACCACCAGCCCGTACTTCACCGCCTCACGCAGCATCCACCCCAGCGTAATCTGCGAAAGCCCGCTCTCCGCGCACGGATACCCACCGCCCACATCCGAGTGCACCCCCGCAAACCAAACCTGGTGAATCGTCTGCTGCTCCTCTCCCGCCTCAGCCACCAACGGCTTACCCCACACGTTGTTGCGAAAGAAGCACCTCCGCTCATCGATCGAGAGCGCATGCACCCCATGCACCATGCTCGCATTCTGCCCCGTATAAGGAAGCTTCAGCGTATCCCACACCACGCCCACCGAATTCACCGTATCCCACACCCCCACCATGTGTATCTTCGGACTCCGGCTATACGTCTGCTTGAATCCTTCCGCTATCTTCAGCGTCGGCAGCATCCCATGCGCCTTACGCGTATGCCTCGCAAACATCTTCAGGATGTAAGGCACCAATCCCGCATTCCCTCGATGCAGCAACCCAAACATGTGGATCATGCCCGAGAGCGCACGCACCGTGTACGAGCCCCGGCTGAACCCAAACAGGTAGATCCGGTCCCCCTCCTCGTACTGCTCCATCAGGTAGCTGTAAGCATCCCCGATATATCGCAGCAACCCTTCCCCAAATCCGAGCCCCAGAACAATTGAAATCGCTGCTTCCACCCGGTTCCGCGACGAGGGCGAACCCTCCGTCCCCACGCCCGGATGGTAATACGCCACCTGCGTCGAATCATCCAGCACCAGCGCACGGTACAGGTGCACCACGTTCGAATTCAGATCGCCATACTCATTGCCGGTTCCATCGCAGCAGACAACAATATTCTTTGGCATTTCTCAGCTCCAGTGCCACAATTTAGCGACCCGCCTGCCGCTCCACCCACAACCGATAAACGCCCCAGGCCGCCGCCGTACAATTATCCACGATCCGCCCATCCAGCAACATCGCCTCAAATTCTTCCACCCTCACCCGCCGCACCTCCAGATCGCTCTCCTCCTCATCCCGATCATCCTCACCCTGCGTCAGACCCTCGGCCAGAAACACATGCTGCACCTGGTTCATCACGCCATACCCAATGCGCAGCGTAGCCAGCCGCGTCATCCGCTCAGCCGTGAGCCCCGTCTCTTCCCGCAGCTCTCCCCGCGCCATCTCCTCCGCATCCGCATCGGCCCGCTCCCACCCACCCTGCGGTAGCTCTACATACCGCGCCCCCACCGTATATCGAAACTGCTCCACCAGATAAATAAACTCACCCCCATCCGTCCGCTCCATCGCAATCACAACGCACGCTGGATCCTTATCCACCACCCCATAGATCCCGCGCACCCCATCCGCCCGCTCGATCACATCTTCACGCACCCGCGTCCACTTGTTCCGATAGACCTCACGGCTGCTGATCGTCTTAATCTCACCCACTACACTCACGCCTTTCCTCCTTCAAAAAAAACAAAACAGCCTCCGCAAAGGAGGCTGTCTCGCACAACAAAGTCACACTTACGCAGTCCGCAGGAACAGCAGCACGAACGTGAACAAGGTCAGCGACTCAATGAACGCCAGTCCAAGAATCAGGAACAGCTGAATACCCGCACGCGCGCCCGGATTGCGAGCCAGCGCCTCCGAGGCCGAAGCCGTCGCACGTCCCTGGCCCAGGCCGCAAAGCCCAGCCGCAAGTCCCATGCCGATACCAACAGCAAGAGGAGCATACGGATTGGCAACCGCGCCACCCGACTGCGCAAACGCCGGCACCGCGATAAACATCGCCGCCATCGTCATAAAGAAATACTTCGAGAACTGAAATACACGAACCATAGTGTTACTCCTGCCCCCGTCAGAATCGCCGCCAGTGGGTGGTTGATGCTCACCGTACTGGCACCCTCACGCTATGCGGCGTTTTTTCCTGCAACCGGCTGAGAGGGGGCGCCCCGCAACCGGCAAACCTTAACCTAAACCCGAGCTTCAATGTTCCTGAAAACTCGCCTTCTGACTCAACACGCTAATGAAACACGTTTCTGAGATAGACCGGGACTTTAGTCCCGGTGTAAAAGGTGACAACCCACGTGGGCTTTAGCCCCTGGGATATGCCTTTCAACGGCGTGGCCCAAAAATCCGAAGCATCAATGATCGTGCGCCACAGCCAGCGACAGATAAACCGTAGCCAGAATAAAGAACACGTAAGCCTGAATCACCGCCACAGCCAGATGCAGCGACAGAAACAGCAGCGGCACACCAATCGGAATCAGCGAGAAGAAAGCCAGCGTAACCATATCGCCCGCAAACATATTCGCATACAGACGAACCGTCAGCGAAAGCACACGCGCAAAGTGCGAGATGATCTCAATCGGCAGCATCAGCGGATAGAGCCACCACACCGGCCCCAGGAACTGCTTCACATAGCCAAAGCCATTCGCCCGAATCCCGTGGTAGTGGTAGTAGATAAACGTCACTACGGCAAAACCAAGCGGCACCACCGCAAACGCCGTAGGCGATTCAAACCCCGGAACCAGCCCCATCAGGTTCGCAATCAGAATAAACAGCGCCAGCACCGTCAGGTAAGTCACAAACCGCTCATACCCATGCCCGATGATCGCCTCGGTCTGCTCGCTGATCAGCTCATGCGTCATCTCCGAGAAGTGCTGCACCGCATTCGGCGTCTCCACCGAAAGACTCACCCGCACGACCACAAAGTAGATCAGCAGACCCGCAAAGATCAGCAGCTCCATCGCAAACGCATTTGTAATCGGCGCGCTCAGGTGATCCGGACGCACATGCACCGCGCCCAGAAAGTTATCCACCTGCGCGGCAAAATGGTGGTTCAGAAATCGTGTAAAAGCAAGCTGTGTAGGCATAAATTTTTATTGTTCTGAAAAGTCCCGCACCGCGCCGAGGCCCTAAACCGTCCAGCGCTTCACCAGCCTCAAAGCCTCAACCGTCAGCGCTAAAACGCCCAGTCCAAGCCCCGCAGCCAATGCAAATGCAGTCCCGTGCAGATACTTAAGACTACCATAGAGCACCGCCAGCGTAAGCCCGATCCGCAGCACAAACCCCACCAGAATCCTACCCATAGGCCGCGCCTCTGCACCCGCATCCATCCTCGCGTTCATCGCCGTCATCAGCCGCAGCCACTCCCACAACGACCACGCCGAAATCCCCGCCCCAATCGCCAGCAGCGCCGCACTCCCCCATCCCGCCTTCCACCAGAAGATCGCCGCGGCCACCACCCCCAGCACACTCAGCAGCCGTAGCGCCCGCAGCATCACCGCGCGAAAATCCGCGTCCGTCATCCCGCCAAGCCCCTGCGCCCCCGGCTTCAATTCATCCGACATCAATCGCCCTTCTTCCCCATCCGCGCCACTGTAGTAAAGATCTGCACAAACCCCGCCCCAGCCCCCAGCAGCATCCCCGCAATCACCATCCAGTGCTTGCCAAAGTGCCGATCCAGCCAGGCCCCAATCACCAGCCCCACGAAACATCCCGCCGGCACAGCCAGCGCCAGCTGCACCATCGACTCCGCCTTCACCAGCCCGCGCAGCCCGCCACTCTTCTTGTCATCCTCATCACTCATCGCTCGACCATTACACCACGCCGCACCCCTCCCTCGCACCGCCCGATATACTGAATCGTCAGCCCACATCAAGCCGCACCCAGCACCCGAAGGACATCCAGTGTACGAATCGCAATTCGAAGAAGACCTCTACAATCTCCGCCGCGAAAAGCTCCGCCAGATCGCCGCCCTCGGCCAGAAGTCCGGCCTCACCGAAGCCGAGGCCATCTACCCCAACCACTACGCCATCTCTGCCCCTGGCTGGTCCGAGCAGCAAGGCGACCTCATCCCCTGGCTCAAGCAGAAGTACGACTCCGCCGCCGCGCCCATCTCCGGCGAGCAGCTCGAAGCCGATCGCATCGAAGTCTCCATCCCCGGCCGCATCATGGCCATCCGCGCCCAGGGCAAAGCCGGCTTCGCGCAACTCCAGCAAGGCGGCCAACGCCTCCAGATCTACGTCCGCAAAGACGACGTAGGCACCACCCCCGAGCAGTGTGAAGACGCCTTCGCGCTCTACAAACTCCTCGACCTCGGCGACCACATCGGCGTCCGCGGCCACCTCTTCCGCACCCGCACCGGCGAGCTCACCGTCCACGTCCGCCCATCCACCACCGGCGGATCGTCCCTCCACGTGGCCTCAGGTACCACGACAGCTCCAGCCATAACCTTCCTAGCCAAGGCCATGCTGGCCCTGCCCGACAAGTACCACGGCCTAGAAGACACCGAACTGCGCTACCGCCAGCGCTACGTAGACCTCTTCATCAACACCGGCCACTCCCCCAAACCCGCGACAACACCCGCACCACCAACAACCACGCCGCCAATCCTACCCACAGCCTCGCCGCAAGAAAGCGCTGTCCCACCCCAAAACACTGTCATTCTGAGCGAAGCGAAGAACCCCCGCATTTCCTCCGCAGCGCCACAAATCTCCACCCCCACCCCCGAAGCTGTCATCCTGAGCGAAGCTCCCGCAGGGAGCGCAGCCGAAGGACCTGCGTCTCCAACCACCGAACCCCTCAACGTCCGCGAAGTCTTCGTCAAGCGAGCCGCCATCCTCCGCGCCCTCCGCACCTTCTTTGACACCCGCGGTTACCTCGAAGTCGAAACCCCCATGATGCACACCGTAGCCGGCGGAGCCGCCGCCCGCCCCTTCCTCACCCACCACAACGCGCTCAATCTAGACCTCAAACTCCGCATCGCCCCCGAGCTCTACCTCAAGCGCCTCGTAGTAGGCGGCATGGATCGCGTCTACGAGATCAACCGCAACTTCCGCAACGAAGGCATCTCCACCCAGCACAACCCCGAGTTCACCATGCTCGAGTTCTACCAGGCCTACAGCAACTACCACGACCTGATGGA
>DASZBW010000030.1:0-210405 GCA_035943695.1 Acidobacteriaceae bacterium | reverse complement strand
CCCAGCCCAGACCCCGCCACCCACACCGCAGACTCCGCACCCGCCCCACACGCCAACAATCCCACCGACCTCGCGCCCCCCGCCAACCCAGACCCCAATGCTTCCAGGTACCCCAAGGCTTCAGCCTTGGGTCTCCCCGCCCACCCAAGAGATCAAGAGGCTTCAGCCCCGGGAGCATGCCCTCCTTCAGCACACAACAACCTCGTACTCCCAACCCTCCAAGCCACAGCCTACCTCATCCACGGAGCTCCCCGATCAATTCGCCGACGGCTGGGTCACGCCATCCAATACCATCGCACTCACAGCCCCGCGCCTAGCCGTCAACTTCAATCCCAGCTGCTCCTGCACCGCCGCAAACAGCGGAGGATCAGGAGCATCCGCTGGAGCCTTCGGCAGCTCGCCCCCATACAACGTCTCATCCGGAGTAAACACCAGGTCGAAGTCGTACTTCCCCGACAACCCGGTCCGATTCACCGTAGGCCGGTCCAGCGTAGCCCGCTGCAGCATCGCCACAAAGTCGTCCATCGTCACGCTGCGCGCCGGCACATCCACCTTCGCCGGATACACGATGCCCACAATCTTCGGCGGATCGTCCGGCTTCGCCGCATCCTTCAACTTCGCGCCGCCCTTCGCCACCGTCAGCTCAAAGATCTGCATGACCTTCTCCTCGCGATGGAACTTCAGCCCAAACCGCTCGATCAGCAGCGCCCGCAGCATTCGCATCTGCTCCAACCGCGTCGGAGCCACATCGCCCGGAGTTACCGCATCGACAACGAACTTCTGCGTGCGCACCCAGTCCGGGCCGCCGCTGATCGTCCTCGGGTTCATGTCGAATCCAAGCGCGACCAGAGCTTCAAGCGTAAAGTTCGTGGCACTCCACCGGTGGGTTCCCTCCATGCGAAACATGCGCCCCGCCTTCGCATCCACGTCCACCGGCTTGATCGTCGCGACCTCGAATGCCTCGAATGCCTCGAACGCGGGACGCTCGACAGCCTGCGCACAAGCCATGCCAAACGCCCCGAGGCATATCCACCCGGCAACAACCTGTCTTATCCTCCTCACCGGCTCGCCTCCAGCAGATTCCGCGCATGCTCCAGGCTCGTCTCCGTCAGCTTCGCCCCACTCAGCATCCGAGCCACTTCCTTCGCTCGCTCTTTCTCCTCCATCCGCCGTATGCTCGTCCGCGTCCGCCCGTCCTTATCCGCCTTCTCAATCAGAAAATGCTGGTCCGCAAAAGCCGCAATCTGCGGCAGATGAGTTATACACACTACCTGCTGCCGCTTCGACAGCGTCTTCAATTTACGTCCCACAGCCTCTGCGGCGCGTCCCCCGATCCCGATATCAATCTCATCGAACACCAGCATCCGCGGCGTCGGCAGCTGCGCCTTCTTCTTCGCCTTCCCGCTTCCCGCCGCAAAGCTCTCCTCCACCGTCACCTTCAGCGCCAGCATCACCCGGGACATCTCTCCACCCGACGCGATCTCCTCCAGCCGCTTCAACGGCTCGCCCGCATTCGTGGCAATCCGGTACTCGACCCGATCCCACCCATGCGCCGCCCAGCCCGAGAACCCTTCATTCCTGTTCTCAATCCCGCTTTTCTTGTTGTCCGGCCCGTCTTTTTTGTTGTCATTCCCGAAGGGAATCTGCTTCTCCGCCTCCACCCGCACTTCGAACCGCACCGACATCGCCAGATCATTGATCTGCGCCGCAGCCAGCTTCTCCAGCCGCCCCGCAGCCTCCCGTCGCGCTTTGGTCAGTTCCTCCGCCGCCTGCCGATACGCCGCCGCATCCGCCTCCTGCTGCACCCGCAGCTCAGCCAGCATCTCATCCCGATTCTCAACCTCAGCCAGCCGTCGTGCCGCCTCTTCGCCAAACCGGATCACCTCACCCAGGCTCTGTTCTCCACTCGAGCCGCCGTACTTCCTCTTCAGTCGATCCAGCGCCGCCAGCCGGTCCTCAATCTCCTCCAACCGCTCCGGCCTGGCCTGCACCTTATCCGCAAAGTCCCGCACCTCGGCACTCACATCCTCCACCGCAGCCTTCGCCGCAGCAAGTTGCGCCGCCGGGTCAACAAACCGCGAATTGTAACGAGCCAGCTCCTCCAGATGCTTCAGTGCCGCCGTCAATGTAGATTCAGCCGAACCCTCCTGCTCATACAGCAGCTCATGCGCATTCATCGCCGCCGTGTACAGCTTCTCAGCATTCGCCAGCACCCGCTTCTCCGCCTCGAGACGACCATCTTCATCGTCGCCGGCAAGCTCCGCCGCAGCAATCTCCTTCGCCTGGAACCGCCAAAGATCAGCCATCCGCAACCGATCCTGCTCCGAGGCCTGCAACTCATCCAGCCGCGCAGAGGTCGTCCGCCAGGCAGCAAATGCAGCCGCCACATCGTCCGTCGAGAGTCCGCCAAACCGGTCCAGCAGCGTTCTCTGCTGCACCTGGTCGAACGATCCCAGCGTCTCCCCCTGGGAATGGATCAGCCCCAGCTCCGGCGCCAGCTCCCGCAGGACCGCAACGGTCGCCGGCTGGTTGTTCACAAAAACGCGGCCCTTGCCGCCCGCGGCAATCTCCCGCCGCAGCAGTATGTCATCCGAGAACGCGCCCGCATCGATCCCGTTCTTTTCGAGAATCGCCGCAGCACCAGGAGTACCTTCAAACACGCATCCCAGCACCGCCTTCTCCGCGCCATGCCGCACCACGTCGCTCGAAGCCTTCCCACCCAGCAACAATGCCAGCGCATCGATCAGGATCGACTTGCCCGCCCCCGTCTCACCCGTCATCAGGTTCAACCCAGGCCCAAAGCTGGCCACCGCCTGGTCGATCACCGCATAGTTTTCCGCCCGCAACTCCAGCAGCATCGCGCCCTCGCACAGCAAATCGCTTCAGCGAAAGCGTAGCACGTCCCCGTGATTCCGAAACGTTGCACACAATCGAAACGAAATCGAGGAACTCTAATGCTTCTTCTTAGCCGTCTTCGCAGCTATCTTCTTACCGGGCTTCTTCACAGGCTTCGCGGCAACCTTGGACACAGGCTTCTTAGCGGCACTCACCGAGGCCTTTGCGCCGCCCTTAGCGTTAGGCTTCGCCTTAGCCACAACTTTCTTAGCCGCGGGCCTGGCCACTTTCCTCACTGGGGCCTTAGCGATCGGCTTTTTACCAACAGCTTTCTTCTCACTCGATTTCGCCACAGCTTTTTTAGCCGGGATCGCCTTCTTCGCGGGAGCCTTTAGCGACCTGGCCTTCACAACCGGCACCTTCGCCGCAACAGCCTTCTTCGCAGGAACCACATTGCTCGTGGTCTTGGCAGCTGCAACAGACTCCTTAGCCGCTACGGAATTTTTCCTCGGCGCAGGAAGCTTAACGGCCGCGGCCGGGTTGTTTTCGCCCTTGACCTTCTGTGCAGCGCTCTTCGAAGGAGCTTCGGCTGCAACTCCGGAAGTCACTGGACCGTCCACCGGCACTCCATCTTCCGCAGCCGCTGCTTCAGCCACGGCCTTCTTACGAGCCTTAGGAACCTTCGGCTCCTTTTTCGTGAGCCGTGCCCGGCGCAGATGAACCGGAGGCGGCGGAGCGGGCGGCGAATAAGGCTCAAGAAACGCCTTCATCTCCTCCGGTGTACCCAGCTTCCCATCCATCAGCTCGAAGAAGATCTTCTCGACCAGCTCGTCGTAACCGGCAAGCCCGGGAACGATCCGCATCTCCTGCATCTGCGTATACGGAATCCTCTGCCGAGCCTGCGGCCAGTCCGTATAGAATCCCTTGAACCTGGCCTGTATCCCGCCATTCTTGCTCGTCGAATACGCCGCCCACAGCACCGCCTCAGGGCGCGCGCCCAGCAGCATCTTCCACGCTACGGATGGGGTTGCAGCCGGCTTAGCCGAGAACTCCGCGGCAAACTTCTTTCCTTCGCCTTCGAGCGCGTCAATCTCCTTCACGAAGCCCTGGCGGGTGAAACTCTTCTTCAAAGCCGAGACGTCCTTGGGGGCCATCTTCGCCGTCAACAAGGGAAATTGGGCCGCGGAAGCATCCGCCACGACTCCACGCATCTGCAACTGAGCCTGCGCCTCCCGCAGCTTCTCCAACTCGGCCACATTGGCCTTCGATGAGGTCCAGGTCTGCGTCAGCACCTTCATCCAGCCCTCTTGCTCCAGGCCGCGTATAACCCGCAACGGATCTTCCTCATGCGCAAGCTCTTCCAGCTCATATCCGCGCTGAAAACTCGACATTGCCGAGATGTACCCTTCGGATTTGCCTGTGTCGTAGCGAGCCTTGGTCTTCTCTTCCATCGCCCAGCCGAGGCGCGCCGCGTACCGCGCCGCCCGGATCATCCGCACCGGGTCTTCGATGAAACCGTAGTTGCTCACCAAGCGCAGTTCGCGATTCTCGATGTCCGCCACACCGTTCAGCGGGTCCATCAGCAGACCGTAAGATCCTTCATTCAACGACAGAGCCATGGCATTGGCGGTAAAGTCACGCCGCCGCAGATCATCCAGAAGATTCGCCGCCTTGACAACAGGCTTGCCCGGCTTGGGATATTGCACGGACAATGTGCTGCCGATCTCCATCCGCACGCCACCGGGAAAACTCACAAACAGCGACTGACCCGCCTCGTTCTCTCCTGCAATCGTCGCGCCGGCTTTTTCAATAAGCTTCTGCAACTTGAGCGCATTTCCCTGAACGACCACATCAAGGTCACGCACAGGCGAGCCGCTTGTCAGATCACGCACAGCGCCGCCTACCAGAAATACCGTCAGCCCCTTGCTCCGGGCTATCTCTCGAACTGCGAGGAGTGCGCTCTGCTGCGCCTGGGAAAGGCGGCTTTCGAGCAGATAGATATAATCAGCCATACGCTACGTGTGTTCTCCATCCGGCCTGCGAGCGTTCTTGCTCCAGCCGTCTCGACTCTACACAACTCTAAACTTCTCAACAACTTGCGGCAAGCCTGGAACCCGACGCAACGGTCTATTTTAGCATGGCCTAAGACCCGTAACCAGTGTATTTTGAGCTTTTTCGTAGCACGCCTGAGCGCCGGCGTGAAACAATCAGGACCAGGACGCCAGATACCCATGTCCAACAGCCGCAAAAAAGTGATCGTCCGGCGCTTCTCAGGCGATACCCTCCCCGGCTACTTGCCCGCCTCGGGGCTGGCTCGCACCGGCTCGCTCGACCTTCTCGATCTTTCGGGCCGGATCCTTACCCTGACCCTCACCGATATCAAAACGGTCAGCTATGTCCGCGAGTTCAATCTCTCTGACGTGGCCAACCCCGAGCGTCTCACCCGCCGTGTCTTCCTCGCTCGTCCCCGCACGGAGGGGCTCTGGGTCCGGCTCACCTTCCGTTCCGGAGATCAACTCGAAGGCCTCGCTCCGACAGATCTCACGCTACTCGATGGTCTAACGGAAGATGCAGGCCTCTACCTGACGCCGCCGGATACGCGCTCAAACACTCAGCGCATCTACATCCCCCGCACCGCCATCACCGAACTGGTCCTGCTGGCCGTAGTCACGTCCCCCTCGCGCCGCCCTGCCCTCATCGCTCGCCCGCCCAAAGAGAATCTGCAGGACGAACTCTTCCACCTCCCCCTCGACCCCGACTCGCGCCCTAACTAATTTCGCAGGCCGTACAATCTCTTCCATGAAGCTAGCAACTCTGGCTGACCATCTCGGCGCCACCCTGCACGGCGATCCTGACCTGGAGATTCACTCTGCTGCCGGCCTCGAAGACGCCGCCGCCGGGCAGCTCACCTTTGTCGCCAACCCCAAATACACCCCGCTGGCCCGCGTCACGCAAGCTTCGGCTGTCCTGGTTGAACCGGCGTTTGAAGCTATCGCAGCCCCCACCCTCCGCATCGCGAACCCCTACCTGGCCTTCGCCCGCGCACTTGAATTGCTGTACGAAGCCCCTGCCTACGCTCCAGGCATTCACCCCACCGCCGTCATCTCACCCTCAGCGCAGATCGGCCACGGCGCCCACATCGGAGCCTACGCAGTCATCGGCGACCATGCCGTCATCGGCCCCAACGCCACCATCCTTCCCCACGTGGTCATCTACCCCCATGTCCGTATCGGAAGCCACTTTTTCGCGCACGCCCATGCCGTAGTCCGCGAGGCCTGCCAGCTCGGTGACCACGTCACCCTGCAAAACGGCGCAATCATCGGCGCCGACGGCTTCGGCTTCGCTCGGCGCACGCCGCCAGGGTCAAATTCGAGTGACCCACATCTCGGTTCTGAGCTGTGGGTTCCGGGCTGGCACAAGATCCTCCAGACCGGCCGCGCCATCCTCGAGAACCACGTCGAGGTCCAGGCGAACTCCACCATCGACCGCGCCTCCATCGGCGAGACGCGCATCCGCGCTGGAGCGAAGATCGACAATCTTGTCCAGGTAGGCCACGGGGCGACCGTCGGTGAAGATACCCTGCTCTGCGCACAGGTAGGACTAGCCGGGTCCACGCGCGTGGGCAAAAATGTCATCCTAGCCGGCCAGGTAGGAGTCGCCGGGCACTGCACCATCGGCGACGGAGCCATCGCGACCGCCCAATCCGGCATCCCCTCCGACGTCGCTGCCGGCGCTACAGTCAGCGGCTATCCGGCGATTGACAATCGCAAGTGGCTCCGCTCGGTGGCCCTCTTCAACCGACTGCCGGAGCTCATCCGCGACCTGAAAAGGAAAAATACTTCCGCCAGCACTGCGGAATAGAACCGGTCAGTTAACTCGCGAGCCGCATCCAACTTCAGAATGCAGACTGAGCCACCCAAACCGACCGGCCTTGAACTGGTCCCTTCGCCCAGCGTAACCGTGCTGCTGCTCGACGACGATCCCGTCAACCTGCATCTGCGATCGGCGATCCTGCGCCAGCATGGCTACGACACGCTGATGGCGGCAACCGTTGAAGAAGCGAACAAGTTGCTGGACAAGATCGATATCGCCGTACTTGATTACCACCTCGGAACCGGCCAGTTCGGGACCGCCGTGGCAGCAAAGCTTCGCCAACGCCGTCCGCACGTCCCCATCATCATCATGTCGGCGACGCTTGAGCGGCACTTCGGCGGCGTCGAAGACATGCATCTCCTCAAAGGTCATAGCTCAGTGGACGACCTGCTGG
The DNA here is from genome assembly GCA_035943695.1 of Acidobacteriaceae bacterium. Taxonomy (GTDB): domain Bacteria; phylum Acidobacteriota; class Terriglobia; order Terriglobales; family Acidobacteriaceae; genus Edaphobacter. The sequence goes on along the minus strand of DASZBW010000030.1, from coordinate 203,303 downwards.
CCGCGCTGGGCTCGCTGCAGGCGCGTCGCCGCGGATCGCCGGTCGTAGTCGATGCGCGCGACTTCTTCTACTCGCGCATCTCGCTCGCTATCGGCCCGGATGTCCTGGTGCAGATCATGGACGGCATCGGCAGCTGGATCTACTGCAACGACACCGCTGCCGAATATCTCGGCCATCCGCGCGACTGGTTTCCTGGGCGCAATCTGTTCGCGGAGATCCCGGGGCTACCTCGCGACTGGTCGGACATTCTGCGCTCCGTAGCCGATACTCGCGAGACCTATATCGACCGCACGCGCCGCGTCCTGTTCTTTGATCCCAAGACAACTGCGCACACCCTCACGTGGAGCGTTCTGGCATTCCCCATTACGCTTCACGATGGCCGCCCAGGCGTCGTCCTCACCGCCCGCATCCTCGAGCGCACGCCCACTATGTTTGCCTGACGGGGTGGACAAGTCCGCTCCGCGAGTCACGGCCTGTTACCCTTGATTTCGATGCGACCCTTCCTCTTGCTCGTCGCCCTTGCGACGGTTCTCACCGGCTGCCACTCCGCTCTCATCGCTACTACTATCTCCAACCACACAGGCCAGCCGCTGACCCTGATCGAACTCGATTATCCCTCCGCCAGCTTCGGGAGCCAGTCTCTGGCTCCCGGCCAGGACTTTCACTATCGCTTCAAGATTCTTGGTAGCGGTCCCACTGCTTTACTCTGGACGGACGCGACCCACCGCGATCACAAGCTGGCCGGCCCCAATCTCCGCGAGGGTCAGGAGGGCACCCTCCACATTACGTTTGCGCCGAATGTCGCGCCCGTGTGGGATCTCCATCTGAAGGCACATTAGGCGACTCGCGCGGATCAATCGTTATCCGGCGTAGCGCGTTGGACGGGTGGTCTATTGTCGCTGGAGACGGTGGGCTTTGTTCCGCTCGGCCCACCTCGTCCCTTCGCTTGAACGGCAATAACGATTCCCCCAATTACCAGCACAGCGATCGCAAACAGAAAAATAAATGTGAGCATAGCTCTCTCCCTTGTGTCGGGTCGCAGGAATCGAAGTTCTGGACCTTTACCCATACGTCACTTCAGATGCGTCATTCCCGCCTGCGGTAGACTCGGACCATGCCACGCGGCTTCTTCATCACCTTCGAGGGCCTCGACGGCTCCGGCAAAACGACGCAGCTTCGCCGCCTTGCCAGTTGGCTCACGGATTCAGGCCGCAGCGTCGTCACGTTACGCAATCCCGGCTCTACACCACTGGGCGACCGCATCCGTTCCCTTTTGCTCGATTCGCGTTCGGAATCTGAGCTCGGCAGCATCACGCCCCTCGCGGAACTGGCCCTGATGTTCGCTGACCGCGCTCAGTCCATCGCCGCGATCATCGAGCCTGCCCTGGCCGCTGGATCCATTGTCCTCTGCGATCGATTCACCGACTCATCCGAAGCCTACCAGGGCGCAGGCCGCGAACTTGGCACCGCACGGATCCTCGATCTCCACGCAATTCTCTGTAGCAATTTGAAGCCCGACCTTACCCTGCTGCTCCTGCCTCCACTCGCAGAATCCCTCCAGCGCGCACGCCGGCGCAATCATCGCGAAGCCAACCAATCCAGCACCGATGAAAATCGTTTCGAGTCTGAATCGGATGAGTTTTATACCCGCATCCATAAAGCCTACGAACAGATCGCCGCCCGCGAACCGGGCCGCGTCGTCTCCATCGCCAACGAGGCAAGCGATCCTGAAGCTAATTCAATCGACGGCATCGAATTGCGCATCCGCGCCGCCATCACCGCGCGAATTCCACCAGTGTCCTGATTTCGCCTACGGCTCCAGTACGCTGTAGTAACGCGCCTCAGGAGCCGCACATCCGTGGCACAAGATCCGCTTGACCCCACCGTCCTCACGCACCACCTCGCGGTCGAAATTGATCCCCTCGCCACAAATTTCGCACATAATTCTTCCGGCCTTGTACCCCGGCATCTCCCGCGCGTGCAGCGGTATGGATACCCACTCGGTTGAGAACAATTCCTCATCCGCCATTTCACGGTAGGCAAACATCTGCTGCGCGTTCTTGCCTTCGATATGCGGATACATCTCCCGGGCTCGCTCCTTGGAAGACTCAAGCGCCGCCACCCGCACCGCCCGCCCACCTTCCACAGCGTCAATCCCCAGCGGCCCACCCCCCGGTCGCCCCAGATCCACAAAACTGGCCGCCATCTTTCCCCAGTCGCGAAATTTGAGCGCTCTTTTGCCCAGGCGACACCCGGTCACGACTGCGATTGCATCGGTCGCACAGCGGTCGATCTCGACAAACGTCACCAGCCGTTTGCGGTCCATTCGGCTCTTCTTCCCTCGCGGATCGTCGATCCCCAGCATCCTGCATCCCAGCATAGCCATGCGCACACCCAGGACCTGCCCGGCGCACAGATGCCCATGCGCAATCTCTGCCTCTCGCAATAGTTCATCCAGCGATTCCATGCCTCGATGATACGACCCTGTTCCAGACCAGTCCGTCTTTAGAAAAGAATTACGCATTCTCGATTGACGGCTGCGTTCGACGAAGACGATAATTCGACGCTCGAGGTGTCACCATGAGCGAAATGACCACCACCGTAGGTGCCGTCCTCCGGCAAAAGGCCGGAGAAGTTCTTTCCATCGCACCCGATGCATCCGTATACGAGGCTATCGAAGAGATGGCGTTCAAAGGCGTCGGCGCATTACTCGTCATGGAGCAGGGCCAGCTCCTCGGCATCGTCTCGGAGCGCGACTACGCCCGCAAGGTCGTGCTCCAGGGTCGCGCCTCGCGCGCCACGCCCGTCTCCGAGATCATGAGCAGTCCCGTCGTCACCGTCACCCGCCACCACACCGTAGGCGAGTGCCTCCGCATCATCACGGACCGCCACTTCCGCCATCTCGTCGTGATGGAACATGGGAGTGTTGTCGGTGTGGTGTCCATCGGCGACCTGGTCAACTGCGTCATCACCGAACAGGCGCAGACCATCCGTGACCTGCACGCTTATATCTCCGGAGCGCCGAACTAGCCCCGGGACGCCTTCGCATCCGTAAGGTTGTACTCCCCATGCACCGCGCCCGTATCACCCTCGGCGACGGCCGCGCCGCCACGCAGATTGCATCCGGAGACGACTACGCTCTCCGATGTCTTCACCTTCAGCAACGCCCGCGAGCCCTTTGGTGCCTTGCTTTCTGTCACCCACGCGTCGGCGACATTCTCCATGTGTATCATCGGCTCGCCGCCCGTCGCAGCCGTCGACTCAAGCCCATCGCACCGCAACTCGTGAACATCGTCAAACAGGAACGCCGGCCTCCACTCATCCGTCGGAGCCGAGAACGAAACATTGCGCACCGAAAGACCATTTACGTGCCGCACATAAAGCCCGCTCGCCGGCAGCCAACCGAACATACGCGACTGCGGATAGTCCGGCGCAGCCTCCGGCACCGGATTCGTAACCCACTCCGGCTTGCCAGGCATCACCGTAGCAATCCGAATATCAGAGAGCCGCACATCCTCCACGGGCATACCCGGCAGCCCGGTAATCGAGCTGGTCAAAATCGCATCCGTAGCGTGTACGCCCTCGATGACCACACCGCGCAATCCATTCTGCGGCGTCACCTTATCCGTATGCCGTGTTCCGCGCCGTATGCAGATAGGCGAACGCACGCGCCGCATCTGGATGCCGCTGATGACAACGCCATCGACCCAGCCTCCATCGACCGCGCTCAGCTGAATCCCCGCGATCACGCGAGAAGGCAGCGGGACATCGTCGTTCGCGATGACCGAATTCGAAAATGTAATATTTTCAAATCCACCAAAGGTGGTCGTCCCAAATTTAAATCCATTGCAGCAACCGCTGAGAATGCAGTTGGTCACAACAATGTTTTTTGACAGCCGCACTGGCGCACCATTCAGAGATTCGCTCTTGATACAAATCGCGTCGTCACCCGTCTGAATGATGCAGTCTGAAATCACCAGATCCTGGCAACCCGTTGGATCGATCCCATCCGTATTCGGCCCATAGACCGGATTGTGAATCACAATCCCGCGAATCTGCACCCGGTCGCAATCGAACGGCCGTAGCGTCCACCCCGGAGCGTTGCAAAGAAATACATCCGAGATCCGCACATCCGTGCATCGTTCGAATTCCACCATCGGCGAAGGATGCTCCCTGGTGTGCGTCCAGTCCAGATGGATGGCGTCGCTCCAAACCATGTCTTCGGCCACCGGCTGACGGTTGGATTTCAGCCAGAATGCCGACCCATGCCCATCGATCTTGCCCGGCCCGGCCAGCCCTACATTCTCAGCATCGCTGGCGAAGATCAGATGCTTCGGATGGTAGTCGCTCATCTCTCCGCTGCCCAGCATGGTCGCGCCCGCCTCGAGATAAAGCGTCACATTCGACTTCAGCACAACGGTACCGCAGAGATACGTTCCCGGCCCGAGGTACACCAGGCCGCCTCCCGCTGCCGTACACGCATCAATCGCTCGCTGCACGGCGGCGGTATCCTTCGTCTTGCCATCCCCCACCGCACCGTAGGACCGAGGGTCGAAGACTACGGGCCGCGTTCCATCGCTCCTGGACACCGCACCCGACACCGCACCCGACACCGCACCCGGCGTGGCGCCCAAAGCTACTCCTCTGAAACTCGTTGACGCCGCAAAACCGGCAATTGCCGAAAGCATATCCCTGCGATCCATACGTTCCAAGGCCTCCGATGCCCATCCCTGTAAAGGGGATTTACCGGGAACTATACGACAATGAATGCAAGCTGCGTAGACGGTACCGGCCTGCTGACCATACCGCCAAGCGATGCAAAAAGTAAACTTTACAAGCGCAAGTTATTGGGCATCGCCAGGATCGCCTTCTTCAATCAACGATACTGCACCCACCACGTCGAAGGTCATCGGTTCGCCACCTGTAGGCTGCATCGTCACCCGCATAGGCATACGCTGCCACTTGGCCGGTTGACACACCGGCTCAACCGGCGACGCCTGCGGCCACTTGCCGATCTGCTTGCTCACCACGGCACGTCGCACGCCTATTTGCGCCACGATCGCAAAAAGTCCGCCCTTCGCCGTATCCGCCGTGCCGCAGTACGCCGCATAGTCGCGATACCACACCACTTCGGAGACCTCTTCGTCGAAGTCCGGGAGATGCAGCGCCGCAATATGACCTGTGCTTCGATCCACCAGCAGCCACGGTCCTGGCTGCCAGTTCCACCGAGGCGATTCTCCTGGCAGTGCATCGTTCAGCCGCATCGCACGGCGTACGGCAAAACTTCGGTCCGTCACATCGTGGGTATCGCCCGTTGTCCATTCCTTCTGCCGCCCATCCACCAGGAGTGGACGAACCTTCAGCGCGGAAGCATCGCCGCCTTTCGCTGGCGGAGTTGGTGAATCCGGAGGGGTATAGGTAACCTTCTTTGCCGCTCCCAGTGTCACGTTGTGCGTCTTGGGCGGCGCGGCAAAGCCACGCATCGAAGGCAACCCCACCAATACAAGCGCACCCGTCAGCAGGCGCACACGAGCGAAACGAAAGGTCTGCATCCGCGGAGAGTAGCCTGAAACGCACACCGCGCGCAAGCACCTTAACGAGAAAACTCCCCCGATCGCATGAAGAGCCGATCGGAGGAGTTCGTGTCTAGCCAGCGAAAAATCGAAAAGCCGCTATCTTCGCCGGAACTAGCTCTGCATCCGGAAGACGACAGTGACGGTCGTCGTGATTTCGACGTTCTCGCCATTGAGCTTGTACGGCTGGTAGTGTGCCCTTTGAACTGCATCGATCGCAGCGCGGCGAAGCAGGTCAGGACCGCTCACCGGCGACAGGCTCTCAATCAAGCCAGTCTTCGAGATAACAGCCTCCAGGACAACCTCACCCTGGATGCGTGCGTTCTGAGCGATCTGAGGATAGACGGGATGAATGGGCGAAAGCAGCAGACCCATCGCTACGTTCTCAGGAACCCGCAACGGACCGGATGAGGACGATGCAACCACAGTCGCGCTGGCTGCCGAAGGCACCGATGCAATCTGCTGCTGCTGCTGGTTGTTGTACTGCTGCGGCTGGTTATACTGCGCCTGCTGACCCGCAGGGGGCGTCCGCACGATAGGATCTGCGACCTGTGCAGGAGCCTGATTCGACTGCATAACGCTGGCTGCTGCGGTTTCCATCCGTGGTGCCTGCTGCTCCGAGCGAGACGGCTGCGAAGGAGCCTCGACCCGTGTAGGTGCCGGCTGGGGTGCCGCCTGCTGTGATTCGTTGGTCGATGAGCCATCGGAAAGAGCGGCCATCAAGGCTCGACGCTGCCGCTCCAATTCGGCATTCTGAGCGTCCAGTTGCTTGCGCTCCTGGTCGAGCCGGCTGTTGTCCGCCGCAATCTTCTTTGCGTCGTCCATAATCAAGGCATTCTTCTTGACCAGCATCTGCTCAGCCTTCACCTTATCGGCGAGTGCCTTGTTCTTGTTGGCAATCTCATCGCGGAAGCCGGAGAGATCTACGGAACCGGAGGACTGAGAGTTAGATTCGGAGACTTGACCGAACGCAGGTACAGCGCTCAGCGTAAGCAAGACGGATAATGCAAGGAACTTCTTCATTGAGACACCTCTAAGAAATTAGCGATATAAAAATTAGGAACCATTGATTCAAGCCATTTCGTCGTTTCAAAATTCCGATGGCATTCATGCCTGCCGCCAACAGGAGGACCGGATCCGCAGCTAGCCTGGAGGGCCTGCGCGATACACGAAGAGACATCGGAAAGTGCCACAAGAAACTCCATGCACGAATCGTAACCCCTTTGCTTGTCCCACCGATGTAGCACTTTAGAGGTATCGGGCCTACAGTTGGGGTCAGTCGGATATGACCCGATGCGCCACTTTCAAGACCGCGTGAGTGCTGCTTCCAGCCTGTCAAATGAGTTCAGTTTCAGACGCACTTCTTGGTTTTCCTAATTCAGAAACTGTTTTGAAATTTCCAAGCAGTGTCTCGTAACTGCACATACTGTGGCGCTTCCGGAGATTTGCAGAGGCCCGGGTTTCGCAGCAACGCCGACTGGAGTATCGTGTTCAGAGGGCGCTCCCGGCGATTAATAGCCAGTGCAATACTTGGTACGTCACGGGAAAAGACGCTTGCGCAAGCTCTTCCTCAGGAAGAATGCGTTCACAATATTCCACAGGCTTGCGGTATTTGTTTCATACTGCCTAGACATCGCCGCTGACGTTTGCATGCATCTGTGCAGCGTCGCCGGACTCGAGAACCGTACGACTCAATCAGGCACCCAGGAAAGGAACCAACCGAATCATGTGGAAACCGAACCAGACTGGCCCCACCTCACCCTCAACCCCTGAGCCCGTCCGCCCGACCCCTCCCTCCGCCGCTCCCGGCACATTTGAGGCGGCACGCCCCTCCACGCCAGGCACTGCATCTGCCGCCGCTCCCGCCGGCGAGCAGGCGACGATCGGCAAGTCGCTCATCGTCAAAGGCGAGGTCTCCGGATCGGAATCGCTCTACATCGACGGTAAGGTCGAGGGCGCGATCAATCTCCCGGGCAACCGCGTGACCGTAGGCCGCAACGGCCAGGTCGCAGCCAACATCACCGCCCGCGAAGTTGTCGTGCTCGGTAAGGTCCGCGGCAACATCCAGGCCAGCGATCGCGTCGACATCCGCAGCGAAGGCTCCCTCACCGGCGACGTAGCCGCCGCACGCATCTCCATCGAGGACGGCGCCTTCTTCAAAGGCGGGATCGATATCCGTAAACCCGGCGACACGAAGAATGGAGCGGCGACCGAACAGCCCACCCTCGTCGAAGCCAAAGCCTAGCAGCCACACGTACCGAATCGCAGCGAGGCCCCGGCAAAAGTCGGGGCCTTACTGCATCAGCTCCTGGGGTGAGCATTCGCCCCAATGCATGGAGGAAACATGAGCAAGATTCCCTATTCCGATGTACTGGGTAACCGCGACGCTGCTGTAGTAATCGCCGAGACACCGCACCGCCTGTTCTCTGTACTCGATAAGCTATCAGCAGAAGAGCTTGACCAGTCTCCCGCTCCCAACAAATGGAGTCTCCGCGAGATAATGTGCCATCTCGCAGACTGCGAACTCGTATGGGGCTGGCGATTGCGCTACGCCTACGAAAAAGATTGCGCCGAATTGCAGCCCTTCGAGCAAGACCCTTGGGCAAAAATGTATTCGAACTACACCTATCCGCAGGCCCGCGCAACCTTCGCGGCTCTCAGGGCCTGGAACATAGCATTCGTCAGCGGACTTTCCGATTCTGAACGCGAAAAGCCATATCTTCATCCGGTACGCGGGATGGAAAAACTCTGGAACCTTGTGGAGATCATGGCTGGACACGATCTCCATCACTTGAAAAGCCTGGCAGCACGCTGATCCTGTTTCTCATTTTCTGTCGCCACGTCCAGATGCCCCCATGACAGTCTCATCGTTCGCCTGCTCTTCCCACACTCCCCGTACACTGAATAAGAATGCCGCCCCAAAAGCCAAAGTCGTCACCCCGCATCTATCCTCCCCGCCCCACCCCCGAACTTCCACCCGAGGTAGTCGATCCCATCTGGCTGCTCAAAGCCCTGGGAATCAGCTTCGCCGCCGCTCTCCTCTGCGCCTACGCCACCCTCTGCCTGCTCTTCTATCAGGGCGAGTGGCAACTCATCCTCCACCCCACCCACACCGTAGACCGCACCCCCACCACCGTCGGCCTGGCTTACAACGATGTTCACCTCGACTCTGCCGAGACCGGCCAACCCCGCCTGTCTGCCTGGTGGATTCCTGCTACACCAACCACGGGCTTTCAACCTGGCTATGCCACGCCCACCATCCTCTATCTCCACGATGGCTCCGGTTCGCTGTCGGACACAATGCCGGTCCTGTCCCTTCTCCACAGCGCAGGGGCGAATATCTTTGCAATCGACTACCGCGGCTTCGGTACCAGCGATTCCAGCCACCACCCTTCGGAGACCAGCATGACCGAAGACACCGCCGCCGCACTCGACTACCTCACCGCAACCCGCCACATCCCGGCACCCACCATCATCCCCTATGGCACCGGCCTCGCCGCATCTCTAGCCGCCAACCTCGCCCATACCCGCCCCAGGCTACCCGCCTTCATCCTCGACAACCCCATCCCCGACCCAGCCGCTATCGCCGTAGCCGCACATCCATCGCACCTCGTGCCAGTCCGCCTTCTCTTCGGCAATCAATTCAATATCGCGACTCCGCTCGCCTCGCTCGCCACACCCAAACTCCTCATCTCCGGCGGCCCCACTGCGCCCACACCGCAGCCTGATCCAAACGCCCTGCAGTCTCTCTTCACCCACGCCGCCAGCCCGCGCACCACTGTCAGCTTGCCCGATAGGAACACCAGCCAGGCGTACCTGCAAACGCTCAGCCAGTTCTTCGATCAACACCTTCCACGTCGCTAGTTGGATCCCTAACGCAGCTCTTTTCTGCCTCTTTCACGCGCGGCATAAGACGGGCATATCCCCTTTCAGAACCTTCACCAAACCACACTCCGGAGAACCCACATGACCCGCTGGCTCAACCAACTTCAGCCCTGGGGCATCTTCCTCCTCCGCATCGTGCTCGGCCTGGCCATGCTCATCCACTCCATTCCGGACTTCCTGCGTCTCGCAGGAGTTCCTTTCCACATCCACGCTGGCAGTTCCATTCACGGAGCTGTTGGCTTGCCGCACTGGTTCTACACCTTCTCCACCCTGACTGAGTTTTTCGGCGGTTTATTCCTCGTTCTCGGTTTGCTCACCCGCTTCTCCGCCTTCCTGCTTACGATTGACCTCCTATCCCTCCTCCTCTTCGCCGAAGTTCACCGCGGCTACACCGCATCCGAGTACCACCTCGCGCTCGCGGCCATAGCCTTCCTGCTCTTGCTCACAGGCCCGGGCAAATCCGCGCTTGACCGCAAACTAGGCCTCTTGTAGAAAGTCCCATTGATGCAGGACCGCATTTCTCATCCCGCATGGAACAAATCCAGGACACCTACTTTAACGGCAGCGGAACCATCCATCCACCGTCCTTCGCCAGCCGATTGGGGCCGCGCGGAAGTTTGAGTGGGGACCCATTGCCCAGGTCGCGTTCATATACTTCGCCGTAGTTGCCCACCGCCTCGATGACTCGCACACCCCAGCGGTCATCCAGCCCCATTCGCCGGCCGATCTCTCCGGTCTGTCCAAGGAGTATAGCGATCGTCGCATCCGAACCAGCCGCGCCTTCCACCGCAGGCAACGTCGCAACAGAAGGCCGAGTCAGCCCCAACTGTTCAGCGTTCAGCAGCGCCTCCACCGTCCACCGGACGATATTTGCAAACTTCGGATCGCTCGACAAAAAGGCAGCGGCCAGCGGATCCTGCGAGATCTCCACCGGCTCGCTCTCAGGCAGCAGCGCATAGTTATCGGCCAGCGGTCCGAAGTTCAGCCGCGTAGAGGCCAGCCGCGTCACGTCTCCCGCCAGCGCCGCGCAGTTGCCGGTAACGAAAGCGGCCTCCATCTCGCCCTCTTCCTGAAACGGAAACGGAACAAAGTTCAGCTTGCGACGCGAGAACCAGGTTTGCAGTGCAACTTCAACCTGCGTCTCTGCCAGAAAGCATACCTTCTTCCCTGCCAATTCATCGACGCTCGCGATCCTCGCCGCTCTGGGAGCGAGGAGTCCCACTCCGTCGTACAGCACCGGCGTGCTGAACCCAATTCGCAAGTCGGAGGCATGGCTCAGATCAAGCGTAAGCGTGGGGATAAGATCGACAGCGCGACGGCGCAAAGCGGCCATAGCGGCAACGTCGTCCGGATAAGCCGTTATAGTGATCTGCGCACCCGCCCCAAGAATGGCGACGCCCACAGCACGACAAAGGTCACCGTCGAATGCAGCTCGGGGGCCATGGTCATCGCTCGATGAGTATTCGGCCGTCTCGGCAATCGCAGCGCAGCGCAGCGTGCGACTCTGCCGCACACGCAAAAGAGTTTGGCCCGGAAGCGCAGCACCGGCAGTTAGGATCATGAGACAGAAGCAGCGCCGAAAGGCACTCTTGCGGGCCGTGAGTCCGACATTGGGAATACCGCATATCCGCTTTACCGACGAAAACATCACGGCGTCCAGGTTCCGGATGTTGGAAGTCCAGGAGAAGTATCGGGGCGTGGATTGAAATCAACCGGAAGCGGATTGCTTCTCCCGGTGTCCGTTGGTCGTATATGGAGCGCCTGACAGCCGCGTCCTTCGTAGTGTGGATACGCACCGATCTCCGCAGGAGCAATCTCCGCATAACTCGCGGGCAACGGTTGCGAGCGTCCGAGCAGACGCGAGTTCGAGAAGCCCGAGAGCAGATCGCCCACGCCTCGCACCTTGTCGTCTCCCGGCCCCAGATCCCTCTGGTGATACTTCGCAACCCCAATGGCACGTCCCCGTGCCTCGTCGGGAAGATCGGCCAGCGGAATCAAGTGGAATATCTCATCGACTAATCGAATGATTGAGCTATGCTCTGCCATTTCGTGCGAGACTCCGTGGACCACACCGTAAGGTGATATCAGAATCGCCGGAATCCGCGGCCCCTGGTCCAACGGCAGACCGGCAGGATCGTACGACCGAATCCGCGGCCGAGCATGGTCGTACAGCCCATCCGATTCGTCATATGCGATCAAGATCACCGACTGCGACCAGTAAGGGCTCTCGGCAATCGCATTAATCTCCCGTGCCAGCAGCGATTCCGACAATTGCGAATCAGAGTACCCGGGATGGTCATCGTCACCATGAAATTCTGTCAGTAGCTTGGGATTGGGATCCAGCGGATGCTCGCCAAAAATGTTGCCGTACCCACCTCGAATATAGAAGACACCAGAGTCCGGCAGCGCATGGTTCCCGATGTCGGTAAAAAAATCGCCTAGCCCGTGCATGTGCGTATTCACCTGCGGATTGTTTGCAATGTATCCGAAGTACTGTGGAGCGTTGTGATGGACGATGTACGTATCGTGCGACGCCACATCCGTAGCATCCGTAGGCTCGTGGTCATAGCCCTGTTGATACCAGCCCCAATTGGTGGCAGGCACCCCATGCCCGGCAATCTTCTTGATGTCCGCCTGCACATCCAGCAGGTCGAATGCAGGATCGTAGTCAGCTGCCGTCGTCTTCTCGATCGCGGAGCCCATGAACGAAAGCGGCAAGGTCGCAAAGGTCAGATTCGGCGATGGCGAAGCACGGGGATCGGGCCCGGGTTTTACTCCGGACTTTGATGGTTCAGCGGGATTAGGCTGACGCGGATGTTCGCCCTTCGTATCGAGCAGCGATCCCCAGTACGGGACCGGATCGTCGACCATGGGCAGTGCAGCATGATCTTTATTACCTCGATCGCCAACCTCGGGGTGCAGCATCCATTGAGTCTCGCCCGACTGGCCGGCAATCATCGCAATCGCATTCGGCGTGGAGGGTCCGATGACTGTATCGAAAAAATGGTCAAACAAAGTGAACCTGTCGGCATAACGCCACATAAACGGCGCGGCATCGCAGTCAATATGCGACATGACCATTTCACCCAACTGCTTCCGTTCCAGCGAAGGAATCTTCGAAGGCTTGCCATCAATCAGGGTGACACCTTCTTCTGTCAGCGCGTAGCGGTCATTGCGTGGAATGTGATTCGCATCGACATGGAGCTTCTCGTCCATCGCGACATGGTTATGATTCGATCCGGCAAGATCGCTGGGATAGAGCGGCACAATCTCACCGTTCACATCCGTCACACTGAATGGAATTTTGAAGGGTGAGATGGTACTGACAGAACCATCAAGATTGACGATGGGCTGAACGAATCCAGCAGTCTGGCTCGCAGGCCGCGAGTACAAGCCGTCGGCTCCCGGATATGTTCCAAAGTAGAAATCAAACGAGCGATTTTCCTGAAATAGCACGAAGACATACTTGATCTTCTGACGGACGAGGGCAAGCTTGGCAGCTTGTGAAAGTCTGGGCTCCTTTGCCGCAGCGATAGTCCACTGCCTCACCTCTGTGCTCGAAGCCGGAGCCATCTCAACCTTGGGCGCGGCACTCTGGGGACGCGTGTGCTGTGCAACACTACCGCCCGCCATTACGCCCAGAAGGAGTGCGACAAACGACGCTCTTGCCATGAATGTCTCCTGCCCGGTAGAGGATGGCTCTATTGTAATGGCGGCTGCGAGAGTATCTTTGCTGCTCGATGAATGGTCTCGCGGCGTTCAATCATATTCATGGTCCCTCTCTGGAACCATCCACGGAGACTGTAAAGCACCGGGTCCAACTATAATCGCCACATGACCCCGGTGGATTCAGCCTCACACACTCCAGCACCAACGACGTCGCAGATCTTTCGGCCTGACAATCGCGCAGCGGATGCGCTTCGCCCGGTACGCTTTACCACCGGCTTCGTGGCGACCGCGGAAGGCTCCGTGCTGGTCGAGACGGGCAACACGCGAGTTCTGTGCAATGCAACGATCGAAACGGGCGTTCCAGGGTGGATGCGCAACTCCGGTCGCGGGTGGGTCACAGCAGAATACGGCATGCTCCCGCGTGCCACACTTACCCGTTCCCCGCGCGAATCAGAGCGCGGCAAGGTCGGCGGGAGAACGCACGAGATCCAGCGCCTGATCGGCCGGTCGCTGCGTGCAGTGGTGGATATGAAGGCGCTCGGCGAGCGCACCATTATCCTCGATTGCGATGTACTGCAGGCCGATGGAGGAACGCGAACCGCGGCGATCACGGGAGCGACGGTAGCGTTGGCGATCGCCCTGGGCAAGCTTGTCACGGCAGGCACGCTCAAATCTTCGCCACTGCGCCAGATGCTCGCCGCGACATCGGTCGGCATCGTCGACCGCAACGTGCTGCTCGATCTCGCCTATGAAGAAGATTCACGCGCCGATGTGGACATGAACGTCGTCATGCTCGCCGATGGCGGCCTGGTCGAAACACAGGCCACAGCGGAGCGCGCCTCATACAGCCGGGCACAACTTGCCTCCATGCTGGACTACGCCGAGAAGGGCATACGCGAACTGCTCGTGGCGCAGCAGGAAGCCATTGCCAGCGCCCTATAAGCATCAATTTAGCGGCTGCTGATCGGCAGGAGCTTCGGAGCCCCGGCCGGCGAGCTTCCGGATTCAGCCGTGCTTGAATCTCCCGTCGCCACAGGCGTTTGTCCTGCGCCCGAATGTGCCACCGGCATCTTTACCGGCTGCGAACTTCCAGGTGCGATCTCTCCAGGCTTCAGGATCGTGGGCGGAGCGACCGGCCCTTGGTCACCCTGGGCAGACCGCACATCTCCTTCTGCAATCTCGCTTGTCTGATTCGAGTAGGAATCCAGATAGCCGCGCATCTCGTTGCGGTTGCGGACGGCAATCGGTTGTCCCAGAGCCGCGACACGAACCTGCACCACGCGATCACCAACGAAGCGAACAAACTGAAGCGTCTGCGGCGCCTGGCCAAAGATCCATTCCTCGTAGTGGGTCGTCGCTGACCCTTCCACCAGCTCACGCACTTTGCTGGCTGGTGCTCCCATCGCCGCCAGTACCATCTTACGATTCATGCCCACCAGCACGTCATGCTGTTCTATCGCCTGCTTGAGAAACGGCTGGAGCGTATCGGCGTAGGCCTCGCCGGATGTCTTCACCCCGAAATCAATGATCGGGTCCAGCAATGCCTTGACCTCAGGCGCGCTGATATCCGGTATCCCACCCTCAAACTCCAATGCAATACGGCAACCCGTTGCCTGCTCTCCGTCATCAGCCGCCAGCGCGTTTCCGTCCAGCTCAATATGGCGAAGAAAACGATGCTTCACATAGGGTCCACCATTCAGATCCACAATTATGCGATCTGGCTTGACCGTCACGGCAGTGATCGTAACCCTGTCGCCCGGCCCCGCCGACTCGCCCTTCTTGTACAACATCTTCTTATAGGCTTCGCCGGTGGGATTCATATTGCCGTTCGCCATGAGCACAAGCGAATCGCCGAGTGGCAGGGCGCGGTGCGCAAAACCCTGTTCCGCCATCAGGTTTCGCACCAGTTCGCGACGGCCACGTTCGCTGATGGGCGTCTGTGAAAGTTCCACGCGTGTAGGACGAAATTCAGCTGACACATCCGCCATCGCGCTCTTCTCGCCCACCACAAACACCTGGGCAGGAGATCGGCCAACTCCGACCGCAGCCAAAACTACCAGAGCGATTTCGTAATGAGGGATCGAACGAAAGGCCATGGATGCACCTGCGCGTACAAGGAATCTTGCTCCTTCCATGTGCCGATTTGCAAGCGAAGAGTGCGTCTTTGTTGATGCGACAAACACAGCGAGCCAACACGCAGAAGCGCACCCCAGCCGATTCCCTATTCGGAGGGATCACGTACTACGGGACTTTGTGGCGTAAGCGACTGAATCTGCACCAGCGTCCCTGGGCTTACGGGTGCCGCAGCCAATGCGGATTGCTCCATCGCCACATGCGCCGCAGGGGGCGGAATCGTCACGTCGTACCCGCCGGGGATAAGCGGAGGACGTGTGTAGTCCCAAGCGTAGTCGGACGTAACCCGCACCAGAATCGGAATCGCGATCAGTAGCAGCACAACGGAAAACGCCGCGGCCCCCGGTCCGAAGCTGCCGCCGGTCAGCCACACGGCACCCGATGTCCGCGAGTCAACGATGGAAGAAAAATCCAGCTTTCCGCGTAGAGGCAGACCGAACAGCACGCCGATCGATGCGCTCCATGCAAAGTGCAGACCCCATCCCAGCCATAATCCGTGAGTCCGTAGCCAGGTCAGCGCAAGCAGCAGCACACCAAGCAGTTCGACGAGTAGCCGCACGCCGTCCGGTGTACCGGTCGGTGTCTGCATCGTGGCTGCCGCCACTCCAACGACCAGCATCAGAGCGATCGTTGAGCGAGTCGGACCGGCAGCCTCAGTGAGACGCTGAAAACCGTAGCCGAAGAGAGCCAATGTGTTTGCCAGCGTGGCAACGAACAGCGTTGCCAGACTCAGTGCAAACAGCTCCCAAGCTCTCGGGGCAAACCACGTCTCAACATTCAGGCCGTGTCCAAGCGCGATTGTCGCAACCGACAGGATCGCCAACCCCCACCCAAGCGCTGCTCCCTTTCCCCACTCTTCACGGCTGGTCCGTCGGCGCGGCAGGCCAAGCGCCATGCGCAACGGCATTCGGCGCCCTTCGATCCTCCGCAGCGCCGCCACCCCCAGCACAAGCAAAAAGAGCGAAAACACGGCCGCCAGCAGGGGTTGCTCATCGTATAGCTCGAAGCGCATCGCCAACCCATCCGCCGCCCTTTGCGCCAAAGCTCGTGCACAGGCATACCATGCAATGGCCGCGAAGAAAGCAATCACCAACTGCGCCCGGGAGCGGTGGCGAATACCTGCGCCCGTGGAGCGCGGCGGCGGTGGAACAGCCGTAGTTGGGATCGCGGAAGTCTGCACGTTAATTGCTTTTCACTCCCCACCCAGCGACTCGCTGGGCCGCAGCAGGAGCCACAAACTGAAGCTCAATGACCGGCAGTGTAAAACTGCGCGATGTTCCGAAACTTCGTGTAGCGGTCTTCCAGTAGTTGCTCCATCGGCTTCCCATCAAGCTGCGCCAGATGAAACTGAAGCTTTTCATCAATCATCGCAATGGCAGCCGCCGGATCTAGGTGTGTGCCGCCGTCCGGCTCAGCCAGCACATCGTCCACGCAGCCCAGATCCTTTGCGCTGAATGCTGTGTACTTCAGAGCAGCCGCAGCCTGTTGCTTACGCGCTGCATCCTTCCACATGATCGCCGCACATCCTTCCGGCGTAATCACGGTGTAGATCGCATTCTCCAGCAGCAGCACACGGTCAGCGACTGCAAGTGCCAAAGCCCCTCCTGATCCGCCTTCGCCCGTGACTGTGGCGATAGTCGGTACGCGCAGCCGCGACATCTCCAGCAGATTACGCGCAATGGCCTCGCCCTGTCCGCGTTCCTCCGCACCGATCCCCGGGTTTGCTCCGGCGAGGTCTAGAAACGTAAAAATCGGGTGGCCGAACTTCTCAGCAATCTTCATCGCCCGCAGCGCCTTGCGATACCCCTCAGGGTCCGGTGAACCAAACTTCCGGGCCACGCGATCTTTCAACGTGCGACCCTTCAGATTGCCAACCACCAATACCGCACGTCCATGGAAGCGCGCCATCCCGCAGGCCATCGCAGGATCGTCGCCAAAAGCGCGGTCGCCGTGAATCTCGCTGAAATCGGTGAACAGTGCTTCGATGAAGTCCATCGGATAAGGACGATCGGGGTGCCGCGCCAGTTCAGTCCTGCGCCAGGCCTCCGGCGTGGATACTGTCGCCTGCGCCAGCGGAAACTTGCCTGCCTCGTGTTCTGCCATCCACACCATTGTATCGGACAGCGGCAGCCGTGCGGGTAGGCTGACGAATTACTCGATCACCCGCACACCACCCTTGCCCACCAGCTCTTCCACGCGGTCAATAAAGAGCCTGTCAGCACACACTTTTACATCCTGCGGCTCAAGCACAGCGCAAAACTCCCCCGGCTCTTCGAGATCGAGCAACAACTTGCCCTTGCCCGGAGCGTTCGCGAAGATCGCCTGCAGCTTCTCAAGCAGCGCCGTATCGGGGCTATGCAGGGGAACCTTGATCCGCAGAGCCTCCGGCAACCTCAGCACAACATCCTCCAGCGCCTGAATGTTCGAAAGCGACAGCTTGAGAGCCGAATCTTCTTCTCCCCGCAGCGCACCGCGAACCAGCACAGGCACATCGATCTTCAGCTTTTCCGCGAGCTTGAGATACGACGTGGAGAAAGCGATCAACTCAATCTTGCCCACAGAATCTTCCAGGCAAGCCTGCGCATACATCTCGCCCGAGCGCTTTGACTTTGCTACTTTCAAGCCTGTAATCACGCCCGCCATCTGTATCTCATTCTGCGGCTCACTCGAGCCTCGGCGAAAAACCTGCGGCTCCGGCTTCATCTCGCATGCAGCCGCGGTATCCACCACCTTCAGGTTGCGCAGCTTCTCCCGATACCGATCCAGGGGATGCCCGGATACGAAAAATCCGAGCACCTCTTTCTCATTCTGCAGACGAGTATGTTCATCCCAATCCGGTGCGGCCGGCAGAGCTTCTGCCTCGCGATTCGCAGCGGGCGTATCGTCCGCGTCAAAAATTCCGCCGAACAAGCCATGCTGCCCAGCCGCCGCATCCTTTTGCGACTTCTGTGCCCCCTCAATCGCCTTATCCAGCGCAGCAAAGACCTGCCCGCGCCGCCCGAACGCATCCATCGCGCCAGCCTTGATCAATGACTCAAGCACTCGCTTATTCAGCAGGCGAAGATCGACCTTATCGCAAAATTCCCACAAGCTCGCGAAGCCCTGCTTCCCTTCCGCACGCAGCGCGTTGCGAGCTTCAATGATCGACACAATCGCATTGTGTCCCACATTCTTGATAGCTGCCAGGCCGAACCCGATCGCCTCGCCCGCCTCAACAGTAACCGGGGTAAAATTCGCATCCGACATCTGCACGTTAGGCGGCACCACCGGAATGTTCATCTCGCGACACTCGGAGATATACTTCACAACATTCTCCGGCTTCGACGTTTCGCTCGTCAGCAGCGCCGCCATAAACTCAACCGGATAGTGGGTCTTCAGCCACGCCGTGTGATACGCCAGCAGAGCATACGCAGCAGAATGCGACTTATTGAAACCGTACTCTGCGAACTTCGCCATCAGGTCGAAGATGTTGCCAGCAATATCCTTCGGATGTTTGAGCGATGCAGCGCCCGCCATGAACTGGACTCGCTGCTTCGTCATCTCAGCTGCATCCTTCTTGCCCATCGCGCGGCGCAGCATATCCGCCTGGCTCAATGAAAATCCAGCCAGCCGATTCGAGATCTGCATCACCTGCTCCTGGTAGAGCATGACGCCCAGCGTCTCGCGCAGTATCGGTTCCAGCTCCGGCAGCTCGTACTCCACCGCGCGCCGCCCCCACTTGCGTTCGATGAATTCATCTACCATTCCGCCCTGTATCGGACCAGGCCGGTAAAGCGCATTCAGAGCGGTCAGATCCTCCACAGTCGTCGGCTTATAGCGCCGCAGCACGTCCCGCATCCCCGGCGATTCAAACTGAAAGACTCCGCTGGTCAACGCCCGATGGAACACCTTCTCATAAGTCACCGCATCGTCAAGCGCAATCGTCGACAGGTCGATCGCAACTCCCTTGGTCGATTTGATGAGCTTCAACGCGTCATCAATGACCGTCAGCGTCGTCAGACCCAGAAAGTCCATCTTGAGAAGACCCATCTTCTCAACCGACTTCATGTCATACGATGTAACCACCGCATCATCCTTCGTACGCGTTACGGGGACAAGCTCCGTCAACGGCTTCGGAGCAATAACCACTCCTGCAGCGTGCACGCCGGCCCCACGCACCAGGCCTTCGAGCCTCATCGCGGCATCGATCAACTCACGAATCTTTGGGTCTTCATAGGCAGCAGCCAGCGGAGGCGAATCCTTCAGCGCACGTTCAATCGTGATGCCGATCGTCGCAGGGATGAGTTTTGCAATGCGATCAACTTCCCCATACGGCATATCCGTGGCGCGCCCAACATCCTTAATCGCCGCCTTCGCCGCCATCGTGTTGAACGTGATGATCTGCGCTACCTGGTCCTCACCATACTTGCGCTTGACGTAGTCGATCACCTCGCCCCGGCGATTCATGCAGAAGTCGATATCGATATCCGGCATCGAGATGCGCTCCGGATTCAGGAAGCGCTCGAACAGCAACTCGTTCTGCAGTGGGTCAATATCCGTGATCTCCATGCAATACGCCACCAGCGATCCCGCAGCCGATCCACGACCCGGCCCCACCGGAATCCCCTGCTCCCGCGCATATCGAATGAAATCCCACACGATCATGAAGTAGCCGGGAAACTTCATCTGCTTGATGCAGTCGATCTCCCGATCAAGCCGTGCCTGGTACTCAGGAATTGTCTTCTTCAACAAGCCGCTCGCGCGCAAGTGTTCGACCGCCGTACTCAGCCGCTTCTGCAATCCTTCGCGGCAAACCACCTCGAAATAGCTGTCCAGTGTCTCGCCTTCCGGCACAGGAAACGCGGGAAACGGATTATCAACCTTGCTCAGCTTCAGATTGCAGCGCTCAGGAAACTGCATCGTCCCGCTGACGACGTGCGGCGCATGCGCAAACAGCCGAGACATCTCCTCCGCCGACTTCACGTAGAATTCGTTAGTATCGAACTTGAACCGTTTCGGATCATTCATCGATCCGGCCGTCTGCACGCAGAGCAGAATCTCATGCGCACGGCTGTCATCGGCTGCGATGTAATGCGAATCATTCGTAGCAATCAGCGGAATATCCAGTTCCTTTTCCATCTGGAACATCGCATCGCAAACCTGTTTATCTGGCCCCAGCTGATGGTCCTGAATCTCCAGAAAAAAATTGCCCTTCCCGAATAGATCCTGATACTGCCCCGCGGTCTTCTTCCCGCCCTCGTAATCACCTGCCATCACCTGCTGCGCAATCTCACCAGCCAGGCATCCTGAAAATCCAATCAACCCAGCCGAATTCTTCGCAAGAAAATCTTTCGACACACGCGGCTTGCGATAGAACCCATGCAGCGCCGCCTCGGAGGTAAGCCTCACCAGGTTGCGGTATCCTTCCTCATTTTCCGCAAGCACCAGCAGATGGTTGTACTTCAGGTCGGGATTCGGCTTCGCCCGATGATCTTCTTCCTTGCAGATATAAAGCTCGCATCCCAGGATCGGCTTGACCCCATGCTCCTTCGCCGCATTGAAGAAATGCACAGCCCCGAAAATATTGCCGTGGTCCGTCATCGCCACGGAGGTTTGGCCCAGGGAATGAACATGTTTGACCAGCTTGTCGACGTCGCAGGCGCCGTCCAGCAGCGAGTAATCCGTATGCAGGTGAAGGTGGGTAAACTCAGCAGCCATGCAACCAGTTTAGTTCCGTCGCCCCATAGGAAAACGCGGGACAAAATTCATCGACGCGATCCGCCGCGCCCTCAAGACTCAAACGCTTCTCGGACAGCTATAGATCGGATACCAGTTGCGCCGCAAGTTCCACGTACAAATCCACGCAATCCAGCAACTCCTTCTTGCTGATCTTTTCATCCGGCGTGTGCGCGACGTGGATCGATCCAGGCCCAAGCAGAAACGGTTCGCCCCACGCCGTCAGCGAGGGGATATCCGTGGCAAACTTTGCAATCATCGTAGGCAGATCCCCGACCTTCCGCATCCTCACATACGAAAGATCAAGCGAGAAACTCACGGCTGCCCGGCCCGCAACCACACGGCTGATCTCTTCCTTAAGCTCCTCCGAAGGCCCTACCGTCCGAATCAACAGGTGTGCCTCCGCCTTGTCCGAGATCACGTTCGGCGCGCGCCCCCCGGAGATCAACCCGATGTTCAGCGTCGCCGGGCCGATCTCAGGTTCCACAGGCAGCGGCATCGCCAGCACATCATGCAGCGCTTCCACCAGCTTGTCGATCGCCGAATCACCCAGCTCCGGATAGGCCGAGTGTGCCATCTTTCCATGCGCCCGCAGCTCCACACGCAGCGCGCCTTTGGTAGCAAGCGCCAACCGATTATCCGTGGGCTCCCCGTTAATCAGAAACCGCGAGCCCCGCGGATTCTCATTCGCAACCTTCGCTCCGGCTGAGTCCCGCTCTTCGCCCACAACAAAGAGCAGTCCAACCTTTACCCCGGCCTCGCGCAAGCGATCCGCAGCAGCCACCTGCGCAGCAATAATTCCCTTCGCATCGCAGGTGCCGCGTCCATACAAAAACTCATCGTCCTCAGAACAGCCAAAGAATGGAGGCACAGTATCCATATGCGTCGAGAGCACCACGTCAGGCGTCACGCCAGCCATTGCCACATACACGTTGAACCGCTCGCCCGCCCCGCCCCCCGGCGTTACTGCGGGATCAGGCTGCTCCACCGGCATGCGCTCCACGGTGTAGCCCTCGCCCGCAAGAAACTCAGCCAGAAATTCTCCAACAAGCCCCTCGTGGTACGAGATGGACTCAATATTGACAAGCTTGCGTGTCAGGTCGATCGGATCAATAGCCATGGAAGTACAGGATAACCCGCGCGACTAAGAGCGCGGTGCAACCAGCTAAACTAACACCATGGCAGCATCGCAAATTCGTTCCATCGACGACCTCAATGGACCGGCAGGCCGCCTCGAAGCCCTGCTGAATACCGGCAGCCCGCATGCGCCTTACACAGCTCTGGTATGCCACCCGCATCCTGCCGGCGGCGGCACCATGCACAACAAAGTTGTCTATCACGCGATGAAGACCCTGACATCCTTCGGCCTGCCGGTGCTCCGCTTCAACTTTCGCGGTACAGGACTCAGCGAAGGCGAACACGATGGCGGCCGGGGCGAACAGGACGACGTTCGCGCAGGCGTCGAGTGGCTGGCCTCAAACTTCGCGCGGCCCATCCTCCTCGCCGGCTTCTCCTTCGGCGCGCATATAGGTATACGAGCGGGATGCGGCGATCCGCGCATCAAGGGATTCATCGGCCTCGGCCTCCCGATTCACGCTGAGGGCCGCACCTACACCTACAGGTTCCTCACGACCTGCACGACACCCAAGCTATTCATCAGCGGCGACCACGATGAATTCGCGGACCACGATGCTCTCGTGTCCGTATGGCAAACCGCTGCCGAACCAAAGCGCACTGTCTGCATCCCCGGTGCCGATCACTTCTTCCAGGGCACCGCCAACTCACCCGGCCCAAAGCTCAACCTGATGCAGGCAACAATCAGGGAATGGTTGCAGCTGACCTACGCACTCGAACCGCCCGCCGGCCAAACGTAGCCACCTCTCCGACCCTGGCACTATGGGATTTGCAGCGACCTCAATCCATCGACCTGAAACAGCCCCGCAGGATAGCCCTCTCGCGAGTGCTGTGCACGGAATACAAAACGCAGAAAGAATCCCGCCGACACAGTGTCATAATTTCTGGAATTATTCGCCGATGCGAATCCGCCGCCATACCAGTGCCCGCCCATTCGGTAGGACACTTCGGATCGAAAGCTATAACTGAACTGCGTGCTCGCGAGCTTCGGATAAACACCGCAGGCGTACGTCTCCGCCGCAGTACCAACACATGCGCCGCCTTGCGCCGCAATCAAACCAGCCTGCAGTGCCGGGTCGAGCGGAAAGAACGGCGCTGCATCCTGCTGAAAGCTTTGCCCGCCGACCGCACCCGCAATCGTGTAATGAAACTTCGCTCCACTGTGCCCATCGAAACTGAGTGGAACCGCACCCGCAAAATACGCATGAGGGCTGAAATATCCGCCTCTCCCATAACTCATGCCCATCTCGTCACGCTGGTAGTGCATCCCGGAAAGGGTTGCGCCCAGCCGCAACTCACCCGCGCTGGGCCAATTCTTCACGCGGAAGCCAAACCCAGTCTCCCCCTTGAACCGATAGTTCGCGAGCACATGCCGCCCCGTCAAAACTCCGCCCTCACCCGTAACAAAAAAGCTCGCAGCCGTACTTCCAAACTGCAATCGCACTCCCCCGGTAGAGGCGATCACTCCACCCCAGACCGGACTGTCCGCCGGCGGTAAAGCCGACCCCGGATCATGCAGACCCACATAAGAAAGTAGCGTGTCCTTCACCGGCTGGCGATCCCCAAACAAAGCGATGTGATTGCCCGCCCCATTCCAGAGAAAACGCCCCGTAACATTCCGCACAGGAAACTCATACGGCGCGTATCCCACCGCCAGCGCAAACTCCCTGGCAGCAAGCTGAACCTCTCCTCCGATCCCATTGAAGGTCTGCGGCGAAGAAGTCGGCGAATTCGCGGCCAAAGTCCCGAGGTAGGGCACATCCACTCCATTGAAGTCGGCAGGTC
Organism: Acidobacteriaceae bacterium; assembly: GCA_035943695.1. Taxonomy (GTDB): domain Bacteria; phylum Acidobacteriota; class Terriglobia; order Terriglobales; family Acidobacteriaceae; genus Edaphobacter. The sequence goes on along the minus strand of DASZBW010000030.1, from coordinate 179,409 downwards.
TCAACGTGCCGGACCTGAGAAAGACAGGCTCCGCGATCGCCGTCAACCGGACTTTCTTGCCAAAAATAACAGATGCCTCCGCCGGAGATTCCAGGTCGTACAAGCGATCAAGCCCTGATGTACCGCTGCGATAACGCCCGATTGCTGTACCGCCCAGCCAGCCACTGTACGCCCCTTCCAACGAAGCCAGCTCATCCTCCGCCTGCGGCCGCGCGTCCTGCACCATCGGCGCCTGACTGGTGTACAGCCCGCCCGGCGTCGGCAGGGGGCCGGCATTCATCTCGGCATTGGCCATCGCAGTAGCTGGCAGATTTTCTACATTCGCCGCGGGAGGTCTTTGAGAAATCATCGGCGAAGGCATATCGCTTGATGTCACACTGGGCACCTTCGGCACGGGACGCGCCGCCGCCGAAGCAACAGCTGTGGGAGCAGCTACGTGCGCGGCGTGTCCATCCTCCGCCGCAAGCCGCGTACGGGATGACGGATTTGTACGCTGGACCGGCGGCCTCCGTGTAATCAACGTCCCTTCCGGCGCAGGCCGGGTGGCCGGCTGCGGATATTGTTGCGACCCTCGATCGGGAGCTGCACCATATCCCGCAGGAGGCGACGCAGGCCGAGGAACCTGAGCCTGGTTGTACTCCGCCTCATACATCACGCCGGTCATGGCCTCTTCCGGAGGAGGATGGCTCTGCCCGCTCCGCTCCCCTGCGTTCCCTTCCCGTAACCGGCGAATCCGTTCCGCCCTCGCAGCGGCAACCTGGTCATGCGACGCAACGGCCTCTTCAGCCTTCGCGCTTCGCCCATAATGCTGCGTAGGCAGCACATCCGTTACCTCGGTCTGCGCACGCACCGGAGACGCCGCATTCCTCCCGAGCTGCACGGCGACAGCCGAGGGCGCGACCGGCTGATAGGCTATCTCCGCCACCGGCCGCGTCGGCACCAATGAGGGAACGTACGCACTATAGACCTCCTCGACTTCTGGCCTCGCAGTCTCAGCCGAGGCAACCGCGGGTCCTCGATCGACTCCACTTTCCTGGCCCTTGCGCACCGCGGAGCCGAGTTCCGAGACGATGCCCACACCCGTATCTCCTCCGCCCCTGGTACCGCCTGGATTCGTCATAAATGGCGGCACCAATCGAGTCGTGCCATCGTACGGGGGCAGGGGACCTTTGCGAATCACAGTGGGACCGTGCTGCGTCCCCCCCTCCCGCCGCTCTTCGATATATCCCGGCGCAAGCAGCACGGAAAGATCCTGAGGCTGACCCACGCTCGGCAGGCTCATCGGCGCAGTCGGCAACGGAAGGCCAAGCTCCGAAGCCATCGTCGGTCCCGAACTACTCGGCGGCATAGCTTTCAGCGATGACCTGTAATACTCGATAGCGCGAGCGGTATCTCCCCGAGCCTGTTCCAATCGTGCCGCCAGCAGCAAGATCTGCGGATCGTCCGGCGTCGCCGCCATCGCAGAGCGGAGCCATATCTCTGCATCTTTGTTGTCCCCATCCGCAAGCGCAGCGGTCACGGCTGCCTGATATTCGCTGGCACTGGCCGTCGCCATATTTTGCGCTTTGTAAATCAGCACAGCTTGATGCGCCTCTCCCGCCTGCACGTAGGCCGCGGCTAATCGCTTTCTCACCGTCGAATTGTCAGGAAAGGCTCGCGCCGCAGCGTTCAAAATCTCCACCGCTCTGCGCGAATTCCCCGCCGCCAATGCCTGATCCGCACGGCGCGACGCCCAGTTCATCCAGATCGTCTGCACGGCTCGCCTCTGATCCGCGCCCAAGTCCGCCCGCCCACCAATCGACATCAGCTCCGCATAAAGTCCCGCATCGTCCGCGCTGTTGTAGAGCGACCATGCTCTTTTGATCTCGTCATCCGGCTGCGTCCCATTGCGCGGCGCCTTAGCGTCCTCGATAGTCCGCGCTTCGATCTGCTTCCCCGGCTGCGCCGATCCCAGGCGCGCATACACCGCCTCCATCGTCTGCCGATACGACGGATCCTGCTCCAACCGCGCGCGTGCTGCATCTGGAATCAACGCTACCTGCGCCACTGCCTCCTTGTCATGGCCCGTCACATGCAACGCCGACAGCAGTCCTGCCCAGGCATCGGCGCGCTCAGGATCTTCGCGCAGTACCTGCTGATACACCGGATAAGCGAGCTGTGGGTGACCGCGCTCGGAATAAATGTTCGCCAGCTGCAACTCAATCGTCGGCGATGGCTTCTGTCCGGCGTTTGTCTGTTCCGTTGCGACCTTCTGCAGCAGGTTTTGCGCCAGGTCGAACTTGTTTAGCCGCTCGTACAACGAGGCGAGGATCACCTCGAAATCCGGAGCGTGCATCGCAGTGGCATACGTCGCCGGAGGCATCCGCTGCACCGTATCCAGCGCATCCTGATCCCGTCCCATCGCATGTTGCAACCCCGCCAGATTTTCCCACCCAACAGCCACGCCAGGGTCTTCAGCGACAATCTCCCGATACAGCGCCACCGCCTGCTCAAGATGATTCGCAGAGGACAAGATGCCCGCAAGCTGAATCTGCATTTCAATCCGCAGCGCCTTCTGCCCGGCCGCAAACGGAAGCTTCAGAGCCTCGTCCAACGTCGTCTCTGCTTCTCTACTCCGCCCCGTCGCAGCATACGCAGACGCCAGAGGCTCAAGAAACGACGGATCCGCCCTCAGCTGATGTCGCACCCCTTCGGGCATTCGCTCGTATGTCGCCAACGCACCCGAAGCGTCCCCGTTGCGGTACTGCGCTAAAAAGAAACCACGCCAGCCATTGGCAGGTGCCGGCTCAATCTCAACAACATGCTTGTACGGCTCCATCGCCGCCGCTGGTTCCTGCGCCTGCAGCAGCGTTCCACCCAGTCCGGTCAAAGCCTCCGCACTCTTCGGGCGCATCCCTAGTGCGCTCCGATACTCCCTTTCCGCAACGGTCAGATCATTGGCCGCCAGCGCGTCCCGTCCGTTCTCCATCGCCACACGGAAGGGCGCGGTATCCATCGCGGCCCCAAATCCTTTCTCGACGGCGGACCGCGATCCCGGCCTGTTGGCGTTCACAGCCGATACAGCCACCCCAGCAGAAACAGAAATCTTCGATGCCGCCAACTCTGAACCAGAACCCACGGTCTGTGCCTCGGAGGCGGCTTCACCTCCCGAAGCAGGGGTAACCACGATCGGCATCCGTGCCGAATTGCCCACCATACCCTCCGCCGAAGACGCCTTCTCCGGCAGAGCACTAGCCTTAGCCGCCTCCGGTTGTGCCACTTGAAATATCGCAGCAAGCTGAGGATCGTGATGCGTCGCAAGGTAGACCTGAATCTGCGGAGCCACCGCCGGATTCGCAGCATCCCAAACCAGCGACTGCCTCAGCGCCTGCGCCGCCTTCGGGTCGTCGCCAAACTTTACCAAGTAGGTTCGTCCCTCGTCCCGAGTGGCTGGATCGAAAGTCAAAATGCGTCCCAATGCGATCTGGTAGCGAGCTTCCGAAGGATATTTTTCTACCAACCCGCGAAGCCCCTCCGCGGCCCGCGACCGTCCTCCAGCCGTTGCAGCTTCCGTCTCGTAGTAGGCGATCGCAGCCTCCCCTGTCGGAGGGTTCGTGCCATACACCTCGCGATAGATCACCATCGCCGCAGAGTATTTCCCCGCCTCGGCCAGCTTCGCCGCCTGCGTCAGCTGCACCTTCCCATCAGGCGGCAACGCCGCATGACTTGCCGCCGCCGGACGCTGCGCACGCACTTCACTCCCGCTTGCTCCAGGCAACATGCCGGCAAGAAGGGCCACACAAAAGCAAAGTCGTTTTACGCGTACCTTCATCATTCTGGTCAGTGGCCGCTATGCCGAGAAACCTCATCTGACACCATGGCTGTACCAAAAGAGTAACCCCTATCCCTCTACCCGAATACCATTCATTCCGCCGCACGCAAAACAACCTGAGGATATCTGGACACATACTCCAATCTTGACGTACCCACTCTCCCAAAAGGATTTACAACCTCCTGAAGACGGCATCCGGCGTCGCTACCTTAGCCTTTTATAACAATTGCCTCGCGGGGGACCCGGCAAACCACCTCAGTATTCCGTTACATCGAAGAGCATTGCGGGTCGACGAGCTACTCGTCGCTGCCCTGCAACCGCTCCCGCGCATGCCGTCGGAGCATAGCCTGGATCAGCGCCGCCATCAGGAAGCAGAACATCACCGCCAACACAGCAATCAACCACGGCGCATCCACCAGAATCGTCGAGCCGTACTCCAGCAGCGAGATGCGTCCCACCCGATACGCGCTTCCGCCGATGCGATACGAGGTGAACTCGCCTCCGTGCAGCACACTCACAGACTCCGCGATATCACCCGACTGCGACTTCGCCACAAACGCCGAAAGAAATCCAGGTATCGCAGCGTCATCGCGAAGCACAATCGCTACCACGGAACGCCGCGACCCCTCAGGCCACTCCAATCCTTCCACCAACGCATCCGGCATTCCGCCCTGCGTCTCCATCCGGCCGGATTCCCCTGCCCCGCTCCACATCTCCGCCCCACGCCTTCGCCACCAGGCCATCGGATCGAAGATGTTCTGCGTATCATGCACCAGCAAGCTCTCGCCCTTTACCTCGACAGGCATCCTGCCACCCAGCTTCTGCCAAGCCGCCTGGTCCGTCGTCGTTCCAATCACCAGATAGTCTCGGCCACCCTCCGCCCGCATTCCAGCGGCGTTTGTCACCCCGACGTGCAGCGCCGGGAATCCAGTCTCCGCGCCGAACTGCCCCACCAGCGCCAGAAACATCTCCAACTCAGCCCGCGAAGGCTGATCCGGCAGCACAACCGATGTCTCCGCCAGGTCCGCACTCCGCGTAAACGGGTAGCCCCCGCTGGCGAAAAGCGCAAGGTTCGGCAGCATCGCAGTGTGCTCGATACCTGCAATATCCAGATACGTGTCCTTCAGGATCGTTCCTTCCAGGTTCGTCGGCTCCTCGCCCGAACAACCGACCTTCGCTCGCCTGAATGCGAATTGAAACGTAATCGTGTTCTCAAACGGCCGCAGATCGACCACCGGCACCGGCACGACCGTATCCAAAACACTGGAAGCATGATCCGTATGCGGCAGCGGCGTAGCACTCACGAACCTGCCATTCACATATACCTGCAGCGTACTGTCAGCACCCAGCGGTATACCGTTATAGCGATAGCTAAGATGCAGTCCAACATTGCGCCGTTCGCCGAAAGAAAGATCCGGAGGAAGCCGCAGCACCATCGACACCGGCACCGATCCATCTCCTTGCAGATCGTCTGCCACGCTGCGAACACGCCCACCGCCCTCAGTACTCAGCCAACGCGGAGCGTCATCCGGCTCGCGGCGCAACGGCCCCGCAAATCCCTCGACAGACACCTGCGAACCCTGCCACATATCCGCATGCAGCGCCAGCGCTCGAGCCGCAGTCAATAACTCATCCCCATTGCCACCGGCAACCACCAACAACGTCCCATTCGGATCAGCCGGATTGCTCACCACAGAAACCGTAGCTCCCGAGCTCTGCCCTACACCGATCGAAGGCGGAATCTTAGAACCACCCTCTGCAATCACAATCGCATTGCCCGCTGGCACCGTCCCAATCGATACAGCAAAGCGAACCGCACGCGATCCATACAACACGCCAAGCCAGGACGCGATCACCCCAGCCGCCTCCGCAGCCCTTGACGAAGGTGCCGACAGAAATACCATCTGCACACTCGCCTGCTCCGCCGCACCAGGATCATAGAACGGCAACGGAAGCACATTCAGATTCTTCGCCAGAGGAACCACCGACCCTGCAAACTCAATCGTTGATCCGGCATCAATCCGCGCCCACAGCGTCGAATTCGAAGCATCTTCACAACGCTCCGCATAGTGCCCCACGAACTCGAAAGACACCTGATTCTCCCCAGCCAAGAGCTCCGGCGGAAGATTTATATCAGCCTCTAATAGACCGCTCTGACCGCCAACTCCCCCGGCAGGCTCCGCCGAAATGGTCTGAACCAGCGTCCCATTCAAACTCACCTTCAGATGGCTAACCCCCGCAATCAATCCCGGCGAGAACGCATACCGCAGTTTCAAAGTGGCCGCCTTCACCGCCTCCGTGCGCGACACAGAGAAGCGAAGCGAGTAGCTCGCGTCCACTCCGCGTAACGTAACCGACCCCGGCATCCCCATCTCGCCCAACCGAACGATTCTGCTAAGTCCCGCGCCAGCCGCTTGCCCCGAGACTTTGTCCAGCTCCGAGGTAGAGTTTGCCGTGCCTGCGGGCTGCGATGCGCGCGCACTCAACCCAGCGGCCCCGGCAAATCCTAGCACCAGGAACACAATCACCGGAACGATACTTCCGGCCAGCGGTCTTTCCACGTCCCTGTTCCTCTCCACCTTCTTCCCCCGCTCAAATCCTTGCATGAAACCACGCATCGACAACCGCACGATCCGCAACAGGCTGCGCACTGGCTGGTCCGCCTCGTGCAGTTGCCCCACACCGAGCCACGCATCAGCCCGCGAGTAAAGAATCATTGCCAATGCCTCGTCATCCTGCAAGCTCAACGAATCGAACCGTGCTCGCAGTTCATTGCCATCGACGGCCACCACAGTAGCCGGCAGCGTAGCAGCCCCATCCAGCACCGGAAAGACAAAGCGGATTCGATCCCCCGCGTTCGCCTTCACTCTCTGTTCCATTCTCGTACGCACTCCGCCGCTCGAAAGGTCGGACGTAATCCCCTGGATCATCGCGCCATCGGCCAGGATCACATCCGAAGGAACCGCCAAAGCCACCCGCACCGCCTTTCGCCGCTGCTGGCTCTCCCAGGCCACCGCGATCGCCACGCCAAGAATCATCAGGTTGAAGAGAGCCCAGAATGCATTCACCAAAATCGTGCCCGCATGCCCACGGTCATAGAGAGTAGCCGGCCAGCTTGCGATCGACCTCCATCCACCGCCAACGAATTCCGGAAATGCGAAGAACCTGGGCAGCGCACAAAGCAGCCCAAAAATATTGATGGCGCCCAGCAGAAAGAAAGGCCTTGCAATCCGCGCGTCGAAGTAGCCCCGTTCCACAACCCCGCCCTTAGCCGTCACGCGAAATCGTCCTGCCCGGGGCCGCACCAACGCGAACAGCGTGGGCAACAGAATGTAAGGCGCAAGCACCGTCTCGTAAACCTCATTCCAGAAAGAGTGCCGATGCTTTCCCTGAATGCGCGACTGCGTCATATAGCTCAACACAAGATGCGGAAGGGCATAAGCCACAATCGCCATCCAGAAGCCAGGCAGATTCTGAATTCCGAAGATCAGATAAAGAGTCGGCGCCGTCAGAAAAATTAAACGCGGCAACGCATAAAGAAAATGCGTCATCGCGTTGAAGTAACAAAGCCTCTGTCCAACATTCAGCCCTCGCGCGAACAGCGGATTTTCCAGCCGCAAAATCTGCACCATACCTCTGGCCCAGCGAATCCTCTGCCGTACATGTCCGCTCAGTCGTTCAGTCGCCAACCCCGCCGCCTGAGGAATGTTGATATACGCCGTGTTCCATCCACGCATCTGCATGCGCAATGACGTATGCGTATCCTCCGTCACTGTGTCGACAGCCAGCCCACCTACTTCATCCAGCGCACTCCTCCGCAGCACCGCACAAGACCCGCAAAAACTCGTCGCATTCCAGAAGTCGTTCCCATCCTGCACCACGCCGTAAAACAATTCGTCCTCATTCGGCACCGTACGGAACTGCTCTAAATTCCGCTCAAACGGATTGGGCGAATAGAAATGCTGCGGAGTCTGCAGTACCCCAAGTTTCGGATCACGGAGAAACCATCCAACCGTCAGTTGCAGAAAACTCCTGGTCGGCACATGGTCGCAATCGAAGATAACTACAAAGGGAGAATCGACCTTCTCCAGCGCGGCATTGATATTTCCTGCCTTCGCGTGGGTGTTCTTCTCGCGCGACACGTACCCGATCCCCGCCTCTTCGGCAAACCTGCGAAACTCGTCCCGCCGGCCATCGTCCAGCAGGTATACGTTCAGCTTCTCCGTCGGCCAGTCGATATTCATCGCTGCCAACGCCGTAAATTGCACTACACTCAGCGGCTCGTCGTAGGTCGGTATCAGCACGTCCACCGCAGGCCACTGTTCAGGATTGCCCGGCAGCGGAGCCGGACGACGACGCAGCGGCCACAGCGTCTGCACATATCCAAGCAGTAATACGACAAACGCGTAACTCTCAGCCGCCAGCAGCATCCAGATAAAAAACGCGTCCACGCCGGACCACTGCGCCCCCGGATCGTTCATCGTCCCCAGCACCGTGGAAAACCGCCAGAAACCATACCGCGCCGTCGAATAGACCGATAGCAACACCAGGGCCAGCGTCACCAGGTACGACTTCGAACACCGATCGGCGACCAGCGCGATGCATAACGTCAGCACGGCCACAACAAGCTGCTGCTGCCAAGCTCCGGGCAGCACCACGGTCCAGCCAAGAAACACCCCGCCGCTCACAAGAATCACAAACCGCATCAGACGCAGCGGTGCCGTATCGCCCGATTCAAACACTCTCCACAATCGTGCCAGGGTCACGGCTCACCCCGGCGCCACCCGCGAGAAATCTCGTTCGATGGGGGAGCGACACTCCTGAGCCAGCTCACCACGTCGGCATAATCCTGCGCAACTGGATTCCCTGGCGCATATTCTCCCACCGTCATTCCCTCTGCCAGTGCCTCACCCACCGCTGGCGACCGACGGATCGCAACCTGCCCCAGCCGGTCCCCTAGCTTCTTCCGAAAGACCTCGCGAATGTCCAGGTGCAGCGGAAGCGATGCATCAAATTGGTTCAGCACGTACAGCGGAAGCAGAGGACGCAACTGCGAGTCCGTAATCCCCAGAAAAAGCTGTTCCACCGCCTGCAGGTTCATCACCGAGTTCACATCCGGTGCAATCGGAATTAGCACCAGGGGATGCTGGTCGGCCAGCCGTCGCAACAGCCAGTCCGACCCTGTTGCCAGATCCAACACCAGGCGATGATTCCCCTGCATGCTGCGAAGAATCTCCTCGATCAGCACCTCGCTCTTCCGATCCTCTCCATTGGCGTGAGCAGCGCGGTAGTTCACCAGCGATATCGCTCCTCCACCACTCGCCTCGCCCAACTCGATCCGATGCGTAGCTCCGGCTCTAAGCTCATGCAACCTGTAGTAGATGGACAGCAGGCCCTGCGACGTCGTATCCGCCAGCGCCACCCGTTCTCCCTGCAGAGCCAGCCCACGCGCCACCGTCGCCGCTAGACTCGTCTTGCCCACGCCGCCCGCCATCGAAAAGATAGCCAGCAACTGCGTCGACATCCCGCGCGCATGTACCGCAGGCAACGCTTCCAGTTCCCGCCCGGAATCGTCGAAGATTCCCTTCAGCGCGAACCAACGTGCAGCAACCTGCTCCCGCGAATCGAACAGCGTATCACCCGCAGGAGCGTCCGCCTTGGGCACCACGATATTCGTCTGCGCGATCTCCACCCGCCCGGCCGTCTCGGCGGAAAATAACCACGCTGGAGTACTCTGCGTGTCCCAGCTCCCCTCATCGTCCAGGTCGTCCAGCGCACCATAGAATTCCGTGCTCACTCCCGCAAACCGCCCCGGCGCATCGCTCTGATCCATCCCCGCCAGCGTCGGCTCAGCGAAATCCTGCCATCCAGGAAATAAAAACTGCTGCAGCTCCTCCGGAACCTCGAAACCCGATTCCACATCCTCACCACTGTACGAGCCCCTCTCACCCTCCACCATTGCATGCGGCTGCGGACCAGCCAGCTGCCGAAGCCTTACCTCTGTCCCCTCGTAAAGCATCGCCTGTCGTTTCGCCGAAGCGTGTGCCTCCGCAATCTCGCGTTCCTCGCGCAACGCCACCACAGCCAGCCGAGCGGACAACTCCGCTCTCCGCGCCGCTTCCACGCGCTCCGCCGCCCGCTCCGCAGCCCGCTGCACCGCAAGAATCGATTGCGCCTTCCATACCTCGCCTTGATCCCCACTTGCCGCACTCGCCGCCGCCTCAGCCTCTGTAGCCAGTCGATCCGCCTCAGCAGCCGCTGCCTCAGCCTCCACCTGGGCCTGCACCTCACGGTCCAACTGTGCCTTCGCCGCCCGGTAACGCACTTGCGCCCGATACTCCCGTCGCGAGGCCGAATAGTCTCTATACTTGGCCCCCTGCAACTTAGCCCACGAGTACAGAGCAGCCACATCCTCCGGCGTATTGTCCGCCGTGCTGTGGTCCTCTATCTCCATCTCTCGCGAGCCCATTGCAACTCCATCGTGCTGCTTGCCGCGTCTCGTCCATTCAGCGAACGAGATCTCGTTTCAATATGACGTTGAGGGCTGATGAGTAGTAGATTTGCATGGCTCTCCCGCCTTGAAAAGGCTTCTCCATGCCATTGATTTAAAGCTAGTTCCCCTCATATACCAAGTCAATGACACCACCCTGCGACTTTCGTGTGACCATCCGCCCTATGCGCATCCACATTCCTGCTCTGCAGTTGCATCGCCTCCGCCTCTCTCTCCCCAGCGGCAGCTCCGGGATGCTTGCCTACCTCCACACATACATCTATGTCGGCTCACTCACCCAGCCCCAATATGCTACCTTTGGAGTGTGGTCTGAGAGCGTAGCTCAGTTGGTAGAGCATCGCCCTTTTAAGGCGTTGGTCCTGGGTTCGAGCCCCAGCGCTCTCACCATAAACTTCAACAACTTAGCCGATTTGGAAAGCTCGTATCCCCGTCCAGCAAATCCGGCAAACCCGACCTTCTCGCGTCATTTCCGCATCTATAAAGTCAAATAACATGCGAACTCTTCTTCGTCTCATCACCCGACAGACGCTGACAGCCATGCTCTGTGTGCTGCCCTTCGCCTCCTGTGCCGCTCAGGACTCCGCTTCCCCAGCCGCATCCAGCTCCTCCGCCGCCCCCGACGCCCCACCTCCCGCGCCCCAGCCCTCAGCCCCGACCATCTTCCCCCACTCCGACACAAGCCGATTCTTCATCTCCGGCCAGGCCAACATCATCCTCCAGGCCCACGCTCCCTTCCACTCTCCGTACTCAGGCCCCAACAGCCTCCTCTCACGCGGCGAATACAAAGCCTCGCTCATCGGCACCCTCTACCTCGGCGCCGAACTCCTCCGCAGCCCGCACCACCACCTCGAAGTCCTCTACGACGAAGAGTCCGCCGGAGGACGCGGCATCTCCGAAGCCCTCGGCCTCGCTGGCTTCACCAACCTCGACGTAGTCCGCAACCCCTCCCTCGGGTCAATCCCATACATGGCCCGCGTCGAACTGCACCAAACCATAGGCCTCTCCCACACCCTCACCCACGCCGACCGCGGCCCCTTCTCCTTGGCCACCCAGGTCCCCGACCGCCGCATCGAACTCCGCGCCGGCAAAATGAGCCTCCCCGACATCTTCGACATCAACACCATAGGCACCGACAGCCACCTCCAATTCCTCAACTGGACCGCCGACAACAACGGCGCCTGGGACTACGCCGCCGACACCCGCGGCTACACCAACGCAGCCATCGCGGAGTACGACGACAAAAACTTCTCCGCCCGTTATGGCCTGGCCCTCATGCCGGTCGTCGCCAACGACGTCAAGCTCGACTGGAACCTTACCCGAGCCAGCGGCCAGAACATCGAACTTGAGTGGCGCCACAACCTCCTCGGCCCCCTCGTTCATCCCGACCGCAAAGGCACCATCCGCGTTCTAAGCTTCGTCAACCACGCCCACATGGGCCTCTATCGAGCCGCCAACCAGGCCTTCCTCGCCCACATCGACCCGACCCCAGACATCACCAAACACGAGACCTACAGCGCCGTAAAGTACGGCTTCGGCCTCAACGCCGAACAGGAACTAACCGACTCCGCCCGTATCTTCGGCCGCTTCGGCTGGAACGAGGGCCAGCACGAATCCTTCGCCTACACCGAGGTTGACCAGACCTTCGAGTTCGGCGGCGACTACGGCCTCCGCAACGGTCTACCCGGCCTCCGCAATCTCCATCGCCCCAATGACAAGCTAGGCCTCGCCTTCATCTCAAACGCCATCAAGCGCGACCACCAGGCCTACCTCCGCCTCGGTGGCCAGGGCTTCCTCCTGGGCGACGGCAACCTCAACTACGCCCGCGAAGACATCCTCGAAACCTACTACAACATCCACACCTGGCGCGGCCTCTACTACGCCCTCGACGCCCAATACATCAACCACCCCGGCTACAACCAATCCCGCGGCCCAGTCTTGGTCGAATCCGTCCGCATGCACATCGACTTCTAGGCAACCTTCACGCACGGAACCTAACTACACCGGGACTCATAGAACCTGGGTGCCCCATTCATGCACTCTCACCGCATGAGTGAGCATCGCTCGCGGAAGCGAACGACCGCTCCGCCCAGCCGTATACTTCCCACGTGGCCTCACCAACCCTCTTCGCGCTCTCAGCCTTCGCTCTTGGCCTCCTCTTCGGCAGCTTCCTCAACGTCTGCATCTACCGCCTGCCCTCCCACCAATCCATCGCAACCCCCCGCTCCCACTGCCCCACCTGCCACCACCCCATCCGCTGGTACGACAACATCCCCCTCCTCAGCTTCCTCCTCCTCCGCGCCCACTGCCGCGACTGCAAGGCATCAATACCGTGGCGCTACCCAGCAGTTGAACTGACTATGGGCATCTGGTCCCTCGTCTGCCTAAATTCATACGCCGGGCATGCATTCAACGCGTTCTATTTCCAAAAATTGGAACTTACAGGCGCGCCTCCAGCATGGGAGAGTTCCATCGCTCTCGCCATCCTCGGCTTCCTCCTCATCGGCCTCGTCGTCATGGACTGGCAGACCCTCCGCCTCCCCGACGCTTTCACCCTGCCCGGCATCGCCATCGGTTTCCTCCTCACCTGCGCGCAAGCTGCCTTCCTCCCCACCGGCCATGGCGACATCGTCCTCAACACCACCCACCAGCTCCGCATGTCCAGTCCCGGCAGCTCCAACGCCCTCGGCAACGTCTTCCTCACCGGCACCGAAGCCATGGTCCTCGGCCGCGTAGCCGCCATCCTCGGCGCAGCCCTCGTCCTCCTCACCATCCGCTGGATCTACAAAGCCCTCCGCAAACAAGAAGGCCTCGGCCTCGGCGACGTCAAACTCCTCGCCATGGTCGCCGCCTTCCTCGGCTTCACCCAATCCCTCCTCGCCCTCTTCGCAGGAGTCATCACCGCCAGCCTCTATGGCCTTGCTCTCCTGGCCCGCCGCAACGCCACCCGCAACACCCGCCTCCCGCTAGGCAGCTTCCTGGCCGCCGGAGGCGTCTTCGCCGCCCTCTTCGGCCCCGCTATCATCAACTGGTACACCAACCTGCTTCACTGACCATCAGCACAGTCACGAACACGCAGCGCCACTTCCCCACCTCCACGCCTTAATTCGCGGAGGGTCGCTCCACGTGATCGATGACCAGCACTTCTACCGGCCCTCTTGTGGACTCGAGCTTCAGTCCCAGCTGCTGCTTCAGTGCCTGCCCAATCGGCGGACCTGGATTTTCACCCTGCGCATTCGGTCCCACAGCCATGGTGTTGTTGTTACTGAGCAGCATCTGCGTCCACTCCAGCGTGAAATCAAAGGTCCCTTCCAAGCTGGTCCGATCAATCACAGGCCTGGGAAACGTGGCAAGTCCAGTCTGCGGCGGCAGCGACTCCGCCAGCATCGCCAGCGTCACGTTGCGCCCGCCGATGCGGTGCCGCCCTGGCACTAGCGGCGGAAGGCGCGCGATCATCCCGCAGGGAATCGGCAGCGGCTCGCTGATTGCCGCACCGCCCTCCTGCGCACCCGTTTCTCTAACTGATCTCCTCCTCTGGCCGCATCTCGATATACGGTCCTCACACAACTATCCTGCGCCGGATGCTTGCGAAGTTGCGGGCCCAGCGTTGCTGGCTGCACAAGGGCGAGGGCGAACACCGGTACCTGGCGCACCTCTCGGTGTACAACCAGCTTGAACCGTTCCACCAGCAGGCTTTGCATCATCAGCCGCATCTGGTCCTTCGTCGCTGCGCCGGGTGCGCGCGCCTCGATGTCGTAGTCCACATCCGTCAACCATCCTGGAACCTTCATCCCAATTCCGGCCCAGGAGAAACCCAGCCCTGCGCCGCGCAGCGCCAGTTCCTGCGTTCCGCCCAGCCTGTACGCAAAGATGATGTACCGCAAAGCCGGCTGCTTTACCGCGAGGAACAAACTCCCCGTAGGCGAGGTTTTTACATCCTCGTTCATCACCCAGTAGGTGTTGCCGTTCCCATCGAGTGTGAAGTTGCTGGTCGAGTCGTCGCCCGTCGTGTTTTCCCGCACAGACGCAACGGCGAACTGCTGCTTGCCGCCCGCCGCACTCTCCCAATCCCGCACTGCGTCCTGCGCGAAACCCACGCGCTGTGCGCACGGAGCGAGAAGGAGCGCGCAAAGACTAAAGAAACAGCGCCAACCGCAGCCCAGCTTATAGCTCATTCCTTAGCCCTCCACAACCACGATCCCATCATGCCTATGTAGTATACTATATTTTGACCATTCCGTTTCCTCACACCCCTCCAAACCGATGCTCCGCTTGACACTTGACCACCCCACTTCTAGTCTCAAAGATGCCCATGCAGACGCCCCCCTACATCTGGAATTACATCCCTCTCGCACTCCAAATCCTTGTTGCCCTCGCCGTAGCCGGAGGCATGGTCGGAGCGTCCTTCTTCATCGGCAAGCATAAAAACTCTCGCACCAAGCTCGGCGCATACGAGTGCGGCATGGATCCCATCGGCGATGCGCGCGGCCGCTTCTCCGTCCGCTTCTACATGGTCGCCATGCTCTTTATCCTCTTCGATGTCGAAGCCGTCTTCATGCTTCCCTGGGCCGTCATCTTCCGCCGCCTGCCCGCCCTCACCGGCTCTCGCATGTTCGGCTTCTACGAGATGCTCGTCTACATCGGCTTCGTAGCCGTAGGCCTCTTCTACGTTTGGAAAAAAGGCATCCTAACCTGGTCCGAAGACAAGGGAGACCTCTAATGGGCGGCACCCCCGGAATTCCCCCAGTCCCCACCCCGTCAGCCAACACTCCCGGCCCGCACCCCGGCCCAGAACCCGGACCCGACGGCCTCGGCATATCCACACCCGACCTCACGCAGGCCATCCACGGCAAAGAGGCCGTCTTCACAGCTTTATCCGAAAACTCCGCCGTCAAAGCCCTCGCCTCCCTCGCCACCGACGCCAAGTGGGACCGCCAGGAACTCACCATAACCGTCCCCAGCGAATCCATCCAGACAGCCTGTCGCGCCGTTCAATCCGCAGGCTACAATTTCTTCGAAGACGTCACCGCAGTCGACTGGTACCCGCAGGAGCCCCGCTTCCAGCTCACCTATCACATCCTCTCCCACGCCCTGAAGCAGCGCATCCGCATCGTCGTAAAGCTCGACTCCGCCAGCCTTTCAATCGAGTCCATCATTCCCATCTGGCCCGCCGCCAACTTCTACGAGCGCGAAGTCTTCGACCTCTTCGGCATCCATTTCTCCGGCCACCCTCGCCTCACCCGCATCATGATGCCCGACAACTGGGAAGGCCACCCCTTACGCAAGGATTACCCCGTAGAAGGCTACCGCTAATGGCACCCACAGCAGCCCCCGACATGCTCATCCCCGGCGTTGAAGACGTAGTAGCCGACGCCGCAGCTCACCCCGTCTCCGGCACCGAAGACCACACCATGGTCCTCAACATGGGCCCGCAGCATCCCAGCACCCACGGCGTCCTCCGCCTCGTGCTCGAGATCGACGGCGAATCCATCATCTCCCTCGCCCCCGACATCGGCTACCTCCACACCGGCATCGAAAAAACCTGCGAGGCCAAGTTCTACCAGCAGGTCGTCCCCCTCACCGACCGCATCGACTACCTCTGCCCCATGACCAACAACCTGGCCTACTGCCTGGCGGTCGAAAAGCTCCTCGCACTCGAAATCCCCGAACGGGCCCAGATCCTCCGCGTCCTGCTCAACGAGCTCACCCGCATCCAGTCCCACCTCGTCTGGCTCGGCACCCACGCCATGGACATCGGCGCCCTCACCATGTTCCTCTACTGCTGGCGCGAGCGCGAAGACATTCTCCGCATCTTCGAGGCAGTCTCCGGCCAGCGCATGATGACCAGCTACTTCCGCATCGGCGGCCTCGCGCTCGAGCCGCCCATGGGCTTCTACAAGTCCGTGCAGGACTTCCTCGACATCATGCCCGGCCGCATCGACCAGTACGAAAACCTGCTCACCGGCAACCCCATCTGGATCGGCCGCCTGCAGGGCGTAGGCACCCTCACCGCCGCCGAGGCCATCTCGCTCGGCGTCACCGGCCCACCGCTGCGCGCCTCAGGCGTCGACTGGGATCTCCGCCGCGACATGCCCTACTCCGGCTACGAGAAGTTCAAGTTCAACGTCCCCACCTCGCAGGTTGGCGACGTCTGGGCCCGCTACGTAGTCCGCATCCAGGAGATGCGCGAGTCCGTCAAAATCTGCCAGCAGGCCATGGAGATGTTAGCCGCCATGCCGCGCGACACTCCCGCCTACCGCATCGTAGCCGACGCCCCCAAGATCGTCCTGCCCGACCGCGAACAGATGAAGACCCAGATGGAGTCCCTCATCCATCACTTCAAGATCGTCACCGAGGGCTTCGCCGTCCCCGCCGGCGAGGTCTACCAGGCCGTCGAAAGCCCACGCGGCGAGATGGGTTACTACGTCGTCTCGGACGGCACCGCCAAGCCCTACCGCGTCCACATGCGCAACCCCAGCTTCGCCACCCTGCAAGCCCTAGAAACCATGTGCAAAGGCCGCCTCCTAGCCGACGTAGTAGCCGTAATCGGCAGCATAGACATAGTCCTCGGAGAGATCGACCGATAGGTGGCAAGAAGCATGAAGCTCCTTGGAAGAATTGTTCTAGTGCTGTTTATCTGTCTAGTTGTAGCGGTTGCAATGTTTCTATTCAGAGCCGATCGAATGACGCGATCGAGCCAAATTCCGGGACTTTACAGGGCTGAAGGTGTATGGGGAAGTTCAACACTATCACTCAATTCAGATCACACGTTTTCGCAAGAGGTCCACTTCATAAATCAATACTCGGGAAGACTTGAAGGAGACAAGAAGATTAGCGGGATATGGAAGGATCAGGGCCACTTTTCCTTTCGAGAAAAGATCGAGCTAAGTTCGTTTGTTAGTTTGTCTCCGAACCTCGAACGATCCATCTTCAAGAATTACGACACGACCTATCGACTAATTGGTACTGCATTCGCAATCGAGATCGATCCGGGAGCCGGTATATATTACAGAAAATGACTGAGGCTGTGCACACCGAACTCTGGATCT
The DNA here is from genome assembly GCA_035943695.1 of Acidobacteriaceae bacterium. Lineage (GTDB taxonomy): Bacteria > Acidobacteriota > Terriglobia > Terriglobales > Acidobacteriaceae > Edaphobacter. The sequence goes on along the minus strand of DASZBW010000030.1, from coordinate 162,041 downwards.
CCTGGGCTTCCCTGCTCCGCTCCTACGCAGCCGCCCACGGCCTCAACAGCAACCAATTCGCCATCCTCGAATTCGGAGACAACGAAATCATCCTCCGCTTCGGCCCCAAATGGACCCGCTTCACCCACACCGAACAAGAGTCAAGCAACGGCCTGAAATCCCCATTCACCCTCAACGAAGACGGCACCACAACCCTCAACGGTAAAATAGAAGAAATAGACTTCGCCGCCGAACGCATCACCCGAGAGCTAATGCATCCATCGCAATAGTCATCAGCCTTTGTCCCAGCTTTTCGATCAAGTTTAGCTGTCAGCCTTTGCCTTAGCCCTTGTTCTTCGCTTTAGCTTTCGGTCTTAGCTTTTGTTCTTCGTCTTGGCTTCTAGGTACCCCAAGGCTTTAGCCTTGGGCCTCACATTCATCCATATCGACGGGGCTTTAGCCCCTGGGTATGCACTCCCAAAGTAGGACCACAAACCGCATGGCCGCAATCGCCAACACGATCTTCTCTCCCACGCTAGCCGCCCGCTTCGACCACCTGGTCACCCTCTACCCGGTCAAGCGCTCGGCCCTCATCCCCATGCTGCTCTACGCGCAGGATGAGGTCGGCTACATCTCCGAGCCCGTCATCCAGGAGATCGCCCGCCGCCTCGATCTCTTCGACCTCGAAGTCCGCTCCGTCCTCAGCTACTACTCCATGCTGCGCACCAAACCCGCAGGCACCTACAACATCCAGGTCTGCACCAACATCTCCTGCATGCTGCGCGGCGGCTACGAGATCCTCGACCACTGCAAAGCCAAGCTAGGCATAGGACACAAGCAGGTTACCCCCGACGGCAAATTCTCCCTCGAAGAAGTCGAATGCATCGGAGCCTGCTGCTGGGCCCCCGCCATGCAGGTCAACTACGACTTCCACGACGACCTCACCACCGCAAAAGTCGATCAAATCATCACCGAATATTCCAACAAGGAGACGAAATAATGCCTACACTCGTCTCCCACCCCGATGAAGCCATCGTCCTCAAGCGTCGCTTCGGCCAGGGCGCAGCCGCCATCGACAAGTACATCGAGCTCGAAGGCTACAAAGCCGTCCAGAACGCCATCGCCCAGGGCGAGAACATGCCCACCTGGATCATCGACACCATGAAGGCCTCCGGCCTCCGCGGACGCGGCGGAGCAGGCTTCCCCACCGGCATGAAGTGGAGCTTCGTCCCCAAGGTCTCCGCCAAGCCCAAGTACGTCCTGGTCAACGGCGACGAATCCGAACCCGGCACCTGCAAAGACCACGTCATCTTCCGCGAAGACCCCCACGCCGTCATCGAAGGCACCATGATCGCCGGCCTCGCCATCGGCTCCAAGATGGGCTTCATCTACCTTCGCGGCGAATACCGCTACCTGCTCAACATCGTCGAGCGCGCCGTAGCCGAAGCCTACGAGAAAGGCTTCCTTGGCAAAAATATCTTCGGCATCCAGGGCCTCGACTTCGACATCGTCACCCAGACCGGCGCGGGCGCCTACGAGGTCGGCGAGGAGTCTGCCCTCATGGAATCCCTCGAAGGCAAGCGCGGCGTCCCCCGCATCAAGCCGCCCTTCCCTGCCGTCGTCGGCCTCTACGGCGGCCCCACCGTCATCAACAACGCCGAGACCATCGCCTCCGCCCCCCACATCCTGCTCATGGGCGGCCCCGCCTACGCCGCCCTCGGTAGCGAACGCAACGGCGGCACGCGCCTCTTCGGCATCTCCGGCCACGTCGAACGCCCCGGCATCTACGAGCTCCCCATGGGCTACTCCCTGCGCAAAGCCATCTACGGGGTCGCAGGCGGCATCCGCGGCGGCAAGCAGCTCAAGGCCGTAGTCCCCGGCGGCTCCTCCTGCCCCGTCCTCAAAGCCGATGAGATCGACGTAGGCCTCGACTTCGACCAGATGGCCAAAGCAGGCACCATGCTCGGGTCCGGCGGCATCGTCGTCCTCGACGAGACCGTCTCCATCGTTGAGTTCGCCCTCCGCGTCATCAAGTTCTACCAGCACGAGAGCTGCGGCTGGTGCATCCCCTGCCGCGAAGGCACCGACTGGATTAAGAAGACCCTCACCCGCGTCTACGAGGGCGGCGGCCAGACCAAAGACATCGACAACGTCCAGTACCTCGCCGAAAACATGATGGGCCGCACCTTCTGCCCCCTAGGCGACGCAGCCGCGATGCCTACCCTCGGCTTCGTCAAAAAGTTCCGCAAGGAGTTTGAAGACTACATCGCCGGCAACAAAGCCGGCACCCCCGTAATGACCACCGAACACGACCTGGTAGGCAGCGCCCATTGAGCACCACCGGCCCAAGCAACTTTGTCGTCTTCGCCTTAGTAATCGTAGCAATCGTCCTGCTGTGGTTCGCCTGGCTAACCACCCACCGCCACCGCAGCGCCGACCAACAGATCCTGCTCCAACGCTCGCACCAGAAATAGACTGCACACAGGAATCCAGATGCCAGACGTAACCATCACCGTAGACGGCAAAAAAATCACCGCCCCCGCCGGCGCCCTCCTCATCGAGGTCTGCAAAGGCGCGGGCATCGAAATCCCCGCCTTCTGTTACTACCCCGGCCTCTCCCTCCAGGCCGCCTGCCGCATGTGCGTCGTCCGCCAGGAAAAAGTCCCCAAGCTCCAGACCGCCTGCACCACCCAGATTGCCGAAGGCCAGGTCTTCTTCACCGAAACCCCCGAGATCGTCCAGGCCCGCAAAGCCACCCTCCAGCTCCTCCTCGGCAACCACCCCCTCGACTGCCCCGTCTGCGACGCCGGCGGCGAGTGCGAACTTCAGGACATGACCTTCAAGTACGGAGCCGCCGACAGCTTCTACGCCGAACCCAAGAACCACCGCGAAGAACAAAAGTGGTCCCCCGTCGTCTACTTCGACCGCCCCCGCTGCATCCTCTGCTACCGCTGCGTCCGCATGTGCGGCGAAGGCATGGACGTCTTCGCCCTCGGCGTAGAAAATCGCGGCTCCTCCTCCGTCATCGCGCCCAACATCCCCGCCACCCTCTCGCCGGACGCCCTAGCCCACGTCGACTGCGAACAATGCGGCATGTGCATCGACGCCTGCCCCGTAGGAGCGCTCACCTCCGGCACCTACCGCTACAAGACCCGCCCCTGGGAGATGAACCACGTCCCCACCATCTGCACCCACTGCGGCGACGGCTGCAAGACCACCCTCGGCGTTCGCTCCACCTCCGACGGCAGCGAAATCGTCCGTGGCGATAACCGCGACAAGTCCGGCATCAACGGCGACTTCCTCTGCAACAAGGGCCGCTACGCCTTCGACTTCGCCAACTCCTCCGAGCGCCTCACCACCCCGCTCATCCGCCACTCCGACGGCCAGCTCAAGCCCGCCAGCTGGGAAGAAGCCCTCACCCACGTAGGCAAAAAGTTAGCCGAACTCCGCGCCACCCGCGGCGGCCAATCCATCGGCGTCATCGGCTCCAACCGCACCACCAACGAGGAGTCCTACCTCCTCCAAAAATTCGCCCGCTCCGTCCTGAACACCAACAACATCGACCACCACCGCACTGCTGATTACGTTGCGTTCACCCAGGCCATCGCCGCAGCACCCGACCGCGCCGCCTCCCTGCGCGACACCCTCACCGCCAAAGCCATCCTGGTCCTCGGCGGCGACCCCACCACTCAGGCCCCAGCCACTGCGTGGAACCTCCGCACCAACGTCCGACTCAACGGCGCACGTCTCTACATCGCCAACGCGCAGGAGATCAAACTCCGCCGCCAGGCCAAATCCTTCCTCCACATCCCCGACGACGGCTACGGCGCACTCGCCGCGCTGCTCTCCGGCGACCTCACCGCCGCCTCACAGCTCACCGGGCCCGGCACCGAGATCGAAGCCGTCCAGTCCTTCCTCAGCGCCCTTCGCGCAGAAGAAAGCGTGCTGGTCCTCATCGGTTCGGAGCTTCGCGGCAACGACCTCAAGCGAATCGTCGAATTTGGCCTGACCCTGCCCAACCGCAAGTTTGCCCTCCTCTCCGACTACGTCAACTCACGCGGCGCAGCCGACATGGGCCTCCTTCCCGACATGCTCCCTGGCTACAGCCCCATCACCGCAGGTAGCGACCCCGGCTTCACTGCCCCCACCACCCCCGGCCTCGACCTCCTCGAAATCTTCGACGCCGCATCCTCCGGCAACCTCTCCGCCCTCTACGTCGTCGGCTCCAACCCCATCGCCCGCTACAGCGTAGACCCCGCCACCCTCGCCAACACCTTCGTCGTCGTGCAGGACATGTTCCTCACCGAAACCTCCGCCCTCGCCGACGTCATCCTTCCCGCCGCCAACCTCTACGAAAAATCCGGCTCCGTCACCAACAGCTACGGCGATCTCCAGCAGGTCAAAAAAGCCGCCGACCGCGCCGGTGTCCGCACCGACTTCGAACTCATCGTCCGCATCGCCGACAAGATGGGGGCCAACGTCCGCCAGCTCGTCCCCTTTGGCACCGGCGTCCGAGCCGACATGGGCCAAACCCGCGGAGCTCAATCCGGCGAAGCCGACCGCCACGCCGTCTGGCTCACCGCCAACAACCTCGAGCCGCGCCTCAGCCCCTTCGACCCCTTCGCTATTCTCGACGAGATCCAGCGCCTGGTCCCCGGCTACGAGAACCTCCTCCGCCTCCAACTCCTCTCCGGCAACGACCAGCACCTACAGCCCGCCGCGAGCACCGACCTGGTCCAAATCGAAACCCAGCAACCACGCCGCGACCTCGTCCTACCAGCCAACGACACCCTCTTCACCTCTGGCACGTTAGGCCGCTACTCCGCCATGCTAGCCGACCTCCAACAAAACGACGCCCGCCGCCACCCCCCCCCAACCGAACGCAACCGCCGCCGACTAGCTTCTAGGTAACCCAAGGCTTTAGCCTTGGGCCTCACACACATTCAACGGATCGGGGCTTTAGCCCCTGGGGTATGCCCTCCAAAATGATCGCTCTGAAGACACAGGCTCAATGACCCACTTAACCGACTTCCAAATCTTCCTGCTCCTCACCGTCCTCAAGGTAGCCGTCGTGCTGGTCATCACTCTCACAGCCGTCGCCTACACCGTCCTGCTCGAGCGCAAGCTCATCGGCCGCATGCAGAACCGCTGGGGCCCCAGCCGCGTCGGGCCCTTCGGCCTGCTCCAGCCCCTCGCCGACGGCATCAAGCTCTTCCTCAAAGAAGACCTCATGCCCCTCGCCGTCGAGCGCCCCCTCTTCCTCGCCGCCCCGGTCATCGCCCTCACCTGCGCGCTGGTCTCCATCTCCGTAGTCCCCTTCGGCGCCCTCACCCGCGTCCACGGCATCGACATCTTCGAGATCGCCAACCTCAACATCGGCCTGCTCGTCATCCTCGGCATCACGTCGATCGGCGTCTATGGCATCGCCCTCTCCGGCTGGGCCTCGAACAACAAATACTCACTCCTCGGCTCACTCCGCTCCACAGCCCAGGTCATCAGCTACGAGCTCGCCCTCGGCCTTTCGCTCGTCGGCATCGTCCTCCGCGCGCAATCACTCAACCTCCGCACCATCGTCGACAGCCAATCCGCCCACGGCCTGCTCTCCTGGAACTTCTTCGGCGGCCTTCAGTTCGTCGCCTTCTTCATCTACCTCATGGCCGCCTACGCCGAAACCAACCGCGCCCCCTTCGATCTCCCCGAAGCCGAAACCGAACTCGTCGCCGGATACCACACCGAATACTCCTCCATGAAGTTCGCCATGTTCTTCATGGCCGAATACGCCAACATGATCACCGTCTCCTGCCTAGCCACCCTGCTCTTCTTCGGCGGCGCATCCTCGCCCTTCGGCCACACCTTCGCCAACCTGCTCAACACCCCGATCTTCAACGCCGTCTTCCCTGTCCTCTGGTTCGTCTTCAAAGTCTTCCTCTTCCTCGCCCTCTACATCTGGGTGCGTGCCACCCTCCCGCGCTTCCGCTACGACCAGCTCATGAGCTTCGGCTGGAAGTTCCTTCTCCCACTAGCCATGGCCAACATCCTGGTAACCAGCCTCGTCCTCGCCCTCCGCGCCACTTAACCCTGAACGGTCATTCCGGGCAAAGCCCGGAATCTCCGTATTTCGCTTTTGCACTTGCCTTTATTTTTGTCTCTGAGATAGGTCCGGGCTTTAGCCCGGACATCCACCCACCACCAACGAACCGGGCTTTAGCCCCCGGGACATGATCTCCGATCCACCGCCACACTGCATTACAATCAAGGCACACCCACATGCAACTCGCCCTCTTCCTCATCTTCGGCGCCCTCGCCCTCCTCGGAGCCCTCAATCTCCTCTTCCAGCGCCATCCCATCAACTCCGCCCTCTCGCTGGTCGTAGTCATGATGTCGCTCGCCGTCCTCTACTGGTCCCTCGGCGCCGAATTCCTCGCCGCCGCCCAGGTCATCGTCTACTCCGGCGCCATCATGGTCCTCTTCGTCTTCGTCATCATGCTGCTCAACGCGGGCGAGGAAGAGCGTACCACCGGCAGCCGCGCCGCCTACACCGTAGGCATCCCCGGAGCAGCAGCCATCTTCTGCCTCCTCAGCTTCGTCTTCCTCTCCGAGCGCCACGCCCTCGCCACCTCAAACATCGGCGGCGACCTCTCGAACGGCGTAGACAACATAGCCGCCATCAGCGCCCAGCTCTTCACCAAACAACTCCTCCCCTTCGAAGTCACCTCCATCCTCATCCTCGTAGCCATCCTCGGCGCCACAGTCCTCGCCCGGAAGGAGCAATAGCATGACCCAACGGTGGTTTTGGTTTGCGGGTGGTACTTTGAGCTTTTCTTATTACGCATGTTTTTTTATTAACGCGTTCATCAATTTGCGCAATGAAACGAGGAGCGCTTACTCAAAACGCCTGTTCATCTGCTTGGCGACAGGCGCAACAGGCTCCTTGCTTTTAGTCGTGAATAGCATCGTTTCATTTTTTAGCCATACGCGCCCCCTAACGAGCGATCTCGGCATTTTGGGTATCGGTCTAACGCTGTGGGCCACCTATCAATATCAAAGGCTTCTTAGGAGACTTGCCTAATATGGTCCCCACCGCCTACTACCTCATCCTCGCCGCCGCCCTCTTCTCCATCGGCGTCAGCTCCTTCCTCATCAAGCGCAACGTCATCACCATCTTCATCTCCATCGAGCTCATGCTCAACGCCGTCAACCTAACCTTCGTAGCCTTCGCCCACATGTGGCACCAGCTCTCCGGCCAGATCTTCGTCTTCTTCGTTATGGTGGTCGCCGCCGCCGAAGCAGCCGTCGGCCTCGCCATCATCATCTCCATCTTCCGCACCCGCCGCACCCTGAACGTAGACCAGATCAATCTATTGAAGTCCTGATGTTCGTTACACCGGCACCATGCGCGTCTTGTCGTTTTTGCTTTAGCTTCTAGGTACCCCAAGGCTTTAGCCTTGGGCCTCACATCCATCTATACGAAAGGGGGCTTTAGCCCCTGGGGTATGCACTCCTGAAATCACGCACCGCCGCCGTTGCACCTGAGATAGGTCCGGGCTTCAGCCCGGACAAAACGAACCACCAAAAATTCGGGCTTTAGCCCCGGGACTGATCTCCGAACACACACGATGCCCACAAACCTTCTCTGGTACATCCCGCTTCTACCTCTCGCCGGGTTCCTCCTCAACGGAACCCTCGGCCGCCGCCTCCCCCGCGCCGTCGTCTCCGCCATCGCGCTCCTCTTCACCGCCCTCCCCGCCGCCATCGTCGCCCATCTCTGGAGCGTGATGACCGCCCCCGGAGCCCCTGCCTCCATCGAACTCATCTCCCGCCCATGGATCGCCATCACCGGCCTCCAGATCAACTTCGCCTTCACCGTCGACCACCTCACCCTCATCATGCTGAGCGTCATCACCGGCGTAGGCTTCCTCATCCATCTCTACGCCGTCGGTTACATGGCCCACGAAGAGGGTTTCTGGCGCTTCTTCGCCTACCTCAATCTCTTCATGTTCTTCATGTCGGTCCTGGTCCTCGCGTCGAGTTTCCTCCTCCTCTTCGTAGGCTGGGAGGGCGTAGGCCTCGCCTCGTATCTCCTCATCGGCTTCTACTTCAAAAAGACCTCCGCCGCCAACGCCGGACGCAAGGCCTTCGTCGTCAACCGCATCGGCGACTTCGGCTTCCTCCTCGCCATCTTCCTCCTCATCCTCCACTTCGGCACCCTCAACTTCACCGACATCTTCGCCACCATCGGCCAACACCCCGAGTTCCACGCCGCCCACTTCCTCACCGCCATCGCCCTCCTCCTCGTCGTCGGAGCCTGCGGCAAATCCGCCCAGATCCCCCTCTACATCTGGCTACCCGACGCCATGGAAGGCCCCACACCAGTCTCTGCCCTCATCCACGCGGCCACCATGGTCACCGCAGGCGTCTACATGATCGCCCGCTGCCACATCCTCTTCGACCAGGCCCCCGCCGCCCTCACCGTGGTCGCCATCATCGGCGCATCTACCGCCCTCTTCGCCGCATCCATCGGCATCGTCCAGCACGACATCAAGCGCGTCCTCGCCTACTCCACCATCTCCCAGCTCGGCTACATGTTCCTCGCCTGCGGAGTAGGAGCCTACACCGCCGGCATCTTCCACCTGCTCACCCACGCCTTCTTCAAGGCCCTGCTCTTCCTCGCGGCTGGCAGTGTAATCCACGCCCTCTCCGGCGAACAGGACATGCGCCACATGGGCGGCCTCCGCACCCGCACCCCCATCACCTTCTGGACCATGTCCGCCGGCGTCTTCGCCATCGCCGGCATCCCCCCCTTCGCCGGCTTCTTCTCCAAAGACGAGATCCTCTACCAGACCTTCATCTCCCCCAACCCCCTCCACATCGTCCTCTGGCTCGTAGGCCTCGTCACCGCCGGCATGACCAGCTTCTACATGTTCCGCCTCTGGTTCAAAACCTTCTTCGGTGCCCCCCGCTTCGACGAACATATCGATCTCGCGCATCACGGAGCGCCTGTCCACGCCAGCTCGACCACGACTCTCGTCGTGGTCGATGAACACGACGAAGCGCAGTCAGCCCACCCGCACGCCGTCCACGAATCCCCCTGGATCATGCTCCTCCCCCTCGTCGTCCTCGCCATCCTCTCCGTAGTCGGCGGCTGGATCGGCCTGCCCTCCTTCCTCTCCGCGACCAACCACTTCGAGCGATTCCTCGAACCCGTCTTCGCCACCGGCACAACTGCAGAAGCAGCAACCACAGCCGCCAGCCACAGTCTCGAACTCATCCTAGCCGCCGTCTCAGTCCTCGTAGCCCTCACCGGCCTCTACTTCGCCTGGCTCTTCTATTACAAAAAACCCGGCACCGCCGACGCCCTGGCCCGACGCGCCCCCGCCGCCTACGCCCTGCTCGAGAACAAGTACTGGGTCGACGAGATCTACGCCTTCTTCCCCGTCACCCTCCTCCTCATGTTCACCCGCGGCATCCTCGAGACCATCGTCGATCGCGTCTTCGTCAACGGCACCGGCCGCATGGCCGCCTTCGCCACCCGAGGCCTCGCCTGGGGCACACGCTCGCAAATCTCCGGCAACATCCGCTCCTACGCCGGCTGGCTAGCCGCCGGAGCAGCCGCCGTCATCGCCATCATGCTCTTCGGCCACACCCTATGGGGATACCTCTAATGAACTTCGATCCCATCATCCTCACTCTCATCGTCCTCACCCCGCTAGCCGGCGCTCTCCTGCTAGCCTTCCTGCCCGATCGCGGCAAGACGATCCAGTGGACAGCCCTCGCCATCTCGCTTGCAGTCTTCGCCCTCACCCTCCACCTCCCCGCGCACTTCAACTACTCCGCCCCCTCCGGCACCTTCCAGTTCGAGCAAAATCTCCCCTGGATCACAGCCCCCGCCATCCGCTACCACCTCGGCGTAGACGGCCTCTCCATGTGGCTCATCGTCCTCACTGGCTTCCTAGCCCCCCTCGGCGTCCTCATCTCCTGGAACGCCATCGCCGAGCGCCGCAAGCTCTTCTACATCCTCTTCCTCCTCCAGCAAGTAGCCATGCTCGGCATCTTCACCTCGCTCGATCTCTTCCTCTACTACGCCTTCTGGGAGCTCTCCCTAATCCCGATGACGCTGCTCATCGCCACGTTCGGCCGCACCGAAAACCGCCGCCGCGCCGCCATCAAGTACTTCCTCTACGCCTTCATCCCCTCCGGCCTTTTACTCGTAGCTATGCTCTGGCTCTACGCCCACACCGGCACCTTCGACCTCCCCACCTTAGCCGCCCTCGCCGCCAACCACGGCATCTCCACCAACTCAGCCGCCCTCTGGCTAGCCTCCCTCGGCTTCCTCTTCGCCTTCGCCGTCAAGGTCCCCATCTTCCCATTCCACGGCTGGCTAGTCGACGCCGTAGCCGAAGCCCCCACCGCCGCCGTCATGGTCCTCGTCGGCAAGACCGCCCTCTACTCCATCCTCCGCTTCTCCTTTGCCATCTTCCCCGAAGAATCCCACCGCGTCGCCCCCTACCTCATCGCCCTCGCGGCCATAGGCATCGTCTACGGAGCCCTCCTCGCCCTCGTCCAAACCAACCTCAAGAAACTAGCTGCCTACGGAACCCTCGGGCACCTCAGCTTCATCGTCCTCGGCATCTTCACCTTCACCATCGCCGGCCTCGACGGAGGCATCTACCAGATCCTCAACGAGTCCCTCGCCGGAGCCGCCCTCTTCATGCTCCTCGGCCTCCTCTACGAGCGCTACCACACCTACGACATGCGCACCCTCGGCGGTCTCGCCGCAAAGCTCCCCTGGGTTGTCACCATGTTCGTCCTCACCACCCTCGCCCTCATCGGCCTGCCCAGCTTCAACGGATTCGTAGGCGAATTCCTCATCCTCACCGGCAGCATGCAAGCCAACGTCATCCACCGCCATCTCTGGACAGCGCTAGCCACCACCGGCGTCATCTTCTCCGCAGCCTATATGCTCACCATGATCCAGCGCGTCTTCTACAGCCACCTCACCCCCCGAACCGAACAGACTCCCCCGCGCGATTTAGACCTTCGCGAACACCTCGCCCTCTGGCCCATGGCCGCCCTCTTCCTCATCATGGGCCTGGCCTCCCCCTACTGGATGCGCGCCGTCGACCCCATCGCCGTCACCACCGCCCTCTACCCCGCACCCGAGCGTGTCATTCTGAGCGGAGCAAAGAACCCCCGCATTTCGTCTTTGCCGTTGCCCGTTCTTTCTCTACCACCCACAAACCCCCGGGTGCCCCATTCATCGCAGCTTCATCGCGATGAATGGGACGTAAACTCTCCACCCGTCACCACCGCCTCCCTCACACAAGGAGGCCGCTAATGCCGCACCTCACCCCGAACATCCTCGCCCTCCTGCCCGAGTACATCCTCACCCTGGCCGGCATCCTCATCATGCTGGTCGAAGCCGTCCTCAAACCCGGCACCACCCGCAAGCCACTCGGCTGGCTAGCCATCTTCTCCACCTGCATCGCCGGATACGCCAGCCTTTACCAGCTAGGCATCGTCCGCACCCTAGGCTACCCACTGCTAGCCTTCAGCAGCTCCATCCAGGTCGACGCCTTCAGCATCTTCTTCCACCTCCTCATCGCCGCCGTAGTCGTAGCCACCCTCCTCAGTTCCCTCGACTACTTCGATGGCCACGCCTCCCACGCCGGCGAGTACTACGCCCTAGTCCTCTTCGGCTCCGTAGGCATGATGCTCATGACCTGCTCCACCGAACTCCTCATGGTCTTCATCGGACTCGAGATCTCCTCCATCTCCACCTACATCATGGCCGGCTTCCGCAAATCCCAGGCCTCCGCCTCCGAGTCCTCGCTCAAATACTTCCTCCTAGGCTCCTTCGCCACCGCCTTCTTCCTCTACGGCATCGCGCTAGCCTTCGGAGCCACCGGCTCCACCTCCATCGCCGCCATCGCCGCAGCCCTCGGCACCACCGCCACGCCGCGCATGGCCTTCCTAGCCCTCGCCATGATGCTCATCGGCCTCGGCTTCAAGGTCTCCGCCGCCCCCTTCCATCTCTGGACACCCGACGTCTACCAGGGAGCCCCCGCCCCCATCGTCGGACTCATGTCCACCGCACCCAAGGCCGCCGCCTTCGCCGTCCTGCTCCGCCTCACCTTCTCCGGATTCCCGCACATGCAGCACCGCTGGTCCATGCTCCTCTGGCTGCTCGCCGCCGTCTCCATGACCCTCGGCAACCTCGGCGCACTCAAGCAATCCGACGTCAAGCGTCTCCTCGCCTACTCCTCCATCGCCCACGCCGGATACCTCCTCGTAGCCTTCACCGCCTTCCCTCAGGCCGGCATCGCGGCAGCCTGCTTCTATACCGCCGCCTACGCCGCCATGAACGTCGGAGCCTTCGCCATCGTCACCCAGGTCTCCGGCTACTCGGAAACCCTCCGCACCATCGACGACTTCAAGGGCCTCGCCCTCCGCCGCCCCATCCTCTCCGCCGTCTTCGCCTTCTTCTTGCTCAGCTTGATAGGCATTCCCTTCACCGGCGGCTTCTTCGGCAAGTTCTACGTCTTCACCTCCGCCCTCCAGTCCGGACACGTCTGGCTAGCCGTCATCGGCCTGCTCAACAGCGGCGTTGCCTGCTTCTACTACCTCCGCCTGCTCAGCTCCGTCTACACCAGGCCTGAGCCGCTCACCGCCCAGGACGCCGGCGCCCTAACCCCCGCCGACCACGCCCTACCTGGCACCCCCCTCACCTCTCGGGTGCCCCATTCATCGCAGTCTCACCGCGATGAGTGGGATGTACAAACTCCCCTCGCCACATCTCCTGCAACTGCCCGGGTAGCACTCCCGCGCATCTCCGCACCAGCCGCCCTGGCCATCCTCCTCACCGCCGCCGCCACACTCATCCTCGGCATCCTTCCCACCCGCATCCTCCACCTAGCCAACTCCGCCGCCACCACCCTGACCACCGCTCCGCCCCTGAACACCACCGCTGCCGCCCCACCTGTCCCAATCGAATCTGCCACCGAAACCGCATCCCACTAACTCATGTCCTCCTGAGCGCGGCCAGTACCCATATTTCGTCGAGCGCAGCCAGACCCCTATCGCACCGAGCACGGCCAGACCCGATATTTCGTCGAGAAGGGCCACCCTCGAATTTTTCTGAGTACGGCCAGGCCTCCATACTTTGCTAAGAGCGCAGAACCTCCGTATCGCCTTCGCCAGCACAGTTGCCTCTAGGTAACCCAAGGCTTCAGCCTTGGGCCTCTCTGGCTCGCCACGAATCAGGGGTTTTAACCCTGGGGCATGCCCTCTACCGTGTGCCCTAACAAAGGCACGTCGGTCGATTATCTTCTTCGCTTTCGCTCTTCTCCCCCACGAATCCTTAACCCTACAAGTCCGCCACCCACAAATTTCCCAGGGACCAAATCTTGCAAGCCACACATTTCATGAAGCGTCGTTCTGACTCGCAGAGTCAGAACCTCCGTCGTTCGACGCCACCGGGTCGAACGTATGCGCCTCCTGCCCATGACCGGCAATAAGCCGGTACAAAACCTGTCAACACCCCGACCTGTTGAAATCGCAAACAAACCCTTCTCTCTCAGCATCCTACCCCCGCCTCATCAGTTGGCGAGCAGTTATGGTCAAACCGGTACAATTAAAACAGTAGAAAAATAAAAGCTTTTCCGGCGCAAGCCGGCATTGGTCATTCACCACCTGACCTCGGTCCACCACCTCAAACCGGGCACAACCATCACCACAACCCCTTTAGAAGGGATACTTTAGCCGTAACCGCTTGCATATCAATATCTTAGGGCCATAGGCGGACGTACCCCACCTAGTAAGTCCTTTGAAAGGGATACTTTGCGACCAAGGTACCCCCTAAAAAAATGCAGAAAGTTTTACCCGCAGGCCGCGAGGTGAAAGTTGAGAAAGAGATTGAGAAGCGGGAAAGAAAGGAATGGTGCGCCCGGAAGGAGTCGAACCTCCGACCTACTGGTTCGTAGCCAGTTGCTCTATCCAGCTGAGCTACGGGCGCACATGCTGCGAGTCAAGATCCACTCAGCTGCAACTCTCCAAGAATAAAGTATTCCAGCCCTGAGAGCAACCCGTCAGTACCTTTTATCGCATGCACCGGATCACTTGGTCCTATGTTCGAGAGGCAAATGATGATGGGCGCGGAATACATAGTGCCCGATCAGCCAGCCGCCAGCCGCCCCCAGCAGCACGTCGCTGGGAAAATGCTGTTGTCCCATGACCCGTGTGGCGCTTACACCAGCCGCGGCGGCGTACACGCCCAGCTGCACCCACTTGGACCTGTACTCCCCTGCTATCACCGCAGCCGAGGACCAGGCCACCATGCTATGGGCCGAGATAAAGGAGGAGTCAATGCCCGAGCTGCCGATGTAAAACTCGCCCTGTCCGTTATCCACCAGCGGTCTTTCGCGAAAGGCACACAGCTTCACCACCTGGTCGACGATATACGCATCCGCCATTGCTTCGGAGCCCAGCAGCCCCGCCTCACGCGACCGCTCGTCCCTGCGTGCTATCCCGAACCCAAACAGCGCAACCGGAGCCGCGATCATTCCGCCCACCAGCCCATTCGACACGTCGACGCTGGTCTGATTAAACGATGAATTCCGGCTCACGACCTCCGTCATCGTCCTGGTATCAGTCGCCAGCGTAGCCGCAGTAGCGCCTGCCATTGGCACCAGCCATTTCGCATCATGCCATCGCAGATACACCGGCGAGATAAGAATATGCAGCCCATCCTGCACCATATTCACAGGTACCTGCACCACCGTCACCCGCGGATGATCCTGCAGCTCCAGCGGAGCCTCCGCGCCTGCCTTCGATGTCCCAGAAGCATTCGCAGCCATGACCGACGGCGCATCCGGCAGCCCGCTTGAGAGTCGTTCCTCAAAAGCTGAGAGAGCCCACGCGCTTCGGCCAGCTACGAACATAAACAGCATCAGGCAGCAGCACTGCACCGCCCTGAACTTAAGCCTATGCTTCACGAATGCATCATCCTTACCCATGCCGCCTGTTGCGCATGCGGTCCACCAAACTGACCCCTACCATCGCACAATGCCGCTTAAGGTTCGATTAAATGTGGTGGGCGAGGCGGGGATCGAACCCACAACCACCGGCTTAGAAGGCCGGTGCTCTATCCAATTGAGCTACTCGCCCGCATTCGCACTAGATCAGCCATCAGCACCATGAAAGGAGCCACGAATGCTGCAAAACCAGTGTACCCGACAGCCGTGGCCGCTCGATCCAGACCCGGACTACCCGTCGCAAGACCTATACCAGCACCTTACGGCCCACCGGCAGCGAAGCCGATTTGGCAAAGAGATACTGATCCACAGCCTCAGCAGCCTTGCGCCCTTCCGAGATCGCCCAAACCACGAGCGACTGTCCGCGCCGCATATCGCCCGCCGCAAACACGCCCTCAACCGACGTCATGTACTCAGCATTCGTAGCCACGTTCCCGCGAGCATCGAGCTTCAGCCCAAGCTGCTCGATCATCCCCGACTGCACCGGCCCGAGGAAGCCAAGCGCCAGCAGCACCAGGTCCGCCTCAACCGTAAACTCGCTGCTCTCAACCGGCTCGAACTTCGGCGGAGCGCCTACCCGCACGGCATGCAGTTGCTTCACTCGGCCATTCTCGCCGGTAAATTTTACGCTGTTGATGCCCCAGTCGCGAATGCCGCCCTCTTCGTGGCTGCTCTCCGTCCGCAGCTGCAGGGGCCACATGGGCCAGGGCGTATTCGGCGAACGCTGCGCCGGAGGCTTCGGCATAATCTCGTACTGATGCACCACCTTCGCATGCTGCCGCAGGCTAGTCCCCAGACAGTCGGCGCCTGTATCGCCGCCGCCCAGAATCACTACGCTCTTACCTTCAGCCAAAATGGCCAGCGAAGGATCGACCGTATCGCCTTCATTGCGCCGATTCTGTTGCGGCAGGAACTCCATCGCAAAGTGGATGCCCTTCAGCTCACGTCCCGGCACCGGCAGATCACGCGGCCGCTCCGCACCACCCGTCAGCAGCACGGCATCGTACTCGTCCGTGAGCGTCTCCACTGGAACGTTCACGCCAACGTGAGCGTTGGTCACAAACGTCACGCCCTCGGCGCGCATCTGTTCCAGCCGCCGGTCGATCACATGCTTCTCCAGCTTGAAGTTCGGAATGCCATACCGCAACAATCCACCGATGCGGTCGTTTTTCTCATACACCGTCACCGAGTGGCCCGCCCGACGCAACTGTTGAGAAGCCGCCAACCCTGCCGGTCCGCTGCCCACCACGGCAACTCGTTTGCCCGTCTTCACCTGCGGCGGCTCCGGCTTGATCCAGCCTTCGGACCATGCCCGCTCCACAATGCTGCGCTCGATCAGCTTGATCGAAACCGGCGGCTGATTGATCCCCAGCACGCAAGCCGCTTCACAAGGAGCTGGACAGATGCGCCCAGTAAATTCTGGAAAGTTATTCGTCGCATGCAGCCGACGGATCGCGTTCTCCCAGCGGTCTGTATAAACCAGGTCGTTCCAGTCCGGAATCAGGTTGTTCACCGGACATCCGCTATGGCAGAACGGAACGCCGCAATCCATGCAACGCGCACCCTGCTCCTTCTGCTTCTCCTCAGGAAACGGCTCGTAAATTTCTCGCCAGTCCTTCAGCCGTTCTTCCACCTTGCGGCGCGTCGGTTGCTCGCGATCGAGCTCAAGAAAACCAGTAACCTTACCCATGCTGCACCTGCCCAGACGCCACCAACGGCGCGAGATTTGTTGGGGAGATATACACCGCCTCCGTACGCGGCACACCAAGCACGCGTTTGTGCTCATGCGGAAACACCTTGATAAATCGGGCTTGTGTCGTCTCCCAGTGCTCCAGTATCCAAGCCGCCTGGGGGCTTCCAGTCAGCTCGATGTGCCGCTGCAGCAGACCGCGCACCAAGGTCAAGTCCTCGTCACTAGCAAGCGATTCCAGATCGACACCTGCTCGATTGCATCGGCGCGTCGAGAAGTCGCCCTGGTCGTCGTACACATACGCTCGTCCACCACTCATGCCCGCGGCAAAGTTGCGTCCGGTATTCCCCAGCACAATCACGGTACCGTTAGTCATGTACTCACAACCATGGTCGCCGACGCCTTCCACAACGGCTGTTGCTCCGGAGTTGCGAACCGCAAACCGCTCGCCCGCGATGCCGCTCAGGAATACCTCGCCACCGGTCGCACCATACAACACAACGTTGCCAACCAGAATGCTCTCCTCCGGGAGGAAGCTCGAAGTCTTGGGCGGATACACGATGATGCGCCCGCCCGAAAGTCCCTTGCCCACGTAGTCATTCGCGTCGCCCTCAAGCTCCAGCGTCACGCCATTCGGCACAAACGCACCAAAGCTCTGACCCGCGGAACCGTTGAACTTGAAGTGAATCGTCTCATCCGGCAACCCGTCCGTACCGTAGCGTGAAGCGATCTGACCGCCCAGCATGGCGCCCACCGTCCTATGTACATTGCGAATCGCAAAGGTTCCGGTAACAGGCGTCTTCGCCTCAATCGCGGGTTGAGCCGCGGCGATCAACGCATGATCCAGCACTTGGTCTAACCCATGATCCTGCGCCTGCGTCCTGCGCCGTTTCACATGCGATGGCAGCGTCGGAGCAAACAGGATCGACGAAAGGTCGATCCCCTTCGCCTTCCAGTGCGCATTAGCAATTGACGCGTCCAACCGGTCTACACGGCCCACCATTTCATCCACCGTGCGGAAGCCAAGCTTCGCCATGTGCTCGCGAACCTGCTCCGCGATAAAGAAGAAGAAGTTGATCACATGCTCCGGAGTTCCCGTAAACCGCGAACGGAGCACCGGATCCTGCGTCGCAATGCCGACCGAACAGGTATTCAGGTGGCACTTCCGCAGCATAATGCAGCCCATCGAGATCAAAGGCATAGTCGCGAAGCCATACTCCTCCGCACCCAGCAGCGCGGCAATCACTACGTCACGCCCCGACTGTAGCTTGCCATCCGTCTGCACCTTGATGCGACTGCGCAGATCGTTCAACAGGAGCACCTGCTGCGTCTCAGCCAGCCCGAGCTCCCAGGGCAAACCGGCATGCTTGATCGAACTGAGGGGTGAAGCGCCGGTTCCGCCGTTGTCGCCAGAGATCAGCACCACATCCGCATGCGCCTTAGCAACGCCTGCAGCCACCGTGCCGACACCAGCTTCAGCAACCAACTTCACCGCAATGCGAGCCTTCGGGTTCACATTCTTAAGGTCGAAGATCAACTGCGCCAGGTCTTCAATCGAGTAGATATCGTGGTGTGGCGGAGGCGAGATCAGGCCCACACCGGGAATCGAATAGCGCAGCTTCGCGATAAAGTCGTCAACTTTATGTCCAGGCAGCTGGCCACCTTCGCCTGGCTTCGCGCCCTGCGCCATCTTGATCTGGATCTCGTCCGCGTTGACCAGGTAGTTCGCAGTCACGCCAAAGCGTCCGCTCGCCACCTGCTTCACCGCGCTACGGCGGAGATCGCCATTCTCATCGCGCTTGAAGCGCGCCGAGTCCTCGCCACCCTCGCCTGTATTCGACATGCCCCCAATGCGGTTCATCGCAATGGCGAGCGTCTCGTGAGCCTCTTTGCTGATCGAACCGAAGCTCATCGCGCCAGTCGTGAAGCGCTTCACGATCTCTTTCGCCGGCTCAACTTCGTCGATCGGTATAGCCGCATCCGCATACTTCAACTTCATCAGTCCGCGCAGCGTACACAGATGCCTGCTCTGCTCATCCACCAGGTCGGTGTACTCCTGGAAGGTCGCAGGATTATTCTGCCGCACCGCCATCTGCAACTTGCTGATCGAAGTCGGATTCAGCAGGTGATACTCGCCGCCCTCGCGATACTGATACTGTCCGCCAACCACCAGGTCGGTCTCCGACTCGGTCAACTCCTGGAACGCAAAAGAATGCTTCAGCTGCGCCTCACGCGCAAGAACATCCAGCCCCACGCCCTCAATTCGAGATGCAGTACCTGAGAAATACGCGTCAATCAACGCCTTGTTGAGGCCCACTGCCTCAAACACCTGTGCACCGCGATAGCTCTGCAGCGTGCTGATACCCATCTTCGAAAAGGTCTTCAGCAGGCTCTTGTTGATGCCCTTGATGAAATTCTTCTCTGCATAATCGGCCGTAATCTTCTCCGGCAGCAGGTTGCGACGCTTCATATCGTGCAGCGTCTCGAATGCAAGATAAGGATTAATCGCGCTCGCGCCATAGCCGATCAGCAGTGCGAAGTGCATTACCTCACGCGGCTCTCCGCTCTCGATGATGAGCGCAACCTGGGTTCGCGTCTTGTCGCGCACCAGCCGATTGTGAACTGCGGCCATCGCGAGCAGGCTCGGTATGGGTGCAAGGGTCGAGTTTACGCCACGGTCGGACAAGATCAGCAGCGAATAGCCCGAAGCGACAGCATGAGCCGCCCGCGTGCTCAAGTCATCCAGCGCATGCTTTAATCCGACTTCGCCATCTTCAGCACGGAACAGGGTTGATAACGTGGTCGCCAGCAGATCGCCCGAGGATACCCGCCGTAGCTTCTCCAAATCACGGTTCGTCAGCAAGGGATGCTGCAGCTTCAGCGTATGGCAGTTCTCCGGAGCCTCATCCAGGATGTTCCGCTCGGTACCGATATAGCTGATGAGCGACATCACCATCTCTTCGCGAATCGGATCGATCGGAGGGTTGGTCACCTGCGCGAACAATTGCTTGAAGTAGCTGAACAACTGCTGGGGTTTATCGGACAGACATGCCAGCGGTGTATCGGTTCCCATGGACCCGATGGGCTCCTCGCCCGCCGCGCCCGTCGGCCCGATCAGCACACGCAGATCTTCCTCGCTATATCCGAAGGCCCGCTGACGACGCAGCAGAGTCTCAGGATCGGACTCGATCACGCGGTACGGCTCCGGCAACTGGCTCAGGCAGACCTGCTGCTCCTTCAACCACTCCGCATAAGGTTGGCGCCCCGCAAGATTCTTCTTGATCTCCGCATCCGAAATTATGCGATGCTCCACCGTATCGACTAAGAACATGCGCCCCGGCTGCAGCCGCCCCTTCTTACGAACATCTTCCGCAGGCACCTCGATCACACCAGCCTCAGACGCCAATACAACCAGGTCATCCTTCGTCACAATGTAACGCCCGGGCCGCAGACCATTTCGGTCCAGGGTCGCACCAACAAATCGCCCATCGGTAAACGCTACCGCCGCCGGGCCATCCCACGGCTCCATCAGCGACGCGTGATACTCGTAAAACGCGCGCTTGTCTTCATCCATATCCGGATTACCGGCCCACGCTTCGGGAATCATCATCGCCATCACGTGCGCCAGTGAGCGGCCGGATTGGAAGAGGAACTCAACCGCATTATCCAGCGCGGCCGAGTCACTTCCGGCGGGGGTCACCACCGGATACAGCTTGCTGATCTCGTCCCCATACAGCGGACTCTGAAGCACAGATTGCCGGGCATTCATCCAGCTGATGTTACCGCGGATGGTATTGATCTCGCCATTGTGCGCCACGTATCGGAACGGATGAGCGAGCTTCCAACTGGGAAACGTGTTCGTCGAAAATCGCTGATGCACCAGCGCCAGCGCGCTCTTCACCCTGGGGTCTGCCAGCTCGATATAAAACTTCTCAATCTGGGGAGCCAGCATCAGCCCCTTGTAGATGATTGTCCGGCACGAGAACGAAGGCACATAGAAGTCGGCTTTGTCTTCAATCTCCGAAGCTGCAATCTCATTCTCGGTCCGCCGCCGCACCAGATAGAGCTTGCGCTCGAACGCCGCTTCATCCATCCCGGCAGGACGCCCCACAAAAAGCTGCTCAATATAAGGCTGCGATGCGCGCGCCTCACGGCCAATCAGATCGCCGTTTACCGGGGTATCGCGCCATCCAAGCACGTTCAGGCCCTCAGCCTGCACCATGCGTTCAAATACACCTTCGCACTGCAAGCGCGCCTGCTTGTCCACCGGCAGGAAGACCATGGCCACTGCATACTCCCCAGCCTCGCCCACCTTCATGCCCAGTTTGTCGCACTCCACCGCGAAATAGTCATGGGGAATCTGGATCAGGATGCCAGCGCCATCACCCGTCTCCGGATCGCTACCCGCAGCCCCGCGATGCTCAAGGTTGATCAGCACCTCCAGCCCCTTGCGGATAATGTCGTGGGTCTTCTCGCCACGAATGCTGGCCACAAGCCCCATGCCGCACGCATCGTGTTCGAACTGAGGGTGATATAGGCCCTGCGCGTCAGGAATTCCGTGACTACGCTCAAAAGTTTTCATGGCAACCTTCCTGTTTTGAAGCGCTCTCCGCGCGGCAGAAGAACACTTCGGGAATGCAACTCCTACGCCGGAAAATCCAGTCCGGAGATTAATTGACACGTCCGCTCTAAGCAGACCAGGCAGCGTAAGGGAAAAAAGTGACAATCGGTACTTATTAATATAAAGGAAAAACTCTTCAAAACAGAGTTTTTCGTTGCGCTGGCCGAAGCGCTTTGAGAAAGCTATCTCTGTCCATCTTAACCGAAACCGGCACAAACCAGAAATCCCATGCTCGCAATGCCGGCAAGGTCCCCGAATTTGCCTTTTTTACTTCCCTCGAGGATCTTGTTCGCGACGGCGACCCCTCTTGGCAAACCTTTTCCAGCCAGTCACCCAGCTTGTCGGTATGTTTCTCCGTGAAAAGGTACTACTCCTCGTCCTCGTCTTCGTCGACATCCAGATCCTCGTCCTCATCGACCTCCAGCTCCGCCACCTGCATGGTCCCCCCCTTCCCCTCGACCAGCACCTGGATTCGCCCCTCCGCCCGATCCAACTCCACCCGGCACGCCTGCGCTAGTTTCATCCCCTCTTCAAACAGCCGCACCGACTCATCCAGGCTCAACTCGCCGCGCTCCAGCCGATCTACTACCGTCTCAAGTTGCGTCAAGTCCTTCTCGAATCCAGCCATGGCCTGCCTCCTCAACAATCTTCAAAGTCTACCTCGCCCGGACCGAGAGAATCTGCAACTACCTGATATCCTTTGCCTGCATCCAATACACCAGACGCACTGCGAAATACTGACGCCGTTATGAGAACCTCCACCCAAAAATCTCCAACGCGATACTCCCCAGGCCAGACCCTCCTCTTCGACGCGGACGACACCTTATGGGAAAACAACATTTATTTTGAAGAGGCGATCTCTTCTTTCATCTCTTACCTCGATCATCGCACCCACACGCCGGAGGAGGTGCGCGACTACCTCAACCGAGTCGAGCGAGCCACTATCCAATCCCATGGCTACGGCCTGAAAAGCTTTCGCAAGTCCCTGATCAAGTGCTTCGAGCAGCTCACCGACAAGCCGCTTACACAGGAGAAGCACGAACGCATCGTCAGCTTCACCCAGTCCATCGCGGAGCACGAGATCGAGCTGCTCGCTGGCGTAGCTGAAACCCTCCCGCTGCTCGCTGCGCGCCACCGCTGCATCCTGGTCACCAAAGGCGACGACGCCGAACAGCGCGATAAGCTTTGTCGCTCAGGCCTTGGACCGCACTTCGCTGCCATCGAGGTCCTCGACGAGAAACACCACGACGCCTACCGCGAACTGGCCCACCAGCACGAGTGTGACCGCGCCCGCACCTGGATGATTGGCAACAGTCCGAAGTCTGATATCAATCCGGCTCTCGCCGCCGGACTCAACGCCGTCTTTATCCCCCACGGATTCACGTGGGTACTTGAGCACGAGATCGTTAGCCAGCCTGCCAAGGAACAGTGCCTGCTGGAACTGGGCTCATTCGCCGACCTCCTCGCCCATTTCTAATTACTCCCGGCCAAAGTAACCGTCCCGCGTCTGGAGATAGAGGTCCTTCGGCTTCGGCGTCAGCTCAATGCGGTGATATCCCTCTGCCGCCGCATCTTTATCCGGCACAAACTCCAGCTGATATTGCGCCTGCAGTTCATCCTGTATCTCTTTGTAAATTCCCGCGATCGTGTCCTTCTTATTCACCTCGAAGAGCCGTCCTCCCGTCTCATCTGCGATCCGTTGCAGCGTCTTCCGTCCATCCGGACGAGGAGCTTCCTGCTGTCTCCGCTGCCCTCCAGTGCCAGGATAGCCGCCTCCACTCCCCGGATAGCCACCGCCCCCGGGATATCCACCGCCGCCCGGGTATCCGCCTCCACCGGGATAACCACCCCCGCCAGCGCCCGGATAGCCACTGCCTTGACGCCCCTGATCCCGCCCTCCAAGTCCACGATCTTCATGGCTCTTGTAGTAAATCGCGTACACCACCACGTCTGCCCGCTGCGCCGCCTCAATCGCCGAACCCAGCGACTCCTTGCTTCCGCTGTCCACGCCGTTCGAAAGAACTATGACTGTCTTACGCCCAGCTTGCTTCCGCATCAGTTCGTCCGAGGAAAGCAACAGGGCGTCATACAGCGCAGACTTGCGCTCCTTGCGACCATCCGTATTCGTCCTGGTGTCTTTCTCATCTGTCACGGAAGCCCTGTCTCGCTCCGGCTCGCCGCTTCCCGCGTCGGTGGTCAACTGCTTCAATCCCGCCAGCAGCAGAGTCTTCGACCCGGTTGTATCCTGCAGCAGGTCCACCTGCCGAGCAAACTGGATCACAAACCCCTTGCCGCGATCTGCCTTCAACTCGTCATCGAGAAAACCCGCACTTGCGGCCCGCTCGTCGTCGATAACATCGCGCTGGCTCATCGATACATCCACCAGAAGCCCAAGCGTCAAAGGCTGATCTGCAGCGTGGAGGAAGGACCGAATCTCACGCGGCTTCTTATCCACCTCTAGAGCGATGTTGTCCTTCGTCAGATTCTCGACTAGCTGCCCCTTCTTGTCATAAGCCACTAAAGGGATCGTCACCAGCGGCCCATCCGCCTTCGACAGCGCGGCAGTACCAGTCTCAGCCGACGCATTTTCCGCCGGAGGTGCCGTCAAAACCGGTCCCTGTGCACCCAGGCACGACACGCCACAGCCAGCGAGAAGCAGAACTAGAGCCGCACTGATCCGCCAAAACTTACGCTTAGTCATCCCATGACAATAGACGGTAAGGAACCAAAACAGTTGCCTTTGTACGAAATTTCCCAGACGCGAGATTCATCTCCAGGCATTCCCGCTATGCTGGCTGCAGCATGAAATTCGCCCATCTGATCTCGTCAACCGTGCTGCTCTCTTTGGTCGCGGCATCCATGCACGCACAGACCCGCAATCCCAAAACCGCGCCACCACCAGAACACCAGCCAAGTGGCTTTGCCAAGACAACTCCGCTGTGGCCGGGCCCCGCCCCCCTTGCCAAGGGCACAGCTCCAGCCGACCTGCCTAAGCTCTTCTACTACCCACCCGAAGGGTCCGGGGTCGGCTCCGCCGTCATCGTTCTGCCAGGCGGAGGCTACACCGACCTTGTATTTGAAAAGGAAGGGGCGGTCGAAGCCAGATGGCTGGCCGCGCATGGCATTGCAGCATTTGTCCTTCAGTATCGACTCGGTCCCCGATACAAATATCCGGTCCCGATGCTCGACGGGGCGCGCGCCGTCCGGTACGTTCGTAGCCACGCCGCTAACTACGCCCTTGACCCTGACAAGATCGGCGTGTGGGGATTCTCTGCAGGCGGAAACCTCGCCGGCTACCTCGCCACGGAGCCCTTCGACCGCGATAAGTCCAGCACTGACCCGGTCGAACGCGTCTCCGCGCATCCCGACTTCGCTATCTTCTCCTACGCCCGCTTCAGCATGGACGAGTCGATCCCGCGCTCAACCAACATGGAGGCTATCCTGGGCGCCCATCCCTCGCCTGAGATGCTCGACAGCATCTCCTACGCGCGCCACGTGACTCGCGACACTTCCCCCAGCTTCATCTATGCCACCACCGCCGACCAGACTGTAAATTCACTCAACTCGACCGCATACTATGACGCCCTCAAGCATTCAGGCGTCCCCGCTGAGTTACACATCTTCGAGCTCGGCTATCACGGCACCGGCATGGGCCAACATCTGAAAGGACTCTCCGAACTGGAAGTCTGGCCCACGCTGCTGGAGAACTGGATGCTGCTCCACGGCTGGATGAGTCCAACCGCCCCGGAATGATTGCCTCATGCGCATGAGCGCGGTCCGCCTCTCTGCAAACTGTTACTGATAAGTAACTTGGACGACCCAAACAGACGACCCAAACTGTAGTCCGGAAGTTGTATCGCCTGAACCATCTCGGTGAGTTCAAATCCGCAAAGCCGATGCTAGCCTTGCTTGACTCAGAAGTAGAGCAGATTCTTGCGCCCTATCTCATGTAGACATATCCCCGAATCTCCCGTTCTGTGGGATAGAAGGCAGGCTGGCTTGATCAAAAAGACGATAACAGCCCATCACCGTGCCAGGATCATCCGCGTCGGGGCGGGCCTCGCGGCCCTGTTACTGCTCGTGTGGCGGCTTGAAGCAGGTTCACAGACTCTATCGTCCTCGCAGGTCCGAGTCTTTATCTGGGGCGCAGTCTTCCTCACCACCGTCCTGCTCGTCTGGCGCGAAAAGAACAGCACCGTAGCTCACCGCCGAGCCAGCGAAGAAGACGCACGCTTCATCGAGGCAGCTGAGCTCAGCACAGATGCTTTCTTCCTACTCGACAGCGTGCGCAACTCCGCAGGCGATATCGTCGATTATCGCTTCGTCTACGCGAACGCAAACGCAGAGCGAATTCTTCAGACCCCGCGCTCTCAATTGCTCGATCAGGACCTTTGCGTCCTCTTCCCCGAATACCGCACTGGCGGCATGTTCGATGCGTATCGCAGGGTCGAGCTGTCAAACGAACCATTCGTCCAGGAAAGGTCGACCCCCACCGAACACGGTACCGACCGCTGGCTCAATGAGAAAGTGACCAAGCTAGGCGCGGGCCTCGCCATCACCCTGGCTGACATCACCGTGATCAAGGCTCGCGAAGAGCGCTATCGCAACCTCTCCGACTTCAGTAATTCCGTCTTCGAAAACGCTCCCGTCAGCATCATCGAGACTGATACTACCGGCATGATCCAGGCTATGAATGCAGCCGCCGAGCGCCTGACTGGCTACCGCCGCGATGAGCTCATCGGCAAGGCCTCAATCACGAATCTGCATGACCCAGTCGAGCTAACCCGCCACTCTGAAGACCGCGCCTCGCAGAATGAATCACAACTCTCGGGCTTCGATCTGCTCACCTCCAACGTCGCCCGCGGCGAGACGGACGAGCGCGAGTGGACTTATATCCGCAACGACGGCTCCACTCTTCCCGTACACGTGGCCCTCAATGCCGTCAGAGACGGCGAAGGAGCTATCAGCGGCTTCATCGCCATCGCATCCGACATCACCGAACGCAAGCAGCTGCTCACGTATTTGAATCACATGGTCTCTCACGATCAGCTCACAGGCTTGCCAGGGCGCACGCTCCTCCGCGAACGCATCGCCGAAGCCATCGAGAAGGCCATGCTGCATGGACGCAAGGTCGCCGTTTTCGTCATTGATCTTGACCACTTCAAGCGTATGAACGACTCGCTCGGCCACCGTGCCGGCGATGAGATCATCGTCGGCATGGCGGAGCGAATGCGACTCTCACTACGGCGCTCGGACACGCTGGGTCGTCTGGGAGGCGACGAATTCGTCGTCGTCATGCCCCATATCGCCACCCTCGCCGACGTAGAGCGCTGCGCCAAGCGCCTGGTCGACCGCGTCTCCAGCACGTCCGTAGTCGGAGACCTCGAAGTCAATCTCACCGCCAGCGTCGGCGTCTGCGTCTACCCAGATTTCGCCGAAGACGTGGACAGCCTGCTCGAACGCGCCGATGCCGCCACCTATGCCGCGAAAGAAAATGGCCGCAATCAATTTCAGATCTTCGCCGAGGCCATGCTGAAAGAGTCGCAGGAGCGGCTCTCCATGGACACTGCACTGCGCCATGCTCTCATTCGCGACGAGCTCGTCCTCCACTACCAGCCCATCGTCTCGCTCCCCACTGGCCGCGTCATAGGAATGGAAGCCTTGCTCCGCTGGCACCATCCCCGGCTTGGAATCATCTCTCCCACCACCTTCGTCCCACTGGCGGAAGAGACGGGCCTTATCGTCGCCATCGGCGAGTGGGCGCTCAAGCGTTCCTGCCAGCAAGCGAAAATGCTGTGCGACGCGCTGGGCATCGACCTGTCGGTCTCTGTCAATCTCTCCCCGCGTCAGTTTGAGCAGAGCAACCTCCTCCAGATCATCGACGAAGCGCTCGCAGAGAGCGGCCTCCCGGCAAAAAATCTCCAGGTCGAGCTGACCGAAAACACCCTGATGATTAACTCGGCGTCCAACCTTGAAAAATTGCAGCGCATCCGCCAGTTGGGCGCACGTGTAGCCATCGACGATTTCGGCACTGGGTTTTCCAGCTTCTCTTATCTTCTCCAATACCCGGTCGACAGGCTGAAGATCGACCAGAGCTTCGTTATGAAAGCCGTAACCGAGCCCAACGCCGCGACTGTAGTCCGCACCATTGTGGCCATGTCCCACCATCTCGGAATCAAGGTGATCGCAGAAGGCGTGGAGACCTCTGATCACCTGCGCTTCCTCACCAGGCGCAATTGCGACGAAGCCCAGGGCTACTACTTTTCCCGCCCCGTACCTGCTTCTGCATTCGCCTCGGCAGTCACAGCCATCCACCGATTGTTCGATGAGCGCAGAGCTCTCGAAGAGTTTCGCCTGGCTCCCCCGGACACAGGAGAAGGTCGATACGATGCAGATCAGGAACTGGAACGCCAGACCTCGGCCTATAGCGTCCCCTCTCAGAAACAGATCATCATGTAAGCGCCTTATGTCCCGATCCTACCCCACGATGATGATCCAGCCTTTCTGCTCAATAAGCATCATTTATTTGTTGGCCCGGCGCTATTTCCATTTATTCTTTCTTTGGTGATGCTGCTTCTCGTGTGTTGTGGGTACCACCACAAACCCCTCTTCCGGTCCCCTGGTGAAAATCTTCATGGAATCCTCATGTCGATCCCGCTAGGCTTGTCGTGCACCTATAACTTCTAACGCCCATAGCAGGCAGGAGATTCTCGCACCATGACGAAATACAAACTGGAATACATCTGGCTGGACGGCAAGACGCCTGTTCCGGGTTTGCGCGGCAAGACCAAGCTCGAATCGTTCGAGAAACCGCCCACCCTCGCCGACCTTCCGCTCTGGGGCTTCGACGGCAGCTCCACTCTCCAGGCCGAAGGCAAAAGTTCAGACTGCATTCTCAAGCCTGTAGCGCTCTACCCCGATACCAGCCGCACGGACGCCTACATCGTCCTCAGTGAGGTCATGCTCCCTGATGGAACGCCGCATTCTACGAACCATCGCTCCGCCATCCAGAACGATCCTGACCTCTGGGTTGGCCTGGAGCAAGAGTACTTCCTCTTCCAGGACGGTCGTCCTCTTGGCTTCCCCAAGGAAGGTCATCCGTCCATCCCTCAGTTCCCCTACTATTGCGGCGTGGGCTACAAACATATGGGCGACATCGCCCGCACGATCGTGGAAGAGCATCTTGATCTCTGCCTGGCTGCCGGCATCAACCACGAGGGCATTAACGCCGAAGTAGCCAAGGGGCAGTGGGAGTTTCAGATCTTTGCCAAAGGCTCCGCGAAAGCTGCCGATGACGTCTGGACCGCGCGCTACCTGCTGATGCGGCTCTGCGAGCAATACGGCATCGACGTCGAGTGGCATTGCAAACCCATCAAGGGCGACTGGAACGGCTCCGGCATGCACACCAACTTTTCCACCAAGTACCTGCGTGAAGTCGGCGGCAAGGAATACTTTGAATCCATCATGAAGGCCTTCGAGCAGAACGTGCCCGCTCACATCGCCGTCTATGGCCCGGACAATCACCTTCGCCTCACCGGCCACCACGAGACCCAGTCCATCGATAAGTTTAGCTACGGCCTCTCTGACCGCGGCGCATCCATCCGTATGCCTGTAAACTTCATCAAGAACGGCTACAAGGGTTACCTCGAAGATCGCCGTCCCAACTCCGAGGCCGATCCGTACCAGATCATCGCCCAGATCCAGAAGACCATTAACACCGTCCCCGCACAAAAATAACCTCTACAGCTTCAGCAGATCCGAAGGGAAGTGGAAGCCACCCGGCCTCCACTTCTCTTCTCATTCCTGCGACCTACGAAGGAGCTACGTCGTCCTCCTCCACCGCAACCACCGTTCCCTGGTGGTAAAGAACCCGCCAACCCCCCGGCGAACTTTCCCAAATCGTAGCCCGCCTCGTCATCCGATCCCCCTGCCGCAGCACATACGTGATGAGGTACGTCTCGGGACCGAGACGACGGAGCGCATAGTCCCAGCTCTCCCAGCCCAGCGATTCTGCAAACGCTGGTGGCTCCGGATATAAGCTGTTCAGAATAAACTCTCGACTATACCGACGCCCTGATGCCCCCACCTCCCAGTAGTCCTCCGCTACGACACGTTCGTAGTCTGCGGCCGACGTCCCAAATTCCGGGGAGTGAAAGATCGGCTCACGCCGTCGGATTTCATCAAGGATCGGCAACAGCTCCGGTGCGGTATAGCTAAAGATTCGATCTTTATTCATCGCTTCTCTTCAAGAGGTACGTCGTATGAGCAACAGGCCTAGTTGGGAGATGGAACCTCCGGTGCTAATGGTTGCGCAGTAGCATCAACTACCATTGGCGTCTCAGCAAAGCGGTATCCCACGTACGCATCGGTAAGCAGATACTTCGGATCCGATGGATCGTCCTCGATCTTCTTACGCAGCTGCCGCACAAACGTTCGCAGGTAATCAACCTCCTGCCGGTAATCCGGGCCCCACACCGAGGTCAAGAGTTTGCCATACGTCACGGCCCGGCCGGCATGCGTCATCAAGTAGAAGAGAATGTCGTATTCCTTACGTGTCAGGTGAATCGGCTGCCCTGCCTTGCTCACCAGGCGGCGAGTAGGCTGCACCTCAATCTCGCCAATCGAAAGGGGTGCATCTTGGCTCCGCTCCGGCGTCTGCGCGCGCCGAATGGCCGACCGCATCCGCGCCACGCATTCGCGGATGCTGAATGGCTTGGTGATGTAGTCGTCTGCGCCCGATTCCAGAGCTTCAATCTTCTCTTCTTCGCCGTCCACCACCGTCAGCATCAGGATGGGCAGCCTGGGCGCGATCGAACGCAGCCGCACCAACGTCTTCATACCTCCCATCCCTGGCATGTTGACGTCCAGCAGCACAACATCAAAGGTCTGGGTCTGCACCAGGTGCAACGCTTCTTCTCCACGCGAAGCCTCGGTGGTCTGAAAGCCCATCTCAGTCAACGGCGCACGCAGCGCACGCCGAATGGCCGGCTCATCGTCCACCAAAAGCACCCGAATCGTTGGAGATACTGGAGACGAGCTCATACGCCCGCACCTCCCTGCGGAACGCCAGGCAGCGATGCATAGAAGGTAGTTCCCTTCACCTTGTCGCTGGTCACCCACACGTGACCGCCCTGAGCCTGCGCCGTACGCTTTGCAACCGATAGGCCAATGCCCGTACCCGGCGCCCGATTTGAAGCAGCAGCAGAGCGATAAAAGCGATCGAAGATTCGCTCAAAGTCCGCAGGCGGAATCACCGGCCCAAAGCTATGCACCGAAAAAATTACCTGACCAGCCTTTTCCACAACCCGAATGGTGATCTTCGAATTCGTCAGACCATACTTCGCGGCATTGTCGACATATTGCGTCAGCAGTGCGACCAAAAGACTGCGGTCGCACTGGATTGAGAGGTCATCACGCGCAATCACCGTCTTCACCGAGAAGCTTGCGAGCTGTTCGCGAAGGCTCGCCAGTATGTCCTCGATCAATGGCGCAATCGATACCTTAGCCGCATGCGGAGTCATATCGGCTGCCTGCATCCGCGAGGTCTTGAGCAGCCGCGTGGTAAGACGCGCAAGCAGAGCGGTCTGCTCGTTGATCAGCGTGACTAGGCCGGCCTGGGAAGGAGAGAGGTTCCCGATTGCGCTTAGGCCCTCGCTCGCCGTCCCAATCACTGTCAGCGGAGTCTTATAGGCGTGGGCCAGGCTATCGAGCACCGTCGTCCTCAACTGCTCGGCCTGACGCGCGCTCTCCGTTCGGCCCTCATTTGCAAAGGAGTGGTACCGATCAAAGGTTATCGCAACAACTGAAGCAATCGCGGTCGCCATTTTGCCGGATGTCTCACCACGCAGGATCATCGCACCAATCGGCAGGTTGCCCATATGCAGAACGCGCCGGCTGAGGCCGGTCTCCTCATCGTCGCTGACCGTATCAAAGATACAAATATTCTGTAACGCGTCCTGCACGTCGTCGAACCACTCCCCTGTTTGATAGCACTCCTGCAAGTCATCGTCGAAGATTGCTACAGCCTCTGCATCGAAGATCGACTTCACCAGCTCAACTAACTGTTGGCCAGGCTTGCGGTGCGGGTCTAGCTTAGTGGTGTCGTTCACAAAGGCACAGAGGCGATCAGCCTCCGTCCGGTTCATGCCACTCGACAGCTCAGGGGCTGAACCGCTTGCGGAGCGCCCCAGAAGACCCAACCGTGGAAGTGCGGGCAATCCAGTAGACACGAGCGCGCTGGCCCAATGCAGACAGAGCGCTCGTGTCGAAGGGTCGGGTGCGGAAATCAAGAGGGACATAATCTTCAAATCGGAAGAAAGCCGAAATCCAATACCAGAATTTCCATGAACTTTGAAGGGTAACTTGCGGATTAGTCTATCACTTGCCTCCAAATAGTCTCTCGAGCGCAATTCTTCAGTCAAATCTCTCTTCTTTGCTGTTTCCTCATGGATTCCTCATGGGTTTCTTGAGTTCATAGACATATCCGGGAGAGAGATAGATATTCCAAGGCACCTTGACCGGTTGCCGAAAGAAAGTGACAAGCCAAGGCCTACAAGCTCAGGCATCATCTCCCACAGCAGTGATTGAACGTTTACTTTTGGAGGAACAAAATGGACTTAAGGCCGCACAGCGTGTTGCAAGGTATGGCAGGAGCACTCATGTGCTTCGCCGTAGTAGCGGGAGCGCAGACTTCCACCACCGCACCCTCAACCACTGCCGTTGATTCCAACCCGGCCACAGCCACTAGCTCCACTCCAGCCCCAATCGCTCCACCAGCGGCACCGGTATGGAGCGTTGGCTCAGTCGACTTTAGCGGCTACCTCGATGGATATTTCAGCTACAACGCGAATCGCCCTGCCAGCCAGACCAGCGGCTATTACAACTTCGATGAGCTAAACCAGTTCAACCTGGAGGCCGCGAAGCTGACCATCAACCATGATCCCGATCCAGTCGGCATCCACGCCGATATCCTGTTCGGCCGGACCAATACGGATCTTCAATCGAACGGTCTCGGCATCAACAACATCGAGCAGGCGTACATCAGCGTCAAACCGACCAAAGCCAAGGGCTTCGAACTCGACTTCGGACAGTTCGTCACTTCCGCCGGCCAGGAAGTTATTGAAACAATGAATAACTGGAGTTACTCCCACGGCCTCCTTTTCACGGAAGCCATCCCCTATTACCACTTTGGCCTCCGCACTTCGATGCCCGTAACCAAGTCCTGGACAGCGGGAGTACAGGTGGTGAACGGCTGGAATAACGTGACGGACAACAACGGGGGCGTGACCATCGGCCTGACCAGCTCGCTGGTAAAGCCGAAGTACACATGGAACACCAACTATTATGTCGGACCTGAAAACAGCGGATTTCCACTTGCCCCCGCCGGAACGCAAAAGGGCTATCGCAACTTGTTCGATACCACTTTGCTGCTGACGCCCACCGCAAAGTTCAATATGTACGTGAACTATGACTACACGCAGAATCACACTCCCGCGTTCCCTGGATGCGGTGAGTGCGAATTCTCCGCAAGCCGTGCTGCTTCGCGCCACCTGCAAGGTATCGCAGCATCCGCTCGCGGCCAGGTCACTGCAAAAGCAGCGCTGGTTGGCCGATTTGAATACCTTGCCGACCAGGGCCCGACGTCTGCGGGCATTGTTGCTATTGGCACCGGCACCAAACAGAAGCTAAAGGAGTTCACTGCCACCTATGAATACAAATGGCTGGCTGGACTCCTGGTCCGCGCGGAGTATCGCTACGACTGGTCCAACGTGAAGGTGTTCGAATATGGAAACGACTCCTCCAACTTCGGCCCTTCCAAAACATCACAACAGACACTTACAGTCGGCATGATCGCGTTCTTCGGTCCCAAACGCTAACCCGGTGCCGCGCCTCCGCAAGGGTGGAGGCGCGGCATCAACACAGACCGTCCTAAAACGCTATTTCCGGAAGCATGTATCTAACTCCGCTGCGGTGAGCCTACCCGCCACCTCGGTTTACTTTTTTACGCAATCCCCCGCCAAATAGTGTCCCGATTCAGGTCACACCACAGATGATGCAGTGATTCCGGCGATATCTTTCGCAGGGTCACTTCATGAAATTGGGTCGTAGCAAGCCAACTCACATCGATAGCCGGTGGTTCGTAGCCTTCATACGCGTACGGCGCCTGGCATGCCTGCTTGCGCTGCTCGGTACAGCGGGCTGCAGCGCCGTTATCAACTCCACCAATCAGGGAACCACCGCGGCAGCGATCACCATCCAGTCTGCGCAAGCCACCGTACAGCCCGGAGGAGTGGATCAACTAGCAGCAATGCAGCAGGGCGTAGCTGTAACTGGCGGCCAGTGGCAGATTGCGGGAACAGCATCCAACGGAACGGTAGACCCCAGTGGCCTCTATCATGCGCCGTCCACGATACCCACCCCAAGCACCGTAATCGTCAATTACATCGCTGGCACGCAAACCTCGAGCACCACGCTTACGATCATTGCACCGGCCGCACCAACTCCGCCAGCGATCAGCGTTCAAGCAACCCAGCCGAGTGTGCAGATCCAGGGAACCGACCTCTTCACAGCGACACAGCAAGGAACTCCGGTCACTGGCGGCAAGTGGGTGGTCCTGGGCGGATCGTCCAACGGCTCGATCGATGCGCAGGGAAATTATCTTGCCCCAGCAGTCGTGCCGAGCCCGAGCACGATCTCAGTCGGCTTCATTCTTGGAAGCTCCGTAAGCTTTGCAACCGTCGACATCCTTAATATCGCGCCTGCCATCGTTTCGACCAGCCCAGCCCAGCTGAATCGGCTGGTAACTCCGATCATTGCGACCGGCAGTGGATTTACCTCAGGATCGGTCCTCTCGATGGGCCAGACACCCGTAGCCACCACATTTATCGATTCGACGCATTTGTCCGCGGTCCTGTCTCTCACCGCACCCGTGAATACGACCATTGACCTAACGGTTTCCAACTCAGGAAACGGCGTGAGCCAGAGTGCTCCATTTTTGCTGCCAGCAATATTTCCTTCCATCACGGTTCAACCCACCAGCCTCGCCGGCGGTCCCGTAACATTGTCCATCACAGGTACCGGATTTGGGGCCGGTGATGTCGTTCTGCTCGGCGGCAAGCCGATGATAACTACCGTTACGTCCTCGTCTTCGATCACAGCCACCGGATTTCTAAATCCGTGGACTACCGGATCGATTATTGCCGAGGTCGCAGCAGGTAGTGGAACACAACCCATCGCAGCCCAATCCATCCCAATTCAGGTCACGCCGGTGAGCTATGATGCCGCCGCCCGATTCGCCACCCAGGCAGCCCTGGGCCCACGGCCTGACGTCGTGCAGGCGATTCAGACTCTCGGGTTCGACGCATGGATCACCCAGCAGTTTCAACAGCCGGGGATGACTTTCTCTCGATCCCGAAATGGAAAGACACAGCTGATACGCAACGCCGTGACAGGGACTGCTCTGCTGCGGCAACGAGTCGCGTTGGCATTGCAGTCGTTTATGGTTCCAAACATCGACAACTTCGATCCCGCAAGCGAAAACTTCGAAGAGATGCTTCAGCGGGATAGTTCTGGAAACTTCCGGCAATTGCTAACTGACATTACCAGTAACCCAAACATAACCGGTCTCCTCAATCTACCGGGGAATGCCGCAGCAAGTGATCCAATCGTCCAACCCAACCAGAACTTCGCGCGCGAAATCATGCAGCTATTCAGCATAGGCCCGGTTATGTTGAATGACGATGGGTCACAGCAACTCGATAGCACCGGATCTCCTATTCCTTCCTACAATCAGGACACGGTCATCGACCTCACCCGGGCATTGACCGGATGGTTTTATCCAACCCCGGTAAGTCAGGCAGACACGGCATGGGGCGTCGATTATTCCATTCCCCTCACAGACTTCGAATGGGCCCACGACAGGGGCGCCAAGTTGATCTTCGGTGCGGTCATCCTTCCCTCAGGACAGACCGCGATCGAAGATCGACAAATGGCTCTCGACGCCATCTTCAATCATCCGAACGTTCCTCCGTTCATTGCACATCTGCTGATACAGCGCCTTGTGACGAGTAACCCTTCCCCCGCATATATCCAGAGGATCTCTCGTGTATTCGAAAATAATGGATCAGGGGTAAGGGGCGATATGGAGGCTGTCGTCCGCGCCATCCTGCTCGATCCCGAAGCCCGGCTCGGCGACACAACGCCATCCGCTGCCGACGGCTTCCTGCAGGAGCCCTTCCTATGGCAACTCTCCGTCATGAGCGTAATCAACGAGCCCTACGGCGATGATCAAGTCGATGGGAGCACAGGCGCCTTCGGCGAGAATCTTTGGTACGCTCCCACAGTATTTGGCTTCTTTTCACCGACCTATTCCATTCCCGGAACAAAAATAGTAAGTCCAGAATTCGGACTACTCAATAACATTTCAATAATTAAGAAGACCGACTTCTTGTGGCAAATCATAAATGAGGCGGCGGGAGGCTATACCGTTGATTATCCTGCGACGTCCTGGTTGTTTGAAAATTTCACTACTGTACCGGCCATGCTGGATGCGCTGAATCATCTTCTGTACCACGGCCGTATGTCGCCTCAAGAGCAGGCCGCGATCACGTCCTATTGCTCTCAGCTCAATCCTTTCGAAACTCAACTTCAACTGCAATCTGCGCTTTTTCTGGCGCTCAATGCGGATTCTTTTACAGTTTCACACTAGGGGTTCCTATGATTTCTCGACGTGCATTTTCAAAGATGGTATTCGGCGGTGGACTTGCCACGTTGAGCAGTCCCTTATGGTTCGATCAACTCAGTGAAAGAGCGTTTGCACAACTTGCCTCCTCTTACAAGGCAGTTGTGATTGTGACATTGACAGGTGGGAACGACGGCAATAACATGCTGATTCCGCTGGATAGCGCCGCATACGGTCAATATGCAGCGGTCCGCACCTCACTGGCCTTGAATGCATCCGCCTGCATACCTCTAACTTCCGCTGGCGGATCGCCGACCTATGGAATGCATCCGGCACTGCCCAACGTCGCCGCAATGTACAACCGCCAGCGGGCGGCAGTTATCGCGAACGTCGGACCTCTCGCCGCTCCAGCCTCCAAAGCCCAGATTCTGGCCAACCTGAATCTCGCACCTCAGGGATTGTTCTCTCACCCCGCCGGAATCAACCAATGGGAGAGCGCATCTACCGTTCTTGTGCCGACGACCGGCTGGGGCGGAAGAATGGCTGATTTCATTTCCTCCCAGTCGGGCTCTCTGCCCCCAATGTTCAACAGCGGCAGCGCGAGCATCTTCACCGTTGGGCGTTCAGTGCAAGGCATTGCCGTAAGCAGCCAGCCTGGCTCTACCTCTGTCCTTCCTACCGGAATGGAAAGTGCGATCATGGCAATCGCCGCATCCGATGCGCAATCGCAGAATGCAATCGTTGCCCAGGCCGCCGAGCTACGGGTACAGGCGGTCAGCCAGCAGGCTCTCATTGCGCAAGCTCAAAGTTCTGGTACTCCATTCAACACAGTGTTTCCTGGAAGCTTATTTGGTCAGTCGATGAAAGCCATCGCAGGAATCATCAAAGGGCGATCCGTCATCGGGGCATCCCGCCAGATCTTTTACACGCAGCAAGGTACCTACGATACGCACGGACAACAACTGCCTTTTCACGCGGATAATCTCTCCGAACTCGATAACGGGTTGGGAGCCTTTATGTCCGCCCTGGATGAGATGGGACTTGCCGATCAGGTCCTCGTCTGCACTCACTCTGACTTCAACCGAAGCATGACCGCGAATGTCGCAGGAGGATCAGATCATGCCTGGGGAAACCACCAGATCATCCTGGGAGGTGGGATCCGAGGCGGACGCATCATCGGCACGTATCCGGACCTCGATCTAGGCGGAAGCATGGACCTGAACGGATACGGAATTTGGGTACCCACCTTGTCCGTATCGCAAATGGCAGCTGGAATTGGTTCCTGGATGGGATTGAACTCGGCGCAGCTGGCATCTGTCTTCCCGGACCTGAGCAACTTCTCGAACGGAGCTATTAGCCTGACGTAACTACGCAGCAGACTCGGTTCACTTAGATCGGAATAATCCGCGCGATGAGTTCTCCGTCGTCAATCACGATCTTTGCAACCGTGATTGGAAGATCGAATCGCCGCGGGCCCGCGCTGCCCGGATTGAGATAAAGCACATTGTCATGGCGAATCTCCGCCCTGTGCGTATGCCCAAAGATGACGGCAGCTATGCCCGCCGCATGCGGTGATATATCTAGATGCTCTAGGTTGTGCAGCAGATAGAAGAGCCTCCCTTTGATCTCGACGGCTTCGGTCGGCGGAAGAATCGCACATGCGCCGGAGACATCTACGTTACCGCGAATCGCGATGACCGGAGCAATCATACGCAGTGCGTCGAGAACATGGATATCTCCCACATCACCCGCGTGCAAAATATGGTCGACCCCTTGGAGCGCGTCTACCGCCGCAGGTCGCAACAACCCATGTGTATCCGAGATGACGCCAATCGTTATCGGCTTGTCCGCTGTATTGCTCATAGGCCACCCGTCATACGAGTCCGAGGGTCGAGGAAATCCCGCAATGCGTCTCCGATGAAGTTGAATGACAGGACCGCAAGCATAACTGCAACGGCTGGAAAAATTACTAGGTGCGGTGAGTCAAACAAATGGGAACGTGCGTCGTTCAACATAGCACCCCAGCTTGGAGTGGGTGGTGGAACGCCCAGGCCAAGAAAGCTTAACGTGGCTTCTGCAAGAACCGCGCCGGCCATGCCCACCGCTGCCTGCACAATGAGCGGCTGAACGATGTTGGGAAGAATATGCCGAAATATAACACGCAGGTCCGATGCGCCGAGCGCGCGCGCCGCCTCGACGAATTCACGTTCCTTCACCGCCAGCACCTGGGCCCGGACCAGCCTTGCGTAGCCCACCCAGCCGGATATGGAGAGCGCCAGGATGAGATTGAAAAGACCAGGCCCAAGGAAGGCCACGAACGCAATTGCTAACAAGATGCCCGGCAAGGCGAGAAACGCGTTGCTCACGTAAACATTGACTACAGTATCCGTCCAGCCGCCATAGAATCCAGCAGCAAGCCCAGCTGCGAGTCCGATGCCCAGGGACAAAGAAACAACAGAAACCGCCACGATGAGCGAGATTCTTGCGCCATATAGTATCCGCGAAAGGATATCGCGGCCCAGCTGGTCCGTTCCGAACCAATGTCCATGGCCAGGTGAAAGCAGCCGTGCACCAAGGTTGAGGCGGGACGGATCCTGAGGAGAAAGCCAGGGTGCGAAGAACGCACACAGAACCAGCGCGACGAGCAGAAAGACGCCGAGCACGGCGAGCGGCTGGTGTGCCAAACGTCTTACCGACTTCATACCAAGTTGCATACCATGCATCTGTTTGGGGTCTTCCCTGTTTATTATAGGGAGTTGTTGCGTGGCTGGATATAAGCTGGATAGACAGGTAGAGCCACCGACGAAAGGCAAGTTTGCGAATCCTGATCTACGGACTCAATTACGCCCCGGAACTGACGGGCATTGGGAAATACACGGGTGAAATGGCCGTCTGGCTGACCGAACGCGGCCATGATGTCCATGTGGTTACGGCGCCCCCGTATTATCCGGCGTGGCGCATCCGTGACGATTATCGCGGACCGTGGTATCGCACGGAGCGAATCGCAGGCCAGCCGGTGGTCTATCGCACCCCTCTCTACGTTCCTGAGCGCCCTACCGGCCTGAAGCGGATCGCTCATCTGTTTTCCTTTATGGTGGGCAGCATTCCAGTTATGCTGCGCCAGGCGTTCTGGCAGCCGGAAGTTGTCTTCACGATCGAACCCACCTTTTTCGGCGTACCGCTTACTCTCTTCGTGGCAAAGTGTGCCAACGCCGCATGTTGGCTCCATGTGCAGGATTTCGAAGTGGACGCAGCCTTCGAACTCGGCCTCCTGCCCGGTCAGGGCCCTGTGCATGACGCAGCGCTGCGTATCGAAAAATTCTTTACATTTGCCTTCGATCGAGTATCAGGAATCTCCCCGCGCATGGTGGACCGCGCACGAGCGAAAGGGATACCTGCTGAAAGCACGGTCCTGTTTCCAAACTGGGTGGATGTAGAGCAGATCCATCCTATCCAAAGCTCGCCCGATCGCTCGAACACCTTCCGTCAATTGCTCGCGGGCAAGGTTAAGGACATCGACAATACAGTCGTTCTGCTCTACTCCGGCAACATGGGCGCGAAGCAGGGGCTGGAGTTGCTGGCACCACTCGCAGAACAATTTGAAAAGAATGATCGGGTTCATTTTCTCTTCTGCGGCGACGGGGCGTTTCG
The DNA here is from genome assembly GCA_035943695.1 of Acidobacteriaceae bacterium. GTDB lineage: Bacteria > Acidobacteriota > Terriglobia > Terriglobales > Acidobacteriaceae > Edaphobacter. Next base: position 122,391 of record DASZBW010000030.1, on the reverse strand, counting down.
TAAGCGGCTGGAGCAGTTGGTCGCTCATCGCTGCAATGTAACTTTGTTGCCCCTGCAGCCTCTGTCAAAGCTCAACGAGTTGCTCAATGCAGCGGATATCCACCTGTTGCCGCAGCGAGCAAGCGCTGCCGATCTTGTCATGCCGTCGCGGCTGAGCGCCATGTTGTCCAGCGGGCGGCCTGTTGTTGCCACTGCATTGCCGGGAACGCAGGTAGCGCAAGTAGTCGCGGGCCGCGGTCTGGTAGTGGCTCCGGAAGACGCCCGCTCTCTTTGCGTTGCAGTCGAGACGCTGATTGAAGATAAGCCTCTGCGTCTTAGCCTGGGGCGTGCGGCACGGGAGTACGCGATCCGCCATCTCGGGAAACAACAAGTGCTGGAACAGTTCGAGCAAGATCTGAAAGCCGCCAGGGAGCATGTGTAACGCCCTGCCAGACCTCCAGAATAGGCATGCCTGATTTGAGAGTTGGCCTCCTCGAGTAACATTGAACTGACAGTGAATCAGTTCAACAGGATAACTCCGAGTCACCGTGCGAAAATTGAAGTGGCCTCCCCGCCGCCCATTACCAACTTGTGCGCAGTACCGCAACGCGCAGCAATCCAGGAGATCGAGACGTTGAAGAAGGCGCTTATCACAGGTGTTACCGGGCAGGACGGTGCGTACCTCGCTGCATTTTTGCTTGCAAAGGGCTACGAAGTCCATGGAATCAAGCGCAGGTCGTCCCTCTTCAATACGGCGCGTATCGACAATCTTTACGAAGACCCGCATCTTCCTTCACGCCAGTTCATTCTTCATTACGGCGACATGACCGACTCGTCCTCGTTGATTCACATTGTGCAGAAGGTGCAGCCGGACGAGATCTACAACCTGGCCGCGCAATCGCATGTGCAGGTATCGTTCGAAGAACCTGAGTATACGGCGAATGCAGACGCGCTCGGCGTTCTGCGTCTGCTAGAAGCGATACGCATCCTCGGGCTTGAGAAGACGACAAGGTTCTACCAGGCCAGCACTTCGGAGCTGTACGGCCTGGTGCAGGAGACACCGCAGAAGGAGACTACCCCGTTTTATCCGCGTTCGCCTTATGCTGTGGCGAAGCTGTATGGGTACTGGATCGTAGTGAATTACCGGGAAGCATACGGAATGTACGCCTGCAACGGAATACTGTTCAATCACGAATCGCCCATGCGCGGCGAGACCTTTGTAACCCGGAAGATCACACGGGGGCTGGCGCGCATCAAGGTTGGCCTGCAATCGGAGTTGTTCATTGGCAACCTGGATGCAAAGCGCGACTGGGGCCATGCACGCGACTATATCGAGATGCAGTGGCTGATGCTGCAACAAGAGAAACCACAGGATTTCGTTATTGCAACCGGCCAGCAGCACAGCGTACGAGAGTTCATCGACCGATGTGCCAGACTGCTGGAGATGGACCTTACCTGGACAGGTTCTGGCGTGGCAGAGAAAGCGGTCGACAAGGATGGCAAAGTCGTTGTCGCCGTGGATCCGCGTTACTTCCGGCCAACCGAAGTGGAGACTTTGCTTGGGGATGCGAGCAAGGCGAAGCGGGAGCTGGGATGGACGCCGCGGACCAGCTTTGATGAACTGGTTCGCGAGATGGTGGAGTGCGATTTGACCGCTGCAAGGCGTGATGCGCTGGTGCTGAAGCACGGCTTCGATGCCTACAACGTGCGGGAGAGCTAGGCGATGCTTGCGGTGCGGCCGGATTCTCAAAGCGAAGCTCACATGCATCCTGACAGCCGCATCTACATTGCGGGTCACCGCGGGCTGGTAGGCTCGGCGATCCACCGCGAGCTGATGCGGCGCGGATATCGCAATCTGCTGACACGCTCGCATGACGAGCTCGATCTATGTGATGCAGCGGCGGTTGATGCATTTTTCGCTGCTGCGAAGCCTGAATTTGTGTTTCTTGCTGCGGCTAAGGTCGGCGGAATTCTGGCCAACAACAACTATCCGGCAGACTTCATTCGCGACAATCTGGTGATTCAGACGAACGTTATCGAGGCGAGCAGGCAGGTTGGGGTGAAGCGACTGCTCTTTCTCGGTTCGTCGTGCATTTACCCGAAGCTTTGTCCGCAGCCGATCAGGGAAGAGTATCTGCTGACGGGCCCCTTGGAGCCGACCAACAGGCCGTATGCCCTGGCCAAGATCGCCGGCATCGAGATGTGCTGGAGCTACAACCGGCAGTATGGCACGCGCTATCTGGCTGCGATGCCGACCAATCTGTATGGGCCTGGCGACAACTACGATCTGGCTCACTCGCATGTGTTGCCTGCGCTGATCCGGAAGACGGCTGAGGCGAAGGCCGCGGGTGCGACGGAGGTTACCGTGTGGGGCAGCGGTATGCCGAGGCGGGAGTTGTTGTACTCGGATGATCTGGCCGAGGCTTGCTGCTTTCTGATGAACCTGGATGAGGCACGTTTCAGTTCCCTGCTGCAGGATGAGGCTCCTCCGCTGATCAACATCGGCACGGGCGAGGATGTGACCATACGCGAGCTGGCGGAGACGGTGGCGCGTGTACTGGGGTTCGATGGGCGGCTGGTGTTCGATGCGAGCAAGCCGGATGGGACGCCGCGCAAGTTGATGGACGTGAGCAAGTTGCATGGGTTGGGCTGGCACCATACGACTGGGCTCGAAGATGGGATCCGACGGGCGTGGGATGCGGTGCGGGAGCAGTTGGCGATAGCACCAAAGTGATACTCGTTGCTGTCGATTGGGCGCGATTTTCTGCTGGGGCTCGGGTTGAATAGGGGGTGAGGCAGGTCCGGGCTATGAAATGGTGCGCCACAGTTGGGCTTTTTTTGCTGAGTTTGAGCTTTACCGCGGCACGTGGGGCGGATGGTTCACACGCAGGAACGGCGACTATCGCCGAGCAGTATTTGCTGGCGGCGGCGAACCAAGAGCGCATGGCGCGTGGGCTTTCGGAGCTGCGGCGCGACCCGCAGCTTGCGATGGCAGCGGCGGGACATGCGCGGGTGATGGCGGCGCGTGAGGGAATTTCGCATCAGTTCGCGGGTGAGGCGGAGCTGACCAGCCGGGGCGCGCGTGCAGGGGTGGGTTTCAGCGTGATCTCGGAGAACGTGGCGCAGGCACCGAGCGTGGTCCAGATCCATGACATGTGGATGCACTCGGAACACCACCGTGGGAATCTGCTGGACCCGGCGATCGACTCTGCGGGGATCAGCGTGGTGGAGCGCGGTGGCGAGCTATACGCCGTGGAGGACTTCGCAAAGACGGTTCGAGCGATGAGCCTGACGGCGCAGGAGGGCGCGATCGGGTCGCTGCTGGCCGGACCAGTTGCGTTGGTGAATGACGCGGAGAGCGTGGCGGCAGCGCGAGAGACTTGCGCCACTTCGACGGGATACGCCGGAACTCGGAGGCCGTGGTTCATTATGCGATTTACCTCCGGATCACTGGACCGGCTGCCGGAGACGCTTACCTCGAAGATGGCCTCCGGGAAGTACCGTGAGGCATCGGTTGGGGCTTGTGCCGGTAAGGCTGCCGGAGGGTTCACGGCTTACAGCTTTGCCGTGCTGCTTTACCCCTGATTCGGCTTGCTGTTCAATTTCCAAAGAGCGTCGGGCAAAAAATATTTTTCGCCCGTGCGGCAATTGCTTCAGCCTGGGTGCTATTGCGGCCTTTACCTACCGGTCGAGATACGGCTTACGGTCAAGAGGCCGGTCACGCTCGATTCGCAAAATACCTCTTCCAAAGGACTTAGCTATGGGGTATCACCTAAAATATCCCTTCTAAAGGGGTTAGAGCTAAGATATCACTTCTAAAAGAGTTAACCGCCAATGTGGTGGTAAAGTTCCTGGTAGGAGCCGCTGCTGGAGTCGCATCTTTCTTAATTTTAATTGTACAGGGCGTGTCAAGCGGTTGGGCGATTTGATACCGCGCGGAGGTCTCTATGTCGGGCCTTCAGCCTCTGGGCGTCCGGCTGTCTGATACCTGGGCTTACGGCCCAGGCTGGTATGGGACGGGCCTTTGGCCCTGAAACGAACTCGATAGCTATGCGGACGCCGTATGTTTCGCTTGGGTCGAAGTGGATCTTGTTGAGAATTCGAGACGGGTGCGGGACTGTGTGGGAGAAGGGTTCGGGCGGTTGAGGTTGGCGAGCACCTTCGGGATCCTTCGCGTTGCTCAGGATGACAGCAAGGACAGACAACGACGAAGGCAAGAGCAAGCAACAGCAACCGCAGGTCCTTCGACTTCGCGCTGCGCGCTTCGCTCAGGATGACGATTTTGTGGGTGGAGGAGACGCAGGTCTTCGACTCCGCTCAGGATGACAATTTTGTGGGCCGGTTGCAGGGGCTTGAGGATTATTGGGGGTCGAAGTGGATGGTGTTGAGGATGGATTCTAGGTGGGTGCGGACCTGGTCTAGTTCGGTGGAGGAGATGTATTTGACGCTGGAGACGGAGCCTCCGCAGAAGTTGTTGATGGCGAGGTCGACGCGGTAGCAGGCGCCGGCGTGGCGGGTGGTGTAGACCTCGTCGCGCTGGGTGATGCAGATGGCCTTGGTCTCGTTGTGTCCGTGGGTGAAAGGGATGTCGTTGATGGTGGTGTGCGTGGGCTTGGGTGCGGGCTTTTTGGTTGAGCCTGGGAGGGGGGCGGCCTGGTGGGCGCAGGCCGCGGCGGAGGTGTTGGGGGTGACGCTGAGGTAGAGGTAGGCTCCGGAGAAGGTGGAGGCTGGGTAGGGGTTTTCGGGCATGGCGGTTACGACGCGGAGCTGCGCTTTGCGGGGGGCGGTGCGGGCGTCGAGGTGGAAGGTGCTCAGGTCGCCGTCGGTGGTGGAGAAGTTCCAGGTGGCGGGGTAGTCGAAGGAGACTTTGTAGGTGGGGTCGTGGAAGGTCTTGGTGGGGGTAGTGGGTGGAGTTTGTTGCGGATGGGGCTGGAGGGTCTGGGCGTGAGCGGTTGCGGCTAGGAGCAGGATGGCCAGGTGGATTCTTGGAAGGTTCACAGGGTTAGGCTAGCAGGGTCGACAGTGGGCGACGTGGGGTGAGTTGAGGGTGGGAATCGATCCAGGCAATGGTATGAAGGAGTAGAGAGCCGATTCATCTCACGGCCATTTTTGCGCGCCGTGCAGGATACGCACAAGATGGATGATGTCTCCTGCCTGCACATAGACCAGAAGATATGGCAGCGACGTGAGGATCAACTCGCGTGTGCCGTCGACTTTTCCTGGTCTGCCTAGACCGGGAAACTCCCTCAGCTTTAGCGGAGCATCGTAGATGGCTCGAACTATTCGGGAGGCGTGTTCCGGCGTCTGCTCAAATAGATAATCGGCGATGCGTTCAAGGTCTGTGACGGCTGCGTTGGTCCAGCGCAGCTCTATCAAACGGACCGCTGCAGGGAGGCAATATGGGCGTCGAGACGTGACCCTGCTTCCTCGTGGCTGATGGTCTGGTTGTGCGCGATCTGGCCGAGGCCGATCTGTACTTCGGACCGGAACCAGTCGTCATAGTTCACTAATCGTTCGACTGCTTCTACGACCAGCGCCTCTCCCTCTCTGCCCTGCTGGGTCGCGAGGCGAGTAAGCTTCGATTGAATGTCGGGCGAGAGGTGGACTTCCATACTTTGAGGGTAGGAACTCCAGGGACTGCTGTCAACCTGATCCGGTTGAGTGCGGAGCCGACGGTTGGCTGCGGTCTAGCGCAGGGTCGATCCAGGATGCGTTTCGAGCAAACCGCTCCACAATGTTGAGGTGTGTCGGGTTCGACCGCAGGTCCTTCGACTTCGGTGCGCTTCGCTCAGGATGACAATTTTGTAGGGATCAAGATGATGAGTTTGTGAAGATCAGGATGACAATCGGGTGGGGTCATTCTTTGCTGCCTTCGCCGATGGAATTGAGTTTTGCAATTATTTCAGGGGGGAGTTGGAGGGTTGCTGCCTCGAGATTTTCGTGCAAATGAGCGACGGATGAGGTGCCGGGGATGAGTAGGATGTTCGGGGAACGCTGGAGGAGCCAGGCGAGCGCTACCTGCTTGGGCGTGGTGCCGAGAGAGGCTGCTGCCTGGTCCAGGGTTGCCGATTGCACTGGGGAGAATCCGCCGAGGGGGAAGAATGGGACGTAGGCAATTCCCTGCTTTGCGAGATCGGCGATGAAGGTATCGTCGTTGCGCTTGGCGATATTGTAGAGATTTTGAATGCAGACTACGGGCGCGATGGCTTGAGCCTCCGATAACTGTGCGGGCGAGACGTTGCTGAGGCCGAGGTGGAGGATGAGGCCCTGGCGCTGGAGGTCGGCGAGTATGGTGAACGGCTCTGCGATGGATTGATCGGAGGGACCGCCAAGTCCTCCGACGCGCAGGTTGACGACGTGGAGGCTTTCGAGGCCGAGGTTTTTCAGGTTGTCGTGGATGGCGTCGGTGAGCTGCTGGCGGGAGAAGGCGGCGTTCCAGGACTTGTCTTCGCCGCGCTTGATGCCTACCTTGGTGACGATGGTGAGGTTGTCTGGGTAGGGATGGAGAGCCTGCTTGATGATTTGATTGGTGACGTGCGGGCCGTAATAGTCGCTGGTGTCGATGTGGTTGACGCCGCTGGCGATGGCCTGCTGCAAGACGGTTATTGCGGCGTCGCGGTCGCGGGGTGGACCCCAGACCTGCGGGCCGGTGAGCTGCATGGCGCCGTAGCCGATGCGATTGAGGGTGATCGATGTGTTGGGGAGGGTGAAGGTGCCGCCTAAGTTCGCCTGCGTGGTCAATTCGTTGTCTCCTGTATGCCGTGCCGCTCGATGTTCGCAACGATTCGATGAAGAAGCTTGAGCTGGCGACTCATTCGCTTCACGCGCGGAGGCGGGGGTTGGCGACGGTGTAGGCAATGTCGGTGAGTAGATTGACGGTGACGTAGGTGAGGCCGATGGCGAGGATGGATCCCTGGACGAGGGCGTAGTCGCGGTTGGAGATGGCGGAGAGGGTGAGGCGGCCGATGCCGGGCCAGCTGAAGATGGTTTCGGTGACGATGGCGCCGGAGAGGAGGCTGCCGAACTGGAGGCCGAGGATGGTGAGGATGGGGATGAGGGCGTTGGCGAGTGCGTGGCGGTAGACTACGGTGCGCTCGGAGAGGCCTTTGGCGCGGGCGGTGCGGATGTAGTCCTGCGAGAGCTCCTCAAGCATGGCGGTGCGGACCATGCGGGTGAGGGTGCCGGCGAGCGAGAGGCCGAGAGTGATTGCGGGGAGGATGAGGTAGAGGAAGAACTGTGGGGAGAGGATGGGGGCGGTGCCTGCTCCGGAGACAGGGAGCCAGCCTAGTTTGATGGAGAAAATGAGGATGAGGATGGGGCCGAGGGCGAAGTTGGGGAAGGAGAGACCGCCGAGGGAGACTACGCCGAGGAAGCGGTCGGGCCAGCGGTCGCGGTGGAGGGCGGAGGTGATGCCTGCGGGGATGGAGATTGCGATGCCGATTAAGAGCGCGGCTAGAGTGAGGGTGAGGGTGTAGGGGTAGCGCTGGGCGATGAGATGGGTGACGGAATCGTGCAGGCGGAGGGATCGGCCGAGGTCGGCGTGGAGGATGCCGCGCCAATAGTTGAGGTATTGGGTGTGGAGGGGGGCGTCGAAGCCGTAGGCGTGGCGGAGAGCGGAGACGTCGGAGGCGGTGGCTCCTTCGCCTAGCATCTGGACGATGGGATCGCCGGGGACGAGGTGGATTAAGAGGAAGACTACGGAGACTACTACCCAGAGGACGGGGAGGGTAAGGGCTATGCGGCGGATTGGGGCGGGGATGGGCATTGGTGGTGCTTGAAGAGACGGCATGCCCCAGAGGCTAAAGCCTCTTTTTGTTGGTGGGCTGAGAGACCCAAGGCTAAAGCCTTGGGGTACCTGGAAGCAAGAGCGAGCAACGGCAAGGAGTGGAACAAGGACCGACAAAAGCAGATCCCCTTCGGAGATGACAAAAAAAAGCAGGCGACAGCAGCAGCAAGTGCAAGGGCAAAAGCGAAAGGCGGCTTAGGTGGGGGGGAGGGTTTCTACGCGGACGCGGGAGATGCGGCGGCCGGATAGCTCTTCTACGATGTAGCGGCGGCCTTCGTGGGTGATGGATTCGTTGGCGGTGGGCAGGTGGCCGAACTGGGCGAGGAGGAAGCCTGCGAGGGTTTCTACGCCTGCTTCGCGCGGGAAGGTCCAGCCGAGGCGGGTGCTGAGGTCGCGGAGGGTTGTGCTGCCATCGAGGGCCATGACGCCTTCGGCGTTGAAGCCGGCGGGGCGCGCGATGATGTCGAACTCGTCTTCTACCTCGCCTACTACTTGTTCGAGGATGTCTTCGGCGGTCACAATGCCGACCGTTGAACCGAACTCGTCGACTACTACGGCGATCTGGCGGCGGCGTTGCTGGAACTCCTGGAGGAGGTCGGCGGCTAGTTTGGTTTCGGGGACTACGAGGACGTCGCGCATGACCTGGCGGAGGGTGAGGGTGGAGTTGACGGCTCCGCCGAGGCCGAGGGCTACGGCGCGGAAGTGCATGAGGCGGGAGATGTCTTTGGAGTAGACGACGCCGATGATGCGGTCAGGGTCTGGGGCGGCGTTTGGGGTCTTGGCGGGGGCGGCGTCGTAGACGGGAATGCGGGAGTGCTGCTCTTCGACGATGCGGGCGGAGGCTTGTTCGATGGGCATGGCGGCGGGTAGAGAGAAGATCTTGCCGCGCGGGGTCATGACTTCGCGGACGGTGACGTGGCTTAACTCGATGGCGCGGTGGATCATCTCTTCCTGGAAGACGGGGAGGAGATTGCGGCGGCGTGCGGAGGTGGCGATGAGCTTGAGTTCTTCGGGGGAGTGGACGGAGCCTTCGCCGGAGAGGGGGGCTCGGAAGAGGCGGAGGACGAGGGTGGCGGAGGAGTTCATGATGCGGACGAAAGGGCGGGTGATGCGGATGAAGACGTCCATGGGACCGGCGACGGCGAGGGCGATGCGTTCGGCGCGCTGGAGGGCGAGGGATTTGGGGACCAGCTCGCCGAGCAGGAGCTCGAAGTAGGTGATGACGGCGAAGGCGATGATGACGGCGAGGGTGTTGGCGTAGAGGAGCGCGTGGGGCGGGAGGACGGTGAGGAGATGACCGGCGAGGGTGAGGATCGCCTGGGCTACGGCGGGTTCACCGAGCCAGCCGAGGGCGAGCGAGGCGAGAGTGACGCCGAGCTGCACGGCGGGGAGAAAGTCGTCGGTGTGGCGTTTGAGGTGGAGCGCGGTGCGGGCGCCGGGACGGCCTAAGGCGAGCAGCTGCTCCATGCGCGTTTCACGCACGCTGATGAGGGCGAATTCGGCAGCCACGAAGAAGCTGTTGGCCAGGATGAAGAAGGCCACCATGACTGCGTGGAAGAACATCTGTTCCAGCATTTCGTAGCTGAGGATAGCATTTTCGCAAAGAGAAACCCCGGGTCTCGGAGGCGAGGCCCAGGGTTTCCGATTCGGTGGAACTTAGTTAGGCGAGGAGCTTGGCTACGGACTTGTCGATGGTGTCCTTGGGGACGTAGCCGACGATCTGCTCGGCGACTTTGCCGTCCTTGAAGAGCAGGAGGGCGGGAATTCCGCGGATGCCGTAACGCATGGGGGTGGAGGTGTTGGCGTCTACATCCATCTTGAGGACTTTGAGCTTGCCGCTGTAGTGGGAGGCGACCTCATCGACGACTGGGGCGAGGGCGCGGCAGGGGCCGCACCAGGCTGCCCAGAAGTCTACCAGGACCGGGGTTGTCGATTGCAGGACTTCCTTCTCAAACTCTGCATCATTCACTGCTGATACGTTCTGTCCTGCCATTTCAGATTCCTCCCGCTACGGTGCCGTGGGCACGTAGGCGAATATTTGTTACTCACTTGTAATAATAGATGCGGCTGAGGTGTGGGGGGTTCAAATCGGATGGGTGTGCGGGGACATGCCCAAAAAAGTTAACACCCGCGGCCCGGAATTGCTTCGACGGGCCCGCGGGCGGCGTAGCAGCCCTCCCCAGAACTGCACACATAGGCGATATTAGTGAAGCGGCATGGGTCATGTAAAGAGAAATTTTTACGATATAACCGCAATTGCTAGCTTCGCACGGAAGAAAATGGGAAATTTTGTGCATTTTGAGACAGTTAGGCAGGAAAAAAAGTAGCGGCACCGGGCGCCATGGAGGTTTCGAGGACTTCGAGATTTGGGTCTTGGGCTGCGTGGCGGATGTGGGAGGTGAGGGCGGCGGTGTCGGCAGAGGGTGAGGCGATGAGGAGGATGCCCGGGCCGGCACCGCTGAGGGCTACTCCGAGGATGCCGGGATTGCTTTCGGATTCGGCGGAGAGGGGGAGGAGGAGCGGCAGGAGGGGGCAGGCTTCCATGCGGTAGGGCTGGTGGATGCGGTCCTGCATGGCGATGCGGAGAAGATCGGGCCGGTTGAGCGAGAAGGCCGCGATGAGGAGGCCGGTACGCTGGATGTTGGCTACGGCGTCGGCGCGGGAGTAGGTGGGAGGGAGCAGGGCGCGGGCGCGCTCGGTGGGGAGCGAGGCGGAGGGGAGCGCGAGCAGGAGCTTCCAGGGGAGGGATTGGCCGCAGGTGGCTGCGGAGACTTTGGCTACGTTCGTAGAATCGGGGGCGACGGCGGAGATGGTGAGGAAGCCGAGGGCGCAGGCAGCGACGTTGTCAGGGTGGCCTTCGCGGCGGGCGGCCTCTTCCATGCAGGCGTGTATGTTCCAGCCGAGGTTGCCGAAGTGGTTGGCGAGGAGGACGCCGCCGAGGAGAGCCGCGGCACTGGAGCCGCAGCCCATGCCGAGGGGAATCTCGTTGTGGAGGCGGATGTGGAGTGGGGCGGGGGTGCGACCGGCGCGGGTGAGGACGTCGCGGTAGGTCTCGAAGATCATGTTGTTGTGGGTGCGGGCGCAGCGGTCGGCGTTGCGGCCGGTGGCCTCGATAGTGAGCGGCGGGCCGGTGGGGTCGGGGGAGAGTTCGGCGTCGAGCGTGAGGGTGAGCGCCAGAGCGAGGCCGGCGGAGTCGAAGGCGGGGCCGAGGTTGGCGGAGGTGGCGGGCAGGACGAAACGGACTGGGGACATGGGTGGTTGGTTGATTTTATCCTGTAAGTGCTTGCGACAAACGATTGGGAAGATGATGATGGCTGGATGCAAGAGTGTGCGGAGCTTGGGAAGTACAACATCATTGGATTTGTTTCGATCGTGGATGTGGAGCGCGCGAAGGAATTCTATCGGGACACGCTTGGGCTTCGGCTGGTGAAGGAGGAGCCGCCGTTTGCCCTGGTGTTTGACGCCAATGGCATCATGCTTCGGCTGGCCATGGTTCAAGAGCTTCCTCCAGCGCATGGCACTGTGTTGGGCTGGCAGGTTCCGGAGATTACTTCTGTTGTGGAGAGGCTGGGGCAGGCAGGGGTGCGCTTCGAAGTTTACCAGGGCTTGAATCAGGATGAGCTGGGGATATGGTCTTCTCCGTCCGGCGCGAAGGTGGCTTGGTTCAAAGATCCGGATGGAAATACGTTGAGCGTTTCGCACATGCTTAGCGACGAAGTAATACGGATGGTTCCGGAGAATGCTTGCCCCAGGGGTTAAAACCCTTATGTGCGCTGTGGGCCTGAGAGGCCCAAGGCTGAGCCTTGGGTTACCTAGAAACAGGTACAACAGAGATTCCGGCCCACGAGCGGTGAAATGGGTCAGGGTGAGTCGAAATATTTAAGTCAGAGCATCTCGTTTCCACGAGCGCCCAGCCAATTGAGCTAAAGCCCGACAGTCGAGACGGTGTAGCGCTCAGGCCCAATGGGCGGTGAGACATATGGCTCGTGTCTCAATGCGGGGCGGCGGCGGTTTCGCGGTCTGCGGCGTCGGAGAGGGCCATGCGTTGTTCGAGGGCGCGGAGGACTACGTTCTCGTCGGCGTCGAGGACCATGGGGGGCTTGCGGAGGGCTTCGTGTTGGAGGCGCTCTGTGGCGGTTGCGCCGGCTAGCTCGGCGGGGGTGAGGAGTTCGTTGCGGTGGTAATCGATGGTGTACTGCGAGTCTTTGAGGGTGTGGCCGGTGAGTAGAAGGACGGTGCGCTCTTCGCGGCTGACGCGACCCTGGGCAATGAGTTTTTTGAGGCCGGCGAAGGTGACGGCGGAGGCGGGTTCGCAGCCGATTCCCTCGGCACCGATCTCGGCTTTGGCCAGGGCAATTTCTTGTTCAGTGGCTTGTTCGCACCAGCCGCCGGTCTCCTCGATGATGCGGGAGGACTTTTGCCAGCTGGCGGGGTTGCCGATACGGATGGCGGTGGCGCGGGTGTCGGCGGTGACGGGGAGCATTTCTTTGTTGGTGTCGTTGAACCAGCGGTAGAGCGGGTTTGCGCCTTCGGCCTGGATGACGCTGATCTTGGGGACGCGGGGGATGAGGCCGATGTGCTTCATCTCGAGGAAGCCTTTGCCTAGCGCGGACGAGTTGGCCAGGTTGCCGCCGGGGACGATGAGGTGCTCGGGGACCTGGCCTTCAAGCTGCTCGAGGATTTCGAGAGCCGGGGTCTTCTGACCTTCTAGGCGGTAGGGGTTGACGGAGTTGAGCAGGTAAATGGGGAAACGCTTGACCAGCTCGATGAGGAGACGGAGGCAGCCGTCGAAGTCGGTCTTGAGCTGGACGGTGAGTGCTCCGTAGTCCATGGACTGCGAGAGCTTGCCCCAGGCGATCTTGCCTTCGGGGATGAAGACGATGGAGCGAAGGCCAGCGCGGGCGGCGTAGGCGGCCATGGCGGCGGAGGTGTTGCCGGTGGAGGCGCAGGCTACCCACTTGTAGCCTCGTTCTACGGCTACGGAGATGGCGGCGGTCATGCCGGTGTCTTTGAAGGAGCCGGTGGGGTTCATGCCCTGGTGCTTGGCGAAGAGCCAGTCGATGCCGGCGATCTTTGCGCAGCGCGGCATGGTGTAGAGCGGCGTGTTGCCTTCGTGGAGGGTGACTACGTTGTCGAGATTGGAGACGATGGGGAGGAGATCGCGGAAGCGCCAGACGCCGGACTGGTCGATGGGAAGGGTGGAGGTGCGGAGTTCCTGCCAGCGGTAGCGGAGTGCGTTGGGATTCGGAAGGTTGGCGGGTATTGCGGATGGGTCGGGCTGCGCGCTGGCTGATGGCTGGGCACCTGGGCTCCACGGATAGATGACTTCATAGAGGCCGTGGCAGTCGGGGCAGCGGAAGTCGTTGGCTGCGGATTCGGCGGCGATGCGAGTGCCGCAGTTTGTGCATCGAAGTTGATGTGTGGGGCTCATCTATTTTTTTACCTTTGAACTTATTGTATGCGGAGGAGTATGACGAAGGCGATGCTGAGGAGATGGGCTTGCGGGATGGCGATGGTTGCCGCGATGTGTGTGGCACTTCCCTGCTGCTCTGCGCAGGCTGCGCCGCGTGAGGTGCATGTGGTGGCGGCGGCGGATCTGCAGCCGGTGATGCCGGTGCTGGCGCAAGCATACGAACATGCGACCGGAGTGAAGCTGGTGGTGAGCTTTGGTTCTTCGTCTGGGCTGGCTACGCAGATTATCAATGGGGAGCCGACGGATTTGTTTCTGGCAGCGGACTTCAGCTTTCCGGAGAAGGTGGTGGCGGCGGGGCTGGCGGATGAGAAGATGCCGGTGGAGTATGCGCGCGGGACGTTGGTGCTGTGGGCGCGAAAGGATTCGCCGCTGCAGCCGCTGACGCAAAATACATTGGTCGATGGGAAGTTTACTTCGCTGGCGATTGCGAATCCGGAGCATGCGCCGTATGGGCGGGCGGCGGTGGAGACTTTGAATCGCTTCAAAATTTATGACAAGGTGCACGAAAAGCTGGTGGTGGCGGAGAGTGTGGGGCAGGCAGCGCAGTTTGTGGAGTCGGGGAATGCGCAGCTTGGAATGATCTCGCTGACGGCGGCTTCGACCGAGCGATTCAGGCAGGACGGGACGTATATTTTGATTCCGCCGACGACTTATTTTCCGCTGGGACAGTGCGCTGTGGTGATGAAGAAGTCGGAACACAGGGCGGATGCGCATGCGTTTCTGGATTGGCTGCGGTCGACGCCGATTCAGAAGAACCTGAAACAGTATGGGCTTGATCCGGCGAAGTAAATTTGGGCGGGCGATGAGCCGCTACACTTGAAGCGAGATGGATACGCAAGCACTCTGGCTGACGCTGCGACTGGCGCTGACGACGACGGCGTTGTTGATGGTGGTTGGGCTGCCGCTGGCGTGGTGGATTGCTTCCGGGACGGGGATGCGGCGAGCGCTGATGCAGGCGGTGGTGGCGCTGCCGCTGGTTCTGCCGCCTACGGTGCTGGGGTTTTATCTGCTGGTGGCGCTGGGGCCTCTGACTTCGGTGGGGCGGATGGTGATTCGGGTGGTGGGACATCCGCTGGCGTTCTCTTTTGCGGGATTGGTGGTGGGGTCGGTGCTGTATAGCTTGCCGTTTGCGGTGCAGCCGCTGGTAGCGGGGTTTCGTGGGGTGGATGCGAGGTTGCTGGAGGTGGCGGCTACGCTGGGGGCTTCGCCGTGGCGGCGGTTTTGGACGATTACGCTGCCGCTGGCGCGGGCTTCGGTCGTGGCTGCGGCGGTGTTGACGTTTACGCATACAGTGGGCGAGTTTGGCGTTGTGCTGATGCTGGGCGGGAATATTCCGGGAGCCACGAGGACGCTTTCAATTGCGCTGTATGACCAGGTGGAGGGCTTCAATTATGCGGCGGCGAATCGGACGGCCGGGGTGCTGCTGGTCTTTAGCCTGATGACGCTGATGGTGGTGTATTGGCGCGGGGTGGAGAGGAGGTCGATGCTTGAGTAGATCGGGGCTGGCGAGGGAGGGAGCGCGTTCCCTGGACGTGCAGATACGGCATCGCATTGGCGCCCTTGCGCTGGATGTGAGGTTTGAGCTGAGGGCGCCGTGGACGGTTTCGTTTGGGCCTTCGGGCTCGGGGAAATCAACGATTCTGCGTGTTGTCGCTGGACTTTTGCGTCCCGATTCTGGGCGCGTTGTGTGGAGAGGTGGGCCAGATGGCAGTCTAGATGCCGCAGTGAATGCTTTGGTTATCGCTGATTCTGAAACGAAGATGTGGGTGCCGGCTCATGCTCGGAAGATTCCGTTTGCTCCGCAGGCTGCCTGCCTGTTTCCGCACAAGACGATTTTTGAGAACGTGCTCTACGGCATGGCCGGTGGCGGCAACGAGATGCGCGCAATGCTATCTCTGTTTCGGATTGCAGAGTTGGCGGATCAATATCCGGCGGAGCTGTCGGGGGGAGAACTGCAGCGGGTGAATCTGGCTCGAGCGGTTGCAGCGACGACGGAGAATGGTTTGCTCTTGCTGGATGAACCATTCACCGGGCTCGATTTAGGGTTGCGGTCTGAGATGGTCGAGGATCTTCTAAGGTGGGCGTGTGAACGCGGCTTGTGTGTGCTTTCCGTTACGCACGATGTGGCGGAGGCGTTTCAGCTGGGCGCCGAGGTGATCAAGCTGAAAGATGGGCGAGTGGCGAACCAGGGACCGGTGGAAGAGGTGCTGCGCGAGGAGCGGACACGGCTGCTCGCGCAGCTTGGTTGCTAGTGGGGTATGGGAGGCGCGGTGGCAGCTGGAGGCGCTGAGGCTGCCGGGGCCGCGGGCGTTGCAGGTGACGCGGGTGGCGGCGCGATTTTGAGTTTCACAATCGAGTCGTCGACACGCTTCTTCAAATCGCCCACATCGTTGGTGAATAGACCGCTATACGCGGTCTGTACCTGAAGCTCGCAGCCAGTTGCTATTGTGTTGAGCACGAGCGAATTGATTCGTTTTGCCATGAGGTTGCCGCCCATGTTGTACGAGGCGGTCATCTCCGTGCTGTCGATTCCGATGATTCCGTATTTTCCGGAGTTTCTCAATGTATCTTTCACGGCGGGCCAAAGAGATGTGCACGGCATGTCGTAGTTGAACTTGTGGGTCGAGGCAAAGGCGGAGGCGCTGAGTCCGAGCAAAACAAGGGTTGTTGCAAGCTTCTTCATTGAATACACCATCTCTGAGAGTTTTATGAATCGACCAAGTATGCCCCAGGGGCGGTGGGCTGGCAACAGTTTTGTTGCCAGGGTGGCGAGAGGAGTTACAGCATGACTGGCTCTTGTTCGAGGCGGATGCCGGTGCGGGTCTGGACTGCGTCGCGGATGGAGTCTCGCAGGGTGATGATGTCGAGTGCGGTAGCGCCGCCGCGGTTGACGATGGCAAGGACGTGCTTCCTGGAGATGCCGGTGCGGCCCAGGGTGGAGCCTTTGTGAAACCCGGCCAGCTCGATGAGCCAGGCTGCGGAAAGTTTGACGAGTGGGTCCGATGAAGGGCTGGTCGAGGGAGTGATGGAGGCGTTGTCGGCGGGGAACTTCGGGACCTGGTCGGGGTGGCAATCGGCGATGGCCGCGAGGCCGGGGATGATGGAGGCGGGAACGATGGGATTTTTGAAGAAGGAGCCGGCGCTGCGGGAGTCGATGTCGTTGGGTGAGAGGAGCATGCCTTTGCGGGCGCGGATCTCGCGGACGGCGGCGGCGGTTTCGGCGAGGGATGGATTGGGGATGTCGCGCTCGGCGAAAAAGTGTTTGAGGTCGCGGTAGGCGAGGGCAGCGGGTTGATCGCGGTGGAGGCGGTAGGCTACGCGGGTGATGGCGTAGCGTCCGGCGTGGGTGGTATTGAAGATGCTGCGGCGATAGGCGAAGCCGCATTGCTGCGGAGTCAGCTCCACTGCGGTTTCGGTTTCGAGGTCGAGGGCGTGGACGCGGAGGATGGAGGTGGAGACCTCCTGACCGTAGGCTCCTACGTTTTGGACCGGTGTGCCGCCGACGCTGCCGGGGATGCCGGCGAGGCACTCGATGCCGGCGCAGTTGGCTTCTACGGCGTGGTGGACGACCGTGTCCCAGGGTACGCCTGCTTCGGCTTCGAGGATGGCGATTTTCGCTTCGAGGTGGAGTTCGGGTGCGCGGTTGGAGGTGATGCGGATGACTACGCCGGGAAAGCCCTTGTCGCTGACGAGGAGATTGCTGCCGCCGCCGAGGAGGAAGAAGGGCAGGCTTTGGCTGCGGGCGAAACGGACGGCTTCGAGGATGGTGGCTTCGTCGGTGGCTTCGACGAAGAAGCGCGCTGGGCCGCCTACTCCGAGGGTGGTGTATGGGGCGAGCGGGATGTTTTCCTGCGGGGTCACGGATTCAGGATAATGGCAGGCGTGTGGGCTGTGGGTGCGTCGTCGCTGAAAAGTTAAACTTTGGATTGCTCTAAGGTTCGAGGTTGGGGCGAGGGGTTTGGTGGGGCGTGGGGCGTGAGCGGTACAATCGAGGTTGGAGCAGCGTTGGCAAACGGGCTGCTGAACTGAGGAGGATTTATGTATCCAGAGATTATGTTGATTCCGATGCGTGAAGAGCTGACGCGTGCGGGTTTGAAGGAAGCACGTACGGCGGCCGAGGTGGATGAGGCGCTGGCGCAGCCGGGGACTACGCTGCTGGTGGTGAATTCGATCTGCGGATGCGCGGCGGGCAAGATGCGTCCGGGCGTGCGGCTGGCACTGCAACACGGCACGTTGCCTACGCAGGCAGTGACGGTGTTCGCGGGGCAGGACCGCGAGGCTACCGATAAGGCGCGTGGATATTTTGCGGGGCATCCGCCGACTTCACCGGCGGTGGCGATTCTGCGCGACGGGCAGCTGGTTTACCTGATGCAGCGTTCGGCGATTGAGACCTCGACGGCACCGGCGATTGCGCAGGAGTTGACGCGGGCTTTCGATACGTATTGCGCTACGACTACGGCTTAGTGCGAAGGCTTAGTGGCGGAGAGAGCCGGGGCTAAAGCCCCGGATTTTTCTTGCGCGTAAATGCCCAGGCTGAAGCCTGGGCCTCCCTCCGAAAAAACGATGATGTGGATGATGTGATTCGATCAGCGAGAAATTTAAGTTCAATGTTCGTCGCGGTGTTGGGTTTGATTGGCGAGTTCGGCGAGGATTTTGCGGTCGGTGGGGGTGAGCTGGGCGCGCTCGAGGAGGTCCGGACGGTTGCGGAGGGTTTTGGCGAGGGCCTCGCGGCGGCGCCATTGGCGGATGGCCGTGTGGTCGCCTCCTGCGAGGACTTCGGGGATTGGCGTGCCGCGGAACTCGGCTGGGCGGGTGTAGTGGGGATAGTCAAGCAGGCCGCCGGCACCGTGGGTGGAGCGAGGGACGCCATCGGAGGTGAGGGTGTCAGTGGGGTCGTCGCCTATGCCGAAGCTCTCGTAGCGGGAGGAGTCGGCGTGGCCGAGGACGCCGGGGAGGAGGCGCGCGGTGGCGTCGAGAATGACGGCTGCGGCTAGCTCGCCGCCGGAGAGGACATAATCGCCGATGGAGAGCTCGTCGTCGGCGAGGAGGTGGTTGACGCGCTCGTCGACGCCTTCGTAGCGGCCGCAGATGAAGACCACGCGTTCGAGCCTGGCGAGGCGGTGGGCGGCGGGCTGGGTGAAGGGCTTGCCTTGCGCCGAGAGAAGGATGACGGAGTGGCGGGTGAGGTCGCGGTCGGGTTTGGCGGGGATGCCGAGGGATTCTACGCAGGCGAAGATGGGCTCGGCCTTGAGGACCATGCCTTCGCCGCCGCCGAAGGGACGGTCGTCCACGGTTCGGTGGCGGTCGTGGGTGAAGGCGCGGAGGTCGTGCGTGGCGACCTCGACTGCGCCGGTGGAGATGGCGCGGCTGAGGATGCCGTGATCGAGCACGCCGGAGAAGAAGTTCGGGAAGATGGTGAGGATGTCGAAGCGCATGGGGGTTGGTTGCAGTGTAGAACGTGGGGCCAGGGAGGGTCTGAACAGTCCTTCGGATTTGTTTCTGATGGCAAATCAAATACTGAGATTCCGGCCCAAAAAGCGGGCCGGAATGACGGATTGGACAGATCGGAATGACGGATTGGGCGGATCGGAATGAGGGATCAGAATGGACCTGATTCCTTAATCAGAGCATCGTTAGGACTGCTGCGTTGGGCGATTGGGGCGGTTGATCTCGGCAAGGCCTTCGGGGAGGTCCATGTGGATGGATTTGGCGGAGGTGTCGAGTGAGCGGAGAAACGCGTTGGCGTATGGGATGAGGATCTCGTCGCCTTCGGGTGAGGTGACGGCGAGGAGGGGAGCGGCGTCCTCGAGGCGGCGCAGACCGTCGGGCGTGGTGGGAAATTCGACGCTTTCGACGATGCCGAGGGGTTGGCCGCGATCGTAAAGAGTGCAGCCGATGAGGTCGGAGATGTAGGAGCTGCCGTCTTCGAGGGGAACGCGGTCAGCGGCGGGGACGATGACTTCCCTGCCCGCTAATTGCTCGGCTTGCTCTATGGTGTCGGTGCCGGCGAAGTGGAGGACGATGCGTCCGGCGTTCTTGCCTACGGGGAGCCAGTGGGCTGCAACCCGGGCGGGCTGGGGCGTGGCTTTGGAGTCCGCAACGGGCGCGGCCTGCTGAGCGCGATCGGCGAAGCCTGCGGGTGCGAGCCAGACCTGCGGGTGCTGGGCGAAGCGCTCAGGGAAGTCGGTGAAGAGGTCAGCGAGAACCTCTCCGCGGCGTCCTTGAGGGCGTAGAACCTGCGCGAGTACGATCCATTGCGACGAGACGTCCATGCTATGCATGGTAACGGATCGGCGTTTGCGGATCGGCATTGCGCAGACACGGGGCGCACGGCAAGGGCATCGCGCCAAGCGTTAGCCGCACAGCTAACGCTGGGTGACGAGCCGGGACGCCTGCCGCAAGACGCGAGCTACTTTGCGCCTGCGTGGTCTTCCACAATATCCAGGGCGAAGCGATGCTGCATTTTCATGCTGGCGGCGCCGAGGATGGTGCGGAGAGAGCGCGCAGTGCGACCCTGTTTGCCGATGACCTTGCCGATGTCCTGATGTGCGACACGGAGGCGGATTACGGTGGATTGAAAGTCTGCGTCGGGGAGCATTTCGACGGAGACTTCAGACGGGTTATCGACGAGCGCGTGGACGATTTCGACGATGAGTTCTCTCATCTTCGCAGTGGCATCGACGGGGGCGGATGGCGAAACGGCTTGGTTGATCACAGACGCACCTCTTGGGAGTATGCTGCGCCGGTCTCGTCTGGCCATAGCCCCATCTAAACGCAGGGTCATTTTGGCAAAACGGCACGCACCGGGGCGAGCTCACGGCAGTCCAGAGTGCAGAGTGGCCAGGACCGCCGCGGGATACTTGATTTCTCAAGAACCTTCGACGAGTCTACGTTACGAACTCTGAAAAAGACTGTCTGAAGCCCGCTTTAGCGCCACTCTTAAGGCACTCGAAGATGGTTACTAATTAACTAAGTAGTAAACAGGCGGTTAGGCAGCAGCCGCAGATTCGACGACGGGCTGGGCGAAGAGCTTTTCGACGCGGTCGGACATGCGGGCTCCGTTGGAGACCCAGTAGTCGATGCGGTCGCGCTTGAGATTGAGCGAGGCTGGATTCGTGCGGGGGTTGTAGGTGCCGACGACTTCGACGGAGCGTCCGTTGCGGGCACGATCCTTCTCGATAACAACGACGCGGTAGTGGGGCTGCTTGCGGGCGCCAACACGCGCCAGGCGGATCATCAACACTTGGGAATACCTCTCAGGGGAAACGATGTATGTGGGCGAAGAGACGGAATCGAGCGGAACGCCGAAGCGACAGGCGAGATGCAGCTCACACAACCCAACAACTAAGTATCGCGGAGAATGGAAGATTGTGCAATGGGCGTTCAAGATGCCCTGCGCGGGCGGCGGGCGTTCGCACGCCTTTTTAAAGCTTCGCGTGAGCCTCCCGTTGGTCGGCATGAAATTTGTGGCGACCAACGGGAGTACCTGCGCGAAGCACAATACCCCACGAAGTGGTTATTTCTCGTCGCGGAGGAGGGCGGACGCGGCCCAGAGGATGGGGGCCTGGCCGTGCAGATCTCCGGTGCGGCGTTTGCGGGCGAGGTAATAGTCGTAGCTGTTGAGCTTGTTGGTGCCCTCGCAGACTTGCGTCACGTCGTGGTTCTGGTCGATGTATCCGGTGACGGCGATCCAGGCCTTGCGAGCGACGGGCGCGTAGGTGGGCGCGTCGAGCCAACCGTGCTTGACGCCGGTGATCATGGCGAAGGTAAACATGGCGGAGCTGGAGGTCTCGGGCCAGGCTTCGGGGTGGTCGATGAGCTCGTGCCACATGCCGTCGGGGCCCTGGTACTTGAGTAGTGCGGACATCATGAGCTTGTAGCCGGCGAGGATGCGGGGGCGATCGGGATGGTCGGCGGGGAGGCTGCGCAGCATCTCTGCCATGCCGGCGGCGAACCAGCCGTCTCCGCGGCCCCAGAAGAAGGGGACGTCCGGGGCGTGGAAGAAGAGGCCGTTGGGTTGCTGAAGCTTGTCGAGGTAGGAGACCATCTCCTTGGCGTCGCGGTCGAGATACTTGTGATCGTGGGTGGCGCGGTAGGCCTCGAGTTGAAGCATGGTGAGCATGTACATGTCGTCGACCCAGTAGCGGGTCTCGGGGGAGAGGCCGTTGAGGTTGGGAGCGGAGAGGGCTGCGCTGGGATAGTCGATGCCGGGCTCCGAGGTCCACTGGCGGTCGGCGATGGTGAGGCCCATCTTGAGGTATTCGGGATTGGCGCTCGGCAGGTCGTGGGTGACGATGGAGAGCTCGAGCGGAACGGCTCCGAACATGGAGGAGTCGACGTGGTGGCGGGTGGGAAAGCGGGAGGCTTCGGCGCCGCCGGGGAGCAGTGGGGCGAATCGGGCTACGAGTTTGTCGCGGAGGGCGTCGTCGTGGGTGAGTTGGGCGAAGGTGAGGGAGCCGTACCAGGCGCAGACTTCGGGATAGTTGATGGAGTCTTTGCCCTGGAGCGGCATGGCGGCGAATTTTTCGGCGAGGGCTTTGCCGATCTCCTGCGGGGAGTCGCCCTTGGGCCAGGTGGTGAGATCGCCGGAGGATGGTGGGGCGGCTTGCGCTGCGGGAGCTGGCGGTTGGGCGAAGGCGGGGTAGGCGAACAGCGAAGAGGCGAGCAGGAGGGTGGAGAGGCGCAGCGTCATTGAGTACACCTTGCGAGGAATAGATTCGAGGGGGCCAGTCTACATGGTGGGCAGCTGGTTGGGGAAGATCAGCGACGGCGCAGATGGGCCTGGACGTCTGGCGCGAACTCCATGGCGATGGTGCCGAGTGTGCCTTCTAGGGTGACGATGCCGCTGTTGAGCAGGGTGAGCGAGAAGCCCTTGTCGCGGTCCGGGTAATACGTGTTGGAGATGGCTCCGGCGGTGAGGTTGCCGAGGACGTTCGAGTAGTTGGGCTGCGTGCGGAAGTTATCGCCGCGGCATACGACGGCGGCCAGCAGGGCGTGGCGCAGACGCGAGCGGAAGGGGCCGTGCCCCTGGCGGAAGTATCGGGGGTCCTGATGGAACAGGATGGGATAGACGGCGCCGGAGAGCATGGTGCCGTCGACGACGTCGGCTACGTTCGCGCCTACGCGTGTGCCGTAGCCTGCTGCGCCCCATCCGAAGCCGCGGTGCGTGCCATAGATCTCGCTGGCTCCGGCTAGTACGGCTGCGCCGACGGCGTTGAATGGATCGATGGTGGCGCGCCAGGCTAGCTGCGTCTTTTGCGTCTTGTCGAGAGGGACTCCTTCGCCTTGAACGACGTCGTAGAAGTTGGGCACTACGGCGGCGATGCGTTGGGTTTCTTCGACGCGGATCTCGCGGTCTGCTTCTGCGCGGATCACACCGAGCGAGATGGGACTGCGGTCGGCATTGACGGTGATGGAGGTCGAGGTTCGGACGGCGGAGGGTGCGTCGGGGTAGGACGTGCCGGCGACTTCAGTGGGCTGTTCAGTTTGTGCGATGGCGGAACTAGGGATGAGCGGGCTCACGAGGAGCAGGAAGGTGAGCGCGCGGATGAGAATGCGAGACACACAAAAAAAGATGTGGGATGGCGGCGTGGAGTTGGATAGCGCAACAGGAATATGCGCGTGGGGTACATCTGCAAAGATGCTTCGGGCATCGTATGCCAGGTAGCTTGAATTCAGACACGGACTGCGCGAGCACGACGGAGGAACGACGAAATGAAGATCCAAACGATAACGAAGTTTATGTTCACAGCTGGATTGGCGATGGGACTGGGCGCAGGCGTGGCCTTTGCGCAGACCGCAGGGCAGGACATGAAGGACGCGGGGCATGCTACTAAGGATGCAGCGGTCGATACAGGGCACGCGACGAAGAAGGTTGCGAAGAAGACGGCGCATGGTACAAAGCATGTCGCGAAGAAAACCGGGCATGCAACGAAGCATGCGGCGGTGGCTACGGGGCATCGTACGGAGAATGTCGGCGATGCGATTGCAGGTAAGCCGGAGCAGCACTAATCTTTTGATGTAGCAAATCGCTCGGGTACTCGGGTATTAGAGCAAAGAGAAGCGGCTGGACATAAAGCTTATGTCTGCCGCTTCTTTTTGTTGGTGGTGCGAGTTATGTAGCTGTGGCGAAGGTGGAAAAAGATTTGAGAGTAGCGGGGATGCTGGGCCAGAGTGCATCGGAGGCGAGGAGGACGAGGGCGATCCAGTAGAGGTCGGCTCCGAGGAGATGGAGGAGTTGCATCCAGATGGGCGCGAGGAGGAGAACGTCTGCGATGCCGAGGACGATTTGGAGCGCGAGGAGAGCGAGCACGGTTCGGCTGAGGCGATCCTTGTAGCCTGCGGTGTGGGTCATCCAGAGGACGCAGCAGAGGGCTATGCCCGCGGCGGCTGGGTGTAGCCAGCGCATGCGTACGAGAAGTGGGGCATGGGTGGCGAAGTCTTGTGCGAGGGCGGCGGTGAGTGTGGGGGACGGAAAGAGTGTGTCGGCGAGGGCGGCGAGGGCACCGGTTGCTCCGACTACGATGGTGGAGAGGAGGGCGAGGAGCGCGATTCCCTTCTCCCTTCGTTGTGGGGTTGAACGTTTGGTGTGATCCGCTTGGTGGGAATTTGCGTGCGTGAGGAACCATGCCGTGAGGGCGAGAGCGGCCATGAGGAGCAGCGTGTTCGTGAAGTGGACGGCCTGGGCTATGACTCGCCCGGTAGAGTAGTTGTTTTCGACCCAGTGGCGGAGGACTAAGGCGGCGCCTAGAAGGGCTTCGGTGATGAGGAGGAAGATGGTCCAGAGGACGGCTTTGCGGGCCCGGTGGCCTTTGGGTGTTGTACGGAAGGTCCAGATGGCGAGGATGGCCATCATGCAGCTCGCAACCGTGGTGGACTGGCGATGGGCGAACTCGATGATGGTGTTGAGGCGGGGGTGATGGAGCGGGTTGATATATCCATTGCAGAGCGGCCAGTTGCTGCCGCATCCGCCGCCTGAGCCGGTGGCGCGGACGACGGCTCCCCAGAGGACTACGAGGAGGAAGAAGGAGAGGGTTAGCCAGGCGAAGCGGATCAGCGGACGATTCTCTGCGGTGGATGTTGCGGGCATAGGACGATTTTATGCCTCGCGATCTTGGTGGATCACGAGGCACGATCGTAGCGGCTAGCCGGCGGCTAGTTCTTTGGCGCGCTGGGTGGCGCGTTTTACGGCTTTGATGAGGGTGACGCGGAGACCGCCGGCTTCGAGCTCGAGGATGCCGTCGACGGTGCAGCCGGCGGGGGTTGTGACCTGGTCCTTGAGCAGCGCGGGGTGGTAGCCGGTCTCGAGTACCATGCGGGCGGCGCCGTAGGTGGTCTGGGCGGCTAGCTGGGTGGCGACGTCGCGGGGGAGGCCGACGTTGACGCCCGCCTCGGCGAGCGCCTCGATGATGATGTAGAGGAAGGCGGGGCCGGAGCCGGAGAGGCCGGTGACGGCGTCCATGTGTTTTTCTTCGACGATGACGGTGCGGCCTACGGTCTCGAAGATGCGCTGGGCGATGGCGAGCTGTTTCGGCTCGACGAAGCGGCCGGCGCAGAGGGCGGTGATGCCGGCGGCGATCATGGCCGGGGTATTGGGCATGGCGCGGATGACGGCGAGGTCGCAGCCGGCGGCATCTTCGATGGAGCGCGTGCGGACCGAGGCGGCGAAGGAGAGGACCGTCTTCCCTGGGGTGAGGGCGGGAGCAATCTCGGCGACGACGGCTGGGACCTGGATGGGCTTGACGCCGAGCAGGATGACGTCGGCGAACTGCGCAGCGGCGAGGTTGTCCGTGCTGACGTCCACGCCGTACTGGACGGAGAGCGCCTGGGCGCGGTCCGGGTGTTGGACGGTGGCGACGATCTGCTCGGGGAGCAGGAGGCTGTTCTTGAGGAAGGCCTGGAGCAGGATGCCGCCCATCTTGCCAGCGCCGAGGATGGCTACGCGGAGGCCGGGCAGGACGCCTGCGGAGGCGGGGATGGGGATTTCAAAGGTGTCTGAGCTCATTCTGACAGGCTACCAGAGTGCAGCTGAGGTGGCCGAGAGGGCTGCATGATGGCCGGTCCACGAATAAGTTGCCCCCAGAGGGACTGCGATGTTATACAGGGGCGTCTCCATGGTTCCTATCTGAGCAGTCAGAGGAGTTCACACCTTGAAACGTCTCTTCGCTACGATTTCACTTGCTGCTGCCCTCTCGACGGGCTACGCCCTTGGCCAGGGAAATAAGCTTCCTCTTCCCAAGCCTGTTTTTCGAGCTAAAACTGTCGTCATCCTGAACGAGTCACACAATTCAGACGTCGAGCTGGGTGCGGTCGAAGCTCTCAAACGCTGGGGCAAGTTTACGATTATTGACGATCCGGACCTCGCTGACATCACACTGACGTTTGAGAAGAAGTCCGAACATGAGGGGTCCAGCACGCAGAAGCCGGACAAGGATGGCAATACAAGCTGGGGCGCGAGCATGACCTTCGGCTCCTCCATCCATATGAGCGCCACGCTCAAGGGGGAGACTACTGCCTTCTATAACGCAACGACTCATGAATCGAAGAAGAAGGCGGGCG
The DNA here is from genome assembly GCA_035943695.1 of Acidobacteriaceae bacterium. Classification (GTDB taxonomy): domain Bacteria; phylum Acidobacteriota; class Terriglobia; order Terriglobales; family Acidobacteriaceae; genus Edaphobacter. The sequence goes on along the minus strand of DASZBW010000030.1, from coordinate 96,595 downwards.
CCGACTGCATCGTCAAATTTGAGCAAGCGTATGTGAGCGGTCCTTAGCGGATGCACTGTGTCCGAGTGGGGGGTGGGTAGGACGAAGGACAATAGGCCTTGAGCTCGAATCCTCCGCGGCATTGCCCGAGGTGCGCATTCTCGTCTAGGCGGTAGCGGCGGGGAGAACGCAGGTCCTTCGACTTCGCTGCACTTCGCTCAGGATGACAAGTTTTATGGGTAGGCGGTTGTGGAGAGACTGGCTGTCAGGTCGTCACTTCGCTTTTTGCGAGGGGTCAGTTCCCTTCTGGGTGGCTATCCAGTCATTGACTTGTTTGTCGAGGATGTCGAGGGGGACGGCGCCGGAGTCGAGGATGACGTCGTGGAAGGCTTTGATGTCGAACTTTGGGCCGAGGGCGGTTTTGGCGCGGTCGCGGAGTTCGAGGATTTTTAGCTGGCCCATCTTGTAGCCGAGGGCCTGGGCGGGCCAGGCGATGTAGCGATCGACCTCGGACTGGATGTTGGTCTCGTCGAGGGTGGAGTGGTCATGGAAGTAGTCGACCATCTGCTGGCGGGTCCAGTGCTGGGAGTGGACGCCGGTGTCGACGACGAGGCGTATGGCCCGCCAGATGTCGGCCTGCAAGCGGCCGTAGTCGGAGTAGGGGTCCTTGTAGAAGCCGATCTCTTTGCCGAGGCGCTCCGAGTAAAGGCCCCAGCCTTCGGTGTAGGCGGTGTAGTAGGACTGCTTGCGGAAGTCGGGCAGGCCGGTGAGCTCCTGCTGGATCGAGATCTGGAGGTGATGTCCGGGGATGCCTTCGTGGTAGGCGACGGCTTCGACGTTATAGAGGGGGCGGTCGGCCCAGTGGTAGGTGTTGATGTTGACTTCACCCGGACGGCGGCCGTCGGGTGTGCCTTGATCGTAGTAGGCCTGGGCCTGGTTGGCGGCCATGTAGTCGGGGATGGGGACTACTTCGAGCTTGGCTTTGGGGAGGGTGCCGAAGAGCTCGGGCAGGTGGGGGCGCATGGCTGCGATGTAGTTGCGGTAGGCGTCGAGGAGAGCGGCCGCGGAGGCGGGGTGTTGCTTGGGATCGGCTTTGAGGGCGGCGGCGAAGGCTTTGGTGTCGGCGAAGCCTAGCTTGTGGACGATGGTGAGGATCTCGGCTTCGTCGCGCTTGACTTCGTCGAGGCCGATCTGGTGGATCTGGGCAGCGGACTTGTCGAGCGTGGTGCTTTGGCGGATGCGGAAGGCATAGTAGGCGTCGCCGTCGGGCAGAGCCCAGATGCCGGGGTCTTTGCGGCAGTGCGGGATGTAGGTGGCGGTGAGGAATTTTGCGAAGCGCTGGTAGGAGGGCAGGACCTGGGTGGCGATGGCGTTGAGAACGGCTTCGGAGATGCGCTTGCGGTCTGCTGCGGAGACGGATGCGGGGAATTTCTTGAGGGGCAGGGCGAAGGGTGTGTCTTCGGGCTTTTGCGTGGCGATGCTCTGCGTCTGGGTGAGGACTTTCTCCATGAGGTACTGCGGCGGCGTGCGTTGGGCATCCAGGCCGGACTGCATGTTGGTCATGGTCTGGGTGAAGGCGAGGGGGACTTTGCCGAGGCGGGTGATGTAGTGGTCGTAGTCGTCGGCGGTGTCGAAGGTGGTGTGCTCGGCGAGCTGGGGAAGGTCGAGGTGGAGGCCGCCGTACTGGTTGATGGGCATCTGCCACTCTTTGAACTGGGCTGCTTCCTGGTCTTCGATGAGGGAGCGCTGCATGAGTTCGGCGGAGAGCTGTTCCTGATGCGAGAGGAGGGTGGTGTCGATGGCAGAGAGGCGGTCGATGAAGGTGCGGCCGCGTGCGAGGGCGTCGTTGACGGCGCGGGGGGAGAGGTCGCTGAGCTCGGAGTCGTAGCGCTTGTCGCCGAGGAAGGTGGCGTACTCGGGTGAGTGGCTGAGCTTGTCCTGCCAGATGTCGTTGAAGAGGCGGGAGAGGGTGCGGGAGGCTGTGTCGTCTGTGGTGGGGGCTTGCGTTGTGAGGGGTGGAGCGGAGGAGGGCGCGGGCTGGCCTGGAGCGGCATGGGCCAGGGTCAGGGCGGGTGCGAGGAGTGCGGCGCAGGTGAGCAGGCGGAGCTGGTTCAAATTCGACCTCGGCGGAATGAGGATTCCTGCTGCTTAGACTACCGGGAAGTGGAGGTGGCGGTCGAGGTGGTTGGAATTTTGGGTGAGAACATGCAACGGCAAAGACGAAATGCGGGGGTTCTTCGCTTCGCTCAGAATGACAAGTGCTGGGGCTAGCGGAGGAAGGAGTCGATGGAGTCGGGGGCGGAGCCTAACATGCGATAGAGCGTGGAGCGGCTGATGCCTAGCATCTCGGCGGCGCGGAGCTTGTTTCCGTTGCAACGGGTGAGGACTTCGAGGACGTGGCGCTGGACTACGTCGTGGAGGCGATCGAGGCGGGGAGTTTCGGGAGCAACTGGGGATGCGGGTTCGGCGGACGGGGAGAGGTGTGCGAGCTCAATGGTGGCGCCTTCGGCTGCCGCGGCGGCCTGGGCAACGGCGCATTCGAGCTCGCGAAGGTTGTTGGTCCAGCGGCGCTCTTTGAGGTGCTGGAGGCTTGCTTCAGAAAGGAGCTTGGAGGTCTGGCCGGTCTGCTCGGCGAGGCGGGACAACAAGGCCATCGCGAGAGTGGGGATGTCTTCGGAGCGCTGACGGAGGGCGGGGACGACGATCTCTACGGCGGAGATCTGCGCGTAGAGGTCCTGACGAAACTGGCCTATGGAGGAGAGGGTGCGGAGGTCCCGGTCGGATGCGACGAGGATGCGTGTGCCGGAGTTGCGAATCTGTGCGAGACGGGTGTTGCGGCGGTCGAGGCCGCGGCGGCCGGGACCGGAGTGGCCAGCGCGGCGCTCCCAGGAGTTTTGCAGGAAACGGAGGAGAGCGCTTTGTTGCGGGAAGGTGAGGTCGCCCATGCACTTGAGGTAGAGGGTGCCGCCCTCGGTCTTGTCGAGTAGCGAGCCGGCGGAGCGGAGGTAGGCGCTCTCGTCGAGTTCGGTAGAGAATTGCGAGGCGTGGACGACGACGAAGGGGCCGTCCGCTGCGGGCGAGGAGTCGTGGATGATGCGGGCGATCTGTTGTTTGCCGGAGCCGACTTCGCCGCGTATGAGTGCGATGCGAAAGTATGGCGCTATGCGCTGGACCTGCGAGCGGAGATGGCGGACTGCGGTGCTCTCGCCTAGAAGGACGGAGCAGGCTGCGTCGGCGGCGAGATCGGAGCGATGCGGCTCTGCGTCGGACTGACGGGCGCGGGCGGCGGAGATGGAGTGGTTGATAGACATGTCCTTCAAGCCTTGTATCGGCTGAAAGACGATTGGGGATGAGTGGCCCGCGCTTTTATTTGAGCGAACAACCGCGGGTCCTTCGACTGCGGCGCTGCGCGCCTTCGCTCAGGATGACAATATTGGGGGGAATCAGGGCGATAATATTTGCCGTATTCAGGCTTGCTGCTGTTTGCGCTTTCGCTGCTTCTGGTGAGTGCCGAAGACGTAGTCCCAGAATGAGGTGATGACGCCGAAGTTATTTTCTTCGATGTGGTGATGGACGCTGTGCGCGGCCCATCGCTTTTGCAGCCAGCGAAACGGAATCTGGTTGATGCGGGTAGTGTGTTCTACGTGATGGAGCACGCCGAAGTAGCAGTAGCCGGCGGACACACCCGCGAGGAAGAACGATGCGGAGTGCATGTGTACCACGTGGGTGAGGAAGAGCCAGACCAGCATGAGCACGATAATGGAGGTGGGAAAGAGGAAGGCGGATATATTTTCCGGATGCTGGTGATGCGCCTCGTGCAGATGGAAGAGGGAGCTCCGAGGATCATGCAGCAGCCAGCGATGGATGGCGTATTCGATTAAGGTGAAGACCGCCATGCCGCAGAGCGTGCTGATGACGATGGAGGGCCAATGTTGACCGTGGCGAACGCCGAGCCAGGAAAAGACCAGGATGCAGGAGAAGTCGGTGACGTAGGATGCCCAGTAATTGATGCGGCTTTCGGATATCGCCGCTACGACAGCGGCTGAAGCATCTCTGAAGTTTTTGAATTGTGCTGTCATGCTCTGCCCGTTGCCGCCTTGCGCCATTTTGCTTCGCCTCGTCCTTGCACCATTATGGCTGCTTTCGGGATTAAAAGCTTTCGAAAACGCGCAGGGGTTATTCAACTAATGAAGAAGATTTGGTGGGCAGCGAGGGACTCGAACCCCCGACATCCTGCTTGTAAGGCAGGCGCTCTAACCAGCTGAGCTAGCCGCCCACGCTCTTCAGGGCAGACTCAAGTGTAGGGTACTCGGGGCTGCGATGCAATGCGTTGCGATGAGTTTTGTAGTGCGTGCAAGATGCTATACTGGCCTTCGGAATTGAGATCGCTCCTGCTGCACGAACGTGTGCTACAGGCTCCATGCGGAGGTGGCGAAATTGGCAGACGCACTAGCTTGAGGTGCTAGCGCCGCAAGGCATAGGGGTTCAAGTCCCCTCCTCCGCACCAATCCTTGAAAACAATGATGGAAAGGTCAACCGGACATTTGGTTGGCTTTTGTTGTTTGTGGAGCATTGTGAATCCGAACGGTGCTGCATTCTTTGCATTCCGCGCAGAGAAGGATAAGACGGCTTCGTCATGGAATCGGAGAGCCGGCTAATCAGTGAGAGGTCCCAATGATTGCGAGTCAGCGCAGGACAGACGCTGGTTCGGTGTGTCTCTGTGCGAGGTCCATCGTGTATAGATTGCCGCTTGAGATCTCTGCACGCATCAGGGGAGCATTCGTCCCCAGCATGATGCCCACGAAGTCCGCATGCGCAATATAGCCGTGGAAGTTTCCGATGTTGGCGATTGCGGTTATTTGGCCGTCGGGCACATTGATGCGAAGCACCGGCCTTTTTTCAGCGCGGTACGCGTACGTATAGATGGCCTTGCTATCCTGCGACCAGACCGGATAGGAGGTCGATGTGGAGGCCAGCGATTTCCAGGTCATCGTGGTGGTGTCGTAGAGCATCGTGTGCAGCTGATCGAGTGTAATTGCTGCGATGTATCGTCCATCGGGAGACCAGGCCGGACTGAACAATCCCTGCGAGTGAGGCAGTTCGGTGATCCGGTGGGTGTTCAGATCCATTATCTCGATGCTTCGTGGCTTCTTATCACCCATCAATTCGGCTACCGTGCCAAAGACCAGATACTTGCCGTCGGCGGAGAACGAGGGATCGCCGAGGTTTCGATTCTCCTGCGTGAGCCGCTCCGGCGTGCCGCCGTCCACGCTGACGCTGTAGATCTGCCAGGGCTGTCTTGGATCGCGAGCCATGAAAGCGAGACGCGTGTCGTCCGGCGACCATGAGACGAGAGAGACGCGCATGGAATCAGGAGTAAGCAGCACTCTGTCCGTTCCATCGGCAAGCGCTCGCCAAAGCCGGTGGGTGGGGTCCACCCACGCGACCCAGCGGCCGTCGCGAGAATAGCGCACGATGGTTGAGCCGGCCAGGAATCCCTGTTGAGCAACGTATTCTTTGCGGTCGGGATCGTAGCGCTCCAGGATGGAATGCAGGTCCTGCCCGATGAAAAATATTTGCTCTCCTTCACGTCCCGGTGCTGGAGCGTTGTAGTTGAGCGGCCCATTGGTGATGCGGACGGGAGCTGAATCGAGCGAGGCATCTGCCTTCCATAGATCGGTATAGCCACTCTTTGTCGCCTCGAAGACAAAGTATTTACCATCGGCTGTCCAGACGCCGCAACACTCATGAACCGAATCGCTCCACCCTTTCAGGATCGGACGAGCAGTCGTTTGGCCTTCTGAGAGCTCCCACAATGAGGACGTGTGATTGACCACATCGATGATGGTGAAGCGGAGTGTCTTTCCGTCCGGCGACCATCGCGGCCAGAAAGCGCGCCCCGTGACGGTGGCTAATAAAGTCTGTTTGCCATCCTGCAACGAAACAATGTTGATCTGATTTCCTGAGGTGTACAAAACCCTCTTACCGTCAGGCATCCAGATTGCATCCTGAGCGAGAACGTTTGAAACGCGGAAGGCGGAGGCCCCATCGACACTGACGATCCAGAGTGGCTGCTGAACCGAAAAGCCGAGATTGCTTCGGAGCAGCAGCCTGGTGCCATCGGGAGAGATATCGTTTACTTCGGGCGACCCAATTTCGCTCAGTAACGGAACGGTCTGGCTTACGCCAGTAGCTACGGAGATTTGCGACAGCACCACGTTTCCGCTCTCGCTGGTAGGAGTAAACAGATGAACCCCGTCGGTGACAAAGGCGGAGAGCCAACCAAGTAGATTATCCTCCGGCGCAAAGATGGTTCCGTCCTGCGTGATTTGAGAGATGCGAGGGAGCGGCACCGGGGCTTTGGTGGCGTTCCAGTATTGGTACGCACCTGCTGCCAGGAGCCCACCCAGGACGAAGGCCAACGCCGTAACTATATATATGTTCCGGTCGCGGGTTGGCGAAGAATTTTCGGGCGTGGCGTCTGTGCCGCTTCGGCTCGAAAGATCTTCGGCCACCCGGACGTCGGTTCGAATATCGACGGGAGTCGCAGCGGTCGTGGAAGTCGGCATCTCACCGACGCCGACGGGGGCGATGAAGCGGAAGCCGCGGCGTGAGAGGGTCTCGATGAAGCGCGGATTTTCTGCGGAATCGCCCAGCGCCTCGCGCAGCTTTTTGATTGCATTGGAGAGCGAATGCTCAAAGTCGACGATGACATCGGGTCCCCAGACCCGAAGCTGCAGCTCCTCCCGAGTGACGACTTCACCCGCGTGTTCCAGAAGGACGGTGAGAACCTTAAATGGCAATGCCTGCAATTTAATGCGGTAGCCCGCTTTTCGCAGTTCGCCGGATCTTAAATCGGCTTCGAAAAGCCCGAAGGTCACCCTGGTTAGCGTTTTTGTACTCGGCGGAGCTTGCATCACTCGGTTAAGCATACATGCGAGGAAGCCATCTTGGTCAATTCGTTTGACTTCTCATGTGTTCCGGAGATCCGGAGGAACTGCATAGCTGAACTTACCGGCTCCACAGTGCGGTCCAGGCACTGGGTTTGGACTATTGATAACGAATCAATCACCATGACCGGCAAACCGGACGAAATACTTGACAATTGCAGGCTTAAACTCTTGTCGCTGGTTATAAGTACCTACATCTCACACATAACAAACAAAATACCAAGTTATCAAAAAGGCTTGAAAAGAGCCGATGCAGTTCCTTGCGGATATGGAGCGAAAAGCAGGAGGTTGCATAAATACTTTCATCCAGGGCGACAGTAGGGATGGCCTTACTCGATCGCTCGCAAGATATTGGAGACCGCAATGCACACTATCCCAGTCAGCCTCTCGATCCGTATCGGGAACATTTTGAAAAAACTCTGTCTCCCCGTCGGTCTCGCCAGCTTCGTTCTGTTTGCGATGGTGTTCAGCCGCCCGGCGAGCGCGCAGGGTATCCAGCAGTTCGTTGGTCATATTGCAGACAGCACCGGCGCTGCGATTCCTGGAGCGAATGTCACGATCCACAACGAGGGAACCGGGGTGGACCTCGTGGTGAACTCGACCGAAGCGGGCGACTATACCGCTCCCTACATGAAGCCGGGAACCTACACGATCACGGCTGCTCTGACGGGCTTCAAAGAAGTCAGCAAGACGCACATCAGCCTGGACATCGACCAGACTTCGAAGATGGACTTCGTTCTGCCGGTGGGAAATATGAGCGAGTCGGTGACGGTTTCCAGTGAAGGCTCCCAGATTGAGCTGGCGAAGGCCGACCGTGGCGAGATTATTGACGCCGAGCGCGTGCAGGAGATGCCGCTCGACGGGCGGAACGCGATTGATCTCTTTACGCTTAGCCCGGGCACCATTAACGCAGGTAACCCCGTTAATAACCGGCAGCAGGACAACGTCAATCAGAATCTGGACGCCAATGGAGTGACGATTAATGCCGTGGCTGAGAATATTGACGGTGCCACCAACGATAATGCTGGCAACTACATGGGTTATAACCCACCGCTGGATTCTATCTCAGAGTTCAAAGTGGTTTTGAATCCCTACGATGCTTCGTACGGCCGGGCAGGTGGGGCGTCAATCGACATCTCCTTGAAGTCTGGATCCAACAAGTTTCACGGCGACATCTACGAATTTGCACGGCGACCATACCTCGAGGCCAATACGTGGGTCAACGACTTCAGCCACGTGACGAAAGCGAAGCACAAGCGTGATCAGTTTGGGGCTGAGCTGGATGGGCCGGTTATTATCCCGCACTTCTACAACGGCAAAGATAAAACCTTCTTCCTGCTTCAGTGGGAACAGGCGTATGAAGCGCTGCCGAATACATCTCCTACCATCAGCTCGATTCCTAACCCTGCGTGGACGAACGGAAACTTTGCCGGCGCACAATACTTTGATTCCGTTACCCAAACCTTGATGCCACTCAACATCTACGACCCACTGTCGGCTCAGACCCCGTACACCGATCCCGCCGATGGCAAGAAGAAGGTGCAATATCAACAATTCCCGGGAAACATCATACCGGGAAGCGCCAGCTGCTCGGCGACCACCAGCTGCATCAATCCCATCGGTCACGCGCTTGCACAGTATTACAACGGCATAACGCCCAACTACAATCCCGGAGCTGGTTATGCGCCGTATTCCAACAACCTGTATTGGGTTCAGGTTGAAAATGACATCTCGCGCAACGGCACGATCAAGATCGATCAAAACTTCGGCAGGAGCGACCGCGCAACTATTCGCTGGGGAGGATTCGAGCGGTTTGCCAATCAGAACCAGAATGGTATCCCAGCAAGCGATCCGGCTAACTCGATCACCACTCAGTTTCAACCGGTCGAACAGCAGTACTCAATCGAAGAGATTCACACTTTTAGCGCCAATCTGATCCTCGATAATAAGGCCATCCTGAGTACGTACAAACAGGGCCTGCAGTACGGAACGCGTGGAGACTACCTCAATCAGCTGGGCTTCTCGTCAAACTTCATCAGCAATGCCTATATTAGCAACATGATTCCGTACGTCAGTGCGACCAGCAATCTGGGAGCCAAGGATTTCATTCCGCTTAGCTGGACATCTCCCGGCCGTAGGAACGTTGCGCACAATCTGTCCTACGAGCCCAGCGCTACCTATATTCACGGCAGGCATACCCTGCGCGCGGGTCTGGATATGCGCTTGCTACAGTACGCGCCTACGATCGGCCCCAACAACAGTCAGACCGCCGGCAACGTTCAATTCAATTTCAGCACAGTCTTTTCGCAGCAATATACGCCTGCTTATGCTAACGCTCCGGGCTTGACCTCAGGCAGCTCGATAGCAAGTCTCCTTGAGGGCTATCCGGTGACCGGAAACGACACAGGTGAGCTATCCTCCTTCTACTCGCAGCACTACGAAGGGATCTGGGCTCAGGATGACTGGAAGGTTACTCCAAAACTGACTCTCAATATCGGCCTTCGCTATGACCTGCTTGGAGCGCGCACGGAACGTCACAATAAGCTTGCCGGCCAATTCAACTCGACCGCTTCTACCGGAATCGCCAGCGGTCTCGGTCCAATTGTTGGTGGGCTGACGGGGGCCGGCACCTATGGAACCCCGCGCGGCGCATACGGGACCCACCTGCTAAATATTCAGCCACGCTTTGGTGCAGCCTACGCCTTCACCAGTAGAACTTCGCTACGCATGGGCTTTGGCGAGATGTTTGCGAACGACGAATCGCTCAATGGCAACAACGGATTCGCGGTCGCGACTAACTTCAGTCCGTCAACCAATGGAAACCTGACACCCACTACGGGCCAATTTTCTAATCCATTCCCAACTTTCGTTCAACCTTTCAATTCCAACACAACCAGCGCCAGTAGTTTCGCTCTCAGCGGAGTCGGCAACAGCATCAGCTTCGTGAATCCGAACTATAACGCGCCCTCGATTTGGCAATATAGCGTATCTCTGGAGCAGCTGCTCACCCGACGTGACGTCATTGACATCAGCTACTCCGGAACCAGGGGTTATGGTCTTCCTGGAAGCGACGATATCAATCATGTCTCGGCCGCGTGGTACGCACAATGCGACATCGAGAGAGGTGGGAACCGCCAGCTGTGCGATGCTACCAGCGGAGCCGCCAAGGTGACCAACCCATTTCAAAACCTTCCAGCCTTTGCGGGAACTGGCACTTATTCCACTGCGAGCACGCTTTCCAGCAGTATCCTGACCCGACCATTTCCACAATTTACCAGCATCACAGAAAACAATCTCCCGCTGGTTCGTTCCTGGTACAACTCGATGCAAGTGACCGCCTCGCACAATGCAAGCAGAGATCTGAGCATGCATCTTGCTTACACCTGGGCCAAAGGTATGCAAGCGGGCAACATCATCGATACGGTCAACCGCGTTTATGGACGCAATATTTCGTCCAATGACGTTACTACCACGCTTAGTCTTTCGGGCGTTTACTACCTTCCTGTGGGCCGCGGAAAGACCTTTCTCGGACACTCCAATCGGTTGGTGGATGCAGCGGTAGGCGGTTGGGAGTTCAGTCCGCTGTATACCTACACGGGCGGGTTTCCGTGGAGCCCAGACTCAGGCACCACCAACAACTTTGAGCAGGTGTCTTCGCTCGGCATTCATCAGCATGATCTTCAACCTGATTCATCGCATGCATATAAGCGCTTGCAGGGTGTCAACCCTTGCGTTGGCTATCAAGACTCTGACACTCCCGGTCTGATTCACCCGGGTCCTGCGTACGTTGCGGCCGGATGCACCACGTACGCCATCGTCCGCCAGGAGAACAACCCAAGCGGTAGCTTTGCTTCGGATTACTCAGTGGGCCAGAACATTGTGTATACCGGTGTTCGCGAGGTAGGACAGCACCAATTCGATGTAAGCGCGTCGAAACGATTCGCATGGAACGAGAAGGCCAACCTTCAACTTCGTCTTGATGCAATCAACGTGCTCAATCATCCAAACTTCACTGGCTACAAAGAGAGCTACACCAACGATCCGACGAACCTCAACTGGGGAACGATCCAGAAGGGGCCGACCGGTCCGTCAAATGGCGGACGTGAATTGCAGCTTTCTGGAAAAGTTACTTTCTAATCCGCGTTACAGAAAAGGGGCGGATCGCTTATATGGGATTCGCCCCCAGTATCAGAAGAAGTTGGAAATTTCTGGCATAAGCTGACGGACCTCAATAGAACTGCATTCTCAATTTAGATGAAATCCATTCTTCGATCGCATGGAGGGGGAGGAGACGCAGAGGATGAGCAATCACATGAGCGGTGAAAACTTCGATGATTACATCTCACAGGCGCAGGCCGCCCGTATGCGCGCGGTCACGAGACAGGCGATCGCTGACCTAGTCAAGCGCGGCCGGTTGCGTAGCGTAAAACTGGCGGGTCGAAACTTTGTGCTTCGATCAGAGGTCGAAGCGTTCTTTCAGCTGGCCAAGGGCCGACCGATGAAAGATGCTCCCAAGAGAAAGATGCCGGAACCGATCTACCTTGGGAAAAGTCACGAATCGGGTAGAGACGGTTTGGGCCGATAAGCTGCGCTTTCGAGATACATAGCCTGCAGATCATTTTCAGTTGGGAGTCGGGCGAGCGAAACTCTTCGCGAAGCAGGGACGTAAGGTTGGATATGGCACTGCATCAGGTCGTACAAAATCGTCTCTTGGGCACCTTGTTGCTGCTTCTATTTGTGCCCGCGGCATGCATTGGACAAGCGGTGAATGGCAGATGGACGGCACGGTGGCGCGTATTGGACAACGGCGAAGTAGACATGATCTATCTCGACCTAGTGCAGACGGGGAGCCAGGTTAGTGGCACGCTGACCAGCATTGGTCATATCTTTCCCGTCAAGGGGACGGTTACGGGAAGTCACTTCGAGCTGTTCACCTCGAAGAGCGCAACCAAGCCGAGACTGGTGGGCGACGTCGCCGGCGCCGAGCTGCATATGAAGCAGGATGGCTTGGACATGGTCGCCGTCAAATCCGCCGCGGGCGAAGGATATGCAGCCCTTGAGAAAATCGCCCTGCCCGCGCTGAAAGACGTGCCGTATAACGGGCTGGCGAAGACTCCACCGATGGGATGGAACAGTTGGAATCTGTTTCAAAGCCATATCGACGACAAGACGGTGCGCGAAATGGCGGATGCGATGGTAGCCAGCGGCATGCGTGACGCCGGTTACATCTACATCAACATAGACGACACCTGGGAAGGCGTACGCGACGCGCAGGGCAACATCGGCTCAAACAAGAAGTTCCCGGACATGAAGTCGCTGGCTGACTATATCCATTCCAAGGGGCTGAAGTTCGGCATCTATTCTTCGCCGGGCGCTCGCACCTGCGCTGAGTATCCGGGCAGCTACGGGCATGAGCAGCAGGATGCAAAGACCTTTGCCGCCTGGGGTGTCGATTACCTGAAGTACGACTGGTGCGGGGCGCGCATGATTTACACCAATGCCGACCTGCAGGCCGTCTACCAAAAGATGGGCGATGCCCTGCTCCGTACCGGACGGCCCATCGTCTATAGCCTCTGCGAATATGGCAATGGCAAGGTCGAGACCTGGGGTGCAAACGTTGGAGCAAACCTCTGGCGCACGACTGGCGATATTAGTGACACGTGGTCCAGCATGATCGCGAATGTGGAGAGGCAGATTGCTACTGCGCCGTACGCAGGACCGGGCCATTGGAACGATCCTGACATGCTGGAGATCGGCAACGGCCACGTGACGGAGGACGAGTACCGCACGCACATGTCGTTGTGGGCCATCACCGCAGCTCCGCTGCTCGCCGGCAACGACATTCGCAGCATGACGCCTGCCATCAAAAGCATTTTGATGAATCGTGAAGTGTTGGCGGTCGACCAAGACACTCTGGGCAGGCAGGCTTCGCCCAAACGACACGGTGACCTGGAGACATGGGTGAAGCCGCTTGCCGACGGGTCTGTTGCTGTGGTCGTCGTAAATTTGGGGGCATCGGAAGAAGACGCGAACATAAGTGCAAGCGAACTTGGCTTGGAGAGCAATGTCAAAACGGCCCGCGAACTTTGGAAGCACGCCGACGTGAAGTTTCGTGATGGCGTGTATGCAGCCAGGATTCCATCGCACGGCGCGTTGATGCTAAGGGTGAGCGGCAAGCTGAAGCCTGCGGCGTGATTGTGGGGTGGGATAGCGGTTGTCTCGCCGCTTTGGTCGACCTGCGGGCTGGTTGTTGAAGGGCGGCTCGTCGCAGTTCGAACGATTGTCACCAGCAGATCGTGAGGTTGAGCGCGTACAAGTCAAGGTGCTACACTTTATGTGTCGCGCAGCTACGGGTTTGGACGACGAGTCCTTCTCTGCGCCATTCATTTTCGTCGGGGCTTGCTCTCGGCATAGATTCCTGACAGCGCTATATTTCCATCTTTTTAGAGGTATGAAGAAGCTCCGATGATCTATTTTCTCGTTGTTGTCCACGTCATTATCTGCCTGTTTCTCATCGGTATCGTTCTGGTCCAGCAAGGCAAATCGGCCGACCTGGCCGGCGCATTCGGCGGACAGGGATCGCAGACCGCATTCGGCCCCCGTGGCGCAGCGAATCTGCTGACCAAGCTCACGGCATGGGCCACTTTCCTTTTTATGGTGATCTCGATCACGCTGACTATATTGCTGGCCCGTTCGACCGGGGACCACTCCGTGCTTTCGGGCACGCCCACCCAGCAGACGACTCCAAAGAAGTAGGGCCTTTCGTCGAGGCGGTTATGGTTTAGCGAAATGCGCGAGCGATAGGCTTGCGCATTTTTTGCGAGCCGCGATGACGCCACATGGGCCTGTGGAGGCATCTGCCGTAAACGAACGCTCCGATGATTGGGGGGAACCTAGGATGATTCACGAGATTCTGCCTGTCGGCATGCTGCAATGCAACTGCTCCATCGTGGGTGATGAGACTTCAGGCGAGGCAATTGTCGTGGATCCGGGGGATGATATTCCTCGCATCCTGGCAATTCTTGCCCAGCACAGACTCACGGTTAAGCAGATCCTTATCACGCATGCGCATATCGACCATATTGCAGGAGCGGCCCGACTGAAGGCACTGACCGGTTCGCCCATACTCTACAACCAGTTGGATTTGCCGCTGGTGAAGATGATGGAGATGCAGGCTGGCTGGCTGGGTATCCCGACGCCTGAGGTTCATCCGCCGGATGATGACCTCCGGGATGGACGTATCATCACGGTCACCGGTCTTACGGGTAGCATCCTGCATACTCCGGGGCACACGCAGGGATCGGTGTGCCTCCATCTGCCCGCTCACGAACTTCTTCTTGCCGGCGATACGCTCTTTGCTGGGTCGGTGGGTCGTACCGATCTGCCCGGCGGAGACACGCAGACGCTGATCCGTTCCATACGGGAAAAGTTGCTGGTGCTGCCGGACGAGACAAAAGTCGTACCGGGCCATGGTTCAAACACTACGATTGGGGCCGAACGCGAGACTAATCCGTTCCTGCGCTAATGGCCTTATTTTGAGTAGTTTTTGAGCTGAAGCGAATGCGATTCATGAACCCCGTAGCGCAAAAGTTTACTACTTGAGTTCATCCAATACTTGAGGGTTTTCCACTGCAAAAATCTCTGAGATGGCACTCTGAATGCCCACACGGAACTCTTCGGACGGCAAGATTAGGCTGACTACCAAACGTCCGGCCTCGGCCATTCCGTAGAATGCTCCCGGGTGGGTGAGCACGCCGCGCTCGCGGAGCAGTCGCTCGGCGCAGTCCCACTCGCCAACACACGCCGGGAGTCCAACCACGGCGCTCCACCCGGCTTCCGTTTGAAGCAGGCGGAGCCGAGCTGGCTCCTGGTTTGCGATCATCCGAAGTGCTTCCAGATTTCGACGAGCCCGGGCTCTTATCTGATTTTGGATATGGCTGCGGCCAGCGAGCCAGGCAGGCAGCGCCAACTGTACCGGAGTGCTCATCGACAAGAATGTGTCTGCGATAATCTCCAGCCGCGTTAGGGCTTCGTGCCGTAGCCGCTCCGGACCGAGCGCAGCGATCCAGGCGGCTTTCATCTGCGGCAGACCTGCGATCTTGCTGATCCCGCTCAGCACGAACGTAAGCGCTGGATGTTCGCCGCTAGCAAAACTTCGGGCGTCGGCCGATTCTTCGAGGGCATAGTCAAGAAAAACTTCATCTACCACCAGCGCCAGTCCGTGTTGCACGCATAAGGCTTCCAGGGCTTCGCGCTCGGCAGCTTTGGTCCAGTGCCCTGTTGGATTATTCGGATGGACGACGAGGATGGCACGGGTTCGGGGTGTGATGCGGCGCTCGAGTTCGGCAATATCGATCCACCAGCCGTGATCGTAGAACAGCGGGTAAGGCACTAACCGCACATCGTCCAGGTCGCCCAGAAAATCGAAGAGGGGATAACTTGGCTGCGCAATGAGCACCTCATCGCCCGCGTCGCAGAGCAGCCGAAAGAGAAAGCTGTAGCTCTCGCTGGTGCTTGTCGTCAGCACTAAGTCTTCCGGCGGAATTTCCGCGCCGCTGGTTGCGTAGTATGCTGCGACGGCATGACGCGCGACTATCATTCCGCGCGGATCCGGATCATAATTGAGCGCACTCACATCCTTGAGTGGCGCCAGCAGGGCCTCAGCATCGTATTCGAATCCGCACCGTGTAGGGTTCGAGACGGTCAGGTCATAGATTCGGCGGCCAGTGGCGCGCGCCTCCCTGACCGCAGCTGCATAGCTGCTTTCGGATGTATCCCACGAAGTGCGTGAAGAAAATCGCATTGCACGTTTTATCGTAGGCTATCGCACGGCTAGAGTTTGTAGGCCTTGCGCACCAGATTGACGGTCAGGTCCTGCGCCAGCTCGAACGCCTCTGCCTCATCCAGCCGATGCTCTGAGACGAGCCTGCCGAGAAATGCGCAATCTACACGGCGCGCAACGTCATGCCTTGCCGGGATCGACAGGAAGGCTCGGGTGTCGTCGTTGAAGCCGACGGTGTTGTAGAAGCCGGCCGTTTCGGTTGCCGTTTCGCGGAAGCGCATCATGCCTTCAGGCGAATCGTGGAACCACCAGGGTGGTCCGAGCTTAACCGTCGGGAAGTGTCCGGCGATGGGCGCGAGTTCCCGCGAGAATGTTGTCTCATCGAGCGTGAAGAGGATCAGCGTGAAGTTTGCCTCGTTGCCGTACTTCGAGAGCAGTGGCCGGAGCGCGCGCACATACTCCGTAGGCGAAGGAATATCGGCACCTTTATCGCGGCCAAACTTTTCATAGACCGCTTTGTTGTAGTTGCGGATCGAGCCTGGATGAAGCTGCATGGTCAAGCCGTCCTCCACGCTCATGCCCGCCATCTCCGTGAGCATCTGCGCCTGGAACAGCTCCACATCGCCGGGTTGCGTACGTCCGGTAAAGATGCGCTCATATAACTTCTCTGCATCGTGGAGAGAAAGATCCGCAGTCTGTGCGGTGAGATGTCCATGGTCCGTGGCTGTGGCACCGTGCTTTTTGAAGTAGGCCCGGCGCGAACGCAGCGCAGTCAGATAGCCCTTCCAGTTGGAAACATCTTCGCCGGATACTTCACCCAACTTCGTCAGATTCTCCTGGAAGCCTGAGTACTCCGCATCCACTACGGCATCCGGGCGAAAGGTGGGCAATACCCTGCCCTTCCATCCCGAGGTCTTGATTGCCTGGTGATACTCGAGCGTATCGACAGCCGCATCGGTCGTCGCCAGCACCTCAATCTTGAATCGCTCGAACAATGCACGGGGCAGGAACTCTGGCGATTGCAGCTTCTTCGCGATGATGTCGTAGTATTCATCGGCGTTTCCCGGGGAGAGCCGTTCCGTCAGGCCGAAATTTTCGCGGAATGCATAATCGATCCAAAGCCGTGTCGGCGTGCCGCGGAACAGATAGTAGTGCTTGGCAAAAATGCGCCATACCTCGCGGGGGTCGGCGCTTTCCTTGCCATCCAACTGTGGCACACCCAGCGATTCGAGCGAGACGCCCTGCGAGTACAGCATGCGGAAGATGTAGTGATCCGGCTGGATAAACAGCGCTGCGGGATTGGGAAAGGGCTTATTTTCGGCGAACCAGCGTGGGTCAGTATGCCCATGCGGCGAAATGATGGGCAGATCGCGCACAACGTCATACAGCTTCGCCGCGACAACGCGAGCTACAGGTTCAGCAGGAAAAAGCCTGTTTCGATCCAGCATGATTTACTTTGCTCCTCTTGCACTGGTTAGTCTGTCTTGCGGTTCCGGACTCGCGTGAAGGGCGGGTCCTCATCATTGAAGACGTCTTGCCGAGATGCGAATCCCACTCACTGACTACCGAGTCTACTGAGCCGACTTAATGTCGGTCAAACCAGGGCTGCTATTCATTCAGGGCGATCGGTCTTCGTACGAGAGGATCGTCTTGCCTCGTCTCGCAAGCCATAACGCACGAAGGTGAAAGACAACAGGTAAGCGAGCCATGCAGCGAACAAAACGTCGGAGCCTAGGCTGAAGCCCTCCTCCGCAAAGAGAAGAGAACCACCGACAACCAGCCCGCACGCCACTGCGGTGCGAACCGGTCTTCCTCCGCGCCTGCGTCGTCGAATCCCCGGAAGCGTCAAGAGTGGAAGCGATAGCGTCAGGCCAGAGGCGAACGCAATACCTATCGCCGTTTTGAACATTCCGTATCCGTCGATGCCCGGATTGTATTCAGGATGGTTGGCGACGTATCCCGGCAGCACGCGCATGCAGATATGAAATATCACCGCGCCCACCAATACGAATGCAGCGCTTGCTGAGAGGGCGCGCGCAGGCAAGCCTATCGTTTTCATCCCACCAGCATAGCCCGCAAGCCCACACGCGAACCAGTATCAAGGCTGAGGCGAACCGCTCGAATGTGGAGGTGCGAAGTTCAAGGTCACGATGCTCTGAACCGTCGTGGGGCGGATCATCGATGCGCTCAAGGCTGAATCACAATCTTCATCGAACTGGCCTGGGGATGGGAGGCCAGATCGATCGCAGCCACTGCATCCTCCAGCGCGAATCGATGCGAGATCAGCCGGGTGAGGTCGAACGATCCATCGCGATAGCCGGCAAATACGAGTTCCGCAACTTCATCGTTGATAGCGACAGAGGCTGAGTAAGAACCCATCAGGGTCTTCTCATCCATGCAGACAGCAGCGGGATCGAAGGTGGCTTCGCCATGCTGCGTCGAAGCGAACAACATGACCCTGCCTCCTGGACGGACCGCATCCATGGCCGTGCGGATGAGCGCATCCGCACCTACCGCGACCAATGCTACATCCGCGCCTCGGCCTTCGGTCGCTGCCTTTGCGGCTGCTGCGACATCGCTCCGCGCATCCAGGGGGTTGTCCAATCCAAACTTGGATGCGATGGCGTGGCGCTCTAAGTACAGATCGCTGGTCAGGATGGTCGCGCCCGTCCTCCGCGCCAGTGCCGCCAGCAAGATGCCTATGGGGCCCTGCCCGATTACCAGGACGGTCTCATCCGGCTTCAGGTCGAGCATCCGGACAGCTTTGAAGCAGGTGTTTACCGGCTCGATGAACGCTGCCTGTTCAAAAGGAATGTCATTGGGAATTTTGATAAGGCCCGCGGTCTTTCCACCTTTACTGACGATCCAATCCGCCACGCGAATATACTCAGCGAAGCCTCCGCCTGCTGCGGCAAATCCGGCAGTTGTACCTACCTTTTTGTAAGTCTCGCACTGAGCGAAGGTGTGCTTACGGCAGTAGTAACAAGCTCCGCAAGGGATGTGGTGATAAGCCATCACGCGGTCGCCCACCGCAAAACCCTCTACACCCTTCCCCACCATGGCAATCGTCCCCGCCATCTCGTGGCCGAAGATGCGCGGCGCGGCATGTGAGCCTGTATGAATTTTTTTCAGGTCCGTGCCGCAGATACCGCACGTGTCGATTCGAACCAAGACCTCTCCAGCGTTGATCTCGCCGTTCTCGTTCAACGGCACAGGTACCGTTTCCACGCGCACGTCATCCACACCGCGATAGACCGCTGCCCGCATCGTCGTCGGCACCTGCAAATTCATTCGCTTGTCCTTGTGTTCATCATTGATCTGAGTTTAATTCGTCATGCAGTGCGTGTATCAGCGAGGATATGGCAATTGAGCTATTCCGTCCCAGCGCAATTACCTGGCGCCACATGGCTGGTCGCAGGGCCGCATGCAGCGCGAAGGCGTATTCGCGAAACTCCCCGTGAGGACCTGCAAACCGCGACAATCCCTCCATGGCAAACTCCGCCTCATCTGAGATCGCTTTGATCGCCTGAAATTTTAGACCGTGCTCCTGCGCCATCTGCGCTACAGCAGCCGCCTCCATATCCACGGCGTCCGCGCCATACTCGGCGTGTAGCCGCGCCTTCTCTGCTGCGCTCACGATTCGGTTTACACTCACGAGCACATGCGAAGACTCTTCGCTCCCGCAACGCTCGGCAGTCGTAGCGTCGATTACTGCACTGGCGCGCACCAGATCTCCAACTTTTAACTTCGGATCGCAAGCTCCCGCCAGGCCAGCCGAGATCAGCCTCGTTACTGGCATTGTCGCCATCGCTGCGTCGACAGCCAGACTTGCGCGGGCCGCGCCCATACCAGCACAAGCAACCACGCTGCGGCCATCGGTATACACAAGGACTTTATGGCCGAGTTCTCGGCGCTCCCACCCTCTCACCAGATCTGCCACTTCGCGCGGAAGCGCGGCGATGATTGCGGTACAAGATGTCATCGCGAGTCTTTCGCAAATGGAGGGGCATAGCCGTGCGCGACGAACCACTCAATGGCACCACGCAGCGCGCCATACACCGGCAGAACCTTGAACCCCAATTCTCGCTCCGCCTTGGCAGACGAGGCGAACATATACTTCTGCCCCATACGCACCGCTTCAACCGTCGCTCGGGGCTCCTTGCCACGCAGCCTGCCCGTCACCATCTCGTCGAAGAACGCGTAGGCCATGGCCACCGCATGCGGCACTTTGTGCCTGGGCGAGGGGAGGCCCGTGATGGTCGACATGCGATCCAAGATTTGTTTGAGCGTAAGATTTTCGCCGCCCAGAATATAGCGATCACCGGGGGTGCCACGCTCGAGCGCCACAACATGCATGCGCGCAATCTCTTCCACGTCCACAAGGTTCAGCCCTGTATCTACATACGCAGGAAAATTTCTATTCAGGAAGTCGACAATGATTCGGCCCGTAGGCGTGGGCTTGGCATCGCCTGGGCCAATGGGCGTCGTGGGATTCAGGATCATCACACTCTGTCCGGCCCGAGCCGCAGAAGCGGCCTCCATCTCCGCCAGAAACTTCGAGCGTTTGTAGACGCCGATCATGTCTTCGAGCCACACCGGCGTCCCCTCGTCAACGATCGTGCCGTCGGACTTGAATCCCATGGTTGCGACACTGGACGTGTATACGACCTTTGCCACGCTCTCTTCGCGCGCCAATCGCAGCAGCTCCCGCGTGCCATCCACGTTCGCGGCGTACATCTCTGCTGGGTCGCGGACCCACAGACGATAGTCGGCTGCAACGTGCACCAGTGCATCACAGCCGCGCAGTGCTGTGCGCAGACCTTCGACCGCGCGCAGATCGCCCACCACCACTTCCGCGCTCAAGCCCTCGATGCGTGCCAGCTTGCTGGTACGGCGCGTAAGCAGGCGCAGCTCGGCACCCTGGGCTGCGTACGCGCGAGCCACATGACTACCGACAAATCCCGTCGCACCTGTGAGAAACACCTTCATATGCGGTTCGCCATTCTAGTTTTCAATACCTTCTTTCATCCATTCGCGAAACGCCTCATAACTCTGCGACCGCCCCAGGAAGTTATTTACCAGCTCCTTGGCCGAAACCGAGCCGCCGGGCTCCATCACGATGCGCCGATACCGCATCCCTACTGGTCCATCGAGAAGACTTTCTCCGCGAAATTCATTGAAGAAATCCAGTGCGATTACTTTGCTCAGCGAGTAGGTGTAGTAATTCGACGAATAACCCATCAAGTGGCCAAACGTAGCGAAGCCTTTATTGCCATCAACCCATTCCCACGGGCCCCCATCCTTCGCGGCTTTCTTCCACATTGCGTCCACATCAATTTCGTCCACTGGCCGATCATGCAGCTCCAGCGAGTAGTTCGCCAGCGCAATCTGCCGCTCATAGCCTAGCCCACGGCCGAATGCGTCGGCCCGCAGCATCTTGCGGAACAGGTCGTCCGGCATCAGTTCGCCCGTCTCGTAATGCTTCGCGAAGCTGTCGACGATCTTCTTGTCCCGCAGGAACTCTTCCAGCATCTGCGAAGGGACTTCGACGAAATCCCACTCCACGTTGAACGCAGACGTACCTACCCAATCCTGATGCGACCCTAGTATGGCGTGCATCAGGTGGCCAAACTCGTGGAAAAAAGTGACGACATCGGAGTAAAGCATCAGTCCGGGATCGCGTGCGTCACCGCCCACAAAATTTCCATTCAGTCTCGCCTCAGGTAGCTGCCCGTTGCGTATGCCGGTCACAATCGTCCCGGCGTTGAACCACTTATTCTTCCCTTCTCGAGGGTGCATATCGAGATAAATGCGGCCAAGCTTTTTGGTTTTGCTTGCATCGGTTGCGTCCTCGACGTCGAAGACGGTCACAGCGTCATGCCAAAGCTCCAGACCTTTGACCTCTTGCAACTTTACGTGGAAGAGCCGTTCCATCGTCTCCAACACGCCCCTCTGCACCTCGGCGAACTGAAAGTACGCCCGCACTGCCAGCGAATCGAACCCGTAGGCTTCGCGCTGATATAGCTCCATCCAATAGCCTGCACCGTAGGCTGGAATGGTCTTCAAGTCCGGCATATGCTTCTGTGCAAAGGCCAGAATCTGCGCATACTCTCTCTCTGCGACTGGCTTTGCAGCCTTACCTAACTCGGCTAGCAGCTCACGGACATTGGCGGGTGCCTTAACCAGCTTGTCGACTGTCGCCAACTCCGCCCAGCTCGTGAATCCAAGCTCCCGCGCGAACTCTGCGCGCGTCGCCAGGACCTGCTTCAGAAGAACCTCATTCGCCGGATAGGCCCGTCCGCTGTAAGCCAAATACATTCTGCGCCGCAGGCTCTCACTTTTTGCGTAGGTCATCACCGGCCTGTAGTCCGGCTCATCTGTCGTGAGTGTAATTTGACCACCGCAGGCCGCCGCAGTGTGCCGCGCAATGAAGTCGGCCGGCAAGCCTTCCAGCTCAGTCTCATCCTTGACCAGAATTTTGCCCTGACTATCGGCAATGTTTCGCTGAAAACTCAGCAGCTCCATGGTCAGCTTATCGCTCAAGGCGCGAACGCGCTCCCTTGTAGCATCATCTTTATCGATACCGCTCAATCGATATTGCAACAGCACGTTCTCCAGATAATGGCGCGTCGCCGCATCCGAATTGCTGGCGTCTATTGCAGCCAACGCCTGATAGACCTGCACGTTCAAGGACAACTCAGTGGCCCGTGCCGCGACCTTCTGGGAGATTTGTTGGCCCAGATCTCGGAGTGCTTTTTGCGGAGAAGCGTTGGTCAGCAGCGACGCCCCGCTTCCTGCCAGGTCGAGTTCCCGTTGCGCCTCATCGAAAGGACGCAGCGTATTCTCCACAGTTCGAGAGCCGGATACTGCGACCAACGCCTGGACCTCCGCATCCGCTGCGGCCAGATGCGCGTCCGCCCAACCCTGGACACGGGTCACATCCGTCCCGCCCACCCAAATATGCAGCGGGTCTCCCCACTTTGAAGCCCACGCGTCAGGCAGGGGTTCGGTCTGGCTTACTGTCGAATTTTCGCTGCCCATTTTCAAGCTAGTCTCCACGGTCAATTCGGTAATACCAACCATCCCAAAATAGCAGGTGCAGCGGCGTGAATCGACCCGCCGTTGAGCGTGTGTGTTCAATGTCAGCCGCTAATCTGGACTACCGATATTCGGGCCAAAAAAATTCCAATGCGAAGGCGTATACTTGAGGTAGTTCTTTGAGGGCCAAAAGCATTGTTGTTTGCCAGCACCCAAAATGGGGGCGTCACGGCTTCGACGGGATTGCTAGCGGCAGAGAGGCATGCCGGGGTGGGTACACCCGTAATCGCGCCCAAAACTATAAGTGCCGAACCTCAGTTCGCTCTTGCTGCTTAATTAATTAAGCAGCCGATCGCCTCCGCTTCGCCTACGGGCGGAGTCCGATCGTCGCACAGTAGGCTGGTCAAAGCTGTTCCGTCTGGACGGCAATGACGAGATCGATCAGACTGGTGGCCAGCTCATCTTCGCCCGTTCTCAGGGCCGGCTACGAGACAAAGATGAACCCGGGAAAAGCATGAAAGCTCTCTGTTGAAGGTAGTTTCGGACGTGGGTTCGACTCCCACCGCCTCCACCATAACTAAAGTCATTTCTGAATCAGTGGCTTATCTCAACGTTTTCAAATTTCCTATCACGTTTGCGCAATCACTTTAGCCGAGCAATCGAAAGATTGTCCGGCTGAAGGCGTTTTATGTTGTCTGTCTACGTCTGGTCGCGGTCCAGGAAGTTTTTTCGATCGCGCTCTCGATAACCGGCGGCTGTACACTGTCAAACATGCCTTCGACAAAGGATAGAGAAAAGGCCGTGACCGCGGGTGGCGGACACGAGGCAATCTCCGGCTCGGCTTCCAGTGCGAAGGAGCCGTGGAAGGCCTTCCAGGTTCGACATCGAAGCATCGACGTGAAGCGGGATGCCGTAGTTGCCACGGCTGCGCAGCTCTTTCTGGAACATGGGTACCGCAAGACCTCGTTGAGCCTCCTGGCAGCCCGGTTGAAAATTACCAAGCCTGCGCTGTACCACTATTTCAAGAATAAGGAAGAGATAGTTGCGGAATGCTATCGCGCGGGCATCGCGGTGATCGAATCGTATGTAGACAAGCCAACCACCGGCGCTCAATCACAATCGACGCCGCTGTCTGGATTGGCACAGCTTCGGATGTACGTTCAGGCATACGCGCACGTATTGCTGACCCACGACTTTGGGCGTTGCGTAGCGCAGATCGACGACCGGGAACTTTCTGCTGATGGCCAGCGCGACGTGCGTAAACTCAAGCGGAGGATCGATCAATCGCTGCGCAGGCTGGTTGAGCAGGGCGTAGAAGATGGGTCGATTGCACCTTGCCAACCAATGCTGACTGCATTCGCTATCGCGGGTGCAATTAACTGGATGGGGACGTGGTACAAGCCGGACGGCAAGCTGCCTCCGGAACAGATTGCGGCCGAGTTCACGCGAATTCTGACGTCGGGACTTGGTTCCGGTTGCGTACCAATTCAGACTATTTGACTTTCTTACCCATCGTTCAGTAAGCTAGGCCCGTTGTCGATGCCAGCCGAACGATCGAGGCGCGGCACCGGCTGTCTGGAGTTTTTCAAGGAGCCTCTCATGCCCACGGACGCCAGTTCCCTGCTCGAAGCCCAGCCTGCTGAAGAGGTAGCTAGGACTAGCAAACCTCCATACCGCATCAGCCGTGTGGCTGTCCTGGGCGCAGGCACCATGGGCGCACGGATCGCGGCGCACATCGCCAATGCTGGGCTGCCCGTGTTGCTCCTGGACATGGTCCCAGCGACAGGCGAACGCAGCGCACTGGCACAAGCCGCGCTTGAAACGCTGAAGAAGGTGAAACCGTCGGCGTTCGCATCGCCAGCAGCAGTGAACCTGGTGAAGACTGGCAATTTTGACGACGACCTTTCTGCGATTGCCGGCTGCGACTGGGTGATTGAAGCAGTGGCAGAGAATCTCGAGATCAAGCGCGCCCTGCTGGCGAAGGTGGTGCAGCATCTCAATCCGCACGCGGTGCTGACCACGAATACGAGCGGCCTACCCGTGTCGCGAATTGCAGAGCAGCTTCCACCGGATGTACGCAGGCGCTGGTTCGGCACACATTTCTTCAATCCTCCGCGGTACATGCGGCTCCTGGAGATTATCGCAACGCCGGAAGCAGACCCCGCGGCTATCGAAGCACTTTCGCAATTCTGCGACCGGCAGCTGGGCAAGACCGTGGTGCCTGCCAAGGATGTACAGAACTTCATTGCGAATCGCATCGGCACTTTCTCCATGCTGAACACGATCAAGATCATGCAGGAACAAGGCCTGACCATCGAGGAGATCGATTCGCTGACCGGACAGGTGATCGGTTTCCCGAAGACAGGTACGTTTCGTCTGACGGACCTCGTCGGCGTGGATGTGGTGGGCAACGTGGCGCGAAACTTTCTGGCCAGTACGACGGATGAGCGCTCGGACGTTCAGCTTCCCGAGATGATCTCGCAGTTGATGGAACGGAAATGGCTCGGCGATAAAACGAAGCAGGGCTTCTACAAGAAGGAGATGGGCGCAGACCGCAAGGAGGTGCGCCTGGTACTCGATCCCGCGAGCTTCAACTACAAGCCTGCGCTAGAGGTGATTTTGCCGACGCTTGACCAGGCGAAGTCGGCGAAGACGTTGGCAGAGAAGCTGCGGGTCGTGCTGTCCGCAGATCCGGCAACCGATAAAGCGGGGGCTTTCTATTGGAAGATGCTGCCTGAGTTGTGGACCTACTCAGCCAACCGGATCGGCGAAGTCTCGGATACGCCGGTCGATATAGACCGCGCGATGACTGCAGGGTTCAATTGGGAGATGGGGCCTTTCGCCATGTGGGATGCGGCAGGTGTGGGCTATGTGGTTGAGAGCATGCGCGCCGCCGGTCAGCCAATTCCTGCAGCAGTGGAAAAACTTCTGGCGGCGGGCGGGACGTCATGGTATCGGGCTGCTGGGGCGGAGTATTTCGATGTAGCCTCCGCAAGCTACAAGCCCGTGGCCTCCAACCCTGAGTTGCGCCCGATCGGCGCGTACAAGCAGGCCAAGGGCGTCTTTGTGGGCAATTCCAGCCTCTCCCTGATCGACCTTGGCGACGGTATAGGCTGCTTCGAGCTGCATTCGAAGATGAATTCGCTGGGCGTGGACACCGTTGGCTTTCTGATCGAGCAACTGGCTGCGGGCAGTGACGCTGTGCGGAACTTCGACGGCTTTATTATCGCGACCGATGCGCCAAACTTCTCTGTCGGTGCCAACCTTGCGGAACTAGTTGCGAGTGCGCAGGCGGGAAAGTTTGAAGAGATTGCTTTAACCATCCGCAAATTTCAGGATATGACGCAGTCGTTCAAATTCTGCCAACGCCCCGTCGTAGCTGCTCCTGCAGGCATGTGCCTGGGCGGAGGCGCAGAGGTGGCGATGCATTCCGTGGCGCGGCAGGCGCATCTTGAACTCGCGATGGGACTGGTCGAGACCGGAGTCGGTTTGATTCCCGGAGGCGGAGGCTGCAAGGAAATGCTGTTGCGCGCTATCGAAGCGGCAGCGGCCGTTCGTTCCGATGCGCGCGGAGAATCGGTCGAGTTGATGGAAGCTTTGAAGAGCGTTTTTGAAACCATCGCGATGGCAAAAGTCTCAACTTCCGCCTTTGAAGCGAAGACGATGCGGCTGCTCCGCGAAGAGGATGCGGTCTCCATGAACCGCGCGCGTCTTATTTCGGACGCGAAGGCAGAAGCGCTGCGTCTCGCCCGCGCCGGCTACACGTCACCGCTAATGCGCGTAGACATACCCGCGCCGGGAGCAAACGTATTTGCCACGTTGAAGCTAAGTGCCTATCTGATGCATGAGGCGCAGTTCATCAGCGAGCATGACGCCAAAGTAGCGAGCCACGTCGCCAGGATATTGACCGGCGGTGACATCGTTCCCGGGACGCTGATGAGCGAGCAGATGGTGCTCGACCTTGAGCGCGAGGCATTTCTCTCTCTGTGCGGAGAGCCCAGGACGCTGGAGCGGATCGCCTTCACGTTGAAGACCGGCAAGCCGCTGCGGAACTAGATTGAACCCTCGACGAGAATCGTGCGATGCCCACAGAACATGCGGGCAAGAAGGATGGATCCGATGACAGACGCAGTTATAGTTTCAGCAGTCAGGACCGCAGTCGGCAAGGCACCTAAAGGTACGCTTCGAGCGACGCGTCCCGATGATCTCGGCGGTCTGGCCGTGAAGGAAGCGGTTGCGCGTGTTCCGCAGCTCGATCCGAAAGAGATTGAAGACGTCATCATCGGATGCGCCATGCCCGAGGCCGAGCAAGGACAGAACGTGGCCCGCCTGATCGCTCTGCGAGCCGGCCTCCCAATTGAGGCCGCGGCCATGACGATCAATCGTTTTTGCGCTTCTGGCCTGCAGTCCATTGCACTGGCAGCGGAACGAATACGCGGCGGCGGCAGCGATGTACTGGTCGCAGGCGGCACGGAATCCATGTCGGCTATGCCCATGGGCGGCAATAAAATGACCGCAAACCCATGGCTGGTCGAGAACCACCCGACCGCTTACATGACAATGGGACTAACAGCGGAACGGGTTGCCAGCCATTACAAGATCTCGCGGGACCAATGTGACCAATACGCGCTCCGCAGCCACCAGCGTGCACTGAAGGCGATCGAAGCCGGACACTTCAGAGATGAGATCGTGCCTATTTCCGTGACGAATACGACGGTGGATGCGGATGGCAGCGCGCACAATCAAGTGAAGCAATTCGCGGTAGACGAAGGTCCCAGGGCGGACACGACTCTGGATGCGCTGGCCAGATTGCGAGCAGTGTTTCATGCGAAAGGCGTGGTAACGGCCGGAAATAGTTCGCAGATGTCGGACGGAGCTGCAGCGACGGTTTTGATGTCTGCAAAACGGGCGCAGGAACTGGGTGTGAAGCCTCTGCTACGTTTTGTATCGTTTGCGTTTGCCGGTTGCCTGCCAGAAGAGATGGGTATCGGCCCCATTTATGCGGTTCCGAAGGCGTTGAAGCTGGCAGGCCTAACCTTGCAGGACATTGACCTGATCGAACTGAATGAAGCGTTCGCTACTCAGACGCTAGCTGTGATGAATGTCCTGGGCATGGACCCGGAAAAGGTTAACGTCAACGGCGGAGCCATCGCGCTCGGACACCCGATGGGATGCACAGGCACTAAGCTCACTGCATCGCTTGCCGCAGAGATGAAGCGGCGCGGGTCAAAGTACGGCATGGTCACAATGTGCGTGGGCGGCGGCCAGGGTGCAGCAGGCATCTTCGAAAATCTTCAGAATTAATGGCAAGGCATAACGGCTCGATCGCAGGAGTAGCGCCATGACAACAACCGAAGCACACAGCACAAAGCGGGTAAAGGGCGGCAGTTTTCTCATCGAGGATCTTCAGCCCCAAGATATTTTTACGCCTGAAGACCTTTCCCAGGAACAGGTACAAATTGCCGAAATGGCTACGGCCTTTGCCGAAGAGAAGATCCTGGCGCAAATCCAGGCGATTGAAGCCAAAGACTTCGAGATCAGCAAGGCGCTAATGCTGGAGCTGGGCGAATTGGGCTTGCTGGGCATTGACGCACCCGAAGAATATGGAGGCCTGGCGCTCGATAAAGTCACCTCTGCACTGGTGACGGAAAAGCTTTCCGTATCAGGCAGCTTCGCAACGACATTCAGCGCACACGTCACGATCGGGACTCTCCCGCTAATCTGGTACGGCACCAAAGGCCAGAAGGATCGTTATCTTTCGAAGCTTGTTACGGGCGACTGGATCGCTTCGTACGCTCTATCCGAATCGTCGGCAGGGTCGGATGCGATGAACATCCGCACCAAGGCTCGTCTCTCCGACGACGGTAAGCACTACATCCTCAACGGCGAAAAAATGTGGATTACGAACGCAGGCTTCGCCAGCTTGTTTACCGTTTTTGCCAAGATCGACGGCGAACAGTTTTCAGCATTTCTGATTGAGCGCGGCACGGAAGGTTTTTCCATCGGCAAGGAAGAACACAAGCTTGGCATTCGAGGCTCATCCACCTGCCCGCTGATTCTGAATGACTGCAAAGTACCCGTGGAAAATCTTTTGGGCACTGCGGGCAAGGGACATCAGATCGCATTCAATATCTTGAACGTAGGTCGCTATAAACTTGCCGCGAGCGCCGTTCGTGGTTCAAGTACAGCCTTTCGCGACGGCGTTCGCTACGCTAAGAACCGCGTCGGGTTTGGCAAGCCGATCACTGAGTTTGGCCTGGTGCAGAAAAAGATTGCCGATACGGCTGCAGAAATCTATGCCGCAGAATCGGTGGTCTATCGTGTGGTTGGTGCTATTGATGCCGCGCTCGCAGAGCTTGATTCGACATCATCCACCTACTATCAACAGGTGCAGAAATGCATCGAAGAATTTGCTGCCGAGTGCTCAATCCTTAAGTTCGCATGCTCGGAAATTTTGGATCGCGCCGTAGACCAGATGCTTCAGCTCCACGGCGGTTACGGCTATGTGGAGGAGTTCCCCGCCGAGCGCAGCTACCGCGACGCACGCATCAACAAGATCTACGAAGGCACCAACGAGATCAATCGGATCATTACCACCGGTTGGCTCATCAAGCGCGGCGTGAAGGGAGAACTTGCCCTGATGCCGGCAATTCAGAGAGTTTCCGAAGATGTCGCCCAAGGTGGAGCGGACATGCCTGTAGTTCACGGCACGATGAATGGGGAGTTTGCACAGCTACGCTCGGCAAAGAAAATCGCACTTTTTTCCCTGGGGCTTGCCACGGCGAAATTTGGCACCGATTTGTCGGAGCAGCAGGAGGTGATGGGCGCCTTGGCCGAGGTGATCGCAGAAGTCTTGCTGCTCGATTCCACGCTATTGCGGACAGTGAAAATCTCCGGCGCGAAACCAATGGCAGAGACTCTCGCACGACACTTCACTTCCCTTTCCTTTGCGAGAGTAAAGTCAGCGGCAGAGCGCTTGCTTGGGGCAGCAAGCGAAGACGATAAGCTGGAAGGCCACGCGACAGCAATGCGGAGACTCACAGCAAACGCGCCGATCAACACCGTGACCACAGGACGCGCAATCGCTGCCTTCATGGTGGAAGCTGGGCAATACACTTTGTAGTCAGGTAGGAACCTATGCGCATTCTGGCAGTGATAAGACAAGTTCCCGATGCTGAAGAAAGTATCAAGCTGAAGGACGGCAAGGTCGATCTCAGCTCGAGCAAGCTCGTCATCGATACGATGGACGAGTACGGCATAGAGCAAGCGCTCCGTTTGCGCGACGCCGTTCCTGGCTCAGAGGTTGTAGTGCTAGCTGTCGGACCCGAGCGCTGTGAACAGGCATTGCGAGGCGCGCTCGCAATGGGTGCCGATCGTGCTGTGTTGGTCGTAGCTGAGGCTTTTCTGGATGCGATCGCAGTCAGCGATGTGGTTGCGCAGATTGCCCGGAAGGAGCAGGCCGATCTAATTCTCTGCGGCGGTCAACAAGCAGACTGGGACAGCCAGGCGTTAGGCGCGGCGACAGCAGAACGGCTTGCATGGCCGCAGGTGACCTGGACCAATGCCCTTACGATCGAAGGCGGACAACTTGTTGGTCGCCACGACATCGACGCGGGCACGGAAGAATTTACGCTGGCATTGCCTGCTGTGATCACAACTCAACAGGGCCTCAACGAACCGCGTTATCCTACGCTGCCGAACATTATGAAGGCCAAGAAGAAAGAACTGCGAAAGGATCCGATCTCGGATTACGGAGTAACGCCCAGGCTTGAGGTTCTAGGCGCCGAAGTACAGGTACGCGCACGACGGCGTACGATTCTCGACGGGAAAGATGCGAGACTTGCCGCCGCACAGTTGGTCGATCTGCTTCGCAAGGAAGCGAGGGTGATTTAAATGATCTTGGTCGTCGCTGAACATACGAACGGCAGCCTTAGTAAGAGCAGCTATGAGTTGACCGAAGCCGCCCGCAACCTGAAGCGTGAAGGTCCTATAACCCTGCTGGTGCTAGGCAGTGGTGTGGGAGCGATTGCAAGCCAGGCTGCGCAGCTTGCCGATCAGGTGCTGGTAGGCGATCTCCCGGAACTTGCTGACTATGACGTTGAGATATGGGCCGCAGCGATTGCACAAATCGCTGAGGAAGGCGAGGCACATACGGTTCTGATGGGGGCAACGCGCAGCGCACGCGAATGCAGTCCGCGCGTGGCCGTAAAGCTCGACGCGCCGCTGATCGAAGACGCAATCAGCCTGGTGGACGTCGACGGCTCACTCGAAGCAGAGCACTACACCTTTCTCACGCGGGTAACGGAGCGCGTCCGCGCCACCGGCCCCATTGTCGTCGCGACAATTAAACCAGGCGCTTTTGCACCAGCCAAGCCGAACGCTGAAGCCGCCGAGCAGTACGATATCGAATTGACACTACCCCAGCGCCGCCTGGTCGTCACGGGACGCGCAACCGAAAAGAGTGAACGAGTCGCTCTGGCCGATGCAGATATCGTTGTAGCAGGCGGGCGCGGCCTTGTTACCCCCGAAGCCTTTACCGAGCTGGTGGAAGGACTCGCAGATCACCTGGGCGCGGCAGTTGCGGCGACGCGTGCTGTGGTGGACGCAGGATGGCGGCCCTACTCCGAGCAGGTGGGACAGACCGGTAAGACCGTCCAGCCGAAGATCTATTGGGCTCTTGGCATCTCGGGGGCAGTGCAGCACCTCTCTGGCATGGGCAAGAGCAAATTGATAATTGCGGTGAACAAAGATGCAGATGCGCCGATCTTCAAGGAGACGGACTACGGCATAGTGGGTGATGTGAAGGACATCGTCCCGGCACTTCTCAGCGAGCTCAATAAAACGGCCTGAACCAAGGCAAGAACAGCGGGTCTTCGCATGCTTCCTACCGCGCAAAAAGTCCTATTTGCAATCTTCGCGCTGGTGACCTCGGCGACAGGTGCGAGAGGTTTTTACCGCCTCTACCGACGCGTCGCAGTTGGGAGGGGCGATACGGATCAACGGCTGGATCATCTGCCCAGGCGCGTCTTTTATGCTCTGATCACTACCCTGACACAACGCCGCACCTTCCGCAAAAGACCAGTGATTAGCTTCTTTCATTCGCTGATTTTTTATGGATTCGCCTTTTATCTTCTCGTGAATTTGATCGATGGCATTGAAGGTTTCTTTCCCTTTGCATTGCGGTCCGTTAGCGCTGCCGGAGCCGCGTATAACCTGCTGGCGGATCTGCTGAGTGCTGGCGTCCTGTCAGGGGTCGTGGCCCTCATTATTCGTCGGTTTGCTTTGCCAAGCCGCAGAGACTTTCGCTTCAACGAGCGCACGCTGTTACACCGCGATGTGAAGCAACGGTATGTAACTCGCGACTCAATTATCGTGTCGACGTTCATTTTGTTTCACGTCGGCAGCCGGGCCCTTGCTGCTGGAGCAAAGCTGGCACAGGAAGGCCCGGATCGCTTTCAGCCATTTGCCACCCTGATCTCGCATGTCTTCTCTCCGCAAAATGCCGCGACGTGGCGTGTTTCAGGCTATTGGGGCGCACTAGGCAGTGTGCTTGTGTTCCTGGCGTACTTCCCTTACTCCAAACATATCCACATCTTCATGGCACCGGCGAAGTATCTGGTGGCCCGGACTATGACGTCCGGTGTGCTTCCGGCTGTGGCTTTCGGAGCGGAACTTGAGAGCCAAGACCGTGAGGAGCCAGCGGTGCTGCTCGGTGCGAACAAGCTCGAGGATCTCGCCTGGCCTCGTCTGCTCGATGCCTATGCCTGCATCCAGTGCAACCGCTGCCAAGATGTCTGCCCGGCCACAGCCACAGGTAAGTCGCTTAGCCCCTCCGCCCTTGAGATCAACAAGCGCATGGAACTGAACGACATTACACGGACATTGCCAGCCTTTGAATCTGGCGCGCCTAGTCCACATCCCTTGCTTAGCTTCGCGTTGACGGCGGAGGCGGCCTGGGCATGCACCACCTGCGGCGCGTGCATGCAGGTGTGTCCCGTGCAGGACGAGCCCATGCTGGACATCATCGACATACGTCGCCAGCAAGTGATGATGGAAGGCGAATTTCCTGCGCAGTTGCAAACGGCCTTTCGCGGTATGGAGCGCACGCAGAACCCCTGGGGGATAGCGCGCGACAAGCGTCTGGACTGGGCCGACGGCCTGAACGTACCTACGACCGACCAGAAGCCGGAACCGGACGTGCTGTTCTGGGTGGGATGCGCAGCGGCCTACGATCCGCAATCGCAGAAGACGGCGCGCGCATTTGTGCAGCTCCTCGATCATGCTGGCGTGGACTTTGCCGTGCTCGGCAAGCGTGAGTGCTGCACGGGCGACAGCGCACGTCGCGCTGGAAACGAATATCTCTACAAGCAGCTTGCGGAAGAAAACATCGCCACGCTGAACGAGATTAGACCAAAGCTTATCGTTGCGACGTGCCCGCATTGCATGAACGCAGTTGGCAAGGAGTATAGCCAGCTCGGCGGCGACTACAAGGTGATGCACCACACCGAATACCTCGAGACGCTGGTGAGTTCCGGCAGGCTTGTCGCCGATTCCGGATCCGCCACGATCACCTTTCATGACCCCTGCTATCTGGGTCGCCACAACGACGTTTACGACGCTCCGCGGAATGTGCTGAACGTTCTCTCCAATCAAGTCGTCGAGCTTCCACGCAACCGGGAGAACTCCTTTTGCTGTGGGGCGGGAGGCGCGCAGTTCTGGAAGGAGGAAGAGCCCGGCGAAGAACGTATCTCCGACAACCGGTATCGAGAAGTGAAGGAAACCCTGAAAGCTGCGGACGAGAAGGTGCTCGCGGTAGGTTGCCCCTTCTGCAAGAGCATGCTCGATGCTACGCCGAATAAGGGCGGCGACAGCATCGAGATCAAGGATGTAGCAGTATTGCTGCTCGAAGGAGTGGAGCGGCGCGCAGGCAAGCTACCCCAACACGCATCTCCCGCCCTGTCTACGCTGGCCGGCGTCGAGCTCGTGGATACTGTACAAGTAGAAGTGCCGGCGACGATGCCGATGTCAGCCCCTGCCCTCCCCACTGCAACCACACCGACACATGCGAACGCGCCAGAAGCCTTGACGGCAGCTCGCAAGAAATGGCCAGGCAAGAGCAAGGGAAGCGCGTTGACACAAACCGCGCCAACCGAAAATGCGCCGCAAGGAAACCCTAGTCCGGCAGCACAAATCCAGGAGCTTCCGCCTACTACGCCGCCTGAGGCCGAGAAGAGAAAGAAGTGGCAACCAAAGATCGATTTGCAAGCCTCGTCAACTGGCGCGTCTACAGACGAAGCGAATGCGCCTCATCTTGCCGCGACAACCGGTGATTGCGATAGCGATTCCAAACCACGGAAGGTTTGGAATCCGAAGAAGAAGTAGGGCGTCGAAGAAAAACTTTAGGCTTCGTTCCAGTTGAACAGTCAGCCCCTCGGCCTAACTGAAACCGGCAGACGAAACAATTTGCTACTCAGCGAGCAGCAGTTTGGCTATTGTCGCGAGCTGCATATTAGAAGTACCCTCGTAGATTTTTCCGATCTTAGCGTCGCGATAAAGCTTTTCAACTGGATAATCCTTCACGAATCCATATCCACCAAATAGCTCAACAGCCAGGCTCGCTGTCTTTTCCGCCACGTTCGATGTGAAGAGCTTCGCCATCGCAGCCTCCTTTACGAAGCTCTTCCCTGCCATCTTCAGGCGAGCCGCATTGTAGACAAGCAGGCGAGCCGCTTCGATCTCCGTTGCCATCTCAGCGAGAGTGAACTGGACCGCCTGAAACTGCGAGATACTCTTGCCGAACTGCGTCCTTTCCTTGGTGTACCGAAGCGCATGGCTCAACGCGCCATCGGCCAGACCAAGCATCTGCGCCGCTATGCCGATGCGGCCCTCATTGAGCGTTTCAATTGCAATCTGATAGCCCTTACCAATTGGACCGAGGATGTTGTCCATACTTACGCGGCAGTGATCCAGCAACAGCTCGCAGGTGGACGAGGCGCGTATGCCGAGCTTGTCTTCCTTCTTTCCGACAGAGAATCCAGGCGTGTCCCGCGTCACCAGAAAGGCCGTGATGCCCTTGTAGCCCGCTTCCCGGTCGACGGAAGCGAAGACGATGAACAAGCCCGCCTCGCCCGCGTTCGAGATCCACAGCTTGCGCCCATTCAGCACGTACGCATCGCCATCAAGCCGCGCCGTTGTTGTAAGCGCAAATGCGTCAGAGCCTGACGCCGCCTCGCTCAAGGCATACGAGCAGATCGTACCGGTCGCCAGTCTGGGCAGGAACTGCCGCTTCTGCTCCTCGTTTCCCCATCTCAGCAGTGCGTTTACTGTGAGCGTGTTCTGCACGTCCACCAGAACGCCCACAGCAGGATCGACTCGCGAGATTTCCTCAATCGCCAGAATCGAGTCGAAGAACGTACTGCCGGAACCACCGAATTCAGTGGGAATTTCGATTCCCATCAGACCCAAGGCAAACAATTCGTCAATGAGACCGGCGTCGATCCCCTGCGCCTCGTCCATTCGGTGAGCAAGCGGTGCGATGCGTTCCTGGGCGAAACGTCGTACTGTCTCGCGCATCAGGCTTTCATCCTCGGAGAGGCATGACAGCGGTCCGGCGGAAAAATCAACGGGCGAGGCAAGGCTAGAGGTGTGCATGAGCGGCTCCGGCATGAGACGATTCATATTATCCTACCGACGGGTAAGTTAGCACGTTCGGCCCATTCCGCGCCAGTCGACCGCTTCGGCGCGCAGATATCTCCGAAAGGAACTGTAAAACTCCATGCCAGAAGACAGCGCTCTTGAAAGTCTCCATGACGTCGCCGGTAACCCTGTTGTGCGCGAGCGCAGCTACTCGTGGCACGATCCTGCGCTGGTCGCAGAGAGAGCACGAGGTCTCTCCGGCTTAGATTTTTTTGCATCCATGGGACGCGGTGACATATCGACCGCACCAGTCTTCGCCACACTTGGAATCGACATGGCGAAGTTCGAATTCGAATATGGGCGTGTTGCCATGCAATTCATACCGCAGGAGTATCACTACAACGCAATCGGCAGCGTGCATGGCGGCGTCATCACAACGCTGCTGGACACGGTTGTCGGCTGTGCCGTCCATTCGACGCTTGCCGCCGGAATCGGTTCCACGACGGTAGAGATCAAAGTGAACTTCACGCGTTCTGTCCACGTCGGTTCAGGCGTCATGCGGTGCGAAGGCAAAGTAATCACCGCAGGACGCACCATCGGTACAGCAGAGGGACGATTGATGGACAGCCAGGGCCGCACATGCGCCTTCGCCACCACAACCTGCCTGCTGTTTCCATACCCTTCCTGACTTACGGAAAGACCTCAGGATATGTCAGGTCAAGAGATCGGGAGCTTGTCTCAGGTAGCAGCCGAGCTATCATCTCGGGCGACACATCATCGAGGCTCGCGGGGCACCACTGGGGATTGCGATCCTTGTCGATCACGGCAGCACGCACGCCCTCCACAAAGTCATGCCCTCGCACCATCGCTTGCGCAAGCCGAAATTCCTGTTGCAGACAAGCCTCCAAAGTTCCCAACCGGGCCCCACGTCGAATCGCAAGAAAAGTTAGCTTCAACGATGTAGGTGACTTACTCTTGAGTTCCTCCATCACGGTGTCCGCCTCCGTATCTCCCTGCACCTGCAACGCGGACAAGATACTTTCGACACTTGACTGGGCGAAGCAGCGCTCGACCCACTCACGCATGCGCACCGGCATACCGGGCAGGGCTTCACAGGCGTAGGACCCGAGGCAACGCTCCACCTCGTCTCCGGTGCAACACAGCTCCAGCGCAGCGGTAAGTTCGGTGAGCCTCGCACTGTTCACAACATAGTCCGCCAAACCGCAGCGCAAAGAATCAGCCGCGCCCAAACGCCGGCCCGTTAATCCCACGTACATCCCAAGCTGATCCGGAGCGCTGCTCAAGAGGTAAGTTCCCCCAACGTCGGGAAAGAAGCCGATCCCCGTCTCTGGCATTCCAAGCTCAGACCGCTCCGTCACGACGCGGTGCGAACCGTGCGCTGAAACACCGATGCCTCCGCCCATCACCAGTCGATCCATCAGCACAACGTAAGGCTTGGGAAAGCGGGAGACGAGGTAGTTAAGCCGGTACTCCGCTCGAAAGAAGGCGGTGGAATCGTCATATCTCCCGTTGACCGAAGCCGTGTACAGCGCACGGATATCACCGCCCGCACACAGACCGCGCTCCCCTGCGCCATCCACCAGCACAAAGCGGACGGTTGGGTCCGCCGCCCAGCTCACCAGCGCCGCCTCCATCGCATTCACCATCTCAAGCGTCAGCGCGTTGATCGTCTGGGGCCGGTTAAGCGTTATTCGACCACAGCTACCTGCAATCCGTATCAGAACATCGCTCATCGTTTGACTCCGTTCTCTTCAAAAACTTCTGCACCTCTGCCTAGTCGAAGATGACGACTTGCCGCACCGCCTCGCCGCGAGCAAGCCGATCGAAGCCTTCGTTCAACTCCGACAACCGAAGGCGGTGGGTGAGCAGCCGATCGACAGGCAACAGCCCCGCACGGTACAGCGCGATGAAGCGCGGCAAGTCGCGCGAAGGCACAGCCGACCCCATGTACGAACCCTTCAGGATCCGCTCTTCAGCAACCAGGCTAACCGCAGGGATGCTCAACTGCTTGTCCGGTGCGGGCAGTCCGACAGCGACCGTCGTTCCGCCACGGCGAGTCGCTGCGTACGCCTGGGCCAGCACTGCTTCGTGGCCTACGGACTCTATCGCATATTGCACACCACCTCCGGTGAGGTCGCGAATATCTTCCACCAACGTTGCGGACCGGCCGTCGAAGACGTGATGAGCGCCTAATTCTTTAGCCAGCCCGAGCCGCTCTTCGTTCACATCGACAGCCACCAGTGGCCAGGCGCCGGCACAGCGTGCGCCGAGCAAAGCGGCCAGCCCCACACCCCCCAGCCCGAATACAGCGACGCTTTCACCAGGCGCAACCCTGGCTGTATTGACCACTGCACCCACACCGGTCAGCACGGCACAGCCGAAGAGCGCAGCGATCTCCGGCGGCAGCGGATCGTCAATCTTCACCACGGATTGCGCTGACGCAACCACATACTCAGCGAACGCGGACACCCCGAGATGATGACGCAGCGGCTCCCCGCTGTTTCCCCGCCACCGCGTGCCGCCGCCAACCAGCTCACCCAGCGTATTCGCCGCCGCACCAGGCTCGCAAAGCGCTGGCCGACCAGTGGAACAGGGTGCGCATTGCCCACAGACCGGCACAAAAGCAAACACAACCTGATCGCCAACCGTCAGATCGTCGACACCTTCGCCGGTTTCCACGATCTCTCCCGCCGCCTCGTGACCCAGCACCATCGGCAACGGACGCGGACGGGTTCCCTGGATAACCGACAAATCCGAGTGGCACAACCCCGCAGCCCGAATGCGCACCATAACCTCGCCCCTGCGCACCGGTGCAAGCTGCACCTCTTCGATGCCCAGCGGCTTCGAGTCCGAATAAGGCTGGGCCTTTCCGCTACTCCTCAGAACAGCCGCTTTCACCTTCATGGGATCACCTGCAGTGCTTCCAGTGAGGCCCGCATCGCAGGAGCAAATGGCGCGGGACGGCGCGAGGTGCGGTCGACGAAAACATGTACGAACCAACCCTCCGCAGCTGCCTCCTTCGCCCCCTGTCGAAATAGCCCAATTCCGTACCGCACACTGCTGTTCCCCAGGTTCTCTACGCGCAGCCCTGCATCCACTGTCTCAGGGAAGGCAAGCTCAGAGCTGAACTTGCAATGTGATTCCGCACATACGCCGATCAGGGAGCCACCATGGATTTCCAGCCCACCAGCAGCGATCAGGTAAAGGTTGATAACGGTGTCGAAATATCCGTAATACTCGATGTTGTTGATGTGGCCGTATAGGTCGTTATCCCGCCACCGCGTCGGTATAGCGGTGAAGTGCTTGTAGTCCTTCCGCTCGGTCATCGCGGCCTCCGCCAGCAGTCTATCGTTGCGATGCTCATGGTAGCCTAACAAGCCATGAGCGTGAACACCGACCAACGCGTTCCCATCCCCCGCAGCAAAGATAACGACTACACGCACGAGGCCGCCGAGCAGCGCCGTGCCTTTGTGGAGCGACAGAGCGGGACGAAATTGCACCATGTGAGCCAATTTTCATTCGACCCCGGCGCGCTGCCTGGCAATATCGAAAACTTTACTGGCGTCGCGCAAGTTCCCCTCGGCCTCGCCGGACCTTTGCGTATCCATGGCGAGCATGCGCACGGCGACTTTTATATTCCCCTTGCGACAACCGAAGGCACCCTGGTTGCCAGCTACAGCCGCGGGATGCGCCTGCTCACCGAGTGCGGCGGCGTCAGGTCCACAGTGGTGAAACATAGTATGCAGCGCTCCCCCGTCTTTGAGCTGCCGAATGCCCTTGAGGCTCGCAAACTGGCGGAATGGGCAGGTGCACATCTCGATGAGATCCGGCAGGCTGCAGAAGCCACTACTTCCGCAGGCAAACTTACGGACATCGCCCCATACGTTCTCGGACCACTCCTCTATCTGCGCTTCAACTACACGACTGGCGATGCTGCGGGACAGAACATGGTCGGTAAAGCCACGCTCGCCGCATGCGAGTGGATTGCGGCGCATCATCCCAATCGCCCGCAGTTCGTGCTCTCAGGCAATATCGACACAGACAAAAAGCACTCGCACATGAATACGATCCAGACCCGCGGCAAGCGGGTGATCGCAGAGGCAACAGTCACCAAGGAAGCTTTGAAGCGAATCATGGGAGTCGATGCGGCGACGCTCTTTCATGTCCGTCAAATCTCGCAGGCAGGTGCTTTCATGGCGGGTTCGTCGAACAACGGGGCCCATTCGGCAAACGGGCTCACCGCAATGTTCATCGCCACCGGCCAGGATGTGGCAAATATCGCAGAGTCGCAAGCCGCTATCGTCTACGCACAGCTCACTGCAGCCGGGGACTACTACTACTCGATCACCATCCCATCGCTCATCGTGGCGACCTATGGCGGCGGCACAGGTCTGGCAACGCAGCGCGAATGTCTCGATCTGCTTGGCTGCTATGGAACGGGACGGGCAGATAAATTCGCAGAGATATGTGCGGCCACGGCTCTCGCCGGCGAACTCTCCCTGTCGAGCGCCATCGTACGTGGCGACTGGGTTTCCAGTCACGACCGCCTGGGCCGCAATCGAGCCTAAACCTAAGTTCCTGTTTTTCAAGTGCGCACTAGACTTTATTTGCCCTCCCGGTCACTTTCGGCGTACTATCATCGGGCGCCGGGATGGAGGCGCGGAGGATACAGTCAATGGCGCTGCTCGAAACCCAAACAAAACCGCCCACCCACCAAGCAGCAGAGGAACAAAGCGAAGCCACTGCAATCGAACAGATGCGGGCGGCGTTCGCAACACAGCAGCAAGCCTTCGCCAAAGATCGGCACCCCACCCTCGCTGTGCGCCGGGAACGGCTCGAGCGCATGATCCCGATGATGAACAACAATCGCGACCGCATCTGCGAAGCGCTGGCCGCCGACTTTGGTGTACACCCGCCGCCCGCCACCGACATGCTTGAAGTCCAACCTGTCACTGCGCGCGTAGAGTATGCACTCGCCCATCTCGAAGAGTGGATGAAGCCCATCCCCCGCGAGGTCGATGCCCCCTATCGCGGCGGCCTGCACGCTTACGTCAAGAGCCAGCCCAAGGGCGTCGTCGGCAACATCGTGCCGTGGAACTTTCCATTTGAAATCGGCTTTGGACCCCTCGTCGATATGCTGGCTGCGGGCAACCGCATAATGTTAAAGCCTTCGGAGTTCGCGCCTGTGTGCGCTGACCTCATCCGCGAGATGGCGAAAGCTACCTTCGACGAAGACCTGGTATACGTGGCAGTAGGCGGCCTTGAAATCGCGCGTGCTTTCAGTGCCTTGCCCTTCGACCATCTTCTCTACACCGGGAGTTCGAATGTAGGGCGCCAGATCATGGCGAGCGCCGCGAAGAACCTTACCCCGGTCACGCTCGAATTGGGCGGCAAGTGTCCAGCCATTCTGCTGGAAGGTGCTGTTACAGCGGAAAATGTCGGCGGCATCCTGGGCGTCAAGATGATCAAGAACGGACAGATGTGCGTCTCCGTCGATCACTGCCTCGTACCACGCGTGGAGCTGCATACGTTCACCCAACTTGCCCAGGACTTCATGGCACAGACCGCGCCCGACTACGCCCACTCGCCCGCCTGTACCGGCATCATCTCTGCACGTCATCTTGAACGCCTGGAAGCACTGCTGGCCGATGCAACAGCCAGGGGCGCTAAGGTTGTTACGCTCGAAAACGATACCACTATCAACCGGTATACGCGGCAGATGCCTCTTTCCCTCGTGATCGATCCTGACGCAGACTTACAGCTGATGCGGGAGGAGATCTTTGGCCCCATCCTGCCAGTTATCCCGTACGACTCCATCGAGGATGTCATTGCCACCATCAACGCCGGCGACCGCCCGCTGGGCCTGTATGTATACGGCACCGATCTCGAAACGATCGATCATGTCCTCACTGAGACTTCGTCAGGAGGAAGTGCCGTGAATGCCTGTGCAGTCCAGGCTGCGCTGAAGGCGCTGGCATTTGGCGGCGTTGGCGCCAGCGGCATGGGACGCCACCATGGCGAAGAAGGCTTCCGCGAGTTCTCAAACCAGCGTGGAATTGCGGTGCGCGGTGCAGGGCCGCAGCTCGACACGATGGTGGCTGCCCTGGGCGCATTGACCTAGCGCGATCAGCAGCCCTCAGGCGGGTCGCAATCAGCTCACCAGCTTGCGCAATGTTTCATTGCGATAGCCCGCCAGCCGTCCCCCATCCACCACCAGCGTGTGGCCTGTGATGTACCGGCTTTGGTCGCTCGCAAGGAAGTGATAGACGCCCACCAGATCATCGATCTGCGCAATGCGCCCCAGCGACGAAAGGTTCTTCGCCAGGGCGTTCAGAATATGTTCCGGGGGCAGCATGGGAGTCTTAACCGGGCCGGGAGCAACCGCGTTGCAGCGGATTCCCCGTGGTCCCAGCTCCACCGCCGACGTCTTGGTCATACTGATAGTTGCTGCTTTAGTCGCGCTGTAATCAAAGAAGCCTTCATTCTGCTGTAGCCCGGCGACCGATGCTGTCGTAACGATCGATCCGCCATCCCGCATGTGGGCCGGCCCATATTTCAGGATGTAATACGTTCCATACAGATTCAGTTCGACAACACCATCCAGCACCTCTTCGTCTGACTCCGCAAGATGCTTCCCATTCCCCGGCTTGCCTGCGTTGTGAATGATCACGTCGAGTTTCCCCATCGCCGCCTCCGCCTGCTGAAAAGCCTGGATGACGTTATCGCGAAGCGTAACATCCACACTCAGATACATCGCTCCAGCATCCAGCACCGCCTGCGGGGGAGGCTGGATGTCAGCGATAACCACGCGCGCCTCTTCCTCTAGACAGCGCACGACCGTGCCCAGGCCGATGCCGGACGACCCGCCCGTAATGAAGATGGATTTATCTTTCAGGCTGAATGGATTCATGGAAATCTCCTATGCGGTTGCCGAACGGCTAGTAGTTGGGAAGCGACGCGAAAGCAGCCACCGGCGGCATCGCATTGGGGTCGGTAATGACGTCGATGACGACAGAGCCTTCAGCCGCCATAGCTTCGCGAATAGCTGAGGCAATGTCTTCTGGGCGCTCGAGGCGAATTCCTTTGACGCCGCAGGCCTCAGCAATCGCGGCGTGGTCGACCGGCACAAAATCGCAAACATTGGTGTGCCGTCCCAAGCCCGCATCTTCTGCATGTTTTTGGTAGCCGAGAACGCCATTGTTCATCACCGCAACGACTACCTTGATCCCGTGCCGAACGGTTGTTTCAAGCTCCGACCACACATGCCCAAATCCACCGTCGCCTACGACGCAGAATACGGAACGATCCGGAAACCCCAGACGCGCGCCCATCGCAAGCGGAAATCCCCAGCCTAGCCCAGCCTGTCCGCGCGGCGTAATGAAGCGCCGATTGTGCGAAGCCGTCAAATAATTCGCGATCCAGATTGAAGAAAAGCTCGCATCGGCGACAACGATATGGTCGTCCGTCAGCTGCTTTTCCAACTCCGCCATAAAGCGTTCAGGCCGGATCGGCGCAACCGCCGAATGCGTAACGTCCGCAATCTCGATGAGGTGCTGATGTTTCGCCTCCCGAATTGTCTCTTCCAGGCTTGCGCGGCCGACTTTGCGTTGGCTCAAATCTGTCGCAGCCAAGGACGCATTCAGCGCTGCCAGCGTTACCTTCGCGTCGCCGTTCAACCGTACCGATTCATAGTTCCGGCCAATCTCCATGGGATCGATATCGATATGAATATACTTCGCATCGCGCGGCAATAGCTTCCACGAATCCGTCCCGTTCTGGTTAGTTCGATTGCCCACCAGCAGCACAACATCGGCCTCCGTTACCATCGGCTTCAGGAATTTCGCCATCCCACGCGTGGCCATATAGTAGCCGATAACACCCATTGAGAGCGGATGCGTTTCGTCGACACTTCCCTTCCCCATCGTTGTCGTGGCAACCGGCAGATGCGCAAGCTCCTGCAGGGAACGCAGCTCGCTTTGCGCTCCGGATCCGATCACCCCACCGCCCGCGTACACCAGGGGCGCTCTCGCATTCGCCAGCAGATGAGCCGCCAGCGCGATTTGTTCCTGCGCGGGCTGCAACCGGTCCAATGGAAAGTGACCAAGGCTCGCGGATCGTGAGGACACCGGCTTCGGCGTCCCTTCCATCAGCAGGTCCATCGAAACCAGCAGCACCGCCGGTCCCGGACGTCCGCTCGCCGCAGCTACAAACGCCATATCAACGTAGTCTTCAATGCGATCCGCAGCGGTCACCCGCCGCGTCCATTTCGACACCCCCTTGAAGAGCTCCACCTGATCGAGCTCCTGAAAAGCGTTGCGATCCCGCGTGCTGGGTCCCACATCCTGTACAAGAGCGACAATGGCAATCGATGCGGAGAGACACTCGGCCAGTCCTGGCACCAGCAGTGTCGCCGCCGGGCCATTCTGCGCGGTAACCACCGGCACCTTGCCCGTCACACGAGCATAACCATCCGCCATGTAGCTGCCTGCATTCTCCTGGCGATAGCCGATCTGGCGAATCCCTAGGTCGTCCGCAGCCAGCGTGATCCCTGGCGGATTACTCTGACCGAAGAGGTACTCCACTCCGTGGCGTTTCAGAGCCTGCGCAAAACGTTGCGGCGGCAGCATCATTACGGCTTCCATAGTCGTTACCTCATTTGTTCCGATACGAGACTTCTAGTTCTTGAGACGTCTACGGGACGATCAGAACCTTGCCGCAATCATTCGGCTTCCTCAGCCTCGCAAACATCTCCGGCGCGTTGTCCAGACTTACCGTATCTGTTATCAGGCCATCGACAGTAACTCGGCCAGTCGTCAGCATGCGTTGCACAAAATGGAAATCACTGGGAATGTATGCGAACGGAAAAGTCATATGCAGGCGCTTCATCGCAGCAGAGAGCACCGTGAACTTTTCCGGCTGCATTCCCGTGCCCACCAGAACCAGGTGTGCGCCTACCGGAGCTACTGCAATCAACTGCGCGATCATGGGTCGCCCGACACATTCAAAAATCACCATCGGCTTGCGTCCGGTTCGACGCTCGAATTCCCGCACCGGATCTGCATGTTCACTCGCATCGATTACAAGGTCCGCATCAGCGCCTTGTGCTCGCGCTATACGCGCAGGCACCATCTCGCTGATGCCTACTTCTCCCGCGCCAAAAAACTTCGCCCATTTCGCTACGGCAAGCCCAATTGCTCCTGCGCCGACGATCAACACACTCGCTCCAGCCTCCAGCTTGGCCGCGCGGCACGCATTAAAGCCGACAGCCAGCGGCTCAATCAGTGCCGCTTGCTGGTCGTTCAGCGCATCCGGAATCTTAACTGCGAG
Source organism: Acidobacteriaceae bacterium (assembly GCA_035943695.1). GTDB lineage: Bacteria > Acidobacteriota > Terriglobia > Terriglobales > Acidobacteriaceae > Edaphobacter. The sequence goes on along the minus strand of DASZBW010000030.1, from coordinate 51,862 downwards.
GCCCGCCATGCAGGTCGAGTACTCCGCATAGGCTCCGGGCATCCGGGCATCGAAACCCTGCGCAATGATCTGGCTGCACTCTGCATATCGCCCGCTTCGGCACTCCGGACATTCGCCGCAAGGCCGCGCCGGTACTGCCGTCAGGCGATCGCCAACGCTCCAGCCCTCGACACCCGGCCCGATCTCAACCACTTCGCCAGCATACTCATGCCCCAGGACATTGCCAGCCTGTAACAGGCCCGGCACATCCACCGCATGCAGATCAGACCCGCAGATCCCGCAAGCCTTCACCTTGAATACCAACGAACCCGGATATGCGGTCGGCGTAGCAACCTCAGCAACGGCCAACGGCTTTCCCACCTCGACAAACTGGACTGCTTTCATAGCTTCTCTCCTTCGAAAACAACGTTACGAATCGTTGAGCTACTTAGTCTTCTTTGAACCCGTCCGTGAACTTCGTACAACCTTCCCACCCACTCCAACAGGAACTTCGTCTCCCGCCTTTTCCAACCCACGGAAGCTGAAGCTTTCAATCGCCTTCATCAGTCGCTCCACCGTTATGTTCGGCACGGAGGAAGTCCATTTCCCCAGCCAGATCAACATGCCGAGCAACAACTGCACCACGAGCTCCGCTTCGCAGCGCACGATCGTACCGTCCGCCATTCCCTCCTGGATAAACCGCACCAGCACACCACGCAGTTTGTCGGTCCACGCCCGAATCACCTTCCGCTGGGCCGTGTCCAGATACGAGTAATCGCCGAGATAGAGAAGTGGACCGTTGCGGCCCGACTCCGCCAGCAGCGCGCGAATGAAATGCCGGAGCTTATCGACGCCGGCGGCATCCTCTGCGTCCGCCGCTTCGAGCAGACGCTGGGCGCGCTCGAGCGAAGCACGATGGCATGCGTACGCCAGCGTTCGCTTGTCGTGGAAGTAGTGATAGAGCGTCGCATCGCGCAGGTCCAGCGCCGCCGCAATGTCCACCATCGTCGCCTGCGCAAAACTTTTGGCGTTGATGATCTCAATGGCAACGCGAATAATCTCACCGCGTCGCTTGTCGGACTTGCGGCTAGCCGACAGATTTCTTTTGCTTTTCCCTTTTCGGGCCGATTTAGTGGTCGTAGACTTCATTCCTGCACATCCTACGCGAGAAAGCATTATTTAGTGAAGACTAGAAAAACTAATCTTGACTAGAATGCTTTCGTGGGACTACATTTCTGCATCGGGCCAGTACCCTTTTGCCGTGGCGTGAAATTGCACCGCAGCAGCGCCAGACCGAACCGCATCCTCAAATAGCTCCAGGACAGGAAAGACGATGAGAATGATCTGCCAGATGAATCAAGCACCGCACTCCGGCACCTCCCAGCGAAATAGCAGCTCTACCCTGGGCGCTCGCGCCGTCTTTCTCCGTATGTTCCTTTGCGCTGTCTTTGCCGGTATCGCGTTCAACCTCGCACTCTCTCCGCCCCAGGCCCTGGCCCAGTCCGGCTCCTCCACAGGCGCCATCCGCGGTACCGTGCTTGACGCGCAGGGAGCCCTTGTACCCAACGCCACGGTAACCATCATGGACACCGCCATGGGCACAAGCCGCACCGTCGTCACGGATAAGGAAGGCGCCTTCCAGGACCTTACCCTCATTCCTGGAACGTATGAGATTGACGTGCAGGCCACCGGCTTTGCCAAACTACGTGCCACACAGATCGTCATCACCGTCGGCCAGACCTTCACCTACGATGCCCATCTGAAGGTCGGCGCGGCAGAGGTCATCAACGTGGAAGGAACGGCCGCTTCACTGATCGATACGGCGCAGGTCCAGCAGGCGAATACCATCAACCAGCTGCAGGAGGTTAACCTTCCGAACCTTTCCCGCAACTTCACCTCCCTGCTCTTCACCCTTCCCGGCGTCACGGATTCAAACGCAGCATCCATACAGGATCCCAATGTAGGCACCGGCTACCAGTCCTCAGGCGCCTCATTTGGTGGAGGCAACGGTCGCGGCAACCTCTTCACCATCGACGGTGGCAGCAATGACTACGGCACCGGCGGTCCACGCGTGGCGCACATCCCGCAGGATTCCATCGAAGAGTTTCAGGTGAACCGCAACGCATTCAACGCCGAGTTTGGATTCACCATCGGCTCGGCAATCAATGTCGTCACCAACAGCGGCACCAATCACTACCACGGCAAAGCTTTTGGCTATTTCAACAATGAGACGATCGACGCGGTCAACTATTTCAACAGCTTTGGCGACAAGGCTGGCCAGAGGCCCTTTGAACAGGCCGCGATCTTCGGAGGCTCTCTCGGCGGCTTCATCAAGAAGGACAAGCTCTTCTTCTTCACTTCCTTCGAGCGGCAGAAGCTGGACAATAGCGTCACCACCAACCTCCTGGGCTCTTCCGAAGCGCAGGGACTCAATGCACAGAGCAATGGCTTCAACGGCGTAACCTGCCCCGCACCTGTCACACAGAAATGCTACCTGGCGCAATTGACTGCAGTCGGTGCCGGTGCCATTGCCTCCGCCATCGCCCCTGCGCTCACGCCCGTGAATAATCCGCAGTTCGTCAATCTCGTCGGTCCCGATAGTGGCACCTTCGACGGCAATGCGATCGGTGCGGTCCAGTCCGCCCCAGGTGCTAGAGGACGCTACAACAACTGGGTCACCCGCTTGGATTACCAGCCCAATGACAGGGATAACTTCGCCCTCCGGCTCTCCCTCTCTCGCGAGAACAACAGCGTTATAGGAGCCGGCGGAACGCCGCGTTTTACGTCCCAACTTCAGGACATTCGCGACTACACCATCACCGGTTCCTGGAATCGCGTCTTCAGTGCCAACCTGGTGAATACCGTCCGCGTGCAGGTCGTACCCTTCAACACGTCTAATAACGGCACCCCGCATGGCGGTGCTGAATTCGACTTCGGAGCGCTCGGAACTGTGGGCACCATCTTCGATCTGCCGTACAACCAGAAACAAAATCAATATCAGTTCGACGACGACCTTTCCATCACCAGGGGCTCCCACAACTTTAAGGTCGGCGGCTCCTTCCGTCCTGTACAGCTCGACATCTACCAGGCCTTCCTCGGCAACGGCGACTTTCAATTCCAGGACGGCGCGGTTCGCCTCTACGATCTCTTCGCGGGCAACGCCGCCGCCATCGGAGCGCTGAACTCCATCAACTCCGCCTTCGGGTACCCGGCAGGAGGCCCACCGTCCACCAACCTGAGCGCAGCGCAGCTCTACAGTGTCGGTCTGCCAATTGTGCTTGAGGAGGGTGCAGGAAACTTCCAATACAACGCAACCGAAAAGCCATTTGGCTTATATGCGCAGGACTCTTGGAAAGCAGCGTCCCGGCTCACCCTCAACTACGGCATCCGCTACGACTACGATCCCGTTCCAAACAACTATCCTTCTAGTTCGCGTGTATCTCCACGCGCCGGTCTCGCATGGGATCCCTTCGGAAATGGCAAGACGGTGGTCCGCGCTGCCGGCGGCATCTTTACCGCTCCTACCCCCTTTATTGTGCCGTTCACCTCCACGATCCTCGACGGAACAGCGAACCACGTCTACGCCACCGTCCCCACCGCCGCCGATTTCGCGCCTCAGCTGGAAGGTGCTCTAGCACTCGAAAAGAGCATGGCAACCGCCGCAAATCCCAACCCATCCTTGACGACAGCTCAGCTTGCCAGCGTGGGTATCAACGTAATTCCCACCGGACCCAATAAGCAACACGGTGCCTTCTTCACCGTCGATCCAAACTTCAAAGATCAGTACACCATCCAGAGCAGCGCAAGCGTGCAGCAGGAACTTGCATCCAACCTGTCACTCGAGGTGAGCTATCTCTTCTACGGCGGCGTCCACATCCAGCAGATTCAGGAAGCCAACCTTACCCAGACCGGTATAGTCGATCCATTCATCGGGCCCATCTACACACCGAAGCCAGGCACGACACAAGGCGAGCCGAACTCGACCATCGTTCAGAACGACGAGACTACCTCCGCCGGCCACTCTACCTATAACGGCCTTACCGCCTCATTGACCAAGAAGATGGGTCGTGGGCTGCAGTTCCAGGCGAACTATACCTGGAGCAAGGCCCTCGACAACATCAGCGACTTCAGTTCCAACAGCACTCCATTCCGTCCCGGCCTTCTCAACCTGGATCGCGGCCTCTCCGACTACAACGTCGCCCATAGCTTCGTTGCCAATGCCGTCTACACCAGCCCAACGCATCACGGCGGAGATAGCTTCCTGCGCAGCCTCTACTCTGACTTCGTAATCGCTCCCATCGTCCGCATTCACACAGGCGTTCCTTTCACCATCCTGGTTCCAGGAATCGGTGGCCCCGGTTCGAACGGAAACTCCGCTCATACCAACGAAGCTCGGCCCTGGCATGAGCGTCGCAACGTAGGCATCGGCCCCGGCTTGGAACAAGTTGATCTGAGGGTCTCTCGCGGAATCACGCTCGGAAAAAGCTCGGCCGACCGGCTCAATCTCATCGTGCAGTCGTCAAATATTCTTAACCACACCAACTTCAACCGGGTGCAGAACATCTTCCCGAATTCGGGAAGCAGCGCGACGCCGGGCGGTCCGACCACCTCCGCTCCCGTGGCCACCCAGGAGGGCAATGTAGACCTGCTCAACGGGCCTTACAACTACCGCGGTTTCCGTCCCGTAGGTGCGATTCAAGAGACCCTTCCACTGGCATTCAACAGCGCAGCTCCACCGCGGCAGGTGAGCTTCGGACTTGAACTAACCTTCTAACTCGAACCTGACCGCAGCAAAACAGCACCAGGCCAGTGCCGATCGCATCCAGATCGGCACTGGCAAATTGAGAGCCACATGATGCAGCCAGAAGCGCAGAAATATCTCACCGCAGAAACTCTCTCCAGCACCCTCTGCAACGCGGCCCTGAACTTCGGTGCCGCATACGCCATCTTTCACGCACGCCCAGTAGTACCCACCGGCGGCCCCACCGGGCTCGTCCGAGACCTCATCGGAGAGACCTTCCTCGCCGTTGCGTTGAGCTCCCTCATCCCCGCACTCATCACCCGCCATCGCCGCCGCACGCAGACGCTACCTACCGCGGAAATGAACGCGCCGCGAGCGACACGCAATCCCTATCTCGTAGCGGTTTTAATGGGACTGGTCTTTACCTGTGTCTTTATGGCGATCAACGCACGGCTATTGCCTCACTTGTTTCCTGAAGGCGTGAGTCGTTTTCACGTAGTCCTTTACAAAACCTTGTACGGAACGATCCTCGGCGGTGCCGCAACTTTCCTGACGGTGCGGAGTGCAATGCAAACCTCCGCTTGAATCAATGCTCGCTTCTCCCCGCCGCTCGCTGAGTTTCATGGGCCATGAAAGTTATTCCAATGCCAGAACACTTTGATGTCTTGATCGTCGGCGCGGGGCTCTCCGGGATTGGTGCCGCGCGTCAACTGCAGATCAATTGCCCGCGCAAGACCTTCGCCATCCTCGAAGGCCGCGAAAACCTCGGTGGCACTTGGGATCTTTTTCGTTATCCCGGCATCCGTTCTGACTCTGACATGCATACCATGGCCTTCTCCTTCCGCCCATGGACGGGAGAGCGTTCCATCGCACCAGGCGATGAGATCCTGACTTACCTCAAGGAGACTGCCGAGGAGTACGGCATTACAGATCACATCCGCTACAGCCAGGGCGTCAAGGAAGTGCGCTGGTCTTCAGCCAACGCGCGCTGGACTGTCATCGCGGAAGCCGGACCGAACCACGAGCCGACGATTTACACCTGCTCTTTCCTGTTCATGTGCACCGGTTACTACAACTACGAGAAGGGCAATACTCCGACCTTCCCCGGTGCCGACCAGTTCCGCGGACGCATCATCCATCCGCAGCAATGGCCGCAGGATCTCAACTACACCGGTAAGCAGGTCGTCATCATAGGAAGCGGCGCCACGGCCATCACCCTGGTCCCAGCCATGGCAAAAACAGCCGGACACGTCACCATGCTGCAGCGTTCGCCCACATACATCCTCGCTCTACCAGGCAGGGATGTCCTGCTTGCAAAGCTGCGCCGCTGGATGCCTGTGCACTGGGCTAGAAATGCCGCGCGCTGGAAGAACATCGCAATGAACCTCTGGTTCTACAGCATCGCGCGCAAGAAGCCCGAGAAGATCAGCGCAGCCATCGTCAACGGAGCACGGCAACGCGTCGGCCCTGACGTAGACGCCGCAGTCCACTTCACGCCGGCCTACAAGCCCTTCGACCAGCGCGTCTGCATCGCTCCCGACGGAGACATCTTCGAGTCGCTGCGCAACGGCGAAGCCTCCATCGTCACCGACACGATAGAGCGTTTCACTGAAACCGGAATCTTGCTCGCCTCAGGCAAGCACCTCCCCGCCGACATTATCGTTACCGCCACGGGCCTGAAGTTAGAAATTCTCAGTGGCATTGCAATCGTGGTTGACGATCAGCCAATCGCACTCAACCGTGTCTATAACTACCGCGGCACCATGTTCAGCGGTGTTCCCAATTTCGCATTGACAGTTGGCTACACCAACCTGCCATGGACACTCAAGGCCGAGCTCGTAAGTAAATTCGTCTGCCGCGTCATCAACTACATGGACCGGCACAAATTCCGCAGCGCTGTACCCAGGCCCTCAACCGACATCGGCGACCGCCCCCTGTGGGACCTGCAATCCGGCTACGTCCAGCGCGAACTGCCCAACCTTCCAAGACAGGGCACGAAGACCCCGTGGGCTCTCCGCAGCTACCCGCACGACCGCATGAACCTTCACTACGGCAAGGTAAATGACGGAGAGCTTGAATTCACGCGCTAGTTGCGTTCTATGCCGAACTCATCCGAGAGACCTGTAACCATGACTCACTTCGGCGACTACCAGAACGAGATCTACGCAAACGGCCTGCGCGGGGAATTGCCGAGACTACCCGTCGACTTCGCGTCGCTGGAGCAGATGGCCTCCGCCAGCATGTCTGCATCTCTTCGCAACTATGTGCAGGGCGGCTGCGGCGACGAAGCTACGCAACAACAAAACTCAACCGCATTTCGTCATTGGGGCCTCATCCCGCGAATGCTCGTAGACTCGTCGATCCGCGGCCTTTCCACTGAACTCTTCGGCCTCAGGCTCTTCACTCCAATCTTCATGAGCCCCATCGGGGTCAACGGCATCTGCACCGCAGACGCACACGGCGACCTGCACGCTGCACGGGCCGCCGCAATCACCGGCGTACCGCTCATGGCATCGACACTCGCGAATGATCCCATGGAGGCTATAGCCAAAGAGCTGGGCACCACACCCGGATTCTTTCAGCTCTATACGCCAAAGGATAAAGATCTAGCCGCTAGCTTCGTTCGCCGCGCAGAAACAGCGGGCTACAAGGGAATCGTAGTCACGCTCGATACCTGGCTCACCGGATGGCGTCCGCGCGACCTGAATACAGCCAACTTCCCCCAGCTGCGCGGCCACGTGTTGCAGAACTACTTCACCGATCCACACTTCCGCTCCCTGCTCGCCGAATCTCCCGAGGCGAATCCCCAGGCGGCGATCCAGCTCTGGGCGCGCACCTTCGGAAAGGTGCTCACCTGGGACGACCTGCCCTGGCTCCGCTCACTCACCCCACTGCCTTTGATCCTCAAAGGTATCTGTCACCCCGATGACGCCCGACGAGCCATCGATGCCGGCGCGGACGGCATCTTCTGCTCCAACCATGGAGGACGCCAGGCCAATGGAGGCATCGCCGCCATCGACTTGCTACCCGCCATCGTAGAGGCCTGCGGCACCACGCCCGTACTCTTCGACTCCGGCGTTCGCAGCGGGTCCGACATCGTCAAGGCTCTTGCCATGGGCGCAAGCGTCGTCGGCATTGGCCGACCCTACGTCTACGGCCTCGTGCTCGAGGGAACAGCCGGAGCCGTACATGTACTTCGTTGTCTCCTCGCAGAGGCAGACCTGCTCATGGCCGTCGATGGGTTCCCAGACTTGACCGCGCTGCGGCAGGCAGGCGTCATACGGCTACCCACATGAAGAACTGGCACCCTCTCTGCACCCAAACACATCCCATGCTCGTCTCTACACCGTATCTCAACGGATCCAGTAAAGATCAAGGAACCAGGCGATGAATGTACCTCTCACTCCACTTCGTTTCCTCCGTCACGCCGAACGGCAATATCCCACGCGTATAGCCGTCGTCTCTCAAGCCAAGCGCTTTACCTACGCCCAGTTCGCCGACCGAGTGGCACGGCTCGCAGGCACCCTTCGAGAAGCCGGCATCCGGCCAGGCGATCGCCTCGCCTACATCGGCGTCAACTCCCATCGCTTGCTCGAAGCCTACTATGGCGTTCTTGAAGCGGAAGCCATCCTCGTCCCGCTCAATATCCGCCTCTCACCCGGCGAGCTCAGCTTCGTGCTGAACGATTGCGGTGCCACTCTGCTCTTCGTCGATCCGCAATTTCTGCCACTGGTCAATTCCTTCCGCAACCAGTTGCAGTCCGTTCGGATCATCTGCCAACTCGACGGCACAATTGAAAACGACTGGGTCGCGCACCTGCTCTACGACCAGCTTCTCGAAGCCGCCCCCAGGTTCCAACTCGATATAGCCACAGTCAACGAAGACGACACAGCCGAGATCTTTTACACCAGCGGCACCAGCGCACAACCTAAAGGCGTCATGCTGACGCACCGCAACATCTACCTGCATGCGCTCGAAACCAGCCACGGCTTCAGCGTGCGCAACGGCGCAGTCGAGCTCCACACCATCCCGCTCTTCCATGCGAACGGATGGGGCATCGCGCACTTCCTCACCATGCTCGGCGGAAAGCACGTGATGGTCGAAACCTTTGACCCCATCGCAATCTTCAACTTCATCCAGTCCGAGTCAGTCAACTACTTCAACGCCGTCCCCTTCATGGCTACGGTGTTAGCGCAGCATCCGCGCCTCCGCGAATTCAACCTCACCAGTCTGGAGCGCATCGTCATCGGTGGCGCTGCCTCCTCACCCACGCTTATCCGCGAAGTCGAACAGGCCTTCGGATGCAGATGCTTCTCCGGCTACGGTCTCACCGAAACCTCGCCCGCACTCACAGCCGCGCAGCCCAAGCCTGAGCTTCTCTGGACCGACGAACAGCGCTACGTTGGTCAATCGACCACAGGCTATCCCTTCCCGTGCGTCGAGGTGCGCATCGTCGATGCGGAAGAAAAGCTTCTACCCGAAGACGGCATTGCAGTTGGCGAACTCGTCACCCGCAGTGACGGCGTCATGAAAGGCTACTGGCAGCAGCCCGAATTAACCGCGGAAGCCCTGCGTGGCGGCTGGTTCCACACCGGCGATATGGCCTCCATCGACCAGAACGGCTACGTCACGGTCGTCGATCGCAAGAAGGACATCATCATCAGCGGAGGCGAAAACATCTCCTCACTTGAAGTAGAAAAAGCTATGCTCGCCCACCCCGCCATCTTCGAGGTCGCAGTAATTCCCGTCTCGGACGCACGCTGGGGCGAAGTCCCCAAGGCCCTCGTCGTCCTCAAACCAGGCGCGCAGGCCACCGAGGCCGAGCTGATCGAATTCGGCCGCTCCTGCCTCACGCACTACAAGTGCCCCAAAACCGTCGTCTTCGTCGAATCCTTACCGAAAACTGGAACCGGCAAGGTCCTCAAGAAAAATCTCCGCGCCCAGTACGAGACCATACCCGCCTCTCATCCTCCCACCGTGTCATCCTGAGCGAAGTGGAGAACCTGTTCCTTCGTTTCGGTTGTCATCCTGAGCGGAGCGCAGCGGAGTCGAAGGACCTGCGTCTCCATTCCCTCCCTTACTGAATCGTCGCCCATCCCGTTACACGCCCACAGGCGCAATCAGCATCCGCGGCTCCGTCATCTCCAAAATCGTCGACCGAACCCCTTCTTTCCCGTACCCCGAATCCTTCACGCCACCGTACGGCAGATGCTCCGCCCGCCACGCCGAAGACTCGTCCACCAGCACCGCCCCAACTTCCAGCGCGTTCCACGCCTGCGTCATCTTCTTCCAGTCACTGGTAAACAGCGCCGCCTGCAGTCCATACCGGGACTGATTCACCAACTCCAGCACCCGCTCAAAATCATCGAAAGCCTCTACCACCACCACCGGCGCAAACGCCTCTTCACAACTCAGCTGCGCCCCAGCAGGCACATCACTAAGCAGCGTCGCCTGCAACATGCAGCCCTCGCGCCCTCCCCCCGCATTCAGCGTAGCCCCCATGCCAACGGCCTCTTGAATCCAGCCCTCCGCGCGCATCGCAGCGGCCTCATTAATCATCGGCCCCAGCCGGGTCGCCACATCCGCAAGGTCACCAGCCTTCAACACGCTCAGTCCCTCCACAATCCCACCAATCAACCGCTCCTTCAGCGAGCGATGCACATACACTCGCTGCACCGAGATGCAACTCTGACCCGCATACGTAAACCCCCCGTTTACAATCTTCGCAATCGCCTTGCCCACATCCGCATCTTCGCAGACGATCACCGCCGCGTTCCCACCCAGCTCCAGAGTCACACGCGGCGTAGCTGCCTGCTTCCGCAGCATCCAGCCGACACTCGCGCTCCCAGTAAAACTGACCATCGCGATCCGCCGGTCAGCCACCAACCTCGCAGCCACCTCGTTCGAGCAAGGCAACACACTGATCGCCCCCTCAGGCCAACCCGCCTCCAGCACGGCCCGCCCCAACCAAAGCGCACTCAGCGGCGTCTGCGGAGCAGGCTTGATAAGGATAGGATTCCCCGCAGCCATAGCCGGCGCAAGCTTATGCGCCACCAGGTTCACCGGAAAATTGAACGGAGTAATTCCCAGTATCGGCCCAATCGGAAACCTTCGGGTAAACGCCATCCGCCCATCGTTCCCCACTGTCAGGTCCGCCGGCGCAATATCCCCACCAATACGCTTCGCTTCCTCCGCCGCCACGCGAAATGTCTCAGCCGCCCGCATCACCTCATTGCGCGCATCCGTGATTGGCTTCCCCGCCTCGCGCATCACGATCTCCGCCAGAGTCTGCGTCTCTCCGACAAGCTTCTCCGCCACACGCGTCAGAATCGCACTGCGCTCATGCGAACTAAACCGCCGCGTTCGCTCGAAAGCCTCCACCGCCACCGCACAAGCACGCCCCGCCGCAGCTTCATCCGCATTGCAGACCTCCGCAACCACCGCCCCATCGAAGGGACTGTGAATAGTCGTGATGTCATCCCGAAATCCGCTGTCGCCACCCAGCAGGAACGGCTTTGCTACCGGCATAAACACTTCCCCCACCGACCAATCTGACGTTCGCTCGCCGCACCATCGTACAGAGGACGAGCCTACATTTTCTAGTGGAAACTAGAAACCATGCGATTATGATTCGACGTACCGTATTCCACCGCGGTAAGCAGACAACTCCATTCCCTCCTGCCCCACAGAGAAGAGCGCAGCAATGAACAGCAGACACCTTGTAGACCCTAAACTCGATTCTTTCCTCGATACATATCAGCCTCTCGAGCCTTCGCGCGAAGCTCTGCCGCAAATCCGCCAACAGCGGGCCTTCGCCATCCTTGACGCCCTTCGGAGTCTCCCATCCGACGGCGTCACGAAAACCGAACATCACATCCCTAGCATCCAAGGCGCGCCACCTGTACGCGTCCTCGTCTATAGTCCGCAGAATATCCGCCGCCCCGCTCCCACCTACATGAACATCCACGGCGGAGGAATGATCGTCGGCATGCCCGAACAGGACGAGCCTGCAAACCGCCGCATCGCCGCCGAGCTGGGCTGCATCATCGTCTCACCCGCATATCGCCTCGCACCTGAGACCAACTTCCCCGGCCCCCTGGACGATTGCAACACCGTCCTGCAATGGATCGTCGAAAACGCCGCTGACCTCGGCATCGACACGCAGCGCCTTGCCCTCGGTGGCGCCAGCGCAGGCGGAGGGCTGGCTGCAGCACTCGCCCTCAAGACCCGGGACGAAGCGAAGATCCGACTCGCCCTGCTCCTGCTCGTCTTTCCCATGCTCGACGATCGCACCGGCTCATCCCGCGAACCAGCCCCCTATGCCGGAGAATTTATCTGGACCGCAGCGCAGAACCACTTCGCCTGGAATTCCTACCTCGGCAAGCCCGCGGGCAACGACGCATTCGACCCCTACGCCGTGCCCGGCCGTGCCGAAGACCTAGGCCGCCTGCCTCCCACCTTCATCGCGTGCGGCGCGCTCGATCTCTTCATCGAGGAAAACATCGACTTCGCCCGCCGCTTGATCCACGCAGGAGTACCCGTCGAACTCCACGTATACCCTGGTGCCTACCACGCATTCCAGTACGTCCCCACAGCGAAAGTCACCACCACATACCGAAACGACGCATTACGCAGCCTCGCCCGCGCCTTCAAAGATTGAAAGCAGGAAACGCCGCGCATCCAATAGTCCCCTGCTGCACTGTCCCTACTCCTGGAAAGCTGAACGCTCATCGCCGCTCGGCCCCCAGCTGCTCGGCACCGCCACATCCAGCAGACGCAGATACACCGCAAACTGACCGCGATGCTGATACCAGTGATTCAGCATGATGTTCCGCACGAAATCCCGCCGCGGCATCGCAACCAACTCGCGCTCACCATCCACGATGCGCCATGTCGCATTCATCGCCTCATCGTCGAACCCCGCCATCACCTCGCGCACTGTAGCCACGCCCTCATCGAAGCTGGTCAAAACCTGCTTCACCGATTCAGGCTGTGGAAACTGAAACGTCGGAGGCGGCACCTGGTTCTGCTGCGCCCCTCGACTCACACCGCCCGGCACCAGCGCCAGGTGATACGCGAGCTGCCCTGCCGTCATCGATTTCGCATGAGGCTTCCACAACAACTTATCCTCCGGCAGACGCTCCAGAAACTTCCGCGTAACCGGTGCCTGTACCACAAACTCCGCAAGCAACTCCTGTGCAATCGACATCCCCATCCTCCTCACGCCATCTCAAATCTCGTCCCGCCTCACTACAATTTGGCGCCTACCGTCCAGCTTCAGCCCTCTGCTTGATCCGCTCGTGGATATGTTTCCATCCAGTCGTCACGCCCTTGCGGTGCGCATCCTCGATCAGCCCGAATCCTGAATGCCGAAACTGAATCACCGTCTCTTCACCGTCCTTACTTAAACGGTATTGCAGATTGTTTGCAACCGCGTACGACATGAACAAAGGCCCTGACAACTCAAGCAAGGTTGGCCGCTTGATCGCCTGCACATTCCCCCACCAATGCCCGTTCCCCTCGCCCAGATCACGAAACCAGCGCCCACCCGGCCAATCCTCCAGCTTGAAACGCATCGGCGTCCCATCGGGACCAATATTGCCCGGCCCCAGTTCTTCCAGCAGCGCAGCAAACGTGGCCTCAAGCGAAGCCTTCACGCGAATCTCCTGCACGACATTCAGAGTCATCTCTTCCACACTTACCGGCGCTGCAACCATATATTCCTCCTTGGATTAAACTCTCGCTGCCAACCTCGAAACCATTGCGTGCGCTATTTACGCGACGCTGCCTCTGCCCTCTGCTTAATTCGATTGAGCTGATCGCCCCAATACCGCTCGAACGTAGAAGTCCAATCATGGAGCGGACGCAGAGCCTGCGCATTCGTCCGGTAAAACTTCTGTCGCCCCTGGCAGCGCATATGCACCAGTCCAGTAGCCCGCAGCACTCGAAGATGTTTCGAGACCGAAGGCTGATCCATCTTCAGCCGTTCAACCACATCTCCCACGGCCCACTCCCGCGCGGCCATCAATGCCAGAATCTCTCGCCGTCGCGGCTCCGCCACAGCGTTGAACACATCCGAAGTAGTAGCCGCTCGCGCCATGAACAACACATTACATGCCGATACAAGAATATGTCAAGGGACGAGTTGAAAGCCACCCACTGCATCGGGATCCATCCCAGGCGATGCCGCAACCCTAAAGTATTTCCGTCGCCAATAGATCTTTCAGCGTCTCTCTCCGCCGAATCAACCTCGCCTCGCCGCCGTCCACCAGCACCTCCGCCGGCCGCGTCCGCGTGTTGTAGTTCGAAGCTTGCGCCATCCCATAAGCGCCAGCATCCAGCAGCGCCACCAGGTCACCCGCCCTCACCCGATCAAGCTTCCGATCCCGGGCAAAGAAGTCACCCGACTCGCACACCGGCCCAACCACATCCACCAAATCCTTCGCCAAGCCACGCGCCTGCACCACCGGCAAAATCTCATGATGAGCCTGGTACAGCGCCGGCCGTATCAGATCATTCATCGCCGCATCCGCGATCACAAACGTCTTCGCACCATTCTTCTTCACCACCAGGACGCGCGACACCAACGCCCCAGCCTGCGCCACAAGAAATCTACCCGGTTCCAGCAACAGGTGCGCATCCAGCCGTACCTTACCCAGCGCCGCGGCATACTCACCAACCTTCCGCGCAGGATCAAACTTCGGCTCTGCAGGCGAATCGTTATAGTCGATCCCCAATCCGCCACCAGCATCCACATACCTAATATCGTGCCCATCGCGACGCAGCTCATCCACCAGCGCTGCAACCCGCGCCAGCGCCGCAGCGAACGGCTCAACCGCTCGAATCTGCGATCCGATATGCACGCTCACGCCCGCCGCATCCAGCCACTTTGACTTCGCAGCCTTCCGATAGATCGCCCGCGCCGCACCAATATCGATCCCGAACTTATGCTCCCGCAAGCCCGTCGAAATGTAAGGATGCGTATCGGCGAACACATCCGGATTCACCCGCAGCGCAAACCTCGCCCTCACCCCCAGAAACTCCGCGCGTGCGGCGAGCATCTCCAATTCCGCCGCCGACTCCACATTGAACATCAGAATCCGCGCCTTCAGCGCAGCATCGATCTCCCAGACCTGCTTACCCACACCAGAAAATACAACTCGCCGCAGCGCAGCCTTATCCGCCCGCCGCACCCGCTCCAGTTCGCCACCCGAAACAATATCGAACCCCGCACCCAACCCCGCCAGCATCCGCAGAATCGCCAGCGAAGAGTTCGCCTTTATCGCATAGCAAATCGTAAAAGGCCGCCCCGCAAACTCCCGTGCAAAAAGCCCAAACCGATACCGAATCTGCTCCGCAGAATACACATACAACGGCGTCCCATATTCTTCTGCCAACCCATCCAACCCGACCCCATCGCACGCAAGCACACGCCCGCGATACGCAAATGGCCGAGAAGCCAACTCCCGCACAACCCTGTCCCTCTTGCTCGTCCCAGTCTTCAAACGCCCGGCCCACCTACGCCATTGCCCGGCAGCGCATACGGCGCCTCAGGAATAATGATCCACGCTGCAAAATAGAACAAGCCCGCCAGCCCCCCCGAAAAGAGCAAAGCCAGCACCATGAAAACCCGCACCAGTGCCAGGTCCCATCCATAATGCAGCGCAAAGCCAGAGCACACACCAGCAATAGCTCGCGGATACCGAGGCCGCACAAGCTGTCCGGGAAAAGGTCCGCGGACGTACATCGTCGGCAGCACCGCAGCACCGCACACAGCGCAAAAACATGCGCCCGCATCCATCTGTTTTCCGCAATGAGAGCAATACATCGAACCAGCCTCCTGGGAACTTCTTATTTTGTCATATTCCCACCTTTTAGTACGTCGGCCAGCCGCTCCCGGTTCCCCTCCCTTCGCTGAACACAGCGAATCTATCCCGCACTTCCTCCTGCCCCTGCGATAGATTGATAGGCATGGATCTCAAAGACAAGCGCGTTCTCGTCGTAGGGCTAGGCAAATCGGGCAAGTCAGCCGCACTGTTCCTCCGCGACCGAGGCGCACAGGTCACCGTCTCCGATTCTCGTCCCGCCACCGCGCTCGCCAGCGAGATTCCCGCACTCCTTGAAGCCGGAATCTCGGTCGAATCCGGAAGTCACGGCCTGCTCACCTTCCGCCACCAGGACCTCATCGTCGTCTCCCCGGGCGTCCCATACGACACGCCCGAACTCACCCAGGTGCGCGCCCTCGGTCTACCCATCATCGGCGAACTCGAGCTCGCCAGCCGCTTCCTCCAGGGCCAGATCGTCGCCATCACCGGCTCCAACGGCAAGACCACCACCACCTCACTCGTCGGAAAGATCTTCGCCGACGCAGGCCGCGACACCCAGGTCGGCGGCAACATCGGCGTCCCCGTCATCGATCTCATCAAGCACAGCTCCGCCGGAACCATCAACGTCCTTGAGACCTCAAGCTTCCAGCTCGAAACCATCGAACACTTCTGCCCCCACATCGCCGTCGTGCTCAACATCACGCCCGACCACCTCGACCGCCACGGCACCTTCGCCAACTACGCCGCCGCCAAAACCCGCATCACCGAAAATCAAAATTCCGCAGACTTCCTCGTCCTCAACGGAGAAGATCCACCCACGCAGATGGTCGCCGCGAAGACCAAAGCCCAGATCTTCTGGTTCAGCGCTCGTCGTCCCATCAAACAGGGCGCATTCGTCCACGGCGAAAGCGTCCTCTTCATCCCGCGCGAAGGCACCAAGGCAGAGCCAGTGATGCCCGTAGCCGAGATCCCCCTCAAAGGCGCGCACAACGTTGAAAACGTACTAGCAGCCGTATGCGCCGCACGCCTCGCCAGCATCTCGTCCGACTCCATCCGAGCCTCCGTCGCCACCTTCAAAGCCGTAGAGCATCGCCTGGAATTCGTAGCAACCGTACGCGGCGTAGACTTCTACAACGACTCCAAAGCCACCAATGTCGACGCCACCAGGAAAGCCCTCGAAGCCTTCCCCGGTAACATCCATCTCATCCTCGGCGGCAAAGACAAAGATTCAAACTACGCCGAATTAGCCGATCTGCTCCGCGAACGCGCGAAAACTGTTTACACAATAGGTTCGGCAGCCGAGAAGATTGAGCGCCACCTGGCAGGAGTCGTCAAGATAGTCTCAGCGGGAACGCTCGACGCAGCCGTCAACACCGCTGCACATACTGCATCCGCCGGCGACATCGTTCTACTCGCGCCAGCCTGCTCCAGCTTCGACCAGTTCGATAACTACGAGCATCGTGGTCACGTATTCAAAGATTTAGTGAAGGCCCTCGCAGGCACTTCAACTTAGGCAAAGGGAAACAGGCAGCATGGCAAAGCGCGTCGGAGTCGATAAATGGCTGTTCGGAACGGTACTCCTGCTGGTGCTCTTCGGCCTCGTCATGGTCTTCTCCGCATCCGCCGTCATCTCCCAGTCCGAATCCGGCAGCCCCTATAAATACGTCGTCAAGCAAGGAATCTACGCGCTCCTCGGCATGATCGCCCTCTTCACCCTCATGCGCGTCGACTACCGCCGCTACAACAACTACTCTCTCGTCGCCTCAGCCATCACTATAACTTCGCTGCTGCTCGTATCCGTCTTCGCAATGCACGGCAAAAACGGCGCACATCGCTGGATCGGCACAGGAGGCATCAGCCTCCAGCCCTCCGAACTCGCCAAACCGGCAATCGTCCTCTTCCTCGCCTATTTCCTCCAAAAGCGTATCCACCTGATGGACGACTGGAAGAACACCATCGTCAAAGCCGCAGCCCCGCCCCTGCTGTTGATCGCCCTCATCCTCAAAGAGCCTGACCTTGGCACCGCCCTGGTCTGCGCGGCGGTCACCATCGCCATGCTCTACCTCGCCGGCATGCAGGTAAAGTGGATCGGCATCGCTCTCCTCGCCTCTTCGCCCGTCATGTACTACATGCTCTGGATGGTCCCCTTCCGCCACGCCCGTATGGAGATTTTCTTCCACCCGGAACTCGATCCCCTCGGCAAAGGCTTCCACACCATGCAGTCGCTCATCGCCGTCGGCACAGGAGGCTTCTGGGGACGCGGCCTCATGGAAGGCGTTCAAAAGCTCTTCTACCTCCCCGAGTCGCACACCGACTTCATCTTCTCGAACATCTGCGAAGAGCTCGGCCTCATCGGCGCCCTCGCTCTCGTAGCCCTCTTCTGCGTCTTCGGCTACCGCGGCCTCCGCGCAGCCATCCTCTCCACGGACCCGTTTGCCCGTTTCCTCGCGTTCGGCCTCACCAGCACCGTCCTCATCCAGGCCTTCTTCAACATGAGCGTAGCCATCGCCCTCGTACCCACCAAGGGAATCACGCTCCCCTTCATCTCCTTCGGCGGCACCTCCCTCTTCTTCACCCTCGCCACCATGGGCGTCCTCCTCAACATCACGCGAGAGATCGATTGAATCCCCGCGTCTTATCCGCCGCTCCGCCCCACGGAAATCGTATTGTCATCCTGAGCGGAGCGCAGCGAAGTCGAAGGACCTGCGGTTCCAAACCCCATCTAGCTCAGCAATCAAGCTCCAGGATCCACATCCCATGACCCCACTCCGCATCCTCATCGCAGGCGGAGGCACGGGCGGCCACGTCATCCCCGCACTCGCCATCGCCCGCGAGCTCCGCGACAAGCACAACGCCGAAGTCCAATTCGTAGGCACCGCACGCGGCCTCGAAACCAAACTCGTCCCTGAGGCAGGCTTCCAACTCCATCTCGTCCGCTCCGGCCAGCTCAAAAACGTCAGCCTCGCCACCCGCCTACGCACCGCCGCAGACCTGCCGCTAGGCGTCCTCGAATGCCTGCGCCTCCTCCGCAAATTCCAGCCCCATGTAGTAGTCGGTGTCGGCGGATACGCCAGCGGCCCCGGTATGCTCGCCGCAATCCTGCTCCGCATCCCTACCCTCGCCTACGAGCCCAACGCCGTCCCCGGCATGACCAACCGCTGGCTCGGCCGCTGGGTCACAGCAGCCGCTGTCAACTTCTCGCAGACCACCAGCTTCTTCCGCAACGCCCAGGTCACCGGAGTCCCCGTTCGCGCCGAGATCTTCAACCTCCCTCCCCGCCCCACCGACGCCCCGGCCCGCCTCCTCGTCACCGCCGGCAGCAACGGCGCCCTCATCTTCAACGACACCATGCCCAAGATAGCCGCCCGCCTGCTCGAAGCAGTCCCCAGCCTCTCCATCGTCCATCAGTCCGGCCCCCGCCAACTCGAAACCACCCGAGCCGCCTACGCAGCCAGCGGAGCCGACGCCACGCGCTGGTCCGTAGAAGCCTTCCTCACCGACATGCCCGCCCAATACGCCGCCGCCGACTTAGTCCTCGCCCGCTCCGGCAGCACTGTAGCCGAGCTCTGCGCCGCCGCCAAGCCCTCCCTTCTCGTGCCCTTCGCCGCCGCCGCCGACGACCATCAGCGCAAAAACGCCGAGGTCCTCGAGCAAGCCGGAGCCGCCGTCATGCTCCTCCAACGCGATGTCACGCCGGAAACACTACTCCACCAACTGCAGCAGCTCCTCCTCAACCCCCACCGCCGCGCTCAGATGGCCGCACAAGCCCGCACCCTAGCCCGCCCCGGGGCCCTGCAGCGCATCGCCTCGATCGTGCTGCAACTCGCAAACAGAAATCCGTAGCCCCTTCATCCCCAAAAAGCAAAAGGCCGGGGATCGCTCCCCAGCCTTTCACCATCCTTCTCATCAACTCAAAGCGTTACCGGCGTCCGCCCCCACCACCGCCGCCGTGGAAGCCGCCGCCCCCACCACCGCCATGAAAGCCGCCGCCAGGTGCGCCACCGCCAAAGTTGGCATGACCGCCACCACTCGGAGCGCCACCACCGAAGTTGGCATGACCACCACCACTCGGAGCGCCGCCGCCAAAGTTAGCACGACCACCGCCGTTGTTACCGCCAAAAGCAGCCCGAGGTTCAGCCTGTCCGCCGCCTGCATAAGGACGCATCTGCGAAGCAGGCCTCCCCGCATCACCCCGATCGGCATACGCATGGTCGCCGCCGAATCCACGTCCCTCACTGCCGTTATAACCCGGACGAGTAGTCTCGTGGTTGAACCCGCCGTTCAAATGCTCTCCGCCGCGGTTCGCATAGCCATTACCGTTGATAGCCGACCCACGATCGAATCCTCCATCACGATGGAATCCTCCCCCATCCCGTGCGAACGCCGCCCCACCAGGATGCCCCTCGAAACCATGAATCGGATGGTTGTAAACAAATCCGTTGTGGAATCCGATGTGGTTGTAAGCGCCGTTGTAAAAGTAGTGCCCACGGTTCCAGTACCCGCCATAAAAACCTGTGCCGAAGTACCCGAACCCGTAATTGATTCCGCCGTAGTATCCGATCGTCCGTCCCCAGTACCCCGGATGCCACAAGTAAGCGCTGTCACCCCAACCCCAATATCCCGGAGTCCACAACGCCTCCGCATAAGGCGGCTCGACCCATGCGCCATCGACCCAGTAGTACCCATCGTCGCCATACGCCCAATACCCCGGCGTCCAGATATATCCATACCCCGGAGCGACCGGCTGCTCATATACCGGAATCGCCGGAGGCGCGATTCCAACCGAGACGAATACACGTGCATTCGCCGCCGACGGAGCAAGCAACATCGCACCCGCCACCACCGCTCCCAACGCCGTATTTCTCACAGCCTGCAAAATCTTCATATGCTTGTCCCTGTCCTGCCTTCCTTCGCTCTCCCGGTTCAAAACGTCGACCGCCGGGTTGCGCGGAGGGCAAAGACCTTGCACTTCAATCCATTGCATTCCGCCGCTGGAACGTCGTCTCGGATTGCATCCAGCACCGTCCATTCATTAGACACACGTCCCGGATTTTTGTTGCATCGCCTTTGCAAAACAGCCGTAAGCCGTGCATCTACAGCCGCCGTTCAACCCTGGAATCAGTAGCGACGCAGATGCGCCTCCCTCCCCGCCTCCAAATCACTCCCCATTCCAAGTAAAATCAAGCCGTGCCGAACGTTGACGAGATAACTGACAGTCCCGACTTCATCATCCCTCCCCCCACCTTCCAGGGCGACTTCCCTCTCAACGAGACCCTCGAGCTCGAAAGCGGCGAAGTCCTCGTCAACCCCACCCTCCACTACGCCATCTACGGCAAGCTCAACGCCGACCGCTCGAACGCCGTCCTCGTCTGCCACGCCCTCTCCGGCTCCGCCCAGGTCGCCTCCTGGTGGCCCCAGCTCTTCCTCCCTGGCGGCATGCTCGACCTCGAACGCGACTGCGTCATCGGCATCAACATCTTCGGCTCCTGCTACGGCTCCACCGGCCCCGGCTCCCTCGACCCCGCCACCGGCAAGCCCTACGGCCCAACCTTCCCCCTCATCAATATCCGCGACATCGTCCGCGCCCAGGCCAAGCTCATCGACCACCTCGGCATCGACAAGCTCCACCTAGCCATCGGTGCCTCCATGGGCGGCATGCAGGTGCTCGAGTGGGCCATCCTCTTCCCCAAACGTGTCGCCCGCGCCATCTCCATCGGCGTCGCGCCGTTAGGAGCCATGGGCCTCGGCCTCAACCATCTCCAGCGCCAGTCCATCATGCTCGACCCCGCCTGGAATGGCGGCCGATACGAACCCGGCCACGGCCCCGACGCAGGCCTCGCCCTCGCCCGCGCACTTGGCATGATCAGCTACAAGTCCGTCCCTCTCTTCGAGGAGCGCTTCAATCGCAAGCCCAACCGCTACGGCGACGAGAACCCCTGGCTCTCCACCACAGCCGGACAAAACGGTCGCTTCGACATCGCCGGCTATCTCGACTACCAGGGCCAAAGCTTCATCCCCCGCTTCGACGCCAACTCCTACATCTCCATCACCCGCACCATGGACATCTTCGATCCCGTCCGCGCCCACGAAAGCCCCTACGCCGCCTACGCCTGCATTGAAGCCCACCTCACCCTCGTCGGCATCTCCACCGACTGGCTCTTCCCCCCCGAAGACATCCGTTCACTGGCCGCCATCATCCGCGCCGCCGGCACCCGCTGCGACTACCGCGAAATGGCATCCAACCACGGTCACGACGCCTTCCTCGCCGAACCCGATCAGCTAGTCCGCCTCCTAACCCCCGTCTTCGACTAGCCGGTGCTATCCTCAATCCATGCAGCTGACCCTCACCATTCCCGACCATCTGGCCGCCCAGATCGCGCCCCCCGGTGAGGATCCATCCCGCGCTGCACTCGAAGCCGTCGCCATCGACGGGTACCGCGCAGGTCGGCTTTCGGAAAACGAAGTCAGTATCCTCCTGGGTTACGAAACCCGGATGCAGGTACAAACCCTCTTGACTGAGCATGGTGTCGACCTGCAATACACTTCAAAACACCTCCAGCAAGATATCGAAGCCTCCGAAAAGCTCTATTCGCAAAGAACCAATCGCTGAACAATTGACCCATGATCGTCGTAGCTGACACGTCCCCAATCAACTACCTCATCCTGATTGACCGGATTTCCATTTTAGAAATCCTCTACGGAAGAGTGTTCCTCCCCCATGCCGTCCACGACGAACTCCTCCATCAGGGAGCTCCGGCAAACGTCCGTAGCTGGGCCCAAAAAGTTCCCAAATGGGTGGAAATCCTCGCCGCATCCAAATCTCTGAATGCGTCCGGAACACGACTGCATCCCGGCGAGGCCGAAGCCATCGAACTCGCTGAACAACTCCACGCGGACTGGCTGCTCATCGACGAGATCGCAGGCCGCGACGAGGCAACCAGCCGCGGTCTGCAGACAATCGGCACGCTAGGCATCCTGCGAGACGCACATCGGACCGGTCTCCTCGACATCCATACCGCCCTGGACAAACTGATCGGCGCAGGATTTCGCGTGAATAAGCAGCTTATCGCGCAGCTACTGAAATCGATCTAAGCTCCGCTGCTCACCGGCACCGCCACACATATTCAATTCTCCGTCGGGCGCTCGATACTATCCACCACCAGCACCGGCATCGGCTCCTTATGCGGCTCCAGCTTCAACCCAAGCTGATCGTGCAGCGCCGCCTGCAGCGAAGGCTTCTCATAACCCTCCGGAGCCGTCCGCCCCATCGCCGAATAAGTATCGAAATCCAACAGCACGTCATACCTGCCCGCAATTCCCGTCTTGTCGAACACAGGCCGCCCAACAATGTACTTCAGCGAGCCAGCCAAATCCCCTGGACTGGTAATTCCGCACATGTATGAGTTGTTTCTGCCACACTTCGAAGCCTCACCCTCCTTCAACGGACTAAGTCTCGCCCCACCCTTATCCACCTCCAGGTAGTACACATCGAAGTTCTTCAGCTCCGTATGCATCTTGAACTTAAACCGGTCCACCAGCATAGCCTGCATCATCCGAATGATCTGATCCTTCGTAGCACTCGGATCTTCAGCCTTCGCCTCGATGGTGTACCAGTCCGACCCCAGCCAGCCCGGCCCTCCCATCACCTGATAGTCCTTCATCCCATAAGCAAGCTGAATCACCTGCTTGATCCAGCTCGATGCGGAAAGCCTCCCTCCGGGCAAATAACGAATATAGCTCCCGGCGTTAGTCGTAGCATCCCGCCGAATCGAAGCAACCTCAAAACTAGCAGTCGGAGCAACCGCCATCTGCGAAGACGCACTGAATCCTACCGACAGCACACACGCCATACAAACTTTCCGGATCATCGTCACCCTCCACATTCCATCTGCATCGCGTCGCGTACATTACCTTCGACCAAACTTTTTTTTCGCGAAAACCTCAGCAATTTCGCATGTCAAGCCCCAGAAGCACCTAACTCCTTCACCTGCAATGAGATAGACCTTGGCTAGGAGTTATGGTCAACCTGCTATCATTAAAAAAGATAGAACTTCAAAGGGCTGGAAGATCCGGCACCGCGCCGATCCGGCAGCCCTGAATCATTTAACCTGCTAAGTCCTTATAAAGGGATACTTTACCTCTAACCCTTTTAGAAAAGATAGTTTGGCTTATACCGCATCACTAAGTCGTTTAGAAGGGATACTTTAGTACTTTCGGATACCCTGAAAAGTACCAGGAGACCTAAGGATCAGCCGCCAAGCAGCCTACTTGCCAGCGCCCTTAGCGATCAAGGCCGTCGTAGAAAAACCCTCAACGGTAGGCACGATCTTCACCTGCCCGCCCCAGCTCTTCACCTCGTCCGCACCAACCACGGTCTCCGGCACGTAGTCGCCGCCCTTAACAATCACATCCGGCCGCGCAGCCACGATCAAATCCAGGGGCGTAGCCTCCCCAAACACCACCACCGCATCCACAGCCCCCAGTGCCGCCAGCACCCGGGCCCGCTCGGTCTCCCGCACAATCGGACGCGTAGGCCCCTTTAACCGGCTCACCGAAGTATCCGAATTGATCGCCACGATCAGCCGATCCCCAAACCGCCGCGCCTGCTCAAGCACGGTAATGTGCCCAATGTGCAGCAGGTCGAAACACCCATTTGTAAACACCACGCGCTCGCCGTTCGCCTTCCACAGCGCCGCCCGCTGCGTCAGTTCCTCGCGCGTCACCACCTTATCCTCCGCATGCAGCGCAATCTGCGGGGCCAGCGCCGCCAGCAGCTCATGCTTCTCAACCGGCACAGTCCCCACCTTGCCCACAACAATGCCAGCAGCGATATTGGCCAGTCCCACCGCGCTCTCCGGCTTCAACCCCGAAGCCAGGCACAGCGCCAACACCGCGATCACTGTATCTCCCGCACCCGAAACATCGAACACCTGCCGCGCCACGGCGGGAGCCACCACGCGACTGCCCGAACGCACGAGCGCAATCCCCTTATCCCCCAGAGTAGCCGTCAGAAAGTCAAGATCCAGCGTACGCACCAGCCCTTCCGCCGCATCCAGCAGCCCCTTCAAATCCTGCGTATCGTGCCCCAGCGCAACCGAAAGCTCGCCCAGATTGGGGCATATCGTCGTAGCGCCCGCGTACCTAGAAAAATCTGCCGTTTTAGGATCCACCAGCACCGGAATATCCCTGGCCTGCGCCGCGGCAATAATCGCCCTGCAAACCCTAGGCGTCAGCACGCCCTTGGCGTAGTCCGACAGCACTACCGCATCGCACGTCGGCAGCGCTTCCAGCACCCGTTCAATCAGCCGATCGCAATCGGCCTCCAATCGCGGCCCCGCCCGCTCCGTATCCAGGCGAAGCATCTGCTGCTGACCGCTCAGCACCCGCTGCTTCGTAATCGTCGGAAACCCATCGCACGCGACAAATCCCGTCAACACTCCATTCGTCCGCAGCGATTCCGCCAGCGCCCGCCCGTCCTCGTCATCCCCCGCAAAGCCGATGACCTCCACCTGCGCACCCAACCGTCCGATATTCATTGCCACGTTCGCCGCGCCGCCAGGCTGCTGGCTGCGATGCGTCATCCGCACCACAGGCACCGGAGCCTCGGGCGAGATGCGCCCCACCTCGCCCCACACATACTTGTCCAGCATCACGTCACCGACCACCAGCAACCGCTTCGCCGACCACTTGTGCTCAATCTCCTGAATCACCTCATGCAGCTGCTCAATCAAAGGGTCCACTCCTCGCGCCGTCTTGCTTAGGCCTGTTCTATCATAGCGATGTGCCCGAAGCCGCAACCAGCCGTCTCCGCACCGTCTTCCTCGATCGTGACGGCGTCATCAACCGCAAGCTGCCCGAAGGGCACTACGTCACCTGCTGCGCGGAGTTCCACCTACTTCCCGGCGTCGCCAAAGCTATCGCAAAGCTCAATCGCGCCGGCCTTCGCGTCATCGTAGTCTCGAATCAGCGCGGCATAGCCCTCGGTCTCTACACCTCCGCCGACGTCCATGAAATCCACGCCAGCCTCGCCAGCCAGCTCGCGACCCAACAGGCCCACATCGACGCCTTCTACTTTTGCCCCCACGACAAGGCCCAGTGCAACTGTCGCAAACCCCTCCCCGGCCTCTTCCACCAAGCCTTCGCTGACTTCCCAGACATCACCCCCGAATCCAGCGTCATCCTCGGTGACTCGCTCTCCGACATTGAGTTCGGCCGCCAGCTCGGCATGCAAACAATCTTCATCGAAGGCGACCCGGAACACCGCAAACCCGGTAGCGAAGCCGC
The DNA here is from genome assembly GCA_035943695.1 of Acidobacteriaceae bacterium. Taxonomy (GTDB): domain Bacteria; phylum Acidobacteriota; class Terriglobia; order Terriglobales; family Acidobacteriaceae; genus Edaphobacter. Next base: position 26,032 of record DASZBW010000030.1, on the reverse strand, counting down.
CTGCACCGCCGCCCACCTCCACTTCCCCGCGCTCCCCGAAGCCGTAGACGCCCTACTCAACCGCACAGCATAGGTCCGCTCACCAAGCGAGATGGCTGCAATCTTAAACACAAAGGCCGTCGCAGTCCTTCGCGACGGCCTTTGTCGATGCGTGCTGAAGCGGTCTACATTCCGCTCTGCGCCGCAGGCTTCGAGTGCAGAACACGGAAGCTCTCGTTGCCCTTGGACCAGACCAGCAGCAGAACATCCTTGCCTGCAGGCGCCGCACGGACCGCACTCACGAACTGCTCCGCAGAAGCCACCGGCTTGCGATTCACTTCGACGATCACATCGCCCGACTGCAGTCCTGCGTCCTCAGCCGGAGAACCGGGACGAACGTTCGTCACAACCGCGCCCTTCACTTCGTTCGGGACGTTCAACTGTTGTCGCACGTCCTGGTTTAGATCATCGAGCCCCAGGCCATACTTGCCCGTGTTCGATGCGCCGCCTTCGGATTCATTGTCTGCCGTCTGCGTACCGGGCTTGTGGTATTCGCCGAGCTTAACCGTGAGTTCCTTCGGAACACCATCCCGGAAGATACCCAACCGTATCGTCTCGCCCGGCTGACGTTCACTCACTGCCACCTGCAGAGCACCGCTGTCGATCACCTTCTGGCCATCAATCGTGTCGATAACGTCGCCCTGCTTTAAGCCGGCACGCGAAGCCGGCTCATCAGGCGTCACCTGTCCAACCAGTGCACCCGAAGCCTCCTTCAAGTTAAAGGATTCCACCAGTGCCGGGGTCATATCTTCCAGGCTGATGCCCAGGTAGCCATGATGCACGTTGCCATGCGCGACCAGCTGCTCCGCCACCGACTTCGCAAGCTGCGACGGAATGGCGAATCCGGCCCCGGCAAACGCCCCATTGTTCGAGATGATGAACGTGTTGATGCCGATCAACTCACCATGCGCATTCACCAGTGCACCGCCCGAGTTGCCCGGATTGATCGCCGCATCCGTCTGAATGTATCCACCCGGCTTGCGCGCATCATCGCGGTACGGATTCTGCCGATTCACCGCACTCACAATACCCCGCGTCACCGAGTTCTGGAAATAACCAAACGGGCTGCCAAACGCCAGCACCGTCTCGCCCGGCTTCAGCGCCGCAGAGTCCCCCCACGGCAGGCTAGGCAAGTTGTGGCCATCGATCTTGATCACAGCCAAATCAGTCAGCTTATCCGTTCCAACCACCTTCCCATCCAGCACACGCCGATCGCTCAGCGTCACCTTGATATCCACCGCACCCTGCACCACGTGGTTATTCGTAACAATGTATCCATCCGGCGAAATAATCACACCACTGCCAATCCCGACCTCAGACGGCTGTTGCTGCGGCTGTTGTTGGAACCTCCGCCCTTGCCGCTGGCCGCCGCCGAACCCACCAAACGGTCCATCCGGACCAAACAATCCGCCAAGTCCCGGAGGCAACTCCTGTTGCTGGCCGCCTCCGTTCTGCGACATCTCCTCGTCCGATCCCTTCGACGTAACCCGCACATTCACCACCGCTGGCCCCACATGCGCCGCCACAGCTTCCACCGCACGGTCCAGCGCCGTCAACGCCGCAATGCTCGAATCATTCAACGGAGGTGCGGGATCAGCCGCCCGCCCCGGGCTCTCATGAAACAAGATGCTCACAGCCAGAGCGGCAGTCAACACCGCACCTGCGGACCAGCTCAACGGCCGTCGCCCAAACGCCTTCGCCTTGCTGACTAATTCATTAGTTACTTCAGACATACAAACACCTCATTCATGGGGTTGACTGCAAATTTACAACTCGAATAATAGCCAGCCGTCCTGCACAGGCACAGCCGCATACGGATGAAACTGATCTTTCGCCACAGAACCGTCTCCGCGTAACCCTAGGCGCACCATCGCGGAATCTGCCGCATGCACCGTCGTCAACACCATGCTCGATCCATCGCCACCGCGCCACGTTGTCACGATAACCCACTGTGCCCCATTCCGCGCCTCCTTTGCACTCACAGGCTGAGACACCAGGCCATCGGGTGCGGAAGCCGTCAGGGTCGGTCTTGTGCCGCTCATACCTCGTGCCACATCGGTAACATCCTCCTCAACTGCGAAACGAGCCTGCAAATCTTCGGTCTTAAATGGGGTCCGCGCACTAGCCTGCTTGGCCGACTGCAAACCCACTTTCCTTGCGTGTGTCGGCACCGCCCTGGTTCGCATCGAGCCTGAGGCAGCCTCGGGATGAAAGACCACAGCCTGATACCCAAACCCATCATGCAACGCACCATCCACTCGAACCGGCGCACTCGCCGCAACCTCTTGCCTCGTCGCAAACCCAACCACCGGCGGGCAGCGCACCAAACCTGCCACCGAAGCTACTAACGCGATCATCGCTCCACCCAGCACAAGTCTCACCTGCCCCGGTCGCATCGTCTCACTCCGGCTTAAAATCCGCCGCACTCGCTGCCCCAGCTCCGACTCACGCCCCACTACACCCAGCGCCAGCGCCAGACCCCGCCGCCCCAGGCGGTGCTCAGCCAGCGAAGCCAGGCACGCAGCATAAGCCTTCGGCGCGCCTGTCGCATCCAGCACACGTTCATCGCAAGCCAGCTCTCGTTCAAAGCAAAGCTTCCGCTCCAGCCACGCCAGCGCCGGGTTGAGCGGAAAGACCACCAGCGCGGCCTTCTGCAGCAGATTCATCCAATCGTCCGCACGGCTCAGGTGCATGGACTCGTGCAGCACTACCTGCTCCAACTCCTCTGCCGTCATCTTCTCCACCAGCCACGACGGAATCAAAATCCTCGGCGCAAAAAATCCTATGACTGCCGGCCGATCCAACTCATCCGAAACACAAAGCTCCGCATGCCGCGAACCCGCGCGCTGCGCCAACCTCAACCCTTCACTCATCTCGAGGTCACGCAGTTTGAAATCCAATGGCGTAGCCCGCTTCCAAAGCGTCCTCACTCGCGCCACCGCCAGCAACAAGGTGACCGCCCGTACTGCCGAAGCCATCGCCCAAATCGCCGCGATCAGCACACACCAGCGCGCGTCCACCATCAACCAAGCCGAACGGTCGCGACCTTCTGCAGCTGCGCCGTGCTGGAGCAATCCCGCCAACGGCATCGCCGCAACTACCACAAACACCCCAAACCACACCGCAAACCGCACCCCGGCCGGTGCCTTCGGGAATAACCGAAGCCCCAAAACCACAAGCACCGACAGCAGAATGCCCTGCCACACTGCAGCGATCAAACCTCCGACCGCCGCACTGGCAGCCGCCATACTCCATCCGGGCAGAACCCACACTCCCAGCGCCGCAGCGATCATTGCGCTGCCTCCGCTGCATGCTCCGCCGCACGAACCGGTGCCGATCGCATCGGCTTATCATCCGCCGCCTTCTCAATCGCTTCCTTCAGCCGCTTCAATTCTTCCGCATCGATCTCGTCATCCCCCAGCAAAGACAGCAGCAGTCGCTCCCGCGAATTCCCAAAAAAGCGCTGCATCGTGTTGCGAATCTCCGACCGGCTCGCCTCCCGCTCCGCAACGCATGTGCTGTAAAGAAACGCCCTGCCCTCCTGCCGATGACGAACATAGCCCTTCTGCTCCAGGATCCGCACCGTCGTCAACACCGACGTGTAAGCCAACGCCTCACCCTCTGGCATTGCAGCCACCAGGTCGCTCACCGCCGATTCGCCGCGCTCCCAGAGCAGCCGCATCAGCCTCAGCTCAGCCTCCGTCAACGTATTCGACTTCCTAGGCGGCATCGCTCCCTCTCCGGCCTTCCGGTGTCGCACCCAACACCATAAAGACGACCAACTAAACCATTAGTTAGCCGCGGCGGTAAAAAAATGGATGCAGGAACTGATGAGGCCCGACCCAAATAATCTCCGCACATCGGCCTTCGCTTGCACCCGCAGGGCCTCCGCCTCCCCTCTCGTCCTTTGGTATAGTAGGAGCTGTAAGCGTCAGGGAATTTCCTTGCAAAACGCGAAGGTTGGAGTTGTCCACGTTGAAGAATCGTATCGTCCGTTTCCCCGGCGTCTCGCCGGTCCCCAGTCCCGCCTCGAACAGCTCCGACGTGAACTCTCCGATTCTGAGCAAATCCGTCGCCGAAACACCATCTCCAAGGCCCAAGCTCCACGGCGTGCGAAACTGGCGCATCCTCTGCGCCGTTCTCATCGCGCTTGTCACCGCAGGCCTTAGCTCCTGCCACTCCGCCAGCTACTACTACTACAAGTTCCCTGCGGACACCTACGCCGGCCGTCCCATTCCACCCAGCAAGCTCGCCCAGCGAGTCATGATCGGCGTCACGTTGAACGGCGGCCTCGGCAACCTCCAGATCGTGGACGCGCTACGCGACATCCGCAACAATGTTGAGAACACGATCCCTTTCTACACCATCTCGGGCTACAGCTCAGGTCTTCCAGACACCATCTTCAACTTCCCGTCAGAGCTCGGTGGCTACGTCTATTCCAGCAGTGATGGAAGCCTCAAACGCATCGACTACTCTACCGAGACATCCCCCAGCACCGTAGGTAACTTCCAGCCTGGCCAGAACACCGTCGCCATCCCGCCCACATTCACTCGATTTTACGGGGCCGAGTCCTCCGCCGGTCTGCTTGAAGTCATCGACAACCAGACCGGCGGCAGCTATCCACTCAGCATCCCCAACGTCGACAAAGTAGTGGTCAACAAGGGTGACACCATCGCCCTCGCCATGGTGCGCAACTCCAACGCCCTCTACCGGGTGTTCATGCTGAATCAGAACCAGTACCCGACTCAACAGGCCGCCATGGTCGCCACCGGCTCGATCGATTGCGAACCTGCACTTGTGCCCGTCTACTGCGCCGTTCCCGTGCCCGGAACCTACGACCGCCCCAATAATGTCTACTTCTCGCTCGACGGCACCACCGCCTACGTACTCAACTGCGGACCCGAGTGCGGCGGCACCACTGCCAGCGTAACCTTGCTGCAACAGACACCTCTCAACGTACAACAGATTCCCACCTCGCCCGTCCAGCCCAATCCCATGATCGCGAATGTGCCAGTACCCGGCGGCGTCACCGCGGCCATCTCCGACGGCACTACGCTCTATCTCGCCGGACAGCAATTACAACCGGACGGACTCTTTGCCGGTCGCCTCTCCACGATGAACCAGGCGACCAACACCATTACCCACCAATACTCTATCTCCGACGGCCGCCACTCGAAGATGCTCTTCGCCGACAACAACACACTTTGGATCGGCTCCCAATCCTGCGCCAACGGAGAGCGCCAGAAGCAGTTTGCCGCAGGTGTCACCGGCCAGGCAGCCAACTACAACTGCCTCACCATGGTCTCCCTCAGCGCCTCGACTCTCGCCCCGCAGGTTGTTCCGGCCGTAACGCAATCAGCCACGGGGGTCGCCGCCGTCCATGTTCCATACCCCAACCAGAACGCAGATCCGTACTACTACGGCAGCCTTACGGGCCTATGCTGGGTTCAGAGCTTGAATAAGATCTACACCGCGTACGGCGGCCAGGTCCACATCTTCAAGACGACAGACGGCTCCGAGATTGATAACCAGTACGTCGCGGTCCAGGGCACGGCTCTCGACGTCGCCTACATGGACGCCGCCACCGACGACGCAGACTGAGTTCGGCCTCCTTCACAGGGGCCGGAACCGCCTAGCCACCTTCGATCGAACGAGTCCGTTGACGGTCCGCAAGATCAAAGGGCAAATTCATTGGCAAATTAGCACGCCGACGGGCAAACCCACCGAAGCCACTCATCGTCAGATGACCTCGGCCACCGGCCAAAGTGCTAACGCTAAACTAATTGATAGGAAAATGGCTCGACGCAGACAATCTGCATCGAGCCATCTTTAGGTTCACTGAGAATAAATAATTTCAACGATAAATAAAGCGCTCTAACGCTTCGTCAACATTCCGTGACGATCGGCACGTCGCAAGATACGGGGCTACCTATGCAGCCCCGTATCTCTTAGCCCAGCTTCGCCAAAGCGGCGGCAGCATCTTTTCCGGCTTTGGTAGCAGCTCCCAACGTAGCGGCCTTCTTGAGATATAGCGCAGCGTTCGCCTTGTCGTTCAACTTGCTGTAGATCATTCCAAGGTGATAGTTCATCGACACATCATCCGGAGACGATTTCAAAGCCGTCTCCAACATGTCTCGTGATGCGCTGTATGTGCCCTTGTAGTAGAAGACCCACGCCAGAGTATCTGCCGTCTGCGGAGAGTTCGGCAGGACTCGCCGCGCAGTCTGCGCCAGGTTCAGCGCCACATCCGCATTCTGCCCGTTCTCCACCATCAGGTAAGCCAGGTTGTTGGCGGCGATTGCGTCGTTCGAGTCGACCGCAAGGGCCTTCTTGTATTGCTCCATCGCCTTCTGATCATCGCCCTTGGCTTCATACAACGAACCAAGAATATTCGGTCCGTTGATGTCGTTGGCGTGTGAACCCTCCCAATTCTGCCAGACCGAGATGGCCGAATCGATATTCCCCAGCGCGACCTGGGCCTGGCTGTAGGTCTGGACGGCGCCACCGCTCGACGGTGTGAGCTGCATAGCCTTTTGTGAACTGGCAAGCGCCCCGTTAAAGTCCTTCATCTGCATCTGAACGCGAGCCATTTCGACATAGAATTCGCTGTTCGCGGGCTGCTTGGCGATCTGTGCCTGCACTCGTTCCAGAGCCTTCGCAGGTTGCTTGGCCTGCAGGTCGTAAGCCATCAGCAAGCCCAGCGCCTTGGCGGAGTTCGGATCCTTGTCCAAGGTCGTCTGGAGCAGCGCCTTCGCCTCAGGAACCTTGCCCTGGATGATGCGAAGTTGAGCCAGCTGAAGATACACAGGACCGTAGTTGGGATTCCGCTTCATGACCGTCTGGAAGTCGGAATCCGCCTTGTCATACTCCTTCAGCGAAACCTCCGCCATGCCACGCCACAGGTATGCGCCCGGGTAGTCGGGATGGGCCTGCAGCAGCTTGTTCGATACCTCGGTCAGCATCGCCGCATCATTGCGTCCCATGGCTATCTGCGCCAGACCAGTTGCAACCTCTACACTCCCCGGGCTTAGCTTATCCGCCTGGCGAAAGCTCGCTTCTGCGCCGGCCGCGTCGCCCTTGGTCAGTTCCACCCGGCCAAGCATCAGGTGAACCTGAGGATTGTTCGGATTGTCCTTGGCCGATTTCTTCAACAAGGCATACGCATCGTCGATCTTGCCCGTGTTCAACAACAACATGGCATTCAATAGCTGTACTTGTGTGTTGCCTGCATCCGTCTTCGTCAACTCCGCGGCTACCGGCTTCAGCTTGTCAAATTCCCTTTTGTCGAACAGAATTCGCCCGTACGTCACCTTGATCGCAAAGCTCTTCGGATATTTCGAAACGAGGCTTGCGAATTCAGGCTCCGCGCGATCCGCCTGTCCGGTTGCGGAATAGAATCCCGCGAGAGTCCCCGCGGCGTTTTCGTTCTCCGGCATATCGTCTACAGCTTGCAGCAGGGTCTGCTCCGCCTTGCCTTTGTCGCCTGTGCGAACATACAGTGCCGCAAGTGCGTCGCGAGCCTTCAGGTCTTTGGGGTCAGCCGTAACCGCCGCGTGAAATTCCTGCTCGGCACCTGCTAAATCGCCCTTCTTTTCGAGCAATGACGCAAGCAGCAGATGTGGCATCGCGGTCTTGGCGTCCAGCGATGCAGCCTTGCGCAGTTCCTGTTCCGCAGTGCCTTCGTTCGACGGCGTGGCACTCTCGAGCACGGCTAACGCACTGTGAAAGTTCGACCGATTAGGATCCAACGAGATCGCCTTCTGAATATTGGCCAGAGCTCCCGGCATATCGTCCCGCTTCTGCGCGATGCCGGCAAGCAGACCATACGCATCGGCGTTATTCGGGTTGATGGCAAGAACGGCCTTCGCCTGCGCTTCAGCCTTGTCGTATGCGTGTCCGCCAAGCAACATTTCGCCCAGCGTAATGCGAGCCTCGACGTTCGAAGGATCCAGATCGACCGTCTTCGACAGATCGGCGTATGCCGAAACCGGATTCTGCAGTTTCAGGTAGATTTTGGACAGCTCAAAGTATGCGGGAGCGAAACTTTTATCCAGCTTGAGAGCATTGGAAAGCTGGATTACAGCCTCCTTGTATTTACCGTCAGCCTCGTAACGCTTTGCGCTCTCTAGATACTTCTTCTTGCGTACATTCGGGTCGCGATTGCATCCAATCGTCGATACGAGCGTGAGCGATACAGTCAGCATTACCCCGGCGAGATACGCGTGTCGTTGTTTCAACATGGAAAGATTCCTCATCCTCTTTGCTCTATCAAAATCCTGGCTCTTGGCCGTTTCAACCGTCAATCTGGGCCCATTTCAAAACTCAATTCGGAACATACGCTGGTAGCAGCGGCGCAATCTGCTTGGCAAACTCGATAGCGCGGTCGTGAGCAGCTGCTCGATCTTCCGTAGGGCTCACCGGCGTCATAATACGGATCAAAGCCTCGTCCGTCCGGCTGTATCGGATTGAATCGGCGAGCGTGTAGAGCTTGGCTGTGTAATCGTTGGCAATGCTTTCGCCATGCAACTGGTACCAGTAGAGCGCCTCTTCCGTATCCGACCCGTTCGTGATCAGGTACTCTCCTACCCGGTACCGCTTACCGGTCGAGTCGGTAAACTCAGTAACTCCGGAACTTTGAAAAGTCCACCCCGCGCCTGGCAGGCAATTCTGTGGCGAGTGAATCGACTGCCCCGTTCGCTGGGTGGGAAAGTATGCGATATACAGGCCCACCCTGCCCTGGCTCCCAGCTGGTCTATTGGAAGAAGGGAGGTAGATGCGGTTCAGGAAGTCGCCCTTGCCGAGGATGGCGAGCGTCTCGTCGTCGATCGGCACCTCGACTGCATCTCGGGTCCCGATCGTAGTGGGAAACTCGTGCATCGGACGGCTGGGAGGCACACGGTCCACATCTCCGCGCATATGCAGGACCAGGGCCGTAAACGACATCAAAAGCACGATTGCCCAGAGGCGCGGAGATTTCATGCAGCACCCCCCTCGCGTCCTGCAATCAGGTCCATGGCGACGTGCACCAGGTACAGGCAGCCAAGCGAGACCAGAAACATCAGCCAGCCTGAAAACTCGTGAAAAAATCCCATCGCCTTCACCGGATCCCAGTACTGCACGCATAAGCCTGTGCCGAAGATGCGTGCGACGTTCGCAGTCACTGCAATCGGCAGCGCGGACAACGCAAGCACAACGCGTCTCCACGTCGCTCGCTCGAGGAAATAGCCGTAAATCACGGCAACTGTAAACAGGCTCATCAGGGAGCGAATGCCGCTGCATGCCTCTGCTACTTCAAGTGGCATTGCCGGGAGCTGGATGATATTTCCATCGCGCAACACGGGAACATGGACGAGATCCAGCAACTCACTGGCGAAGCGCGAAGCCAACAGTTGGAGAGGAAACGTGATCTGATTCAAAACAATTGTCGGCAGCGGAATCGCCAGCAGCAGCACAAACAGGACGAACTTCGTTCGTCGCAGCATTGGCGCGCCCAGCAAGCTCCAGATGATGCCGGCGATCAGCACGATAAATGAGGTGCGCTGGAGAAACAGGTCCGCGCCAAGGCGGCCAAGGAGAAGCTCAAACAGCCCGAGCGCGACCAGCACGATACCGCTCCAACTCGGCTGAATCCGTGTCCTCAGAAATTCGTTGCGCTTGTCCCAAAGTAGGAATGCCGCAAAAAAGGGGATCAAAAAACCGTGAGAGAAATCTGGCAGGTCGCTCCAGTCTCTGACCAGCTTCACCGCAATCCCGTGGTACAGCAGAACGCCCAATGCACACAGCAAGAGCAGCGGCGGCCATGCAATCGACCAACGCGCGTCGTCGGTGCCCTGGACGTTATAGCCTGGAGACAGCGGTGTCGGCGAAACAGCCGCGACGGTGCTTGTGCCTGATGTGATTGAAGAGACTGGCGAAGTTTCCTGCATGCGAGAGTCTTATGCCCTGTCTGCGATCTCGAAGCTAACCGGGATTTCGAAGCTAACCGGATTATCGCATGGGCCCAGTTCGAAGAAACGATATTCCGAGAGACTTAAGTGGATGAGTCGCGCACACTTAAGTGGAATAACAGCGACGTTGCTCCCAGCCTAAACTTGAGCCATTACGTCGGAAGCTCATTCTATATTGCAAAGCTCTGCAAGCGGCTTTTGGAGCAGTCCATCCCATTCCGCTTATCGCGAGAGTGTAAAATTGAAAACAGCGTCACTTACCTGACTTAGATATTTTTGTGTGACACCAGGGATGCAAGTGAAGACCGACCAGAATCTCGCATCTAAATTTCCATCACCCTTGGATCATAGTGGTTTAGCGGGGTTTTACCTCACCACGATTCATAGCTTGGCGCCCAGGGAAGATTCGATTTCTAACTGACTGAAATAGAGATGGATATGAAAATCAATTTGCTCCGTAGCTCGCTTCTCACAATTTGCTTTGTTTCTGTAACCACCCTCGTCCAGGCACAGCCGGGTACGGCCCGGCCGGCAATTAGCCCAGCCGCGCAGGCCCAAGCGCCCTATGAAGCACGTGCGGCGGAGGAGGCTGCAGGACCCCTGACCGTCTCGATGAACTATGTGATTGGGGCCAATGATTCCATCAAAGTCGATGTACGGGATGCCAAGCTGCAGCCGGTAGAAACAGAGTCCGGAATTCTACCCGTCAGGCCGGATGGAAAAATCACCCTTCCCCTGCTCGGGGATATTCAAGCCGCGGGATTTACTCCAACCCAGCTAGCGGCGGACATCACGACACGAATTACCAAGTACATTCTCGATCCGATCGTGACGGTAAGTGTCCTCGCAGTGAACAGTAAGCAGGTCTTTTTGGCCGGTGAAGTATCGCGCGTAGGACCCATGCCCATAACGCCTGGCTTGACGATTCTGCAGGCGATTGCCAGCGCCGGGCTCTCTCCGTATGCGAATCGAAAGCACATCTATATCCTTCGCGGTGACCCCGCAAAGCCACAGAAGATTATGTTCGACTACAACAAAGCCGTGAAAAAAGGCGATATGCAAGGCATTGCGCTTGTGCCCGGCGATACGATCGTGGTCCCCTAATGAAAATGAAAGTTCAATTCGCAGGCGCTACTTTGGTCGCTCAAACCTTGCTGGTGCTCCTCGCGGCTGCACCTGCCTCTCCATCGGCTCGTGCGCAAGCACTGCCTGCTGCCGACGCGGCCCCTGCCTCAACTGGCTTTGCTCTGCCCACGACGCTCGGTACATTGCAATATGCCGTGAGCGCGTCGCAATCTTACGACTGGGGCTACTACACAAATTCCGGCGTGACCGGTTCGGCAAATATATCGGGTGACCTGGCCTATCTCTCCAGCAGTAAGCAGCACCCGTTCAGCATGGTTCTGAACGGAGGACATGCCTTTGGCGAATTCAAGCAGCCTGCGTACAGTTATGCGGGCCTTTCTGCTTCCCAGGTTGCCAATATAGGTAGATGGAATTTCGTCCTCTCCGACAGCGTCAACTATCTTCCCGGAACCGCAGCCGCCGGCCTTTCTGGAGTTCCCGGCGTAGGGGATCTCAACATCAATCCGGTACAGGTCTCAGGGGACACCAGCCAAGGTACGCTGACCAATTTTTCTAACCGCATCAGCAACAACGCCGCAGCGAGCCTATCACGGCAATTAACAGGAAGGACAGCGCTGACCGCATCCGGGTCGTATTCGATTCTCCACTTCCTCGACAGCGGTACAGGCTCGACAACCCAGAGCGGTGCCGGGTTGGATAGCCACGGGGCGACCGGGCAGGGGGCAATCACACACACGATCAGCCCCCGAAGTTCATTTGGAGCAAGCTACTCGTACTCGCGCTATACCTATCCAAACGACCACTTCGGCCTTCCAGCATCAGGCTTCGTCAGCCAGACGGTTGGGGCGCAGTACTCTTATCGCGTCACCCGCAAACTCGGGATATCCATGTCTGCGGGCCCCGAGTGGAGCACGATCACAAACGTCCCAAACTCAAATGCAACAAGCGTATTTGTTGACGCTTCGGCAACCTATACGGGCAAGACGACAACCACAGCGCTTTCCTTTGTGCGTGGCACAAACAACGGGTATGGCGTGACGGCAGGCTCCTTTTCAAATTCCCTTGTCTTCACGGTCAGCCGCACCTTCGCCGAAGCGTGGGGCGTTTCTGCAAGCTCAGCGTACACACAGTCTTCCAGCCTCACTGCACCCACGCTGCCTTCGTTTTCCAGCAAAACCTATGTGGAATCGGCGCAGGTCTCGCGAGCCATACTGCGAAACCTGTCCGCATTCGCCAGCTATGCGTTTGAAAATCAGTCGAGCTCCGGCGCCTCGGCCATCGATGTTTTCAACGGACGCTCACAGATCCTTGGATTCGGCATCACTTATTCTCCCGCTGCAAAGCACCTTGGACATCCATAAGGAAACATATGCTCGGTCATCGCACGCTGAACGTTCAAGACTATCTTTCTATATTGAAGCGCCGATGGTGGATCATCGCGATCCCCGTGGTGATTCTGCCGATTCTCGGGGTTGCGGCAACATATTTCATTACGCCGCAATATGTCTCCACTACAGTCGTCCTGGTCGATTCGCAAAAAGTCTCAAGTGAATACGTTAAGTCGCTGGCGACACAACCTCTGGATACTCGCCTTGCCTACATCGAAGAAAAGGTACTCAGCCGAAGCAAAGTAGAGCCCATCATCACAAAGTACAACCTATATGCCGATCAGCATATCTCCATGGATGCCAAGATCGCATTGTTTCGCAGCCCCAAGACTCTCGCGATCACGCCGATCCAGTCCGAGCTTGCGCGAACTAACGGACTTCCGGGCTTCAGCATTTCGTTCACCGCCAGCGATCCCCATACTGCACAACAGGTATGTGCGGACATCACTGGGCTCTTCACCACTGAGAACCTCGCCGCGCGAGAAGACAGCGCGAGTGACGCAACCAAATTCCTGCAGGATCGGCTCGACGACGCCCAGCGGAAATTGGACGATCAGGATAAGAAGATGGCCGACTTCCAGAAGCAGTATATGGGCATGCTTCCCGGCGATACCAGCGGCAACATGGGCTTGATGAGCAGCATGAACTCTCAGCTCGACGCGGCCACACAATCCATCCAAAACCTCCAACAGAGCAAGTCCGTATACGAAGCATTGCTCAGCGCAGCCTTGGCGCAGTCCGCTCCATCCGGAGTCGCCGCCAGCAAAGCTCCCCAGGCCGAGCAGACCCAACTGGACCTACTTGAGGCCAGGAAGGCCGCTTTGTTGCAGAGCTATACGTCTGAGTATCCGGAAGTAAAAGACATAACTCGCCAGATCAGCGATCTCCGCGCCGAAATGGCGAGGGCTCCTTCTACTCCGCCCTCCGCTGCATCGGCGACTCCCGCACCCAAGCGGCCTGAGTCCATGAGCGTTGTCCAATTGCGAGCTCAACTGAGCGGAATCGATAATCAGATTCACCAAAAAGAAGCTCAACAGGCCCATCTGCAAAGTCAGATTCAAAGCTACGAAAGCAAGATACAGGCCAGCCCGCAGGTAGAGGAGCAGTACAAAGCACTCACTCGCGATTATCAGACTGACCAGGCTGCCTACAATAGCCTCAAAGCAGAGATCAATTCCTCGCAGATGACAAACGACCTGGAGCATCGCCAGTTCGGCGAGACGTTCCGCCTGCTCGAAGAAGCCACTCTTCCTACCGAACCAATCTCTCCCAAGGTTTCCGTATTCGCTTCGGCCGGTGTGGGTATCGGTCTGATGCTCGGGCTAGCGATCATCGCCTTGCTGGAATACAAAGACACGGCTTTGCGCACGGAGCAGGAGGTATGGGATTTCACTCACCTCCCTACCCTGGCCGTTATCGCGTGGTCCGGACAAGTCATCGACGCTGCCCCTGCAAAGAACGGCCTACTTAAAAAGCTCTTCAATCGTAAGCCGTCAAAGGATCTGATCACGGATGCGCAGGGATAATCATGTATAAAAGCTTTTTCAACCTGCAGAGCAATCCGTTCGCCGGCAGCCCGGATCCGCGCTTCCTGTACATGATGCCGCACACCCGTGAGGCGCTTGCCACGCTGGAGTACGGCATCTCTGCTCACAAAGGATTTATCGTCCTGACCGGCGAAGTAGGCACGGGCAAAACCACTCTGCTCCGCCGCGCGCTCGCCTCGCTCGATCAGAGCCGGGTCTTCAGCTCCTTCGTCTTCAACCCGCGCCTCGACGTCCTGGACTTCCTGGAGTTCATCCTGTCGGACTTCGGTATCACGCCGCAGAATCGAACCAAGTCTGGGATGCTGATTCAGCTCAATCGCTGGCTCATCGAGCGTTACCGCCGTGAAGAGACCTGCGTCATCATCGTAGACGAGGCGCAGAATTTAGAGTGGGAACTACTCGAAGAGATTCGCCTGCTTACCAATCTCGAGACTGCATCGGAAAAACTCGTGCAGATCGTTCTCTCCGGGCAGCCCGAACTCGAAGAGAAGTTACGCGCACCCGACGTGCGACAGTTGCGGCAGCGTATTGCGCTCTGGGCACGCACTCACGCCATCACTGCAGAGCAGACTGCAAGTTACATCGCTCAGCGTCTCCTGATCGCAGGCACATCTGAGCCGCTCTTCTCCGACGATGCCATTGCTGCAGTGCATCGCGCCAGCCGCGGCATCCCTCGCATCATCAACCTGATCTGCGAGCACGCACTCATCCTGGCCTATGTTGAACAACTTCGTCAGGTCACCGATCCTTTAATCCATGCGGTGGCGCGAGACCTCGACCTCGATCCCCAACCTTTCATGGTTTCAACGGCGAATACAAGCAGCTACGTCGCAAACTCCACGCTTCCATCGCAGAAGCACCCAGGAAGGGAAGAGAGATGAGCAAAATTTACGAGGCGCTGCGCCAGGCAGAACTGGACCGCGCCAAAACAGGCTCCACGCAATCAGAGAACGGCTCGAGCTTACCTTTGCGGTCAGTCCTCGAAGTTGAGCAGACCGGGGGCTTCTCGGATGGTTCACGCCCTGCCTCATCGTTCGCCATGAGTGGTCGAGGTCTGTCACCTCTTGTTGCCGCCAATGGAACCTCCAGCGTTGTCGCCAACGCACTGGATCTCACGAAGGTAAACGTCGTCCGCTGGAGTCCTTCGATGGCCCAGTTGCCTGCCCTTGAACAACGCGGCAGCGCGGTGGAACAATTTCGCAGCTTGCGCTCGCGCATGCAGGAATTTCGCGACCTGAACACGCTCAAGACGCTCATGGTCTCGAGTGGCCTTCCCCAGGAAGGCAAAAGCTTTGTGGCTGCAAACCTCGCAATCTCCTTCGCGCGACACAAAGCCGGACGGGTCCTGCTGATTGACGGCGACATGCGGCGCGCTACGATCCATAAACTGCTTGGTGCACCTCAAGGCCCAGGCCTAACCGAATATCTCTCCGGCACGGCGTCGCTCCTTGACGTGATGCAGCGCGCCAACGTCGACGACCCTGACCATCCACTTCCCTCAGGGCTCGCATCGCTCACCTTTATCCCCGCTGGGACGGAACATGATAAAGCCGCCGACCTCTCCGGCAACCATCGCTTCGGACAGTTGATAAAAGAAGTTTCTCCCAGCTTCGATTGGATCGTCGTCGACTCGTCTCCGGTCAACCTCGTCTCCGATGGCGTCAACCTCGCCCGCGCATGTGACGCCGTGTTGCTCGTCGCCCGCGGCGGGGTTACCAAGTATGAAGTAGCGCAGCGAGCCATCGCAGAGCTTAAAGCTTCGAAGGTGCTTGGGCTGGTTCTCAATGCCGTCAAGAATCCTCCCGTCAGCGGCGGCTATTATGGCTACGACGGATACGACAAGATCGAAGAGTAAGCAAAGGCAAGCCTCATCATGATTCGGTTTTTGAATGTCTATTACCCGACGCGGACAGTCATGCTCCTGCTCTGCGAGGCATGCATTGTTGCGGGCTGCTTCCTGGCAGCAAGCTGGATCATGCTTCGGGACCAGACCCTCTTCGTCTTACAGCTGCAGGGTGGCTTCCTCAAGATCGGCATCATCACGGTCATCAGCCTGATCCTGTCGTATTATTTTGATCTCTATGAGCCGACCATCGTCTCAGGCCGGCTGCAGATCTACTTCCGCATTCTCCTCGTTCTGGGCTTCGACTGTCTCCTGCTGTCCGGAGCGCTTCTCATCGATCCTGAGGCCGCCATTGCTCCGTACGTCTATGTCCTCGCCTTCGCCCTTCTAGCGCCCTCACTCATTCTCATGCGACGAGGATATGAGTGGATAGTCGGACGCAAGGTCTTCCGCGAACGCATCTATGTCCTCGGTGCCGGCGACTATGCACGCTCAATCGTGGAGACGATTCGATCCCGCTCGGACCTCGGCATGGAAATCGTCGACTGGCAGGACGTCCAGATGGAATCCTCGGAGCGCAAGAAAGTATGGATTGAAGCTCTGGAAAAAATTGGCCGCGCAAAGCTTCCGGTCCACCGCATCATCGTTGCCATGGAGAGCCGGCGCGGCGAACTTCCTGTGCAGGAATTGCTCACCCTGCGCTTTCAAGGGATAGCAGTCGAAGAAGACGGCACACTCCGCGAGCGCCTCTACGGCAAGATTCAACTCGATGGTCTGCGCCCTTCAAACTTCCTGTACAGCGAAGGCTTCCGCATTCACGCATCGCAGCAGTTCGCTCGTCAGATGGTCTCGATCATAGCCGCCGCGACGGGGCTGCTACTCTTCCTTCCCTTCTTTCCCTTCCTCGCACTAGCCGTCAAGCTCTCCTCCAAAGGCCCCCTCTTCTTCCGACAGCAAAGAGTCGGAATGGGAGGTAGAATTTTCGACGTCATCAAATTCCGAACCATGTTCACCGACGCCGAGGCCGACGGAGCCAAGTGGGCGACCAAAAATGATCCGCGAGTGACAAAGATAGGTATGCTGCTCCGCAAGACCCGTATCGACGAGATTCCGCAGCTATGGAATGTGCTGCGCGGTGACATGGGATTTGTGGGGCCCCGGCCGGAGCGTCCGGAGTTCGTCAACTGGCTGACGGAGGAGCTTCCCTTCTACTACCTGCGCACTCTCATTCGTCCCGGCCTCACCGGATGGGCTCAGGTACGATACGGCTACGGCGCCACACTCGCCGAGACCAAGGAAAAGCTTGAGTACGACCTCTACTACATCAAGCACATGACCCTGGGGCTCGATCTGCTCATTATGTTCGAGACCGTAAAGACCATTCTGCGCCGTCGCGGAGCCCAGTAGGCCATTACTGGATCAGGTTGGTCGGCTCGCTCGCGGCCGAAAGAGCGGTCCTCTGCGACTTCGCCCGTACAGGGATGCCGCTCGATTCCAGTGCGCCCGCAGTGCCCACATCGTTCAGCTTATACAGCAACGAGCGGTAGCTGATCTTCAGCCACTTGGCCGTCTTCTGCCGATTCCAATTATTTGCCTTCAGCACCTTCAGAATGATCTGCCGCTCCAACTCGTGTGTCGCTTTCTTGGTTACCACTTTCAGCGAAATCGGCTGGCTTACATCCACATCCGCAACCGCCTTCGAGGAAGGCCGCTCTTCGACGAGTTCGGAGACCAGGGCGTCTTCACTCCCCATCAGCGTATAGCTCCGGATCAGGTTGTCCAGTTGCCGTATGTTACCGGGCCATTCATAACGCTGCATCAGGCGAATTACGTTGCGGGACAAGGGGGCGGGGTTCACCCGGAAGATCCGCGCGTGGTGGCCGATCAGATAATCCACCAACTGTGGAAGGTCATCAGCACGCTTGCGCAGCGGCGGCATCTGGATGGTGACCGCATTAATACGATAGAGAAAGTCGAGGCGGAATGAACCTTCCGCCACCTGGTCCCTCAGGTCGCGATTCGCCACCGAAACCACCCTTGTCTGGATCGTCCGCGTATCGTGTCCACCGACTCGCATAAAGGATCCATCCTGCAGTACCTGCAACAGCTTGGACTGAACGTCGATATCAAGGCTGCCCACTTCGTCGAGGAACAGCGTACCCCCATGAGCCTGCTCCAGCCGGCCGCGCTTCGTCGAGTGAGCCCCTGTGAAAGCGCCCTTTTCGTAGCCAAACAATTCCGTCTCGATCAGCCCCTGCGGAATCGCCGGGCAACTCACCTTGACCAATTCTCCGGAGATTCGCTCCGACGTGCCATGAATCAGGCGAGCGCAAAGCTCTTTCCCCGTTCCACTCTCGCCCTGAATCAGCACAGCGACGTTCGTTTTTGCAACCATCTCCAGCTTGCGGCGGATTACCTGCATCTCCGGCGTACAGCCGAGGATTACATCCACCGGAGGGAGATCAAGCTGTGTTTCATGCTCGGAAAATCGTAAGTTCGTCATAATTGTCTGTCACAGACTTCGAGCGCGTTTTGCCTTGGAAAAGAGTAAACGGTACACAGCCTTTATAAGCAAATCACCGGGTACTCCTGCCATGAAAGCACGTTAGGGACCAAAACCCTCGCCACTCAATGCTTGGGCGATCGTCGAATTCGCCTTTGAAAAAGTTATTCACGAATTCATGTATTCTTTTTAAGTAAATAAGGTAAACTTTCTGCACAGTGGTAGGAAGATTATTACCACTTTGCGAAAGAAAGTCTGGCTAACGCTTTACGCGATGATGTCATAGAACATCATCGCTCGGCCGTAGACTATTCTCTAGCGACGAAGTCGCATCCTTGACGGCACATATATCAGTTACCGGGCATGACCGGTAGCGGCGCATTTGGAGTTTCAACTATGGGTCATTCTTCTTCCTCCGCGAAATCGGTCTCCCCAGTCCGGCCCTGCCTCTTTGTCTTCGAAACCAATCTTCGTGTGCTCAACTACCTAAAGCGCGCCTTTTCTGCTCTTTATGACCTGCGACTTTTTTCGGATGAAAAGCTCTTCCTTCGTGATCTCGAAGCGATGCGACGTCCAAGTCTGGTCCTGCTGGCCTGGGACGGCATCTCACACTCGATGCCACTCTTTTCGAGCATCCGCTCCGCTCGCCCTGAAGTGCCCGTTCTTATACTGGCCACCACCGCCGAAATGGCCGATTACGAAGTCTTCGCACGACTCAGCGCAAGCGGGGTGGTCCTGAAGCCGTTCGTCGATGATGCACTCGAAGTAGCCATCGCCAAACATCTCCTCGTGGCGACCGAAGAGGTAAGCGAACCCAAAGAAATCCGCCTGGAGAACGGTCATTCCTTCGTCCGTTCCAGCAAACGCATGCGCGAGGTCGAAGCCCAGGCACAACTGGTCGCCCGGTCGGATATTCCAGTCCTGATCCTCGGCGAAAGCGGCACAGGCAAAGAAATCATCGCAATGTACACCCACCAGATGTCGCGCCGCGCAGGCCGTATGTTCCTT
Source organism: Acidobacteriaceae bacterium (assembly GCA_035943695.1). Taxonomy (GTDB): domain Bacteria; phylum Acidobacteriota; class Terriglobia; order Terriglobales; family Acidobacteriaceae; genus Edaphobacter. The sequence goes on along the minus strand of DASZBW010000030.1, from coordinate 6,671 downwards.
AAGGTCAATTGCGCCGCCATGCCAGGAGATCTGCTCGAGAGTGAACTCTTCGGCTACGAACAGGGTGCGTTTACCGGAGCGGTCAAGAGCAAACCGGGCAAGTTCGAGATCTGCGACGGTGGAACTATTTTTCTCGACGAGATAGGCGAGATGCCCGCCGCGCTCCAGGCTAAGCTGCTCCATGTCCTGCAGGACGGTACTTTTTCCCGACTCGGAAGCCGCGGTTCAACCCGCACAGACGTACGCATCATCGCCGCAACGAATGTCAATATGAAGGATGCGATGGCGCGCAAGACCTTTCGCGAAGATCTTTACTACCGGCTTAATGGCCTTTCGCTTATGCTCCCCCCGCTCCGTGAGCGGCTGGATGAGATTCCCGCAATGGCGGCCTATTTCATGCGCAAAGGAGCGAAGAAATATGACCTCCAGGCTCCGCCAGTTTCACCCGCGCTCCTCGAAGCGATGACTCAATACAACTGGCCCGGCAATCTTCGGGAGTTGGAGAACGTCATCAACCGCTTCCTCATCTTGCAGGACGAGAAGGCCGTGATCGCTGAATTGCAACCCGCGAAGGATGTTTCCTCCACATCCGATAAAGCGACCAACCACATCGAGGCAGGCGGACTGAAAAAACTGGTTCGCGGTCTCAAAGGAGAAGCTGAATCATCGGTCATCGCAGGTGTTCTCGAAGAGACGGGATGGAACCGCAAGGCAGCCGCTAACGATCTCCAGATCAGCTACAAGGCATTGCTCTACAAGATCAAGCAATATGACCTGGGGCCTAGATCCGCATGACCTCAGCGCCTCGGGAAGACAGCGCAGACCTTGACATGCTGGTCATCCAATTCGGTGATCATACCGTCAAAGGATACGGCGAACACAGCCAATGGGAAGACATCGATACGCGCCTCTCCGCGCCGGTATTCTGCCGTGTCGGTTCAAAAGCCTTTGAAGAGATCTCGCTCGAAGGTGTCAAGGCAATCTTCTTCGTCAAATCGTTTGAAGGGAAATCCCACGAAGACCTTCGCTTCCACGACCACCTCCCTGCCCCGGAATGCCTATGGGTGCGAGCCACGTTCGACGATGGCGAGGTGATCGAAGGACTGATCGTCAATGATGCCGTCCACGTGATCCACGAGGGATTTTACATGGCCCCCATAGATCCCGAAGGCAACAACTGGCTCATCTACGTTGTAAAAAATAAGCTCAAGGACTTCCAGATACTCGGACTGCGTGCCGCACCGAAAAACATGCGTGGACTGAACATCACCCGCTCCGCAGCCGCCGAACAGCTCACCATCCAGGGGTCCTGAGCCGCGTTACAAGTAACCGCAGTCGCGGAGCCGAGTGGCCAGAAGTTTACGCGCTTACCAGCACCCGTCCGTAGCGCTTCTCCACATACTCATCCAGAATCACCTGGAACTCTTCCACGATCCTGTCGCCCTTGAGCGTAGTGAAAAGCTTCCCATCGACATACACCGGAGCCTTGGGCTCCTCGAACGTCCCCGGCAGCGAAATCCCAATATTCGCATGTTTCGATTCACCTGGCCCGTTCACAATGCAGCCCATCACCGCCAACTTCAGCTCTTCAACGCCCGGATACTGTTTCTTCCACTCGGGCATCTGCTCCACGAGGTAGTTTTGAATCCTCTCCGCCAACTCCTGGAAATAAGTCGAAGTTGTCCGCCCACATCCTGGACAGCTCGTCACCTGCGGCATAAAGCTGCGTATGCCCAGCGACTGCAAAATCTGCTGCCCGCAGCGGACCTCTTCGCTACGGTCGCCTCCAGGTGTGGGCGTCAGGCTCACGCGAATCGTATCGCCGATTCCCGCCAGCAGCAGCGGCGACAATCCCGCCGTCGAAGCTACTACGCCCTTCATCCCCATCCCAGCCTCGGTCAGCCCCAGATGCAGCGCATAGTCGCAACGTGACGCCAGCTCGCTATAGACGTCAATCAGGTCGCGCACGCCAGACACCTTCGCGCTCAAAATGATCTGATCCCGGCGCAGACCGTATCGCTCCGCAGCAGCCGCATTGTCCAGCGCCGAGACTACCATCGCCTCCATCATCACATCGCGGGCCGGCAGCGGCTCGGCCGCCTTCGAATTCTCATCCATCATCTTCGTCAGCAGCGCCTGATCCAGCGATCCCCAGTTCACCCCAATCCGCACGGGCTTCTGATACTCCACCGCAACCTCAACCATGGTCCGAAAGTTGTCATCATCCTTCCGTCCGATGGAAACGTTCCCCGGATTGATACGATACTTCGCCAGTGCCCGCGCACATTCCGGATAGTTCCGCAGCAGTTGGTGCCCGTTGTAGTGGAAGTCGCCAATAATCGGCGTCTCCCAACCCTTCCCTCGGATCCCATCGATGATGTACGGCACAGCCTTTGCAGCAGCGTCGTTATTCACTGTAATGCGCACCATCTCAGAGCCCGCACGCGCCAGCGCCGCAATCTGCTGCACCGTCGATTCAACGTCCGCGGTATCCGTATTGGTCATCGACTGCACCACAACCGGCGCATCCGAGCCCACAATCACCGACCCAATCTTTACCGAAACCGTGCGTCTTCGCTGAATCTGAGGCATAGTGTCTCCTTCCCCAGTTTACCAGTTACACTGGTGTCCATGGCCCGGTAGCTCAGTTGCATAGAGCAGCGCACTCCTAACGCGAAGGTCGCAGGTTGGACTCCTGCCCGGGCCACCACATTTTCCACAATTGAGATACATCCAAGCGGATTAGGTACGATTCATTGCAGTCGAATGCGCCGACAGGTCCGAATACCAAAGTGGCGTTATGCCCGTAATGCACTCAGTCACGATACGCTCGGGATGCTCACAGCAAGCATACTTCTGCAGTTCTGCGACGGCGAAAAGGACGCGTTCGCCGATCCTTCTTTTTGGCAAGCGTCTGAAGGCTGCAAGATCGTATAGCGCACTCTGACTGATGGAAAGGAGTTGCGCTGCCTCTTCAAGCTTCCTAGGATTTTGTCTTCCGGCACAACCGTCACCCGTTGGCAAGCTCCTGCAATCTCTCTGAATTCTGTGCCAGTAATCTCCTGTTGTGCCTTCAATCCGCCTGCTACAAACTTAGTGAGCCGTTTGACATATCAATCCCTTGTACCAATTGCCATGCCCGATCCAAACTGGCTTCATCTCTCAACTGCATCTTGCTGAACACAAGCCTCTCATCTCCCTAGCTGGGTGCTCAAAGTCCCACCGGGACCCATACTCAACTCTTTGTCGTGTGTAGGCGTTCTCTGCTAGTAGGCGACTTGTGCGCTCAGTACAACCTGATGGAGACGTCCATGCGGGATGGATCGCACGAAATAGCCATTCTGAACGCTCTCGAACCGGGCCCTCCTTGAACCCGCATGTGTACCACTCCCAGCGATTTGTCGTATCGTGTCTCAGACTATTGCGACTTTTCAAGCCGCAAAGGCCCTCCTACATCACAGACGGGAGGAAGGCTGCTGCAAACTTAGTGCAAACCAGAGGATGTATAAGCGATGTTGCGGGTATGTCCATAAGTTGGTCAATTCGGCTGCATCATCTAATTCGTCTTCCGCACGTTCTTCATGCCAGTCAGAAAGCCTTATAAATCTACCACGAAATAGGTGCCCTCGAAGATATATTTGGACAAGATTCTGATCATGGAGGGAGCTAAGTCATCTGGAACTGAAAACTGGAAAAATGAAGGTACAAGATAAATCCATCTCAAGGGTTTCTTGCCGTTCAAAGCCAGAGGTATAGCCACTCAGCGATTTCCCCCGTTGAAATTAGTCTCTAGCGAACAAACCCGACCCTCCAAGTGCCACTCGCACCTTTTCTTTATTTGCGTTTAGCATAAAAAACGCTGACATGCCCCTAGCCTTCGACAATAGCATCCTTCAAGTCTCAGTTCTAAGAGAACAACCGGCCGAGCGAAGGATGCCTATACATGCGTCTTGTCTCTTGATTCTGTAGGCGGAAACTGATTCTGGAATTCTTTTGACACTCAGACCATTCACTCTACCAAGGGAGAAGACTCAATAACCTCATTGAACAAATACTTATCCAGATAACGTTTGAAGTCTGGCCGGAAATTCAATGCGCGTTATGAGTTCAGTCGTATGCCATTGGTGGAATCGGGAGTCCTGCCAACTACCCTTCAGCCACAACAAGACCTCCATCTGATGGTCTTCGGCAAGCGGGAAATGTCTCCAGAGTCCATAGGTACCGCGATCAAATACAATTCACCAATGGAGGTTAGCATGTTGTTTACATGCGCCTGATTGATAGGGGGCCAGCAAAGAGACTTCGCAAGCTCTTGCGATCTCCGTGAAATACAAAGGCCTTGGCGAGCTTTCCAAGATAGCTGTAACCTCTGCCGTGCCCCTGTGTCAATCGCGGTCAAAACTTCATGTCTCCCCCTGCTGTCCCGGAATGTAACGTCGGTGGGATTTCGTCCATCAACAAGGTAGCCAATTCGGGGCATGACGCAAGATCAAATTGCTCAAGTGCTTACCTTAGCAACATCGAGATGATCGTCGAGTCCTCTGTTGCAACTATAAAGAGAGCACCTAGGTCTTGCTAAAGCGACGGATTACAGTAATTATTCTGTTTGGACTTCGGCAATAGCGCCATGACTGGAGCCTTATTTGTGGGTAAGAAGAAACCTATAAATGTCGATTGCTGGAGGCTGACGACGTGTGGTTTTTGGAATTCCCATAATTTGAAAGATTCACGCTCTTTGTATTTGTTGTTGGCGGCCCCCGACTTTCAGGATCTCGGGCTTGATTGAGTGCAAACAAGATCGTGCTTCACATTCGCTGTAACTCAAACCGCTGCCCCCGAGATATAGAAACATTGCTTTGTATCCATCTGCCGCTACGAGTCTCTCGACAGTTAGGTCAAACACCTCCAGAGTGGGCGTCAGAAGCCATCGATCACACTTCGTCACGAAGCAATTGGAACCCCCGTGCTGACCATATGCTTTCGAAACGGTAAGGACCAAACAATCATTCGATGCGAAGTAGGGCTGTACGAGGCCATGAAAAGCTAAGCTGTCACTCTTTCACGACGAGTGCTATGCAATCAGTTCGCACTGGAATGGAGGGCCAAGATTTCGATTTGACCATTGGCAGCTCACCGTGTACCAATCCATTCTTGACGTCTTTGCTGCTTTCGATTCATCTACTTTCTTCTCAGATTAAAAGTCACCCTGCAAAGGAGATTTCGCACCATATCGTATATATGTGTTGATCGTGGGTAAACTCGACATAGATCTGACCGTGAATCCGATCCCAAGCGCAAACTGACCACCGCCGAAGTTAGTGAGCAGCCGCTTTATGTCGTCCTTCCTCAGAACAGTCGCTTGCCGTCGAAAGAGGTGGTGAACTTCAGGGATGCTGTCTTTGGTCCCCCCGCGGCTGCATAGGAAGCGGATTGGAAGCTATATATCGAAAAGCGATCCTGACTGGGCCTACTGATAAGCCGATTATCTGTTCTGCTAGCAGTCCTGCAGAGCTGCCGCTATGGAGCCAACATAGGTACTTCATGACCCTGAGCTAGACACATATATGCGATTTGCTGAAGATGGAACTTTGAAGCATGCTCGATGAGCCTTCGATTATAGGATTAAAGTTAAACTCAGCGAAGAACTGACTCAAGCCGCCGATATCTGACCAGGTTGGCATGGTTCATGGACTTCCATTGGTGCTCCATGCTGCCTGTGCTTGCACCACCGCGTGACGTTGAGATCTCATATATGACTGCCGTTCACATTCTGCTTATCTGCGTCCGGAGGAACCAGCCTTACGACGATACTGGATGAGGAAGGTGAGTCTAATATGACTAAGTAGGCGACTCACCTTTCACGCCACTTGACACGAAAATCGTCTGTCGCCCTATATTGGTTGTTCTGGATAATGTTGCGCTGGCTTTAGCCAGGATGAATTCGCTGACACCGGTGCCCGTAACTTGCCGGTCACAGTCTACAAGTAGTTACTCTTCTTTTCGATTTAAATGAATATGGTGCTTCTAGTTACCACCGTTCGCTGGCATTTGCTGGGTCGGTTATATCTTCTGTATGATAGCCAAGAACCAACCTAGGGAGTGCCTGCGAATTCATGGCAAGTTGAAGAATGCTCGACTAAGTGTCACGCAATAACAATATTGAACAATCGCTTACTATCTGGTCTCTGGGTCATCTTATCAACGCCAAGAAATTTATATCTGGCCGTGGCGCCGGTCTTGAGGGTATCGTGCCAATTAGTGCTATGAGCAGGAGCTACTCCGCAAAGCTTATCGGCATCCGGAAGCAATGGTAAAGCGGGTTGATGATACGGTGTTCATGAAGTGGCGTACCATCTAAGCTTTTGGGACCACTGGAGATTAAAATGGCAGTGTTTGTCGACATGACGCGAAAACAGCTTCTGTCTATTCAGCCTGTGCACCGCAAAAACCATTTGCCGTTATCGTTTGCGCAGCAACGGCTGTGGTTTTTGGCTCAGATGGAGGGGATCAGCGAGGTCTATCACATGCCATTTGGCCTGCGCTTGCAGGGTGAACTGGATGACGTGGCCCTTCGCTGTGCTTTGGACCGGATCGTAAATCGTCATGAGGTTTTGCGGACCAGCTTCACGTTTATCGATGGCGAGCCGGTACAACGGATTGCCGCTGTAGAG
>DASZBW010000029.1:0-12082 GCA_035943695.1 Acidobacteriaceae bacterium | reverse complement strand
CCCCGTACATCATCCGAAACAGGAGACGAACCGCGACGATGGGAAGTTGAGAGCCGAACAGGAGAAGCAGCGCAAGGAGCAAGCCATCGCCAACACCACCGGCATTCGAGTATTGAAGGCCATTGGAGATGCGGTCCCTGTCCGGCTGATGAAGCGCGACTTGCTCTTCGTTCTGATGCAGACCTTTCCGCTTCTGAACGAGTGGCAGTTGCAAACCCTCGCACGACAGCACGGCATTCGCAAAGACCGTGAAACCGATATGCTCGACAAGCTGTTTACAGCCTTCCTCCAACGTGCGGACGAGGGAACACTCTCTCGCTTGCTCGTCGAGGTGAGTGTCATCCTTGCATCGGGGCGGACCAACGGTACAACTGCCCTCCGCGATGCAGCAACCATCTACAAGGTAGACACTGATGCGATTGCTCTCAAGGTAAAGGAGGAGTTTACGGCCAAGGCGAAGGCGAAAAAGGACGCCCGACTGGTAAGTTCAAGCCCAGGCACGAGTCGTAAAGCAGCGTAGACACTTTGGGGAGCCGCGAGGCTCCCCAAAGTTTTGCTCGCAAGCCCAGCTCCGCGCCGGGCGGCAGGACGACGTTCCCCCTTCCTGCACCTTCCCCCTCTATTGCCTGCGGCGCCGGATGGTGAGAAGGGTATTTATAAGGGCAGGCGCTTGTCGGGCCCAGCGAGGTTGATGAGCGTCTTGGCCTGTCTTCCGCAAGTAAGAATTTTGGTAGCCGCAACTAGGACTCTGAGGGCGCGCAGCAGGGCCGCGATTGTTCATGGAATAATTGGATATTATGCATGATGACGTTGATTGGAGAGCCGCACCAAAAACCGCTCAGTGGTGGGCTGTGGATGGCGACGGGAAAGCGAATTGGTTCAAATCACCCGACGTCGCGCCATTTACGTCGTTCTGGTACACAGAGAGTGAACGCGCTCCACTTTTTGAATACGAGGGTGATTGGCGCGAGAGTCTGACGAAGAGACCCTAGGCAATGCGTGATTCGGAAAATCTGTTCTTGGAAATGTGCATTGGCCTGTTCTCGCCAATTGATAGAACAGCAACGTGCTAGCCCTAGTGTTGCTGTGCTCCGCGAAACTGGTCACCTACCGGAAGCAGACTTTGGCGAAAGAGCCGTTCCGTGACGCTGCCTGAGGTCTCTTCCTAGCGAGTCGTCAGCGGTCAAATTCAAGCGAAGGCTAAGAAGGTATAGAATTTTTCCAACACTTACTGGGCGCGCTTCTTTGATTCCTCCTACTTGAGGAGCATAGTTCGGTGTTGCCATCTCACCCAAGGAATCTATCGATGACTGCAACAGCAAGTGCATACAGCAAACACCTTGATTCGCGCTCCGCAGCCGACGATCTTGCCGGGCAGGTCTTGAAATCTCTTGGTGCGCCGAATGTTCTCATCGTGTTTGCTTCTTCACAATATGATTACACCTCAGTTCTAGAGACGCTACGCGCTCGCTTTCCGGAAGCCTTGCTTGTCGGTTGCTCTTCTGCCGGCGAATTCAGTACGAACTGCATAGGTGAAGGCAATATCTCGGTGTTCGGCATTCGTTCAGACGATATGCTGTTTTCCTCATCCATAGCGGAGGAAATTTCATCTCAACCTGAAGCCGCCGCGAAGACGTTATTGGCTGGCTTCCGCGGCTTCAGTGAAGGAACATATCGACACCGGACGGCCTTGATTCTGAATGATGCGCTGGCCGGCTCCGCCGACGAACTGGTCCACGCGTTGAACAGGCAGACCGGCGGCAAATATAAATTTTTCGGTGGAGGAGCTGGAGACGACGCCGCTTTCACGCGTACTCACGTCTTTCATGGCACCCGCTCTGCCTCTAACGCAGTCGTCGCTCTCGAAATTCTCTCTACCAAACCTATCGGCATCGGGGTCCGCCATGGTTGGAAACCGGCATCTGACCCCATGCGCGTGACCTCCGCCTCAGGTAGCGTTGTCGACAGTCTCGATGCAGTCGCAGCGTCAGAGGTGTTCGAGCGGCATGCGCAAGAGAGCGGGCAAAGCTTGGACGTGAAGGCTCCGTTGCCTTTCTTCTTGCACAATATTGTAGGAATTAAACAGGAGGACGGCTTCAAGTTAAGGGTCCCCCTCGGTATCGAACCCGAAGGTGCAGTCAGTTTCGCAGCCGAGATTCCCTTGGGTTCAGCGGTGAGCATTATGTGTGCTACCTCACAGTCATCCGCCATAGCCGCGCGTGAAGCGACAGAGGATGCACTGCGTCAACTGGACGGCAACCGGGCTGCCGGGGCCTTGATGTTCGACTGTGTCGCCACACGATTGCGTTTGGGCAAAGAGTTCGGCAAAGAAGTCGAAGCCGTTCGACAGGCGGTGGGAGACGTGGCGCTCGCAGGCTGCAATACCTATGGACAAGTCGCCAGTGCCGAGGGCCAGTTTACCGGCTTTCACAACTGCACGGCAGTCGTTTGCGTCTTCCCTGAGTAAACTGCATTGACCCTACTCAATGATCTTGCGAAGCTGGTGCAACATGGCGAGCGTGCAGTAGGCGCCTGCTCTCTTGCACAACATGCAGGAGCGACCCATCTTTGTATTTTCATCCGCGATCCCGAGTTAGCCAAGTTCCTTCCAGGCCTCGGCTTTCCGCAAAAACTGCCGAGCGGGATTGAATGGGCTGATTATTTGCGCCATGTCGCCAGTTCATCTTCGCCTTCCGTTAAGAGACAGTTGCCTTCTCCGTTTTTCTCATCGCGTGTGACGGCAGTCGCCGTTCTTTTGAATGAAGACGCGATCGTTGTTTTTCTCGGAAATGAAATCCATGCAGATGCGTATGAAAAAGTTGTCCTCGGCCTGCACATCATCGCCGCATTGCTCATCCAGGAAGTCAGGACAAACATATTCAAGATTCATGCGGATCTCTCTCATAAAACCGTTCTGGAATCACGGCAACTGGCTGCTTCGCTTAGTGCAGCGCATGACACGCTTGCCGAAGCACTCGATGCAAGAGAATCGCTGCTTAAAAAGATCCGGAAGCAGGATGGAAGGCTGCGACTCGTTCGGCGGATTGCCGGCATAGGCACATGGGAGTTCAATGCCGCTGCGGGAGAGGCCCAATTTTCAGCCGAGACTAGCGCCATCTATGGATTGCCATTGGAAGAACGCAGAGTAAGTCTCGATACGATACTTTCTAGAATTCACGAAGAAGACCGGGAGCGCGTTCGGAAACAGTTGGAAGCCGCATTCTCAAATAACGGAGATTACAGCATTCAGTTTCGGGTGGTTTGGCCGGATGGAGTAGTTCGCTGGGTCGAAGATCGCGGCACCGCTCTCAGTGAAACGGATGGAAGCGCTACAACCCTCATTGGCTTTAGTTTGGACATCACTCAGCGAGTCATGACTGAGGAGACGTTGATACGCACCGAGAAACTCGCAGCCGCCGGGCGTTTGGCTGCGAGTATCGCCCACGAAATAAATAATCCGTTGGAATCCCTGATTAACCTCATCTACATTGCGAAGGGCAAGTCGGAATCCGGCGAGGTTCGAGAGCTTCTCACCTTGGCCGACCAAGAACTTATCCGTCTTGCAGCTGTAACCCGGCAGTCACTGGGCTTCTACCGCGACGTGAGCACTTCGTTGCGTTTTGATGTTCGGCAGACGATCGAGCAGGTTATCGAACTCTTCGATAAGCAGATTCGGGAGGCTCAAATTCAGCTGGCACCCGAGTTCCCGGCAGAGAACTGTGAAGTGGAAGGTTGGCCGGGAGAGATCAAGCAGGCCATATCCAATCTGCTCATCAATGCGATTCATGCAAGCGAACCGTCAGTTTCCCTGCGGGTGCGAGTCCACAATATAGGGAACAATATTTACATCGCAATCGCCGACCGCGGACACGGTATCAGCAGGGAACACCAGCTTCGCATCTTCGAGCCATTCTTTTCCACAAAACAGGGCTCCGGCACAGGTCTCGGCTTATGGGTGACGAAACAGATTATAGAAAAGCACGGAGGTTCAATCCGTGTTCGTAGTAATCCCACCGCCGAATGTCACGGGACGACCGTTCTTGTATGCTTGCCTCGCGCTGGGGAGGACACGTTCTTCAGCGGTTCGGAGAAGCATCTGCGATACCGGTCCCTCGAATCGGGAACCCAACAATAAAGCTTCATGAATAGCGGAAAGAAGACTGCTGCAATCCTCAAGAAGTTTCCCTGTTTCCATATCCATCGGAGTGGAACGCGATCTTATTCGGAGCGTCTGGAGGGATAAGTATCGCGTGCCAAAGACCGGCATCTGAGAGGCGAGCGCAGGGGCCGCGTGTCCACTTATCAACTGGTGAGAAATCGTCAATGCATTCATTCGCATTAGATCAGTTCCGACAAGTCACGGGACGGCGCAGTGTGAATTGTTTCTTGGCGGCCTCGCTACACTAACAATCTCGCCCCTAGAAAAGATCGGGCAGACCATTACGAAGGGTGAGGCGGCAGCGGTAGCCTTTCTGGGCGATTCGTGGCGGCATACCGCCCTAGCGAGCTAGGACGGGGTACCCGGCATCCGGCGCGTGATGATCTGCCCGAATAGTTGCGTAAATTAGGCGTTTGACGAGTGCGAGTTTGTCGACGGGTAAGATGGATGCGTTCCGGGGAGTGAGGTTACGGTGGCGGATTGGTCGGGCGTGAAGAGTTGGTCGGTAACGATTTCGGAGACGGCGTCTCGGCCGGCCTCGGACGATGGGTCGCGCTGGCAGTCGAGCCATTCGGGTGGCGGCACACTGAAGCGGACCGGGGATGGGGTCTACACGGGGGACCTATCGTTTGCGGTGAATGAGACGATCGTGGACCACTTTACGATACCGAGTCACTCGGTGACCGCCGGGTCGCAAGTGTGGCAGATTGAGCTGCAGGTGGGCGATGACGGGTATTCGCTGGCAACGTCTGCGTTTGCGGACGACACGGTGCCGATGATTACGACGATGGAGAACACGGGCGAGACGATGACGGTGGGTTCGACTGTGAACTGGCGGTTGTTCGACCAGATACAGGGGGATTTTCCGGACGAGGTTGGGGCGATTTCGGGGACTTACGCCGCGACGATGGCGAAAGATGGGTGCCTGGGGAGTTTGACGTGGACGCTTTCGCCGGGGGTCGGTGGTGGCGGGGGAGGTGCGGGGAATCCGAAGCCGGCACGCGGAGGGGGATCTGGCCCTGCACCGAAACCGCTTCCGCAGCCACCGCCGAAGAAGAAGCACAAGAAGCCGACGATTCCGGATCTGCTGATACCGCTGTTGGACGGGCACGCGACGGACCAGACGGCGGCGACGTATCGCAAGGCCGCCAACCAGATGGGATGTCAACGGTGCCTGATCGAGTGGCTGAACCGCTGGCATGGAGTGTTGAATAAAGACATCCCGGAAGAGGCCTGGACCGAACTGGCCTACCTTGAGGACAAGACCCGCCGCCTGCCGGAAAAGTATTTTTGCGCCGACCATAACAACGAAGTGCTGGAAGCGGCCGTGATGCTGAAGTGGAACCTTGGGCCGGCGATAGCGGGGCATACCGGCTGGGCGGTGCAGCTTCCCAAGGCTTATCGGGAGTATTACAAGCTGCTCAAAGATACGAGGGTGCAGGGGCCGTGGGCCGAGGGGACGTTCTATGCTACGGCGCATCTCGACGACCAGAACTGGCCCTGGCCCAACGGAAACAGCAGGCTGGACGTGGTGTGTCCGCGGTCGATCAAAGCACAGTTGAAGCAAGACGGATACTGGCGTTGGAGGAGGCTTGAGGCTCGGACCGGCGACTTTGAAAATGCGTTGCTTACGGCGTGCCATGTCTCGAACACGGGGTACTCGCTGTTCTTTATGAACTGTGCCGATGCCACGCAGGAGATTTTGACTGCGTACGGCGTTTGGCTTCTGGACATCTCGATCGGCATCCTGCCGTACGACTGGTACTTCTTGCTGAACGGGCGGGATGAGGGACTCTACACGATTCCACCTGCGGAGCGGAAAAAACTGGAAGCGGCGAAGGCAGCGGTCGCGGACGAGGCTGGCGGTGCGGTGCCGGCGGTGCCCAGGGAGCCGATGCGTTCAAGCGGTCTGCCGACGGCGGTGTATCGCTTGAAAGGAGGCGGGGCGCTGCACCTGGAGCGGAGTTGTCCGGCACTGCCGAAGGGAGGGAATCGGGTGCAGGCGATGGCGCTCGAGCAGTTCCACAGCCCGGAGGCGGTGGAGGAGGAGTTCGAGGGGACGGTTTGCGAGACGTGTATGCGGCAGATGCGGTCGGAGGCGCGGGTACTTGCCGGGGCACTTTGTGGGGGCAGGCTGGTGGAGCTTTATGCCGATTGCCTTTCGATCAAGACGCCGAAGGGCATTCTGCACCCGGAACTGCTGGAGGAGATACCGCTGATGGATATCGAGGGCTTTCACCGGAAGATGTTTAGCTTTGGGTCGCACTTGATAGTGGACTACAAGATATACGGCGTAGTGGACAAGGGGATCGCCCGGCAGCACGACCTGCGCTTCGATTCGGAGGGGGAGTTGGCGGCTTTTATGGCAGCTCTGGAGCAAGTTCGGGCCAGGGTGGGGTAGGGAGCGTCGCCTGAGGTACGTCCGAACGAGTGGCGGTGATGCGTTCTTGGGTGAACGCCTCTGCCACCGTCGGGATGAGTTGTAAGAGGGACAGACGGGCGTAGATGTGGCTGGCATACACGGTAATGACTAACCCTGAAGCCGTAGTAGAAGAAACCCCAGCCCTGGCCGTGAAGCCAAGGAAGAGATTTTCCAGGTTGCCCCACGCACGTTCAGGCGGCATCACTGGACTGCTTGAGATCATCCATGATCGCGGTGGTAGAGAAGTTCTGCCAGAACTAGCAAATGATTTCAGACTGGAGATCGACGATCTGCTTCCAGCCATTGATGCTTCAGCCTTGCTTGGATTTGCAAGCGTCGCAGAAGGTGACGTCATCATTACCAACATCGGAAACGAGTTTGCAATGGCAGGCATTCACCGCAGCCACGAAATTTTCAATGAGCAGCTTCTCAGCCGCGTACCGTTAGCTGCAACCGTCGTGAAAGTGCTGGAAGGCAAGCGAGACGGTTGGATCAGTAAAGAATTTCTGCTAGATATTCTGGAGGAACACTTCTCTGACGAAGAGGCAGAGAAGCAATTTCAAACTCTCATTGACTGGGGGCCGTTACGCATACCTTTTTGAGTACGATGCGGATGAAGAGCGCTTGTATCTAGCAGACCGGAAGAGGATAGCGGCGGACTGGGTCAGTAGTGGTAAACGAGTTCCTCGTGAGATACCGCTGCATTGGTGCCAAAATCGCCAATGCGCTTATTGACACCAGGTTCGTACGAAGTCGGATGATTGTCAACAACTGGGAAGGATGAGAAGCGCGTTTCGCACTAGGGATGCACAGTCAGGATTGGCTTCATCTTAAATAGCTCTACTATGGGATATGTCAGTATGGCGCCGATCAGCCTGGTAGGGCTAGGAAGAGCTACAGTAAACTCGGCAGCTTGAGCAGTCGTTCGCTCCACAGCTTTTGAGATTAGCCTTTTGGGACGATTAGCAGCGAACTGGGAGCCACAGTCGGCATCACCATCGATGTTTCGGCCAGTTCGAGCATGTTGAGAATCTCTTGGAGCGTTGAGTCGACTTTCAATTCGAATCCTGTGTCAGATGCCCAATTGTCATTTCTATCGACATTGCCTCCGCCCTTCATCGGATTGTTTCCACGGTCCCACGAGTCGACGTATCGGGGCTGTTCGCCATTAGGGTCCAAGTCTAGGTGGATTCCGTCGGCACTGATCAGAAACGCTCCTCTAAACTCCTTATAGGTTGGCCCCACGGGATTGACCCAACCAGTCCATGTGATTAAGACCTGTGCGGGATAATGGTTTCCAAAAGGTGTCGCCTGAAGTGTGATGGATGCCATGTCGTTATAAATGCTTCCGAAGCCCTTGGCAGAAGCCATTCCGGCGTAGCCCCCATAGATCTCTGCGCCGTCCGACCACCATCTCGCATCAATGACCACCTGACTTCCGCTGCTGCAGGTCAGGGTGAAGAGTACAGCATGTTGAGGCTTGAGTTTGCCGAATTTTGCTGATTTGACATCTTTGAAGGAATAAGGTACCGCACCACGCAACTTCGAATTGCTCTCAAAGACTCGGCTCATGCTTCCAGGGTGAGCCGGATCGGGGATGGTTTTGCCATTGTTTTCCGGGTCGGCAATCATCTGTGCGGGATCAAGTATCCCTGGGGGCTTCCAGCGTCCCTCCGACTCTACGGCCTGGAAGGTAACGGGGGTGACCTGGAGAGCGGATTGCGGCCCCATGGCGACCAGGAAGGATGGGTCGACGAGCTTTCCTGCAAGTTCCTGTACAGCTGCGAGAGCCCCTCCCCCCTCGGCTGCTGGTTCGGCTTGGCCCTTGGTCATGCTGTCGAGTTCCATCTGTGCCAGGTCGTGTATGGCCATGTTTAGCTCACCGTTTGGATGGGCAGGGATGCTGTGTTGCCCGTGAAGTTAGGGTCGCCGAGGTAGTTTACGGTGACGGTGTGGGCGCCGATGGCGAGGGAGCGGAGGGAGGCGGTTTTGGCCAGCCCGGAGGCGTCGAGGGTGGCGGGGCTATCGGGTGTATGGGCGCCGTCAAGGAGGAAGTTGACCTGGCCAGTTGGCGTTCCGGTGGCCGGGGCGGTTGGGGTGACCGAGGCGCTGAAGACGACGGCGTGTCCGTGGGCGGACGGGTTGAGGGAGCTGGTCAGTGCTACGGTGACGGCGCCCTGAGTGACGTTCTGGGGTGAGAGGTTGGTGAGGGCGCGGCCGAAGACGGTGTCGCCGAGGTAGTCGACGGCGATGGTGTGTGTGCCGACGCCGATGGAGGCGATTGGAGCGCTGGTGGCCGAGCCGGAGGCGTCGAGGGTGAGCGGGCTGTCGCTGGTATTGATGCCATCGACGAGAATGTTGAGCCGGCCGGTAGGGACCGCCGCGCCGGGTGTGGCGGGAGTCAGCGTGACGGTGACGGTGACGGGCTGGCCCGAGACGGAGGGGTTGGCGGAGGTGGAGGCGACGATGGCGACGCTGGCCGAGCGGCGCGGCGGCGGCGGGATCGTGGCGTCGTAGTTGACGGGAAGGGTAGAGGGATCGGTGCCGGCCCAGAGGAGCGTGGTGGGCAGGATGACCTCCCATGACGGATAGATGGGCGTTCCGTCGGTGGCACCGACCTGGATGGCCTGGATCTCATCGGCTATGGAGAGGTAGTGGGGATCGTTGGGGCCGGGCGGGTTTTTCCCTGCCCAGATGCACGAGGTGTAGAGGAAAAAGTTGACGAGCGACTCCATGCCGGGCCGGGCGGGGACGACGAGGCGGGCGGAGCCAGCGTTGAGAAACTGATCGAAGAGAGGGTCAGCGGAGGCGGAGAGCGCGTTCGTCTTCCAGCGGTCGAGCCCTCCCCAGAAGTAGGGATAGGTAATGTAGACGATGTTCTCCCACTCGAAGACCTGCTCGAAGAACTGGATGACGGGATTGGAGGCGATGGTCTTGCGGGGATCGAAGAACGGCTGCTGTCCGGCGAGGGGACCGGTGGCAGGCGGGAGCGGTTCGAGCAGGTCGTAACCTTGGAAAATCTGGCCGAGGAGGCTCTGGATTGCGAGGCGCTTCAACTCGGCCACGGTCTGCTTCAGGTTGAGCAGAGGCGGGCCGACGGTCAGTGTACCCGACGAGTTCTGGGTGCGTGCGTCCCGCTCCTGGGTGTACTGCGAGAGCAGCTTGTTGTACGCGGCTGCGATAAGGTTGAAGGTCTGGATCTGCCAGGCAACGTAGGGCACACCGTTATTGTTGGGATCATCGACGGCTGCTAACTGATGGCATTCGACGGTAACGGACAGCGCGATGCCGCTGGATCGGCTGGACATGT
Source organism: Acidobacteriaceae bacterium (assembly GCA_035943695.1). Taxonomy (GTDB): domain Bacteria; phylum Acidobacteriota; class Terriglobia; order Terriglobales; family Acidobacteriaceae; genus Edaphobacter. Next base: position 2,191 of record DASZBW010000029.1, on the reverse strand, counting down.
TGTAGCCGTAGGCATAGACGGGGATGGTGCCTGTGTTGACGACCGATGTGTTGTGCGAGTTGTTCGAGGTGGTGTTCCAGGTCGCCGGGCCATCGAAGAGGATGGCATCGTTGTTGGGCTGGATGGTAAAGAGCTTTCCTATCCCTGCCACCGAGACGCGGAGGTAGCTGGGATCGGCGTCGGAGTCTCCGCCTATGGTGGCGTAGTCGGCGGTCCAACTGCTGGCGTAGTAGCCATCGGGGACGGTGAGCGAGTTGTCGCTGAGGATGTTTGTGCCCTTCTGCAGGGCGTACGAGTTGCCGATGGTGACGACCGTGGGAGGCGGAGAGGTGATGCCCTGGATGCGCCAACGCGAGGCGAGCCCGGCGGCGATAGCTGGGGTGATGTCTGTGGGGGATAACTTCCTGGTCGACGGGAGGCCGTCCGCGAGGTCGAGGCTAGGGTCGGATGGGTTGAAAGCGAAGGCGCCGGGATGGGGGTTGTCCCAGGGGGCCTGTGTCTGGTTGGTGAGAGCCCAGCGGAGCCATGCGCCGGGCTCTGGAAGCTCGAACTCGACGACGAGGCGGTTGGGATAGTTGACGAGCTGGACGCGGTGGACCTCGGAGAGCCAGCGGTATTGGCCGACGGTGACGTCGGTGCCTGTGTTCTGCAGCTTGTGTTGCTGGTGGGTGCGGTCGCGGACGGTGGTTCGCAGGCTCTGAGTCTGAGCTACGGACTGGGACACGGTCTTGACGGCGCGCGCCACGGTCTCGACAGAGTTGGTGAGGGCGTTCGAGGTGGCTGTGCTTTTGGAGAACTGCGCGGAAGCTCCGAGGCTGGTCTTGAGCGAGGTGGGACCATAGGAGCCTGAGACCTCGACCTGTCCGTTGACGCCGATGTTGGCGTTGGCGTCGCTTGTGGAGGAGGCTGAGAGGGCGCCACTGGAGGTCTGCGAGTTCTCGTTGGTCTGCGTGGTGGAGGAGGTTGTGGAGGTGGACGTGGCTTGGACGGTCTTCTCCATGTGCTCGGAGGAAGACGCGAGGGTCTCGCCGGGCAGGACGTTGATGACGTTGGCGAGTTCCCCTGCGACGTAGCGATTCCACTCGTCATGGACAATGGAGAGGTCGGTGACGCCGGGGGTGCAAGCTAAGACAGGAGGGGTCTTGCCAAACGATTCATGGGGAAGGGCGACGAGGCGGAAGCTTAGAGCCTTTTGTATGTCCGCGGCAGTCTGGAGCTGGCGGCCGTCTATGGGCTGGCTCTGGTCATCCGCCAGGATGCTGAGGCAGTCCCAGACCAGCACCGCGCGTATTGCGAGCTCGACGCGGGAGGCGAGCCGCGCCGGGATGATGGGGATGTTGTAGTTGCCTGCATCCGCGGTGACATTCTTAATCTCGCTTGCGATGGCGGTGAGATCTGCCTGTGTGGACCGTGCGGCCTCTGCCCAATCGCGACTGGCGATCTGCGTCTGCCAGTCGGTTGGGAGGAGAGCGATGAGGCCTTCGGGCGAGACCAGGTCGCCAACAGCGCTGAGCGCGTCTGAGACGCGGGTGACCCAACCGAAGGCGCCGGGCGGCAAGGGAGCGTCCAGGTGCAGGTAGGCTCTGCGATTGAGGACCGGCTCCGCGGTATCAATGACCAGAGCGCTGAAGGCCGACTGCTTGTGCTGCACGGGTCTTACGGTGCGAAAACGGAAGAGCTCACTGCTGGGCATGAAGTTCCTTGAGTTGAGGTCGATTGATCCTGGCCGCAGATCGTTGCAATGAAGACGACGGGAGTCCGTAGCACAAGTGTTCGGTGTTCTGGGAAAGTCAAAAGTCTAGCACGGGAAATGAACGATGTGGTCTGCGATATGAGCGGGAGCAGGATTGAAAACCGCAGTGAACAGGTTGGCAATCTCGCCCTTGCGTTTCGCAGAGCAAAGGAAGGCGGGCGGGTTCCATGAGGTATTCATGCGGCAGACACATCGGCGGATGAAGCGGAGCGAGCGTTCCTTCGATCAGTCCTTCTGGCAATGGGGTTGAAACTGGCAGCTGGTCGAGCTGGGGTTTGAGGGGCGGGTCTATGCTGAGTCTGGCTCCCATCTAACGCATTTCGAGCTTTTACTGCCTCAATCCAATGACGCTCGAAGCCCAGTAGCTTCTGCCGCAGAGGCGATCGCTTACACTTAGGCCTGATGCTCAACCGGGGCTACGCCTACACCACAATCGTG
>DASZBW010000028.1:0-114625 GCA_035943695.1 Acidobacteriaceae bacterium | reverse complement strand
CCCCGTACATCATCCGAAACAGGAGACGAACCGCGACGATGGGAAGTTGAGAGCCGAACAGGAGAAGCAGCGCAAGGAGCAAGCCATCGCCAACACCACCGGCATTCGAGTATTGAAGGCCATTGGAGATGCGGTCCCTGTGCGACTGATGAAGCGTGACTTGCTCTTCGTTCTGATGCAGACGTTTCCGCTTCTGAACGAGTGGCAGTTGCAAACCCTCGCACGACAACATGGCATTCGCAAAGACCGTGAAACCGAGATGCTCGACAAACTGTTTACAGCCTTCCTGCGACGTGCGGACGAGGGAACACTCTCTCGCTTGCTCGTGGAAGTGAGTGTCATCCTTGCATCGGGGCGGACCAACGGTACAAGTGCCCTCCGCGATGCAGCAACCACCTACAAGGTAGACACTGATGCGATTGCTCTCAAGGTAAAGCAGGAGTTCGCGGCCAAGGCGAAGGCCAAAAAGGACGCTCAGCTGGTAAATCCAAGTTCGGGCACGAGTCGTAAAGCAGCGTAGACACTTTGGGGAGCCGCGAGGCTCCCCAAAGTTTTGCTCGCAAGCCCAGCTCCGCGCCGGGCGGCAGGACGACGTTCCCCCTTCCTGCACCTTCCCCCTTTATTGCCTGCGGCGGCCCCAATGATGGGAAGCGCGTTCCTAGTTCCGTATCGTTTTTTAGCGGCAAATCATCACTGGATGATGAGTGCTCTGGTCTATCCCCCACGATTGAGAATATTGATTGCTGAAACTAGGACATTACGGGTACGCAGCTGGCCGGCTTTCGTTTCATGGAACAATTGACATTATGCATGATGGCGTTGATTGGAGAGCCGCACCAAAAACCGCTCTGTGGTGGGCTGTGGATGCCGACGGAAAAGCGAATTGGTTCAAATCACCCGACGTCGCGCCGTTTACGTCGTTCTGGTACACAGACAGTGAACGCGCTCCACTTTTTGAATACGAGGGTGATTGGCGCGAGAGTCTGACGAAGAGACCCTAGCCAATGCGTGATTCGGAAAACATCTGTTTTCGGAAATGTGTATTGGCCTGAATGTGCCAATCTAGATTTTGATAGCATCCGGACAGATCAGGGCCATCAGCTCAGTGCCGGGTTACGTTGGGTGGTGCCATTGAAGAGATAATCAATTGACGCACGGACCGAGAGGGCTTTCGGCTCGCCGTAATCGGCGCAACGAGTGTCACGTAGCAATTGCCCATTGTGAATCGTCTGGTGGCGGAGGCATACTCGCGCCCGCAGAGAGGATAAGCGATGGAAAGCGCAAGGAGAAGAGCATGTTGACTAAGGTATGTATCAGGCATTTGCTGCGCAGTCTGTTGCTGACGTTGGCTACCGCAACTGCGTATGGCGAGACGGTGGGAGGCACGCCAGCCGTGGATCTTGGGGGAAGGTGGGACTTTCGCTTCGATGCCAACGCTGCCGGCGAGCAGAGCGGCTGGTACAAGGCTGACGCGGCAGGCCCATGGCAGACAATTCAGGTGCCTGGCTCCTACAACGATCAGTTTGACGGCAAGCGGGACTATGCGGGGAAGGGGTGGTACCGAACGCGGTTTTCGGTTTCCACGGGAACCGGCGACCAGGCGGTACTGAGGCTTGGCGCGGTGGTGCTGCGGGCGCGCGTGTGGGTGAACGGGGAACTGGCGGGCGCAACTGTTCTTCCGTTGACGCCGGTAGAGTTCGACATCACCCGTCTGCTGAGAAAAGGCGGCAAGGACAATCTGCTGGTGATTGAGACCGACAATGCGAAGCCGACGAAGGGGGTCCTCGATCTGGGCTGGAACGGCTGGCAGAATGACGGGGGTCTGGTCTTTCCGGTGAAGGTGATCGTGCACCCGGCAATTTACAGCGTGACGCACGTGACAACAACGATGGGGCCTAGTGGGAGCTGGAATGCTGGGTTCGAGGTGGTGGTGCATCATCACTCGGCGAAGAGGAAGGTGAATGTCTCAGCGGCCATCATGGATGGCGAGAAGACGATCTGGAAGAGATCGAACCGGCTGGAGTTGAACGGCGAGCAGACGGCGCTCTCTATGTCGGCGTCCCTCACGGAGGTGCAGGCGTGGTCCCCCGAGACACCACACCTGTACCGCTGGGTGGTCCGCGTGGGTGGCGCAAAGGAACCGCGTGAGGAGCTGTTGTTCGGCTTCCGGCAGGTTGAGGTGCATGGGGCGAGCCTGACCCTGAACGGAAAGCCTCTGCTGCTCCGTGGAATCAATCGCCATTCGTTCTATCCCGGGGTTGGAATGTCAGTGCCGGCGGCGCAGACGGAAAAAGATTTCAACGACATCAAGGCACTCGGTGCAAACTTTGTACGTCTGGCGCATTATGCTCAGCCGGAGGAGGTGTATGAGCTTTGCGATCGGCTGGGGCTACTGGTGTGGACCGAGATTCCAGTCTGGCAGACCAAGGCCGACAATCTGACGGATCCGGCGATCTGGAGTGACACCATTCGGCCCATGCTCGAGGCCAGCGTGACTCAACACTGGAACCATCCGAGCGTAATCGTGTGGTCGGTTGCGAATGAGATTCCAACGCAGAAGCCGGAGGTGGCGGATACGGTCAGCAAGGAGATTGCCTACGTGAAGAGCCTCGACTCGACGCGTCTGGTAACGTTTGCTTCGGATCGGCGGGAGAAAGATGTGAGCTTCGGACCGGTCGACTTCATCGCCATCAATGAATACTTTGGCTGGTACTACGGCAAGTCGGACGATCTGGGCGCTGTGCTCGATCAGCTGCACGAGAAATATCCTGACAAGGCGATCTTCGTGAGCGAGTACGGTTCGGAGTCGGTTGCGGGTTGGACGCCAGCGCTGCCTAGTAAGCCGGGCGCGAAGAACTATTCGCTGGAGTTTCAGGCGCACTTTCTGGAGAGTCATATGGAGCAGATCTACGCTCCGGAGCGGCGGTCCTTCATGATCGGCGGAGCGCCGTGGCTGTACAACGACTTTCCACTGCCAGTGAAGGGCAATGTCGGCGATCATCCCGAGAGCCTGGCGTATGTCAACGCGAAGGGGCTGGTAACGCAGCAGCGGGAACACAAGCCTGCGTACTTCACTGTGCAGCATTTTTATAGGCAGTTAGAAGGCAGCGCACCAGCGAAGTAGGGATAGACAAACAGCTATCCGAAGTGCGCATGCGCTTCTACCAGCGGTTGCTGCGTCGCCTAGAGGAACTACGCAATTTGTAGAGTCCTTGAGAGAAGAGGAGTTCCAGCTATCCAGTATGGGCTGCCACTGGATAGCCGCGCCGATTACACCAAGCTCGATTGGAGCATCTGGACAGCAACGCTCGCCTTGAAGCCCGAAGAGTTCAAGGCCCTGATCGATCCGATCGCCAAGTGATTGGCGAGACACCGACCCGTGTTCCACTGACTGACTGGTATGACACAAAGGAGGGTCAGCGGGTCGGCTGGACAAATTCCAGGCACGAAAAGCGGCCCGGCTTCCAGGCACGGAGTGTGGTGGGTGGTGTTTTATAAAGGCTTTGAGAAACAAGGAAATCTCCGTTAAGTGGCACGCTATGTCACGACCGACAATTGACTTCTGAATGTACAGCTGATCCCGAAATCATGTGAGCTTCATCTTGGCAGATTGAGAGATTAGAAAGAATCGTTGGTGAGGCGCGATCAATGTGAGAGCGTCAGCCGTGCATGCTTTAGACCTCAGTGATGTGGACATGCAGCCGCTCGATTTCGATTGAAGCTTGACGGCCTTACTCCGGCGGACCGATGTCGAATCAGACGTTCCGCTACACTTATCTGGCTGGACTATCCTCCCACGACGTTGCACTTGCTTGAGCTCTGGATGGTTAGGCGCCCGATTTCGTCGGAGCATTGAATGCGGATTCTTGTTGTGGAAGATGAAATTCGATTAGCGGAAAACATTGCAAGCGGTCTGCGAGAAGGTCCTGGCTATGCGGTCGATGTGGCAGGTAATGGCGAGGATGCCGTCCATCAATGTGAAACCGCCGAGTACGACCTGATTGTGCTCGACCTGATGATTCCGAAGCTCAGCGGGGAGGAAGTCGTTCGGCATCTCCGCATTCGTCGCAAGTCAACGCCCATCCTCGTACTGACGGCGATGAGCGGGGCCGGTAAGACCATCGACCTGCTGAACGCCGGAGCGGACGATTACATGACAAAACCTTTTGATTTGGGTGAGCTGATCGCTCGGTCGCGTGCTCTTATCCGCCGCAGCCGCGGAACCGCCGAGCCTATATTGCGCTTCGGTGACCTGGTGGTCCATACCACCGAGCAGACGGTACGCCAGGGGGATGACAAGGTGGACCTGTCTCCTACCGAGTACAGAATTCTTGAGTATCTGATGTACCGTCCACGGGTTATCGTCTCCAAACGTGAACTGCTCGAACATCTTTACGACTTCACCTGGGAACATCATTCGAATGTAATTGAAGTTCACGTGTCGAACCTGCGCAAGAAGCTGCGAACGGGTAGTGAGTGGGAGATAGTGAAGACCCTGCGTGGCCGCGGCTATCGGCTTGCAAACCAGACGAGCGAGCGATGAAGTCCCGTTCTCTCACACGTCAGGTTGTCGGCATAGTGTTCGTTGCTCAGGTGCTATGCGCTCTACTGCTTGCTACTACAGCGATCTTCGATGAGGCTCACACGCATCTGCGGGCGTTCGATGTGCGCCTGCAGGGACGCTCCGACTCCTTGCTGGGTGCGATTCAGGATGCCAAAGACGCCAACTCGAGTGTCGAGGTGGATCCCGACGAGTTGCGGCTTCCGAAAGAAGATGTCTTCGCGGTATACAATTTTGGCGGCTCGATGCTGGGCAGCTCAGCCAGGGCGCCAAGTGAGTTGACGGTGCGCGGCGCAAATGGGTTCAGGAGCGTCCGATTTCGTGGGGTTCGCTACCGTGTCCTACAGCGCGAGGCGTTGCGCATCATTGATCGTTCGAAGTTCGGCAGAGCCGGACTTCAGCGCCCGGTAACCATCGTGTATGCTTCGCCTCAGAGGCACGTCTGGCACGAGATCTTCGAGCCACTAAAGCTGGCGCTGATTTCAATCTTTGTTGCAGCCGCGCTGACGATGGGTAGCGTCTCGTTTTTTCTGCGCCGCGCACTTCGGCCGCTTTCCGACCTTGAAACGGCCGCTGGCAACATCTCGCCGCCATTATTGAACTTCGATCCTCCAGCTTCAGTCCTAAAGATTCGCGAGCTGCGACCGCTGGCCGACGTACTGAGCGAGGCCGTACGAGGCCTGCGCGAGGCATTCGAAAATGAGCAGCGCTTTGTCGGCAATGCCGCCCATGAGTTGAAAACTGCTATCGCCGTCGTGCGCTCGTCCCTCCAGGTGCTAATGCTTAAGCGCAGAACGCCGGATGAATACGCGGCCGGCTTGGAACGCGCATTCCAAGACAATCTCCGTGTGGAAGCCCTGGTCGCGCAGATGCTTCTGCTGGCGCGGGTTGAAGATGGCTCAGTTGGGGACGTCGTTCCGCTCGACTTGAGCGCCGCGGTCCGAAACGTTTTAGCTCAACTGCGACCCATCGCCGAGGAGCAGCAAATTGTTCTAAAGTGCGATTGCCCACCGGGGATGATGGTGCGGATCTCACCCGAGCGAGCCGATGTCTTGATTTCAAATCTCGTGCTCAATGCTATCCAGCACAGTCAGCGTGGGGCTCAGGTCGAGATCGGCATTACTCGCAATCACAACCGGGAGATCGCCTTAGCAGTGAACGATTCGGGGAGTGGCATCGGAAGCGAAGCACTGCCACACATCTTCGAGCGTTTCTACCGGGAGGACCGATCGCGTTCCCGCAACACTGGCGGCACTGGGCTCGGGCTTGCCATCTGCAAGTCCATTGCAGACGGAGCCGGTGGCAGCATAAAAGTCACCAGCGCGCCAGGCGAGGGCACGAAAGCAACCGTCGTCTTCGGCGCTGTCGAGCCGCACCGACAGCTGCTCCCGCTCTAACCTCGCGCGTAAGGATTATGGATGTGCGTTCGTCCTGCCCCGGCTGACGGTCTCTTCAGCACAACTTAACCTATGCTCCGTAGTCTTGACACTGTTCTCACAGGAAATAATTATGGCTAACGTTATTGCGACGCTCTACACAGAAGAACTGAAGGCAACGATGCGAGGCCGTTTCGCGTGGCTGGGGGCCACGGTGGTCTTGCTTGCGCTCGGTGCCTTGGCCACCGTCGGCACCCAAGATACATGGCTCGATGGATACGGCATTATTGCGTATGGCCTGGTTCCTCTTGCATTCATCCCGATCGGAGCTGGGATGGTGGCCGGGCCACGGGTAAACAGGTTCGTCGAATGTGTGTTCACGGCGCCAGTGACGCGCCGCGACTGGCTGGTTGCAAAGTTCTTGGTGCTGACGACCTTGGCAGTCGCCTACTACATAGCTTTAGTTCCCATGATGCTCGTTTATGTTCGGCACGTAGGCGTTCCGCCACTCCTGCATAAATTTCTCATCTGGACCCCGGGGCTTCTGATTACAAGTTTGGCTGTTGGCACTCTGATCGGCGTGCTGTTTATCGGTCGTAGTGTAGCAGCGCCAACAGGGGCCGGCATGGGGGTCCTGTTGGCTTACGTCGGTCTTATACCCCTGCAGGAGTTGATGGTGGCGCGAGGAAACGGAGCCGCGCGCACGGGCCACATCACGTTGGCAAGTCCCGCGGTACTTCTCAAGAATGCTCTACATTTCACGTTGGCAACAAATCGCATCCCGTCTACGACAACGATGACCTGGGTAAGCCTGGCGGTCATTGCGTTGGGCTCGCTCGCACTTGCCGCATGGATCTTTCTGCGCGCCCAAGGGGTGGAGACGTGGGAGGCCACGCTTCCGCAGCGATGGATTATTTTCGTTGCGATCTCTGGGATAGTTCTGTTTCCGGTGGTACTTGCAGACACCAATTACGACACCCAGGCACCAAGTGCGAATAATGCGCCTCCCGTTCGTGGGCTATCTCGCTCGGGAACTGCAGCGGCCCTGGTTGCTTCCGGATCGCCGCTGCCAAGGCGCTGCTGCAATGCAGTCCTGAACCGTGAAGATGTTAGGCCTTTGGGTACGGACCAAATTACCCATCGCGACCTACTGCTTTTGCTTCCCGTAGACGTTACCGCGCAAGTAACAAATCTGCGCCCAAGGATCACCGGCGAAGACGGCTTGGAGATCTCGGTGGACGAAACGTCGCTAACGCAGACGGAGTCTCAACTAGAGAAGCATGTCTACACCAACGACTCAGGGCCGTTGATGACTGATGGACGCCACGTTGCAAGCGGATGGATCGCGCGGGTGCCCGTAGCGTTGAACCCAACCAAGCCATGGGACATCGGAGGTAACCGGTATCCATTGAGTATTAATGCAACGTATGAGGTCGCGGGAGAAAGTCAGCCGCGTACATTCAGCGCTCGCGCTGCGGTAGATGCAGGGGTTAGCAGCGCAATCTACGAGATGGGCGCAGTCTCATGCCTCCTGCCGTTGGCATGTTTTGGAGCTGCGCTGACACGGTGGAGGCGGACGCGATGACTGACTTTGCGGTAGAAATAAATGGTCTGACACGGAAGTTTGGCGACTTTACTGCTGTCGATGGCGTTACCTTGAAGATTCCCAAAGGACACCTGTTTGGATTTCTTGGGCTGAACGGCGCTGGAAAGACGACAACCATCCGCATGCTAACCACATTGCTTCCGCCAAGCGGGGGAACAGCGAAGCTGTGGGGATACGATGTCGCGAAGGAGCCGCTGGAGGTGCGAAGATTGATCGGCTTGGTAAGCGATGAAACCAGCGAGAGCCAGTCTACGTGGACGGCACGGGAATACCTTCTTTACTTTGCACGTCTGCGGCAGATTCCCGATGCACGAAAACATGTGGAGAGCCTGCTAGACGACGTGGGACTGGAAGGAGACTTCCGAGGCAAGCTGATTGGGACATACAGCACGGGAATGAAACGGCGCGTAGAGATTGCACGTGCACTCATGGGTGGTCCCAAGGTGCTGTTCCTGGATGAGCCTACGCGCGGGCTCGATTTGCCAGCAAAGCGCGAGATGTGGAATCTGCTACGCCGACTCGCGGTCGACGAAAATGTTACGACGTTTCTAAGCAGCCACGATTCGCATGAAATTCGTAGCCTGTGTGACGAAATTAGCGTGATCTCGAAAGGCAAGCTTGTGTACACGGGGGCTACTCAAGATTTAGGTGCGGACCTGGATCAGTTTGAAGAGCGGCTGATTGAGCTTCTCACTCAGCAGAATTGACACCATAAGGCTCGCTGCGGACATCGGAGATCGTGAGCGCCGCCGTGGCCCTACTCATCGACAAGAACGAATGGGGTTCCGTTATGCCGGCCAGACGTATAGATAGCCGACCCCCCGTACACTCTGTATACGCTCGCAATCATCGGGACGGGGACCAAGCTTCCGCCTCAGATTGCTGATATGGAGGTCAATACTTCGGTCGAAGGGCACAAAGGTGCGCTCTAGTATGTTTGCCACCAGCCATTCCCGCGTCAGGACCTCGCCTGGAGCTTCACAGAAGCTGCGCGTGAGATCGAATTCAGTGGAGGTCAACTTGATCGGCTCCCCTTTTCGAAGAACCATACGCAATGCGAGATCAATTTCAAGGTCTCCGGAATAGATCTTGGGTGGTCTTCCAGGACTGGAAGGTCCTTTCCAAGCCGAACGTCGAAGGAGCGCTGCCATTCGAGCAAGCAGTTCACGTGTGCTAAAGGGTTTTGGCAGGTAGTCGTCCGCACCCAATTCGAGTCCAAGGATGCGGTCGACTTCATCGCCCTGCGCGGTCAGAATGATGACAGGCGTAAGCGTATGCTTTCTCAATTCACGGAGGACATCGAACCCTCGCGTATCCGGGAGCATCACGTCGAGCACGATCAATTCAAAGGATGTTTCTAACGCGCATCGCAGCCCTTCCTTGCCGAGAGAAACCGTCTGGAGGTCGAAGCCCTCCGAGGCGAATCGCGCTGACAGGAGTTGACACATCTCCTGGTCGTCATCGATCAACAGGATTTTCTGTCTTTCAGCTGGATCAGGCACGTGAAGACCAGTGCTTTCTACGCGGGGAACAACGAACGGGATGCGTGCCATGCCACTATCGTCCTCCATGCTGGCGCTCTAAGGCTCAGGCGAAAACACCGCGATTCGAGGCGCGCTCAAAAGCGCGGCGTACGTTACATACACTCTATGCGATTGAGGATCGACAAGCAGGGTATGGGCAAAAAGGTGCGTATGGATATTGTCGAGGACGCGATAGTTCTCCCCATTTTGGTCGATCACCGTCATCACTCCTTTCATTCCAGCGGTGTAGATGCGGTGCCGCCCAAGATCTAACGCGATGGAGTCCGGCTTGCCGCCTACTGGCAGTGTGGCGATGACCTTATGTTGTCCGACGGAGAAAACGACCAATTGAGAGTTTTCCATACACACAGCATAGAGGCGGCCCTGCGCTGGGTCGAGTGCGAGCCCCGACGGGCCCACACAAGGCGAAAGAGGCCATCGGCCAACCACGGAACCAGACTTGAGATCGACCGCTGCAATTTCGTTCGTGTCATGCAGGTTTTGATAAATGAGGCTATGCTCCACGTCCGCGGCAGGATATTCCGGTTCACCACCCAGCGGGACTGTAGCCACTGTCTGAAGCTTTTCCGGGTCGATGATCGTCGCCAGCTTAGGCGTTCCGTTCGCGACATAGATCATGCGGCTCGCAGGATCATAAATGATTGCGTCCGCGTCATCGGCGACCGGGATTCGTCCAAGCAGATTGAGGGAGCTGGGCTGAAACACGTCGACAACGTTCTCCCCGCTGCGAGTGACAAATGCTTTGTCCTCGTTCGGAATCACCGCGATGCCATGAGCGTTACCGGTCCCTTGCTGCTCTGAGACAGTTGCGAGCGGTCCACCATGATCGTTCGTCAGCTGCACCTTAACGACATTGCCCGATAGCATGTTGCCGACGAAGATGGTGTGGTCGGAGAGAGCCATGTAGTCGAAGATATTTAGTATGCGATCTTTCGGCAGTTCGATGAATCCTTCAAACTTCATGGAGGCGGCAGAGCTTGGCTCCCCAACGTGGCTGAGGTAAGCAATTGCAACAAGCAGAACCGCCAAACCCATAATCACGAGGAGCCCTGCGCACTTGAAGGCTGCTTTCAGCACGCCTATAAATTTATGATCGCGCGTTGGATGGTATGTAAGAACTTCGCTCTGCATCAGGCCTCCGTTCTTTTGTGGTTGTCTGCTCACCTCATTTGGCATAGGTGAGTAAAGAACCAGGCGCGAACTAATACTCACTAGGATCAACCTATACACCCAGAAGTGCCGTTAGGATGTGATCAGATTCGTCATGATTTGTAGGCTTCTGATGGTTCTAGCTTGCCTGTCGAAGACTTCCCTATAAGGGTATGCGGCGGGGCAAACGAATGATCTAGAGGTATCTCGATAAGAACTTCCAAGCCCGACGGAGACAGGTTCGTCGCAGAAATGGAGCCGCGGTGCATTCGGACTGCTTCAAGAGCAATGGCCAGCCCAAGGCCGTTGCCAACCTGCGAGCCGGAAGTGCGTTTTACCTGGAAAAATGGCTGAAATATCGCAGAGAGATAATCTTCCGGCACGCCAGGACCATGATCGCGGATACGCACCTGAACGCATGTGGCTATTGATTGATCGATGACCCGAAGATCCACCAGGACCTCGGCGCCAGTCTCCGAAAACCGGATGCCGTTGCGAATAACATTCTCAACGGCGCTTCTCAGCGCATTTGCATTTGCGGTCAAGTCCAGCCGTGCCAAGTCGCAGCGGAACAGAACTCGTTTCCCATTCGCCCGCGCCTCAAAGTCTCCGTCCGCAGAAGCTCTTCCACAAGCTGGACCAAGTCAAGGCTCTCGTGTTCTCCGCACCCGAGGCCTGTATCGAGCCGCGACAACGTGAGCAGTTGCCCCATCAGAATATCCAACCGGCTTACATCTCGGTCGAGGTGAGCTAACGCGTTCCCAGCTTCCGAAGCTGGACCGTCGCGCAGAACCTCGGCGGCGAGTGTGATGCGAGCTAAAGGAGACCGCACCTCATGCGAAACAGAGTTGAGCAGAGACTTTTGCGACCGGATCAGAGATTCCAGCCGGGAGACCATCCCGTCGAAGTCCCTGGCCAAAGCAGCAAGCTCGTCTCTTCGCAGATGTACTTTCGTCGCCACCCGGGCCGTTAAGTCTCCAAGCGCCACCTCCCGCGCTGCCACTTGAATATGGTTTATCGGAGAAACGATGTGGTAGGTCAACCACCAGCAGAGCATCGTGACCACGGTTCCGATTGCAGCCACGAACCACAGCGCTGAAAGACCCCAAATCTCGCGAAACTCACTGGGGCCCTCGCGCATTGCGAGCAGAAGGATATAGGGGCGACCTGAGCGGCTCAGATATTTATACGCACCAAGATTCGGGCCAAAGATGGTCAGCTGCCCTAGTCGAGCTTCTTTCGCGACGCGCAGCCCATTTGGAGGAAGGGGCCTCGATAAAACATCCGTATAAAAGCCATTAAGAAGAAAAAGCGTTCCCTGATTCTGCGTGAAATTATGTTCAGAGAATTGAGTGAACGCAGGCGCTCCGCCGGCCTCAAAGGTCTCGACAGCTTCGGCGGCCAGTAGCGGCGCTACGGTTGCATACATATTGCCTTGGGGAACGACATGAACACCTGTAAGCGCGCTGCCGACAGAGAAGGCCAGATGGACCGCTATTGTAGTGAGCCAGAACCAGCCGAAGATCTTGAAAAAAAGGCGCGATTTTGGAACGTGTTGTGAAACCGCGACAATTCGATCGATAAGGCTCTCGAGCATAGCGCCTCTTCCAGTAACTGCTCACGCGACAATGAATGGATCGCGCGTTGACTGCAAACGTATCCAAGTTTACTGAATTTGATCCACATAAACTTAGGGGCTCATGTCTGACTTAGGGAATCCAATGGTCAAGATACGAAGCGGTCACCGCAGTGGACTGCCGGACGAGTCAGACGCCCCATCAGGAGCCGGCATCGACTTAGGGGAATTCTTCGTGAGCCTTTTGCTGACAAATTCTTCGACTACTGCTTGAAAGGCACGTCCACCGATGCCTATAGCGGCGTTTGTGAAGACGAGACCTGCCCCGCGATCCGCATGAGGATAATAGGCATTGGAGAGAGCGCCGGATGTCATAGTCCCTAGAAGATACGAATAGTTCGGCATCGTCCTCCCGCTATCGCTGCGTGCAACAAAGGCACTGCTCAAGGCGTGATACAAGCGTGATTTTTTCGTTCCAGTGCCTTGGTAGAAGTAGCGCGGATCTTGATGAAGCATAGAAGCGAACACGGCGTGACTTAGAAAATCACTGGAACGTCCATCGGCGAAAAGTGCCGCCCAACGCTTGCCGTAGCCAGCGGCGCCTTGTCCGTATCCACCGAAGCTGTTGTTCGCTTGTTCGATGGCCGCACCTACACTCACTCCGATGTAGGTAGACCAATCTAAAGTGTCACGCGCAGCAAGGGAATACTTCTGCTTTGTGGTCATCGGAGCTGCATTCGGAACATAGCTGACGTAAAAAGCTGGCGCAAAGCCGAGAACACGCTGTTGCTCTTCTTGCTTTATCTGTTCGGAAGCCGTCACATCCGTCGGATGGACATCTATGGATGTACTCGTTGACGCAATGGACAACAACGTTTTAGGTACGTCATAGGCTTGCCCAGCCGTCAGGACAAAAGGATCAGAGATAAACGGCTCGAATCCGTCAGCGTTGATCGCCACTGAATAAGAGCCTGGTGGGACGGCGAAGAAGACAAACGTACCGTCTGGCTTCGACTTCATCGCGCGTACCTGGGTTCCATCAGCTCCATTCAGCGTTACCTGTGCACTAACTACGCTCGCTCCAGTCAGATCAAGCACCACACCCGAAATGGTTCCGGGCTCTTGTGTTTGACCGGCTGGACCAGTCTGAGCACCTGATTGAGGTTGCGGAGCGTCCGGTAGATTCACACCCGCCAAAGTCGTTGTAGCGGCCAGCTGCTGAGCAATCGCAGGAACGGAAGGCGCAAGAAGGAACAAAAGAAGGGTGCACAGGAGAATAGCGAACCGGCGCCTCTCGTTTGCGACTAGAGGAATTTTCACTCCGACGCAAACCTCGCTCCTCGGCTTAATGTCAGTCCTTGGAAGCGTTAGCTTTGATTTCTCATCTTCGTGCAGGGTCTTCATGTGACGAGGGTAGTCGTCACATGGATGGCATGCGGTCAGGATTCGTGTCTTCGTGTAAGCAAGTGTATGAGAGGTGAGGCGGAACGTCCCTCGGATCCCTGGAGTCATTCGCGGAGCTATTCCATACCGTGCCAGGCTGCCGTATCGCAATCGAAGTGGATGTTCTTCTTATGCCTGGTATTTCATTGTTGCCAAGACGTGGGCTACGTGCGATGTGTCCCATGTTGGGACGGCGAAACCAGATCGACAAGATGCAATGGTTAAACTTTGGCACATTTTGCGACGATACTCGCTCTGTGACCCGTGGTGTGAGTGGGTATAGGAGTGACTTTTGATCAAGCGACTAGTTATCGCGGCGGCGGTTGTGATGGCTACTGCCTCCTTCGCGCCGGCGCAGGAAGTGGATGATCTGAACATCCAGGTACACGGGTATGTGACGCAGGGCTTTGTCTACACCACTCATAACAACTGGAACACGACCGACTCGACCGACGGGAGTCCAGCGTGGAGCGAGGCGGTGGTTAATGTAAGCGCCCAGCCAGACCCACGGCTGCACATTGCCGTGCAGGGGCGCTACTTCCTGCTGGGCACGTTGACCAACCAGATTACGCTGGACTGGGCGCAGTTCGACTACAAGAGGAATGACTACTTCGGCGTTCGAGCGGGCAAGGTGAAGACGCCGATGGGGATCTTCAACGAGACGCAGGATATCGATCCGGCGCAGCTGTGGATTCTTCTGCCGCAGTCGATATATCCCCTTGCCAGCCGCAACTCCGACCTTTCAATCTATGGCGGGGTGGCATACGGCAGCGTGCGGATGGGTGGGCACATGGGCAAGCTGCAGTATCGAGCCTTTGGAGGGGAGCGGGTCCTCGCGTCGAATGACGGATACTTTCAGAACCTGCGCGACGCGGGGCTGACGGTTCCGAACGGCATCAGCGGCAAGACCGGCGGTGGATCGGCACGCTGGGAGACTCCGGTGCGCGGGTTGATGGTGGGAGCCAGCGAACGTTCGGGCAGATTGAACGGCGCGATCATGGCAGGACCGGACTCGGGAACAATAAAACTGTCGCAGTATCGTCAGACCTGGTATTTTGCCAAATATGAAAAGGACAGGCTGTCTCTCACGGCCGAGGCCAGCCGGGTGCAGGTCAAGGTCGATCTAGATCTGACAGGTCTTCCGCCGTCATTCTTCCTCATTGACGATCATGCCTTTTACGTGATGGGAAGCTGGAGGATAACGAGCAAGCTGAGCGGAGGTCTTTACTTCGGCAGCACGGTTGATCATAAAGCGGACTATGGAGATGCGCGGTATGCGAAGGACTGGGCCCTGGCAGCGCGGTACGACTTCAACAGCTTCCTTTACGCGAAGGTGGAACAGCACTGGATTGATGGAACCGATATCGCGTTCTATGCCGTTAACAATGACAACATTCAGCCGAATACGAAGATGACTCTGCTGAAGATGGGGGTGAGCTTCTAATGAAGGATTTTGGAGTGGAGCCCATGAATCAGCGTGTGTTGTTCTTTCTCGTCTTCCTTTGCTGCGGATTGTTTACGCAGGTATCGGCGGCTCAGGTGGCGGTTATAGCTAACCCGGGGGTGAAGGCCTCTGAGGTCTCTTCCGCGGATCTGCGGGATGTGTTTACAGGCGGCTCGTCTTCGTTCAAAGACGGCTCGCATGTGACACCTGTGCTGCTCAAGGCAGGGCCGGTGAACGACGAGTTCCTGACCCGGTATGTAGGCAAGTCAGATGCGGCGTTCCGTGTAGGCTGGCGGAGCCTGCTGTTCTCCGGGCAGGGCGTGATGCCGCGCAGCTTCGACTCAGAGGCGGCACTGATAGAGTATGTGGCGCATACACCCGGAGCTGTGGGATACGTGTCTAAGAGCTCGCCGCATGAGGGCGTCAAGGTGTTGAGCGTGAGGTAGAGCTAACCGCCGGATTGCTCGCGCGACAATCCGGCGGTTAGGTCGAGCGGTATACTCCCTAATCTTGCGGTATGCGAAGATCGAGACCAGCGTCTACCCACTGCTTGTCATCCCTGCTTACACCGTGAACGGCGAGGACGTTGTCAGAATCTACCTTTATGGCTGCGCGCGCTTCTTTGGTCAAGCCGCGATGTTCATACAAGAGGCCATTCTTGCCTTGCTCATAGGCCAGAACGCCGTTGATGTAGATCTGGATGTTGCCCAGATGCATGTCGTTCGCGACCAGGTTCTCCACCTGTGCAGCTGAGAGTTTTCCTGGATTGAAGTGCCTGCGGATCCATATTCCTTTCGTAGTCCATGGGGTCCCCGGCCTATCAGCGACGTTTCCAAATCCGCCAGGTTTTTCCGTCCATGCGGCGTCGTCAAAGCTCGTCAGACTCCATTCCTTGCCCGGCGATTCAGTCGTAAATCGCCACATCTGCGGAGAGACTTCTGAGGTTGCCACTACAGGCACATACTTCGGAAGGGGCAATTCGAAACGGTTTGCCTGCGCTATCTTCGCGGGATCGACCTTGGGAATTCTGTCGTAGGTAAGCAGTCCATTCATCTCCTGCTCAACATCTGTCAACTGCGTGTAGATGACTCCAGACAAGCCATTGGCATCGCGATATTGTTTGGCAAGGTTCAGATACTCGGCGTAGAGATAGAGCATATCGTCGGGCGTACCCGCGTTGATATAACCGTCGCCGCGAAATTGCCAGGCGTGGCCCGGAACGACCTGGCCGATGCCGCCGAACTCCCCGTCTACCAGAGCTTGAGTCGCCGTTGCGGGCCTGATACCAGGAGCCGGGTAGGAATGCACGTCGTTCAGATCGCCCGCCCCAGTGATCTTCCATCCACTCGCTTCGTTGACAAGCCGGGTTGGATCCACGCTGCGGACCTGATCCACAAGACGGGCCGGATCGTACTCACCCTGATCTTCGTTGAAGATGGTCCAGATGACGATTGCGGGGGAGTTCCAATGCGTCTCGACCATGCGCCGCAACTCCGATTCGAATTCCTGGCGGTCGACCGGTACATCGTGGTTGATCGCCTGCAGGCCAAGGTAGGAAACGGGCGACGGCATATCCTGCCAAACTAGGACGCCCAATTTATCGGCCCAGTAATACCAGCGCGCCGGCTCAACCTTGACGTGCTTCCTGATCATGTTGAACCCAAATGTCTTGGTCATTTCGATATCGCTGCGGAGTGCGGCATCGGTCGGCGCGGTATAAATCCCTTCCGGCCAGAAGCCCTGATCAAGCGGCCCCATCGCGAAGATGGGCTTGTGGTTCAGTAGGATTCGATTGAAGCCATCTACCTTGCCGATCTCGATGGTTCTCATCCCGAAGTAGCTCTTGACGGTGTCGGCTGCCGGCGAATGTGGATTCAGCGTGACCTGCAGGTCGTAGAGAAAAGGGTTTTCCGGGCTCCATATCTTTGGATGGGGGAGGGGAATCGTTAGATCGGCATCGGAGAGTCCGTCGAAGGTGCGGACAACTTCATTACCGTTCTTTACCACGACTGCAACCGGCAGGCCGCGGCTGGCACTGGTTGAATTTACCCTCAGGTGCAATAAGCCATGATCGGCATCCGGAACGATCTTGAGATTCTCGATCGAGACTTGTTCCACAGGCTCCAGCCACACGGTCTGCCAGATGCCCGTGGTGGAGGTGTACATGATGGATTCCGGGTTGGTGGTCTGCTTGCCGCGGGGCTGTCCGCCAAATTCTGTAGGATCGTACACCCGCACGATGAGTTCCTGGGGGCCGGAGGGAGTCAGGAAGCTGGTTATGTCAAAGCTGAATGCATCGTATCCGCCGCGGTGTACACCGACGGACTTGCCATTCACAAAAACCTCGGCCTCATAATCAACTGCGCCAAAATGAAGGTTGACGCGTTTGCCGGCCCAGTCGGAGGGAATGGCAAACGTACGCCTATACCACAGCCGATCGAAATGCAGCTTCACTCCGGACAAAGCCGACTCTACGGGAAAGGGAACAACGATCTTTCCGCGGAGCTCTTTGCCTACTGGAACAGCGTCGTCTGCGGCTCCGCTTCTTACCTGCCATATGCCATTCAAGTTGAGCCACTGTGAGCGCACCATCTGCGGTCTCGGATATTCGGGTAGCGGGTTAGACGGATCGACATCCTTCGCCCACTTGGTCGAAATTGTGACTGGCTTCATCTGCTGCGCCATCGCGGAATGGGCCAGAAACAGTACCACCACGAGAGCAAAAGCGCCGGAAAGGTTCCGGAGAAAACGTCCGACGCATTTGTCGGCTGCACATTTAAGTAGATGCTGATTTTGTTGTCTAGACATAACGAACCTCAGATTCACTGAATGCCCACCACTGGATTTAAACGCGCAGGCGCGACCCTTCAAACCATACCATTCGAAGATGGTTTCGAGTTGTCGCAGCGGCGCGTCACCTGGTGATGGCGCGCCGCTGCGCTGGACCTGCTTAGCGCTTGATCAGCGTGAATTTCTGGTCCGTATTGTTGTTGGCGAAGTTCTGCTCGAACTGCGTTCCGCTGGTGCTGCCGAAGATTTCCAATGCCATGTTGCTGTTGAGGTTGTAGAAGGAGTAGGTGCCGTCGGAATTCAGAGCAGGCATCCACTCATCGTTGCCCGGCTGCATGCCTTGTGGGCCATACTGCTGGATGAGCGCGCCCGAGGTTGTGGAGTGGCCTTTGACGTTCAGGACCAGGCCGCTCTTGACGTTTTTGATCTGGAAATAGCCACCTGCGGTAGATACAAACGTCCAAAGTTGGTTGGTGGCACCGGTGTAGGCAGTTTGAACGACAGCTGCGCCGCCCGAGGTTGATCCGCCGCTGACATCAAGGACAAGGCCGCTGTCGCACAGGATCTCATAGTTGCCGGAGAAGCTGAACGATACGGGAAGAACCGCCTGGACGGTGATGGAGGCACCGGAGTCCATGGACACGATATTGCCCGTGGTTGTCGTGGGTACCGTCCAATTGTTGTTGGTGATGTTGTAATCGGTGCGGCGTTCGTTCCAGGCAGCGTTGGCGTTGTTCTGTACGTAGGTGTTGTAGGTGCTCCAGAGGTTATTCTGAGTGGCGAAGGCAGCGATACCGCGAAAGAAGTTATCGGGATTGCTGGCGCTCATGATGGGCCATTTGCTCATGACGTGCGAAGCAGCCAGTTGTACGTCGCCGTAATACTCTGAGCTGAGTGTCTCCCTGTAGAGCGAATTGGCAGCGTTTACGATCAGACCGGTGTTATAGACATTGTCGGAAACGGCGAGTCCGCTGGCGTGAATGCACTCGTCGGCCTGGCCCGGAACTCCTTTTGCGTTGGTGGTGTTGGTGTAGTTGAAGAGGTTGTTGCGCACCCACTCGTATGCTTGTTCGCTCTCGGTCAGATAAGTTGAAGTTCCAGTAGCGCGATAAAGCAGGACGCCCTCAATCACGAATGGACCGTTGCTGAGGATGCACTTCGAATCGCGGCCGCTGTTCTCTTCCCAGATACCGCCGCCAAAGGTGGAGTCCCAGCCGCGGCTGTAGACCAGGTTCCAATTATTTGCCGCTGCGGTAAGGTAGGCGGTATTGCCGGTCATCTGGTATCCGCGGATGTATGCGTAAATAATCCATTCCAAATCGTCGTCCCAGCTATCTCCACCCCAGTTATTGCCATTCTTGGTGAGGAAGTCATTTAGCAGTTGCACGATCTGCGTGTAGCGAGAGGCGCTGTGGTCCTGGAAGTAGGCATCTTCGGCCTCGAAGATGCCATAGCCCTCGCTCCAGAAGCCGTCCGAGCGGTCGGTCAGGCTCTTGGCGATGAAAAAGTTGCTTCCATCGGCGACCTGGTAGGCAGAGATCCAACCGTTATAGACGGCGTCTGTGCGGGGTGTTTGTTGAGCTTCGGCGTGCGGCGATAAGACACCTACAGCCGCAATAAGAAGGGCGAGAAAAAGAAACTTTGGGGAATGAATCTTCGACATGATTAGCCTCATAAGTAGAGATTTCTGGTTTAACAAATTTGTAAGGGAACGATACGAAGGCGTGGAACCAAAGTGATCCTCTGATTGGTACCGCCGTTCCCGTAATACTGTTTCTGGGGAGCTAAACAATCTTCAGTCTTCTGTGACGATATCTCCTCGGTTCCGTAGGTTGAATGGCGTAAGCTGAAGCCCAGTGACATCTGGCCTGAGTTCTACGTCCATTGCGCTTGCACTTCGGCTCCGCACAACCATGCTTTCCGAACCGGCGACAACACTATTCCCTTGCTACACGGAAGGGATACGTTAGAGAGGTTCCCTAACGCGTCTGTATCTTTCTGATAACGAACGGCTACAGGAAGTAGTTCTACGTAACGGTAGATACACCCAGTTAGGTCCGAAGAAATCCTCGAGTCGGCTCATCTCGACAAACAGATCACATCTACTTATCGGTAATGTCTTTCCGGACAGGTGCGTCTGGCAAGACGTGGCACGCCACCGGGTCGAAGTCGACTGACGTGTAGGCCATGGCGTTCAATCGCAGTAAAATCTCAAAATGTTGCATGGGACCGGCAGAAACGATGCCACACTTCTTGAGTATGGTCGATAGAAGAACCAGATTCGTGGCGAGTTCCCCTGCGGCCTCGGTGCCCTCGGCCATCTCTCCGGCAACAAGTACCACTTGCCCGTTCTGGCTTGGGTTTTTAACAAAAGCCACAATCGCATAGGATTCGCCGTTGCCCCATGAGTGGACGCTTGGCATGTACACCTGTTGCTCATTTTGCTGAGGGCGATAATTACGGATAAATTCCGCTCGTGTGCTCTTGTCGTAAACAAATCTGAAATCCAACTGATCGTCGAAGAGAGAGAACCACGGATCGGAACGAGGGCTTCCCAGAAAAATGAAGTTATCATCTGACTTTAAGCCTGTAATTTGAAGGGTTCGTGCGGGCCGAACGTCCATTTTGCCCGAATTGGCCTGAACCAGTTCCGCTATTCTTACGGCCAACGATACATCGACTGATGCAGCCTTATCTCCGTTGTGAATGTCCTGAAAAAGGTGTTTTTCTCCAGGACTGAGTCCGTTTGGGGCTGAAGGATAACGGTGATTTGCATAGTCGGAGATAGATATTTCGCTGCCAAGCATCGCTTGGACGTCATCTATAGTAGGGTCGCTGGTGATTAGATGCAGTACATGCGTTGAAGCGAAGAATGCCGACCAGGGCAGGATGGACGTATGTGCGGCTTCCTTATGCCGCGATTGATGGAGCAAGAAGCCCCAAAGCGCCAGATTAAGCGCCACAAGCACCGCACTGGCCAGAAAAAATTGATACTTTCTCCACCCCTTCGCAGGCACGATAGCAATGTGCTCTGGCGCAGAAGAAAAAGAGATTGATTCTTCCAAAGCCGAAGCGGAGGTATGCCGCGACGCCGACTCATCTCCGTCTGCGACGACACGGCTAGCCAGAACTGCTTCGCGTTCAGTTATAACGCGCGTGATTTCCGGAAGGTAAGCCCCCGTAGGAAGGCTTATGTGAAAACCAGAGATCGATCCGCTTTTCACGTAATGCTGAAGAAGACGTTTGCGCACATCGCTCGCGGTGACCCGGACGATAGCATCGGCACCCGTATCATAGGACGCGTTCCTGCCAAACAACTCCACGCCGATTACACGCTCCTTCAAAGACTCAAAGCGGCCGGCGATTGCTTCTCGCATGATGTGCGCAAGGAACTGTCCGCTTCGGTGGCTCCCCCTAAATGCTTCACCCTCTAGTACTTCGGTGAGATGTCGATTGAGTGACTCAATCTCGACCTCGGTCAATGCCATTTTCGTAATCCCCGCTTTCCGGGCATCACTCTTTGAAGGTGTTTCCATCCCAGCGACTATAATCTCAAGGTTATTTACTTGTCATTTTCCTTCACGTTTAACGGATAATTAGACTTAGGTTGAGACAGAATCCACCACCTCAGGATTGTGACTCCCATTCGATACAAAATCACCGCGCCATACACCGGCGGATGATCCAGGATCGAAACGCCCTTAAACCCAAAGGCTAGTTACTACTTCGCTACTTCCCCTTCATAACTCAATTCCTTTCAGCAGCATCGTCAAACGACCCCCCGGGGGGTACCACATGCCGACTTCATACAAGGACTTTCACCGTGAGCCATCGAAGACCCATCAGTGCATGCACACGTGCGAAAAAGATGGAGCCCGTTGCCGGCAAAGGGCAGTAGGTGCCACGTCAGGAGTCCCCTTGGCTGAAGCTCGCCGAACCTACCCCTCTTGCACGCGGACACCACGTTTGGGACGAATCGGAACGTTGCTATGCGCTATGCGGTTGCGTTCGTCACGCTTGTCTTGACCACTGCTCTCCAAGACCAGCCCGTTCCTTACCAAATTACACATACCTATGAGCTTGGTAGAGCCGGCTACTCCGGCGGAGCGGTCTTTAATTCGCCATTCGGCTACACTTATCTGGCTGGACTCTCCTCAAACGACGTTGCACTTGCTTAAGCTCGGGATTGTTAGGCACCGGATTTCGTCCGAGCATTGAATGCGAATTCTTGTTGTCGAAGACGAAATTCGATTGGCGGAAAACATCGCAACCGGTCTGCGTGAAGGTCCTGGCTATGCGGTCGATGTGGCAGGTAACGGCGAGGGTGCCGTCCATCTATGTGAAACCGCGGCGCACGTCTTAGGCTTGTTATCTCAAGGTAATTCTGACGATGCCGGTGCCGACAAATACGCGGACCGGTGAGGCGTGAGGTGGCTGTAGTCTTCAGCGCGCATAAGCTCATTCGTATCCACTCGAAGATAGGTCGATGAGTGGATCGGCCTGTTAGCGGCAACTGAGGCATTGGTTCTTACAGCACGGAAAGCACATCCAGTTGAGGAGCTGGAGCAAGAGAGCTACGACCAACCTAATAAGGCTAGTCCTGTCTTGTCATCGCGTTATGATCTGGCTGCCTGAACTTTTGCGCAATCACTGCTCCACGCAACTGAGGAGGAAACACAGATGGCATTTTGGCGAGGCACAAGAGATGACGCTGGTGCTGGCTCCCTCGCTAAATGCAATGAGATTGAGAAACTTCTGCAATGCTGGAGAAGTAGTCACTGAATCCTCCCACTCAACACCTCACTCCAAGATTGCATTTACTGATAAAGCCCAGCCGGGCGACGTTCCATGGGAGGCTTCGGACGTCGATATCGTGCTGGAATGTAGCGGAAAGATGCTTACGCCGGACACCCTGAATCCGTATTTTGCGCATGGCGTCAGGAAGGTTATCGTGGCGGCGCCTGTGAAACAAGAGGCGCTCAACATAGTGATGGGTGTCAACGATCATCTGTATGACCCAAGCATTCACAACATCGTCACCGCAGCCTCCTGCACAACGAACTGCCTCGCGCCCGTAGTAAAAGTGGTTCACGAAGGGCCCGGAATTCGTCATGGTCTTATCACCACGATCCATGATGTGACGAATACGCAAACGATGGTGGACGCTCCACACAAAGAACTTCGTCGCGCCCGTTCCGCTCTCACATCGCTCATTCCGACCACAACCGGGTCGGCAACAGCAATCACGCTCATCTATCCCGAACTCAAAGGAAAGCTGAATGGCATAGCTGTCCGAGTTCCGCTGCTCAACGCGTCACTGACAGACTGTGTATTTGAGGTCGAGCGTGCGACAACGGGCGAAGAGGTCAACGCACTTCTCAAGGCCGCAGCCGAGGGCGGGCTCAGTGGCATCCTTGGATACGAGGACAGACCCCTTGTTTCAGTGGACTTCCTCAACGACCCCCGGGCGTCCATCATCGACGCTCTATCTACGATGGTGATCGATGGCACACAGATCAAGATTCTGGCATGGTACGACAACGAATGGGGCTACGTGAATCGCATGGTGGAGCTGGCCGCGAAGATCGCGACTACGCTTCCAGCGCGGTCTTGAAAGGCAGACAATCTTAAATGGCATTGGTAGCTATGCTCTGGTGACAGGCGCTTACTGGGGCTTCACGCTCACAGACGGCGCGCTGCGAATGCTCGTCGTTCTGCACTTCTTCAAGCTCGGATACAGCGGCGTTACCATCGCGTTTCTGTTTCTGTTTTACGAGTTCTTTGGCATCGTCACGAACCTCCTCGGGGGCTGGATCGCATCGGCGGTCTGGCTCAAGACCACGTTATACGGTGGGCTCGTGCTTCAGATCTTCGCGTTGCTCATGCTTGCGGCGTTACAGCCATCATGGGCGCGGGTTCTCTCCGTCGCGTACGTGATGGCAGCCCAGGCACTCTCGGGAATAGCCAAAGACCTGACCAAGATGAGCGCGAAGAGCGCAATCAAGGTAGTCGTGCCCGACGACACGGACGGCACTCTCTTCAAATGGGTGTCCCGACTCACCGGCTCGAAGAACGCACTCAAAGGAGCGGGATTTTTTGTCGGCGGGCTGCTACTCGCGTCCTTCGGCTTCATCGGTGCGCTTCTTGCGATGGCCGCGGGACTGCTTGCGGTGCTTCTTGGCACGGTGGTTGCTCTACCGCCAGAGATCGGTCGCTCGAAGAAGAAGGTGAAAATTACGGCTCTTTTTTCAAAGAGTGCCGCGATCAACTGGCTGTCTGCGGCAAGACTCTTCCTCTTCGGAGCGCGTGATGTCTGGTTTGTGGTGGGCTTGCCCGTATTTCTGTCGCAACTTGGCTGGACTTTCGCCGGTGTAGGCGGCTTCATCGCCCTTTGGTTTATCGGCTATGGCATCATTCAGGCCTTTGTCCCCGATATCCTTCGGTCGATGGGAAGGGAAAAGGTCGACGGTCCTGCGGCAATGCATTGGGCTTTCATCTTGTTACTTATTCCGTTGGGCCTGATTGGGGCACTCCGCGCCAGCATAAACCCGAGTGCCGCCCTAATCGTAGGGCTGGCTGCCTTTGCAGTAGTTTTCGCGATCAACTCGGCCGTGCATTCCTACTTGGTCCTCGCCTACACCGACGAGGAAAGCGTCGCGTTGAATGTCGGCTTCTACTATATGGCCTATGCCGGAGGTCGTCTTCTCGGCACGTTGCTCTCTGGTCTAATCTTTCAATGGGCGGATTCCAGGGCTGTCTTTTGGGCTCAGGTCTGATGATTCTGCTCGCAGCCCTATTGTCGCTGAAATTGCCTCGCGGGACGACGATACCACTTGCAGCGGTTATTGAAGGAACTGACTAGCGTCTGAAGCGGTGTAGGGCGAATTCTATATTTGATAGGGCTAGGAAGAGCTACCGTAGTCAAGTCTCTAAGTCGTCACTGTGGGCAACGCATAACGGTGGACTTTGTATTCACCGGACATTTCTGAAAGAGTAATCTCGACGACTTCATTTACGAGCTGAGCAATTCCAGTGGCGTCCAAAACGAGTCCAAAGAGATCCGCTTCTGTCTTTGCGGTCATCTTTTCCGGTCCGTTGATGCAAACAAGGCCAGCATGTATGGGGACGCCAGCATATTGACCCTGTACGCCTGGCGACTCAATTCGCCCTCTAAAGTCAACACTGTTCCGCGTCACAAACGTCCAGTCTCCCTCGACAATAAATGCTTTGAGTTCCCAGTCTTTCCATCCGCTCTTTCCCAACCATGTAACGTGGGAACTTTCGACGCAACCCCGTTGCCGGGCGAGCAGCGCCAGAGCCGGACTTAGACATTCGTCAATCAGGTACTTAGGGACCAATTCAATTTGCTCGCGTCTGTAGGCGGCCGCTGGTTACGTTTAGGATCTTAGTGCCGACCGGGAGCCGTATCTGCTTTGGGCGACCCCTCTGCGGCACCGCTTTCGCGTAGATCGATGCGAGTTCGATTTGTGACTCAGTCAAGCTAGGATATGCCTGCATAATCTCCCCCACAGACGTACCTCCATCAAAGAGTGCTGCCACTCTGTGGACTGGAACCCGCGTACCACGTACAACCGGCGTACCGCTCAAGATTTCGGGATCTTCTACCACCATGCTTTGAGCATCTGCCAGCTTGCGAAGTCTTGCATCCACCGACTTCCAAAGATCGTAGAAATTGAGGGTCAGAAAATGGTCATGCACAGCGTAATTCTTCCACTCTTCCCATGACGACTGACGAGCTGCAGCGTCGCGGATTGTTTGGAGCCGCGCGGATGCAGTCAGCCAGCCAGCCGTCTCGTAATAGAAAGCGATGAACAGGCAGGCATCAGTCCGGAAGGTGCGGACGGGCGAGGTGCTGTACCAATTGTCGGGAAGAATCCTGTCGTCGATAACCCGATTGATCTGCGGCAAAGTGACCCCTGCAGCTACGGCCGCTTCTGTTGTCGTTAGATTTTCGATAAAAGTATGCAAGTGCCACCTCATCGCTCATTATAAAGTTTCATGAGCTTCTGAAGATTTATTTCGGCAAGTTGTTATGACTTGTGAAAGCCATGCTGGACCGGCTCCCCGCTAGCCGGTCCAAGCCCACTTTTTGTCGCTATGGCTTTGTGGCATTTTTGTGGCAGATACCGCCGATTTGACCGGTTTTGCCGGTTATGCCAACTTATAACGGGTTTACCTTCAATAACGTACGTTTGGATCGGCACCTTCACGCGGTGGAAGTCGTAGGTTCGAATCCTGCTGTGCCCACCATAAAATCAATAATTTGCGGAACTTTCGGAGAGGCGCTCGGTAGCATTTGGCGGCACATGCTCAGTTCGCCATGTAAAAGTACTTGCACTGGTGAGTGCGCGAAGACCTTCCCTACCATTTGCTGCACTCTCTCTAGAAGCTCTTTGCATGTAATCGTGTGCCGGAGGTATCGGCTCGGCTTGGGGCCTCGGAGGACGGGCCAAATTGCTCCGGCGGCGGATGTCGGGGGGCTGTCGTTCGCTTTTTTGGTCGGTAAGCTACTTGCTGGATGGGCGTGTGGACGCGGTGCTGTCGAGATCCAGGTTGAGTTCAAGCACATTGACACGCGGCTCTCCCAGCAAGCCGAATTGCCGTGGCGTGACGTGCGATGAGACGAGATTTCGTACTGCGCCTTGACTCATATGGCGTTCAGTCGCTATACGCGCAGTTTGGTAATATGCGGCCGCTGGCGAGATGTCTGGATCGAGCCCGGATGCGGAAGCTGTGGCGAGGTCAATGGGCACCACTGGACCTGTGCCCTTCGGGTTAAGGGTCTGTACGGTCGCTGCGACGCGAGAGATTAGTGCCGCGTTGGTTGGCGCATAGTTCGAGCCGGAGGAGTTCGAGGCGTCATAGCCCGTGCCTGCGGCAGAGGGACGTGACCAGAAATAGCCTGGTCCATCAAACGGCTGGCCAATCAGGCGCGAACCCACCAGGACGCCATTACGCTTGATCAGCGAGCCTTCCGCCTGCCGGGCAAAGAAGACGTGTGCTAGGCCAGTGACGGTAAGCGGGTAAACAATGCCCAATAGAATCGCGGTGATTACGGTGTACATCAACGACGTAACGATATGCTTCTTCATGATCCAACCTCGCAGTTCCGAAACCGTTCCTATTCCTTCACGATCCGTGAAGAGCCGCTTGGTCACAACGCTTGCTCAGACCAGATGAACCGATGTGATCAGCATGTCGATCAGCTTGATCCCAACGAACGGCGCAACGATACCACCAAGTCCGTAGAGAAGCATGTTTCGCTTCAAGAGTGCTGCGGCGGACATTGGCTTGTAGTTGACCCCGCGTAGTGCAAGCGGAATCAGCCCGACGATGATGAGCGCGTTAAAGATTACGGCCGAAAGTATCGCGGACTCGGGCGTACGCAGATGCATGATGTTCACGGCCGTCAGGACAGGAAACACCCCGGCGAACATCGCGGGAATAATTGCAAAATACTTCGCCACATCATTGGCGATGGAGAAAGTAGTCAGTGCGCCGCGTGTCATCAGCAGTTGTTTTCCAATGCCGACAATCTCGATCAGCTTGGTCGGGTTGGAGTCGAGGTCGACCATATTGCCGGCCTCCTTCGCGGCTTGGGTGCCCGAGTTCATCGCCACACCTACATCGGCCTGGGCGAGCGCGGGTGCGTCGTTGGTGCCGTCGCCAGTCATCGCGACGAGCTTGCCCTGTGCCTGCTCGCGCTTGATCAGGTCCATCTTGTCCTTGGGTTTGGCTTCTGCGAGGAAGTCATCTACGCCCGCCTCGCGAGCAATGGCCGCAGCAGTGAGAGGGTTATCGCCGGTAATCATGATGGTCTTGATACCCATCGCACGCAGTTGCTCGAAGCGCTCCTTCATGCCGCCCTTCACGATGTCCTTCAGGTGAATCACGCCCAGGGCCCGCCCATTCTCGGCGACCACCAGCGGAGTACCCCCGGCACGGGCAACCGTATCCACGGTGACCCGCACCTCGTCCGGCAGGATCGAGCCATTTTCCTTCAAGTAGTTCGCAATTGCATCTGCGGCGCCCTTGCGGATACTGCGCCCATCCATGTCGATGCCTGACATGCGGGTGAGCGCGCTGAACGGAATGTAATCGACGTTCATGTGCGCTAGTTCGCGCCCGCGCAGGCCATATCGCTCTTTTGCCAGCACCACGATGGAACGGCCCTCCGGCGTCTCGTCGGGCAGGCTCGAGAGTTGGGCAGCATCGGCAAGTTCTTCGCTGGTGACACCGGCTGCGGTCAGAAACTCCGATGCCTGACGATTGCCTAGCGTAATCGTTCCCGTTTTATCCAGCAGCAGTGTATTCACATCGCCTGCTGCTTCTACCGCACGGCCGCTCACGGCAAGAACATTGTGCTGCACCAGACGGTCCATGCCCGCGATTCCGATGGCCGAGAGCAGCCCGCCTATCGTCGTCGGGATCAGACACACCAGCAGCGAGATCAGGACGAACACTGTCTGCGGCGCGCCTGAGTAGACGGCGAATGGCTCGAGCGTAACCACCGCAAGCAGAAAGATGATGGTCAATCCAGCAAGCAATATATTCAGCGCAATCTCGTTGGGTGTCTTCTGCCGCTCCGCGCCTTCGACAAGCGCAATCATGCGGTCGAGAAACGTTTCTCCTGGGTTCGCGGTGATGCGCACAACGATCGCGTCGCTCAGGACGCGGGTGCCTCCGGTCACGGCGGAACGGTCGCCGCCCGCCTCACGAATTACCGGCGCGGACTCGCCAGTGATAGCTGACTCATCAACCGACGCTACGCCCTCGGTCACTTCACCATCGCCAGGCACCATCTGTCCCGCTACCACGCGAACCTTATCGCCGACGCGCAGATGCGAGCTGGGAACTTCCTCCACTTCGTCGTCTTTGTTTATCTTGTATGCCGTAGTCTCGGACTTCGCTTTGCGCAGTGCATCGGCCTGCGCCTTGCCGCGACCTTCGGCCATCGCCTCGGCGAAGTTGGCGAACAAAACCGTGAACCACAGCCACGCTGTGATCTGCAGATTGAAGCCGAAGTGGCCGGCGTGATGCGGCAGTACAAGGAGGGCCGTGGTGACGACGGAACCGACCTCGACCACAAACATTACGGGATTTTTCGCCATGACGGCGGGATTCAGCTTACGCAGCGCATCTACTGCCGCCCGCTTCACGATGGACGATTCAAACAGCGCCCGTTTCTTTGAAGTTCCTGTATGTGCTGCGCTCATCTGCGTAACCTCTCAGTTGTCTTTCGACCAGCAACTGTATCTAGAAACTGGTTCCAGCCCGTAGCAACAGATGTTCCAGGATTGGACCCAGCGAAAGGGCAGGGAAGAATGTTAAGGCACCGACGATCACGATCACGCTGGTCAGCAGCAAGGTGAACATTGGTGTAGTGACCGGGAACGTACCGAGGCTCGGTGGTGCAATCTTCTTTGTCGCCAAATTGCCCGCGACTGCAAGCATTGGCACGATCATCAAGAAGCGTCCTGCCAGCATCGCGATTGCGAGCGTCGAGTTGTACCAGTGCGTGTTCGCGTTGATGCCTGCGAACGCCGAGCCGTTGTTGCCCGTCGCTGAAGTATAGGCATAGAGAATTTGCGAGAGGCCATGCGGCCCGTGGTTCGAGACGCTAGACAGACCGAGGTTGGGCAACAGTACGGTGACTGCCGCGAAGCCGAGGATGATCAGCGGAAATATCAGCAGGTAGAGCATGGACATCTGCACATCGAAGGCTTCGATCTTCTTGCCCAGATATTCCGGCGTGCGACCAACCATCAGTCCCGCGATGAAGACCGTGGCCACGACGAAGATCAACATGCCGTACATGCCTGCACCTACCCCGCCGAAAACAATCTCACCCATCATGATGTTGATGAGGGGGACCATCCCTCCCAGCGGCATGAACGAGTCATGCATCGCGTTCACCGCGCCGCAGCTTGCATCGGTGGTTACCGTGGCAAACAGCGCAGAGTTCGCGATGCCGAAACGAACTTCTTTCCCCTCCATGTTTCCACCGGAAGATTGCGCTGCTCCGGTGGAAATCGCATGCTGCTCGACGCCATGCAGCAGGGGATTCGGCTGCGCTTCCGCCCAGTAGCAGGTGAGTACGCCTGCAAACCACAGCACCGACATCGCCGCAAATATAGCCCAGCCATGCTTGGGGGAGCCCACCATGACGCCGAGGGTCACACATAGGCCTGCGGGAATCAAAAATATGGAAACCATTTCGAGCAGGTTGGTCAGCGGTGTCGGGTTCTCAAATGGATGGGAGCTGTTGGCATTGAAGAATCCGCCTCCATTGGTGCCCAGCATTTTTATCGCCTCCTGCGACGCAACCGGACCCTGGCCTATAGTCTGGGTTGTTATCGTCGTGCTTACAGATTTTCCATCTGTGCCTGTCGCAGTTACGTGCTGGGTTTCGACCAGCGTAGCCGTTTCGTACGGCTTCAGATTCTGGATCACGCCCTGCGAGACCAGCATCAGCGCATACACCAGGCACATCGGCGCCAGCACCCACAACGTGCCGCGGGTCAGGTCCACCCAGAAGTTGCCCAGCGTCTTCGATTCACGCCGTGCTATGCCGCGAATAAACGCAATCGCGAGCGCCATACCCACCGCGGCAGACCAGAAGTTGTGCGTGGCCAGCCCGAACATCTGGGTTAGATAGCTCATCGTCTGCTCGGGCACGTAGCTTTGCCAGTTTGTATTCGTCGTGAACGACGCCGCTGTGTTCCATGCGAGGTACGGCTCAATTGCCGCCATATGCTGCGGATTCCAGAGCGGGATCGCATGCTGCAGCCGCTCTACGGCATAGGTCAGCAGCAACGTGGCCAAGGAAAAGATCAACATCGCGGCGCCATACTCCGTCCACCGCATCTCCGCC
The DNA here is from genome assembly GCA_035943695.1 of Acidobacteriaceae bacterium. Lineage (GTDB taxonomy): Bacteria > Acidobacteriota > Terriglobia > Terriglobales > Acidobacteriaceae > Edaphobacter. The sequence goes on along the minus strand of DASZBW010000028.1, from coordinate 84,241 downwards.
GCTGCGTCCACTCCTGTCATGCGATATAGCAGGCGCTCAATCGGCCCCATCACTGGATCCAGCCAGGTGCGTCTGCCCTCGTATACCTGCGCCAGATAGAGGCCCATGGGCTTTGCCGCCAGCAGCACAAGTGTAAAAAATACTCCAATCTGTAACCAACCGTTCGATGTCATCAGAATTTCTCCGGACGCAACAGCGCGAATATCAGGTAGACCAGCAAGGCAGCAGTCAGGAGGAGCAAGAGAATGTTTTCAAGCATCGTCGCGGCCACCTTTCATCGATTGGTGGCAGCCGTTTAGATACCAGATCGCGACAGAGAAGAAGAATACCGACGCGCCGATAAAGACCAGATCGCTCATAGCTAAGACTCCTCTGGGCGGGTCCCGGAGCCGCGCTTTATAGAGCACTAACCCGGAGACCGCCGTGGGTCTTGCCGAACCCTGAGGGGAGGACGCGTCAAGATCACTGGATGAAGTCTGACAGGCACACCAGTAGGAAAGCCGTAGAAACACCGTTAAGACTCTGTAAGTTTCTTTATGCCCTGCTGGTCTCTGCGTTCTCGTCACGCGCGCCATGCGGATTCAGCCGATAGCCGACCCATGGCTCGCTGAGAATGTAGACCGGCTCTGCGCCACTTCCTGCCTCCGGCTCGATCTTCCTGCGTAGCTGCGCCACCAGTACGCGCAGATACTCGGGCTGTTCGACTCCCGCCGCACCCCATATCGCTCGCAGCAGGGTCTTATGTGTGAGGACACGATCCGCGTGACGTGCGAAGTAGAGCATGAGATCGAACTCCTTCGGCGTGAGGTGCACTTCTGCGTCACGCACAACCACTTGATGCCGCTCTACATCAACGCGAAAGTCGCCGAGAGCGATCAGGTTAGCCTGAGGTTCGACGTCTGAGGTTGAAGCGCGACGTGACTGCACCCGCACTCTTGCCAGCAGCTCCTGGATGCTAAATGGCTTGGTGATGTAATCGTCCGCTCCTTCATCCAGCGCGGCCACCTTCGATGCATCCTGATTGCGCACACTCAGCACAATCACCGGCACCTGCGAACGTTGGCGAATCTCTCGCGTCAGCTCGATGCCATCCATCCCCGGCATTGCAAGGTCTGTGATCACAAGCTCCGGCTCCGCTTTAAGGAACTTCGTCAAGGCATCCAACCCGTCCTGCGCAACCGTGACCTCATGTCCGCTGCCTTGCAGCGAGGTGCGCAGTACCCGCGTAATTTGCGGCTCATCATCGACGATCAGAATTCGCATGGTCGCACTCTACCTGTCATTTAGCCATCTGAGTAACGATATGCAGATCGACATCCGGGGCGTCCGCCATAAATCGCTGGATCGCGAGGTGGTACATATACTTCTTCCAACCCTTGACCGCCGAACGCCCGAAGATCACCTGGGTAATTCTATTCTTCGTCACATAATCCGCAGTGACTGCCGGTACGCTGTCGCCCTTGAGCCGGACCACGGTCGCGCCAACATTTGTGGCAAACTGCATGTTTGCTTCGAGTGATCTTTGGCGCTGCTCACTCAGCTCGGCGTCGATCTCCACATACAGCACGAAGAATTCGCCATTCATCGCCTCGGCCATGCGCGCACCACGCGCAATCAGGTCGCGCGACTCGGGATTGGCGCTGACGCAGACCGCGACGCGCTCAGTGAGCTGCCAGTTGCCACTCAGTTTCTTGCGTTCGACATAGTCCTCGAGCGTACGATCCACAGCTCGAGTCACGCGGTGCAGCGCCATCTCGCGCAGCGCGATCAGGTTTCCGCGCCGGAAGAAATTCCCCAGCGCCCGCTCCACCCGCTCCTGAGGATAGATGTCGCCGCGCCTCATGCGGGTCGTCAACGCCTCGGGAGTTAGATCGCTAAGCACAATCTCGTTCGCCCGATCAAGCACCCAGTCGGGGACCGTCTCGCGCACCGTAATGCCGGTCAGACTCTGCACACGAGGCGTGATGCTCTCCACATGCTGAATGTTTAGCGTAGAAAGCACGTCGATCTCCGCGTCGAGAATCTGCAGCACATCCTGATAGCGCTTGGTGTGTTCACTTCCTCTGTCTGCCAGATCGAACCCGACGTTGGTGTGCGCCAGTTCGTCGATTAAAACCACCTCCGGATGGCGCGCCAGGATCGCATCCAAGTCCATCTCTTCAAAAAGCGTTCCCTTGTATTCAATCTGCTTCTGCGCGACCTGCTCCAATTGGCTGGCAAGCTCTGCGGTCCGCTTCCTCCCATGGGTCTCCACGATACCGATCACGATGTCTTCGCCGCGGCTTCTGCGGCGGATCGCTTCGCTCAACATGCTGAAGGTCTTGCCTACCCCCGGCGCGTAGCCAAGAAAAATCTTGAAGCGCCCTCGTTTCTGCCCTTCAGCGTTTGCAAGCCATTCGTCGGGTGTCTTTATATGGGGCTGCGTTGGGTTCATGGCGCCGTATCTCTTGAATTCCTTCTTCTGCTACGGTACCCCGTACGGCTTGCCATTGCGCCAAATTTTCTGCGCCAGCTGGGTGAAAGTAGTTAAAAGACGGTAAGTCTTCGTATCATCACACGTATCGCAACTCAGCCACTCGATACAATCTCAAGCATGTACACCGGACGCATGATTGCGACAGCACGCTGGCTTGCCCTTGCCAGTGCGCTCGCCGGAATTGTCGTGGTCTTCCGTCACTTCGAAGGCATCAGCGACACAACGGTCGCTCTCACCATGTTGCTCCTTGTGCTTTTGCTGGCGGGAAACTGGGGCTTGCGCTATGCGGTTGGCGCATCTGTCGCGGCAACTCTTCTGCTTAACTATTTTTTTCTTCCTCCCTTCGGTACGCTCACTATTGCCGACACGCGCAATTGGGTCGCGCTTTTTTCCTTCCTCGGTACGGCAATGTACGCCAGCCATCTTGCGGCTCGCATACGCGAGGAGTCAGACGAGGCTGATGTACGGCGGCGTGAGGCCGAGATGCTGTATCGCCTGGCCCGTCAGCTGCTTCAACCTGAGAGCGTGACGCAGCTCTTCAACTACATTCCGTCCAGCGTCGCGAATGTATTTAATGCTCCCGCCGTCACGCTCTACATTGAGCAGGGCGAATGCATCTATCTCTCCGATCCCAAATGCATTTCCCACCCCAGGGTCGCCTGGAGGGCGGAAGAGTCCGGCCACACTGTCGCACATCCCGATCACAGCTCAGGCACGATCGCGAGCCTGCGCCAAGCCATGATGCTGCCACTGTTTCGCCCAGCAGAGGGTGGTCTTCCCACCGCGATCCCGCTGCGCATTGGGCTGCGTCCCAGCGGTGCTCTTCTGCTTGAGGCTACGGTACTCTCACGCGAGACGATGGAAGCGCTCAGCGGCCTTATTTCCCTTTCGATTGAACGCGCCGAGGCTCTTGAAAATGGAGCGCGCGCGGAGGCCGCAAGGGAGACAGAGCGCCTGCGCACCGCACTGCTCGATTCCATTACCCATGAGCTGCGTACGCCGCTCACCTCCATCAAGGCCTCCATCACGGCGCTGCTCACTCAGCCAGCCCTTGACGCGATTGCACAGAGAGAGCTGCTCACCGTGATCGACGAAGAGTCCGATCACCTCAACCACCTTATTGAGCAGGTCGTCGAGATGGCGCAACTCGATGACAACAAAGTGCGTCTGGAGTTGAAGCCACTGCCTGTGGCAACGGTAGTAAATGATGGCGTCGCACAGTGGCGCATGACGAATCCAGCGCGGGAACTGCACCTCGCGGTTTCGTCCACATTACCCGCAGTCCTCGCCGATGCGGCGTGGATTGAGAAGGTGCTCGCCAACCTGCTGGCGAACGCGACCAAGTATTCGCCGGCCACTCAGCCCATCTTTGTCTCCGCCGATGTTCAGGGCGAGATGATAGCAGTCAGCGTTGCTGATCGCGGCGCGGGTATCGATCCATTCGAACAGGCCATGATCTTTGACAAGTTCTACCGCGGCCGATCTTATCGCGATCCGGCCAATGGAAATCGCGTCAGCGGCACCGGCATGGGTCTGGCCATCGCACGCGCCATCGTCAATGCGCACGGCGGCACCGTCGCCGTCACCAGTCAGCTCGGCCACGGCTCAGTCTTCACCTTTACGCTTCCGGTGGCTGTTGATGAGTTAATGGCGGGGGGTTAGCCTCCTTCGCTGAGAGCGTTTGATGCTGCCGCTTGAGACTTGAATTGCACTCAGATGAATGAATTGAATCTCAATCATCCGTGTAGGCGGTTGAGCGCCTCCCGGACATTTTTGAGGTTAGAAGTTAGCGCAAGATTTGCCGGACTCTACATCCAACGGAATGGCTATGAGTTTATGGGCTGTGGCAACTTCCACGTCGTTCGGAGCCTCCTACAGTTAGGAAACGCTTGCGGGCGCTGAACGAAAGTTGCTCGATCCTGTACGTAATCTTCCAATGTGGGTGTACGCGATGCCAGAGTCGATTGACGATCAGATTAACCGGTACCTTGTGGACACAATCAGCGCAGAGAGAAATTTTGAGACGGCTCTGAAAACTTTTGGGCAGGCGGGGGAGCAGACGCCTGTGCAGAGATTGATGACGTCGGCCTCGGCCAAAGCCAGAACCCAACACCAGCGGCTCGAAGCGCTCCTGAAGAGTCGTGGGGGTACGCCTTCGGAAGCGAAGACCGTGCTTGCGGAGATGCTTGCGTTTACTCCATTGAGCGCGCAGGCCGGCCAAGGCGCGGCGGAGAAGAATACACAGCATCTTATTGTGACTTTTGCCGCGGCTGCTGCTGAGATGGCAATGTATGAGTCTCTGGCCACGGCGGGGGCAGCGGGTGGAGCGGAGGATGTTGTGAGCCTGGCGCGGACCTTGCAGGGTGAAGAGCGCGACGATTACGACCAGGTGTGGAGTATTTTGCGATCCAGTGCAGCAGATTCCTTTCAGGCGGAAATTGAAAAGGGGAAGACTGCGCAGGAGGTCCTTTTGGCGTATCTGGAGGACGTGATAGCGGCAGAGAAATCTTTCGAGACACAGCTGCTGAGCTTTAGCAAAGAAGCCAGCAATCTTACGGTGCGAAGCCTCTTCCAGCAGCATGCTGAGGAGACCAAAGACCAGTATGAGCGGCTGACTCGGCGCCTGGAGGAGTTGGGGGGATCGACTTCTACGCTTAAAGGTATTCTGGCGCAGATGTTCGGCGTGGCTCCGAAGCTTGCTCAACTGGGGCATGACAAGTTGGAGCGCGAAACTCAAAACCTGATGATGGCGTTCTCTGTCGAAAATGCGGAGATCGCAATGTATGAATCCTTGCTCGAAGCCTGTTCTGTGGCTGGTGATGATCGCACAGCCGAGATTGCAGGAGGGATTCAGCAACAGGAACGGGATACTGCCAAGAAAGTTTGGGAGCAGATCGCTCCGGCAGCGAGCCACGCTATTTCTGGCTTACAAGCTGAGTCTGCCGCTTAGCTGAAGTCGATTTGAGGGAAGGGCACAGCAGCTGTCTGAGAGGGCAGCTGCTGTGCTTTTTTTGCCGCTTGATCGCGCCGACTTTCGTAAGTCATGGGTGTCTCTGTAGAAAGATGGCTACTCTTTGGGCTTCCTGCGGGGTAACTCCCATCTCTGGCATAGCTGTGCCGGGATGGATCAACTGAGGGTGTTGAATCCAATGCGCCAGATTTTGCGGAGTATTTTGCAAGGTTCCGGCTAGATAGGATCGTTGCGAAAGATCATCCAAAGATGGGCCTACCTTGCCAACCGCTCCGGGAACACCCGGTATGACGTGGCAGGTCGGGCAGCCGTAGTGGATCATCAGGCTAACCGCGTCCGGTGACGATTCAAGCGTGGCCTTCTGTCGGGAATTGTCGGTTTTCGAGCAGCCTGAAAACGTAAGTGCTGCGATGAGCATACCGGCGAATAATAGTTTCATGCATGCTCTCCTTTCGCCCGGTCAACTGCTGCCTGAAGCGTTGAATGACGAAGACGATGATCTGATTCTCGAAGCCACCTGCTGAAGAGGATGAGGCCCACGAGAATGAATACAAGGGCCGACGGAACCCACATGAGGACTCCTCCCAATTGCTGGTCCTGCAACGGAGTCAGGCCCCAGGCTTGCGTTGTTGCGCTGCAGGCGGGATACCAGAGGACGGATGAAAAGGTGAGCAGGGCGCCCAACGCACTGCAATGTACGGCGGTGCCGAAGACGTAGAAGGTCGCTGCTCCATAACTCATCGCGGAACGACCTACTCCGTAAAGGGCGGACCAGAAGAGCACGGCGGTGAGGAAGAAGCTGAGATGCTGCGCTGCGTGGATCCAGTCTGAGGTAAGTGTGGCCTGGTAAAGGGCGGGGATATGCCAGATCCAGAGTGCGGCCGCCTCCAGCAGCCAGGCAACGAGCGGGCGGCTGACGAATTGGACGGGGACGCTCTGCTCGATGGTGTGCATCCAGCCGCCGAGGCCGGAGCGGTGGGATGGAGCAAAGGCCCAAAGGCAGGTTGCGCCGGGATGCGCGGCTGAGATCAGCGGGGCCGATATGAGGATGAGGATCTCGTGCTGGAGCATGTGGGCGCTGAAGAGTTGCTCGCCAAGCTCGTGGATGGGTGAGGTGAGGGCAAGAGCGAGCGTGATCCAGCCCAGATAGAAGCTGCCGTGGCGCCAGCGAAGGATATGGAATGAACCTCGACGCACTGCTCCGATGGTGTAGATAGTGAGGAGAATGCAGAGTGGGGCGACGATGGAGAACTCGAAGCTCCACGGCTGCGACCACAGAGATGCATTGCGGAGGGGTGCGGCTGCGGTAGATGTCGTAGTGAGGACGATTGCGAGCATCAGTCGCTGGTCCCGACGGTGACAAGGATGAGGGTGCTGGCAATGATCACCGTTATGACGAACGCGGAGAGTAACAGGGCGAGCTTTGCCATGAACAGGCGTCGTCCCTGCTGCGGTTCGGTGTCGTTCGGTTGGGTGAGGTTGCGATGGGAGCTGGCTGCAAGAAGCGCGGCGATAATGCAAAGGACGAAGCAAGCGGCTGAGACGAGGTAGCCGGTTCGCTTGGTTGCGGTGATGGTCATCCAGTGGGCGACGGTGAAGCCGACTATGGTGTTAACTCCGGCCGCCGTCACGGACAACAGAATACTGAGGATTAGTTGATGATCGGTCCGCTGCTGATCAGGCGTGGGTGAGTCAAATTGGGTCTCAGGCATGGAGCCACCTCGGCGCCCAATAGATGACCAGGTAGATCGGGATCCAGGACAGAACTACAAAGTACCAGTAGTCTGCGTTTTCAGAGGCGTCCATATAACGCTTGCCTTCTACCAGGGGCGTGAAGAAGAGCACGGTCAAGACGATTGTGTCGACGAGATCGGTGAGCAGGTGGGTGACATGCAATCCCATCAAGAGCCACACGGCGGAACCGTATGCATCGAGGCTCCAGTCGCAGTTGAGGTGGCGCAGCTCAAAGTAGCGGATGATGACATTCGCTATACCAAAAAGCGAAAGCGTCACCAGACCGATCTGCACTGCACGCTTGTCGCCTTTACGGGCGCGACGTCGATACCACTCGTTCGGAAAGATGCTGAGGAGGAAGACTGCGAGGTTGAGGGTGCCCCAGAAAAGTGCAGGGGGATTCTCATGCGGCGGCCATTCCACGGAACGCGAGTGCAGGTAGAAATAGGATGCGATGGCGAGCACGAAGACCATGCCTTCGATGGCCATCATGCCGATAATGCCGCACCATGTCATGCTCTTGGTGCCAAACATCACGGTAGGCAGCTTCGAAACGTCGAGGACCGCGGGTTCTATTCGCTCGGCCATATTTCCCTCTCCCGGCGTCTGGCCGCAGGCTGCTTCTCCGGCCAGAACCAACCGATCATGGTTATCGCGATGGGGATTGCTCCGAGGGTAATGCCCCACGGAGTAAAGACGCTGGCGACGAATGCAGCCGTTGTTGCTACCGCGGCGAGGAAGGGCCAGATGGTGGGGCCCGGGAATTCATCTTTGCCTTCGGGTTCGGCATCGAGGGTGCGGGTCGTCAGGACGGAACGGGCGTCTTCGTCGAGCCCTGTAACGATGGGTTGATTGGGCGCGGCATCCCAGAGAGCTTCGCGGCCGTTGACCGTCGGGAGATGAAGGAAGTTGTACTTTGGCGGCGGTGAGGTGGTTGCCCATTCGAGGGTGCCGGCCATCCACGGATTGGGACCGGCTAGTGCGCCGCGACGCAGGGAACGGAAGACGTTCCACATGAAGATAAGGACGGAGAGGAAGATGAAGATATATCCGATGGACTCAATCTGATTGAGCAGCGTCCATCCCATGTTTGCGGGGTAGGTATAGACACGACGCGGCATGCCGCGGATGCCGACCAGATGCATGGGAAAGAAGGTGACGTTGAAGCCGACGAAAAAGAGCCAAAAGCTTACCTGGCCGAGCTTCTCGCTGAGCATGCGGCCGGTGACTTTTGGAAACCAGTAGGCGAGAGCGCCAAAGAGCGGGAAGACCGCGCCGCCGATGAGGACGTAGTGGAAGTGCGCGACGACAAAGTAGGTGTCATGCACCTGGAGGTCAACCGGGACCGAGGCGACGAAGATGCCCGTCATTCCGCCCATGATGAAGACAAAGAAGAATCCCAGGACCCACCACATTGGCGTCTTTAGAACAACCTTGCCCGTGGCCATGGTGGCGATCCAGCAGAAGATCTGTGCGCCGCTGGGAATTGCGATCATCATACTGGCGGCGGTGAAGTAGCTTTCAGCGATCTGCGGAATGCCGGTTGCGAACATATGATGCACCCACAACCCGAATGCGAGGAAGCCGGTGGACACAAGCGATAAAACCAACACGAGGTAGCCAAAGACGTGTCGCCGGCTGAAGGTTGTGACGATGGTGGAGACGACAGCGGTCCCGGGGAGAAAGATCAGGTAGACCTCGGGATGGCCGAACCACCAGAAGAGATGCTGGTAAAGGAGTACGTCTCCGCCTACGGCAGGGTTGAAGAATTGTGTCCCGCCGGTGCGATCGAGCAGGAGCATGGTGCTAGAAAGCATGATTGCCGGCAAGGAAAATATGACCATGAAGGCCACTATGGTCTGTCCCCAGACGAACAGAGGAATACGGTTCAGAGACATGCCTGGTGCGCGGAGCTTGAAGACGGTGACCAGGATTTCGACGGCTACGGCGAGGCCAGATACCTCGGTAAACGTGATGAGCTGGGCCCAGAAGTCAGCTCGCTTGCCGGGAGCGTAGTCCGGGCCTGCGAGCGGAACGTAGGAGAACCAGCCATTATCGGCGCCCGTGTTGGACAGGAAAGCGACGTAGAACATTATGCCGCCGAACAGATACAGGTAATAGCTGTATGCGTTCAAGCGAGGGAAGGCGATGTTTCGCGTACCGACCATGAGCGGAACGAGGTACACGCTGAGTGCTTCGAACATCATGGGGACGGCGAAGAGGAACATCATCGTCGAGCCATGCATGGTGAAGAACTGGTTGTACTTGTCTGCCGAGAGAAAGTGCGACTCGGGGAAGGCAAGTTGAATGCGCATGGCGCCGGCGAGTAGACCGGCGACGAGGAAAAAGCAGAATGCGGTGACTACATAGCGGATGCCTATGGTCGTGTGGTGTACGGCTTTAAACCAGCCGATGAAGCCTTTCGGTTCCTGCCAGATGTACTCGAGTTGGGCTGCCTGCTTCAGCTCGGCTTCTGTGAGTTCGGCTTGGGGGACAGACGGTGTCACGCTCATCGTAATGTCTCCAGATATGCGAGCAGGTCCTGGAGGTCCTGTCCTGAGATTTGGTTTGGAGGCATGCGGCTGCCGGGCTTAAGGGCTTGAGGATTCAAGATCCAGCCGCCCAGATTGCCTACGGTGTTTGGTAGCATCCCCGCAGCAATGGTGGACCTGCTGGCAAGATGCGTAAGATCGGGGCCGACGCGGGAGCCGGCTGAAGTGCCTCGTATGGTATGGCAAAGGACACAGGAGTGGGTGAGAAACACCTGCTGCCCATGTTTTGTCTGCGGAGTGGCTGGCTGCGCGGAGCTTTGGGCCTGTGCCGTCATCCAGTTGTCGAAGTCTTTTTGCGATTCGCCAATCATGAAGAATGACATATGCGCGTGCTGCAGCCCGCAGTACTCTGCGCACTGCCCGCGCCAGCGGCCCGGCTTGTCGACCTGCATCAAGATGTCGGTGGTGTAGCCGGGAAGGAGGTCTCGCTTGCCCTGGATGTTGGGCGCCCAAAAACTATGGATGACATCCCGCGAGGTTCCGTGAATGCGAATCGCGGTCCCGACTGGAACATGAATTTCATTGGCTGTGGTGACCATGCGATAGGGTTCGGCCTGGTTCGGATATTCGACTTCCCACCACCACTGATGCCCGTACACGTTGATGGTAAGAGCTTGCTCTGCATTCATCTTGCCCAGACGATGACTGGTGATGAAACTCGAGATGAGCATGATGAACAGCAGGATTACCGTGACGGCCATCGCGATGGTGACGGCTCGTGTGGCGAAACGATCACTCTCAGTTGAGGTAGGTGCGGGCTCAGGGATTGTGTCAAAGGTATGCCGCCTGCGCCACACGAAATAGACCAACGTCGCCACGGTCAGTACGTATACGCTTGCGGTCACCCAGAAGATGAGCGCGAAGGTGTGTTCGATATGTACCGCAGCTGGTCCTGCTGGGTTCAATGCCGTCTGATTACTGCTGAAGCCTGGGACAGATGCCAGAAGGCTCATGGCGCGTTCCTCTGGACAGGCTGTTCGTTTTCGTCCGCGGGATGCTCCTTCTGACGAGCCTGTTCTGCCTTTGCTACGGGCATCTGATCGGATCGTGACGGCGCGACGTCGCTGGGCAGTTGACCGCTCATGGAGCGGACGTAGGCGACGAGCTCCCACACTTGGTAGTCAGGAATCTTGCCACCGAAGCTGGGCATGCCGTTGGGGCGGCCCTGCACTATATCGGAATAGATCTGCTGTGGATGGCTGCCGTAGATCCATTTCGAATCCATCAGCGGTGGACCGATCGCGCCGCCGCCCTGCGCGTGGCAGCCTACACAATTGAAGGCGTTGTACAGGCGTTTACCCTCAGTCACGGCATAGGCGCTGCTTTCGTATTGGCTCATATCCATCATTGGAGGTGCCCCACCCGCGTGGACTTCATTCAGGGCGGTGCCATTGGCGATCTGTGCGCCAGCGGAGCCGGGATCGAAGACGCGCTGTTCGCGCTTACAGCTGATGCAACACGGGATCAATAGAAGGGAACAAGCAGTACGAGAAGTGCTTTCATCTGCCCTCCGCGTTGGTGCTGACGATGCGGACGTGGTAGTTCATCAGGATTTGATCGATCTCTGGTCGAAGGTGAGCGATGGAACGATTCACTTCCTCGAGCAATGAGGTGTCTCGATGATGTACCCCGAACCCGATGCCGTAGGTGAAAGGTATTCCGGAAAATGTGTAAGACGGAGGGATAGGTGTCAGCGTGAGAGCCGTAGTGCTTCGATTTGCGTAATAGCCTGCCGCTGGGCCCCAGACGACGGCAACCGATACAGTCCCGTTTGCGACAGCGTCGACGACTTTGCCTTCCTGGCTATTGAAGGATTGGAAACCCACTAGCTGTGAAGCGTGACCTGCTCGTATGAGCGGCAACGATGGCGGCGATAGATCCTCGTCCAATACCTGCAGGCCGATGCGACGGCCATTTAGCTGCGGATCGGAGAATGACGCGATCTTAAGGTGGTCGCTCGAAGGTGTGACGAACACATAGCTCGATGCATAGTATGGCGCACTCACGCCCAAGCCGTGCATCCGTTCGGGAACACCGGGTAACAGGTCGCATACGTCGCGGTTGAATTGCTCGCGCAGGAAACCGCGCCGGGGCCTGGTCCAGACGAACAGCGGCTGGCGATGCAGATCATGAGCGATCAGGAGAGCGATACGGTTATCGAAGCCCGAGCCACTCCGATTTGAAAATGGCAGATTGTTCGGGTCGGCGCAGATACGCAGCGGTGCCGCAGATACTGTCGCTCCGCACAAAAGGAAGAGCCAGAGAGCGAGCAGGTTAGGGAAGGGCGAAGACATAGAGAGTCCCTCCTGGCTGCGTCGCGTTTTTCAAATCACGCATTGCGCTGCCCCAGCCGTTGGCAGCTGAGTCATCCCTGGTGTCCAGATCGCCGGAGACGATTGCTCCGGGCCAGCCACCGATTCCTGAGAGGATGGCTATGTATTGTTTTCCATCCGGGCCCTTGTAGGTTATGGGTTGACCGATGATGCCGGAGCCTGTCTTGAACTGCCAAAGCACTTTTCCCGTTCGTGCATCGACGGCTTTGAACCAACCGTCCATGGTGCCGTAGAAGACAAGATCACCGGCTGTAGCGACGGTGCCGCTCCAGGTTGGGTACTTGTCCGGGATGGTCCATACTTTTTTGCCGGCGATCGGATCCCATGCCATCAGTTCGCCCATGTTGCCGCCGGGGCCGGGATAATAACGAACCGTCGCGCCGATGTATGGGGTTCCTGCGATGTAATTGGCCTGGTTGTATTGCTCGTCCATGCACATGTTCTCGTGTGGGACATAGACGAGCCCGGTACGTGGAGAAAAGGAAGAGGGCTGCCAGTCTTTCGAGCCAGGCGCCATCGGGCAGATGTTGACTGTCTCCTTGCCGACCTCAGGCTTTTTCTCTTCGACATCGATCATCCGACCGGATTTAAGATCTACTCCCTTCGTCGTTGTGGTGTAGACATAGGGCGTGGCGGATAACACCTCGCCGGTACCGCGATCAATGAGATAGATATAGCCATCGCGGTCCGGCCGCACGAGGACTTTGCGGGTTTGGCCGTGCCAGGGGAGGTCCAGCAGGATGTTTTCATTGATGCCGTCCCAATCGAACAGGTCGTGCGGCGACATCTGGTAGAACCACACGGCCTGACCGCTATCGGCATCCCTTGCCCACATCCCGGCTGTCCACTTGTTGTCACCCGGACGGGCATCCGCGTTCCACGGGCCCGGATTGGCGGTGCCATAGTAGATAAGGTTGCTGGATGGATCGTAGGCTACGAAACCCCATACCGAGCCTCCGCCTACACGCCACGCATCCGGGGGCCAGGTTTTTACTCCGAGATCTGTGCCCTTATCGCTGGCGTAAAAAGGCTTGAACTTGTCGCCGATCAAAACGTCTTTGTCCGGTCCAGTGTTGTAGGCCTGCCACACAACTTTCCCCGTTCCTGTGTCGAGCGCTGCCAGCCAGCCTCGAACGCCAAACTCACCTCCACTGTTCCCAACGAGCACTTTGCCGTGTACTACGGTGGGGGCCATGGTAATGGTTTCACCCTTGCTGATGTCCGCCAGGTGCGTCCGCCAGGCGAGCTTTCCAGTGTTCGCATCGACTGCGACGGTGTAACCGTCCAAGGTGTTGTAGAAGATCTTTCCACCATCGAATACAGCGCCGCGGTTGACCCAGTCGCAGCAGGCTTCTCCCTTGGCCGCTCGGGAAGGGTTGGGCTCATACTTCCATTTCAGCGGACCGCCTGGCTTGGTTAAGTCGAGGGCGAACAATGTATTGGGCCACGGAGCCACTACGTACATCGTGTTGTTCGCCACAATGGGGGCTGCTTCCTGGCCTCGCGCGGTGCCGGTGTCAAAAGTCCACGCCACCTTCAATGAGGCAACGTTGCTGGTGTTGATCTGGTCGAGCGAGCTGTACCGCGTGTTGGCGTAGTCTTTGGTCGCGCGCACCCATTGACCATCATCCGGCTCCAGAGCGGCCGCGTAGGGCCTTGCTGTCCTCCCAGGCCGGCGGGCGTCTGTACGGTCTGTGTGGGTTTCCTGCAACTGATAAGCGATGAGCCAAGGAGTATAAGCCCAACGCAACTACGCACATTAACCTTGCAGACCTTGCGGTTAGCAGGTGCTAGGACGTGGATCCAACTTCGACGTGGCATCGATCTTGCAGCCCTTCTGTCTGGATTGCTCGAGAACAACTGTTACCAATGGCCCGAGGAGAACGCGCGCCGCCCGGAAACTATTCCTTGGAAGCAAATCTCCCGTTCGACGTTGCCTATCTGGTGCGCCGATGACTCACGCGGCGCTTGCCCATGGATCGATGACGATCTTGGTTACGTTTTCCTTCTTATCACGCCACACCTTGTACATCTCAGGTGCCTGATCCAAAGTAATTCTGTGCGAGATGATGTAACTCGGATCGATCTGTCCCGCTTCGATACGGTCCAGCAGGGGCTTCATGTACTTTTGCATGTGCGTCTGCCCCATCTTCATGGTGATGCCTTTGCCAAACGCTGCCCCGAACGGAACTTTATCGAGCAGGCCGCCGTAGACGCCGGGGATAGACAGCGTTCCACCTTTGCGCACTGCCTGTATCGCCTGACGCAGTACGCCGGGGCGGTCTGTCTCCATCATCAATGCGGCCTTCACTTTGTCATACGCTACCTGCAGGTCTGCCGAGTGGGCTTCCAGGCCGACCGCATCGATGCACGAATCCGGTCCGATACCGCCGGTGAGATCTTTCAAGGCGGTGAGTACGCTGAGGTCCTCTTCTTCATAATTGACGGTGATCGCACCTAGATTGCGTGCAAGTGCGAGCCGTTCCGGCAGGCGGTCGATGGCTATGACTCGGCCTGCACCGAGCATGAAGGCGCTGGCAATCGCAAACTGTCCGACGGGACCGCAGCCCCATACAGCGACCGTGTCGCCCGGTTCAATCTGCGCATTCTCGGCAGCCATGTAGCCGGTTGGAAAAATATCGGATAGAAAGAGTACCTTCTCATCGGGCAGGTCACTTTCGATCTTGAGAGGTCCAACGTCGGCAAACGGCACGCGGGCGTACTGTGCCTGGCCCCCTGCATAGCCTCCCATCATGTGGGAATAGCCAAAGAGAGCGGAACCTGAGTAGCCGTATGCCTTCTCCATAAGGTGGGCGTTGGGGTTGCTGTTGTCACACGCCGACCATAACTGCTTCTTGCAGAACAGGCAGCTTCCGCATGCAATTGTGAAGGGAATGACGACGCGATCTCCACGTTTGAGATTCCCGACGCCCTTGCCCACCTCTTCGACAATGCCCATGAACTCGTGTCCCAGCACGTCTCCCGCTTCCATGGTCGGAATGAAGCCGTCGTAGAGGTGGAGGTCCGACCCGCAGATCGCCGTCTTCGTAATTTTGATGATCGCGTCGCGGGGGTTGAGCAGTTCAGGGTCAGGAACGTTGAGAGTTTCGATCTTGCTGGTTCCCATCCAACACACAGCTTTCATAAAGGTTCTCCTTGTTGCGGATCTAGCTTGCCTTTGCAGGCGGGATGGCGACATTTTCGCCGTAGAGGGATTTCTTCGCACTTCCGATGGCTCCGCGATCTCCATGGGGGCCAGGCTGGGCCC
Source organism: Acidobacteriaceae bacterium (assembly GCA_035943695.1). Lineage (GTDB taxonomy): Bacteria > Acidobacteriota > Terriglobia > Terriglobales > Acidobacteriaceae > Edaphobacter. Next base: position 68,907 of record DASZBW010000028.1, on the reverse strand, counting down.
GCGGAATCTCGCCGGCTTCAGCCAGGGCCTTGAAGTGGCGGAGGTTTTCGATGACCGCCTGCTTGGGATTGCGGCCTACGAAAGTCTCCCAGGCGCTGGCGATCTTGCCCATGCGGAATTCCTGCAGCACGGTGACCATGGTTCCGCGTCCGCCGGGAGCATCCTCGAAGATGACTTCGCCGGCGTTGTCGGAGTCGCCGCCGATGGAGCGCCATGCGATTCGCTTCCCGGATATGTCCGCCAGAACTTCGGAGTCCCACTCGATCGTCGAGTCGCCAGACTTCATAACCCAATGAGACGTTGTCGGGGCGGTTGGCACTACGCTAACGATCTGCTCCTGCCAGGTGGGCGCGCGTTCCACGTCACGCCACAGAGCGTAGAGGCTTTGTGCGTCGGCTTGAATCAGAGCGCTGGTTCGAACCCACAATTTACCGTCGCCATCCTCGGGCGGCGGCAGATAGCGCCCGTCTACCAGCACGCCTGCGCTGAAGTTCTTCGGAAGTTCTTCTGCCTCGGGCTTTTCCTGCAATATGTTCGACATACACTTGTCTCCAGCGAATGGATTGAGAATTTATCTGTCGGGCCGCTTACTCTCCACTTATGGGTTTTGCCATCTTTTCGTGCATCGCAGCTTTTGCGCTGCCCGGGACGACGTTCGCCAGCATTCCTTCGAGCTTTGTCTTCATCGATGCGGAATAGACATGATCGCGCCCATCCAGCAGAGCCTCTATCCCTTCCTTCGCCACATCGGCGGGCTTGCTCTCGGACTTGCCTTTCTGGCCAACCTGCGTGTTATCCATGCCTGCACGGTGGAAGAAGTCGGTATCGGTGGGGCCGGGCTGCAACGCGGTCACACTGATGCCTGTGTCTCTCAACTCGTAGCGCAGGCTGTGCGCAAAGGAGAGCACGAAGGCCTTTGTTGCGGCGTAGACGGCTTCGCGAGGAGCTACCATCTCGCCCGCGATCGATGCAGTGAAAAGGATCTTGCCAGCGCCCAGCCCCTTCATATGGCGGACGATGTATTTCGCCAGTTGAATTGTGCCTGCGCAATTCAGGGCAACCATGTTCAGTTCCGCGTCGAGGTCCGTCTCATCGAACAAACCGCCCACGCCTACCCCCGCATTGATACAGGCGACATCGACCGGGCGGCCCAAGGCTTCGATCTTCTGCCAGAGAGCTTCCACGCCGTCACGAGTCGCGAGATCGGCGGTCACTGCGATTACTTCGCGGCCAGCTGTCTTAAATTCTTCTGCAGCGGAAGCGAGCCGTTCGCCAGCCGAGACGATTATCAGATCGTATCCGCGTTGTGCCAACTGTTTCGCTAGTTCATACCCAATACCGCTCGAAGCCCCGGTCACTACGGCAAGTTTTTCCGACATAAATACCCCTGCTGATCATGTGCTTGCGATCGTTCAATGCCTGTGATGCACCCATTGATAGAAGGTTGTATTTAGAAAAGCCTCCAGGCCAGTAGCTTGCGGTGGGTGAATTGAGGCTGGGCAGTAGCGCGTGTCATAATTACTTGCTTCAGGATTATCGCTGTTGGGGGTTTCTTAATGCGTTTGCCGGTCCGCTATGCCGCTTTGGTTGTTCTTCTTGTTGCAACGGTCGCACGCGGTGCGGAGACGGAGACGCAATACCTGTCCGGCCTGGGGAAAGACGATCCAATCAAGTGGGAGTTCAAGACCGACAAGGGGCAAAACTCCGGCAATTGGAGCACGATAGGCGTTCCTTCGAACTGGGAGTTGCAGGGGTTTGGCATTTATACCTACGGACGCATCAAGCCGGCGGATGGCTTCCCGCGGGTGCATGGCATTTACAAGCGCACCTTCACGACGCCCGCGAACTGGGGCGACAAGGCTGTCTTTGTCAACTTCGAAGGCGTGATGACCGATACCCAAGTCACCATCAATGGGCAATCCGCCGGGCCCATGCACCAGGGCGGCTACTATGCATTCAAGTACAACATCACCAGTCTGCTGAAGCCTGCCGGCGAGAAGAATGAGATTCAAGTCGATGTGGACGACGAGTCCGCTGACGCCTCCATCGACCGCGCGGAACGCCGTGGCGACTTTTGGAACTATGGTGGGATCTTTCGTCCCGTCTACCTTGAGGCTGTCCCCAAGACGTTTGTCGATCGCCTGGCGATCAATGCGACCGCGACAGGCTCGCTGGACGTCGATGCCGTAATCTCCGATACGCGCTCGACCGTTGCGCCGGAAGCTCCGGCTGCGTCGGTGGAGATGCAGGTGTTCGACCTGAGTGGTAAGCCTGTCGGTGAGCCTGTCACAGTGAAAGATGTAGCCCTCAATTCCACGGCGCATCTGTCCGCAAATCTGACAAACCCACGGCTGTGGACGGCAGAGACGCCTAACCTCTATCAGGTGGAAGTTCGGCTAAAGCTGGGCGGGGTGGTGGTCCATACGGTGCGTCACCGTTTTGGATTCCGGACGATTGAGCTGCGACCTGGGCACGGCCTTTTCGTCAATGGAAGTCGCGTTTTTCTCAAAGGGGTTGATCGCCACTCGTTCTGGCCGGATTCGGGCCGGACGACATCCGAGCAGATCTCGCGCGACGACGTCCACCTGATCAAGGAGCTGAACGCCAATGCTGTACGATCCAGCCATTATTCGCCGGATCAGCACTTTCTCGATACGTGCGATGAGCTCGGCCTTTACGTTCTCGATGAGCTCACGGGTTGGCAGGCATATTACGACACAGGCATCGGCCACAAGTTAGTAAAGGAGCTGGTCGAGCATGACCAGAATCATCCGTCGATTCTGTTCTGGGACAACGGCAATGAAGGTGGATTCAATTTCGATCTCGATGCTGACTATGCGAAGTACGACATAACCAAACGCACCGTTCTGCATCCGTGGTCGGAGTATCCGAAGGGAATTGCCGACACGAATCACTACCCGAAATACGACAATCTCGTAGCGAAGCTGGCATTAAACCCGGTCTTCTTTCCTACCGAGATGCTGCATGGCCTCTACGACGGTGGCGCGGGCGCGGGATTGCAGGATTACTGGGATGCCATTCTCAAGAGCAAGGTAGGCGCAGGCGGATTTATCTGGTCGCTGATCGATGAGGATGTGAAGCGGACGGACAAGGGCGGGATCCTGGATTCTCAGGGGAATTACGCTCCTGACGGTATCGTAGGCCCGTATCGCGAACGTGAGGCCAGCTTCTATACCATCCAGCAGCTCTGGTCTCCGATCATCGTGACGCCTGGTGCGACGTCGAACTCGTTCACTGTGTCGAACCGATATGGTTTTCTAGACGCCAAAACCTGCACCTTCGAGTGGCAGAATATCGAATTCCGCAGACCAGGGGATGCCACTTCCGGCTCAGTCGTGCTTTCCACGCGTACGGACAAGGGTCGCTCGCTCGCGCCGGGCGCATCGGCGACTTGGGACAACTGGGCCCCCCCGGCGTCCACCGCGAAGAAGATGCCGGATGCCACACGGCTCGTCATTCGGGATGGATCGGGCATGCTGATTCAGACCTATGTGTGGCCTACCGCCGAGCTTCCCGGCCGTCTCGATCAGATTCGGCAGTCAAAGGCCAGCACAAAACCTGCGGCCACTGAATCTGATGCTGCTCTGACTGCGACTGCGGGTGACCTTACGTTGCAGATCAGCAAGACGACAGGTCTTTTGACCTCCGCGTCCCGCAAGGGTAAAACGTTCTCTTTCGGCAATGGTCCGCGTGTTATTTCGATGGGGCCGAGACTTGAGCCGCCTCGCAGAGTGAGGCCTACCGATCCACCGGCACCGCCCCCTCCTGCGCCCATCCCGCCGGCGATGGCTTCAGCGTCCAAGCTGATCTCACTGACTCATGAGATGGACGGGAATGATCTCGTGGTCTCCGCTGCCTTCGATGGGCCAATGAAGTCCCTTATCTACCGTCTCCAACCAAGCGGTTGGTTGACGATCAACTACACCTACACGGTTACTGGCCCGCAGGAATACTTCGGCGTTGGTTTCGACTATCCGGAAGCTAATGTCAAAGGCATGCGCTTCCTGGGCGATGGTCCTGCGCCGGTCTACAAGAATCGCACTGCCGGCGGAGTGCTCGACGTGTGGAACAGGCCCTATAACAACACCATCGACGGGGATCCTGACGACCTGAAAGCGGGCCAGCACTTTGACTATCCGCTCTTCAAAGGTTTCTATCGGGATATTCGCTGGCTTGAGCTGAACACATCTGAAGGCCCCATTACTGCGATGTTAGAACAGCATCCTGACTCGCCTATCTACGTGCAAATCTTTACTCCGAAGTCGCCACCCGCAATACTTGCAGGGCAGACTGCTGTGCCCTTCCCAGACTCCGGGATATCCTTCCTCGATGCGATCCCAGCGGTCGGCAGCAAGTTTGGCGGTCCGAAGGGCAGCGGGCCCATGGGCCAACCGGCGATTGGCAACGGGGAATACAAAGGCCACGTCAGTCTGTACTTCGGGAAACTCCCCAAGAGCTAGGGCTGTTTCGCTCTGTCGTGATCTTCCTCCTGTGGGCCTGGGATGAGGCCTGATCGATCGCTGTTATCTCTATGGCGACGAGAGTTGACGCTGGTCCGTCCCAAGGGGCATTCTAGGCGGATGCGAATTACCGTTCGAAAGACCAGCTGCAGGCTGAACATCGTCTGCGCGTTCATCGCCGTCCTCCTCTCACCACTTGCGGGAACTTCCCAAGAGCGTACGCTGGCGGGATGGCGGCTGCAGGATGCTGCGCGCGTGCAGGCTACGCCTGCTCAGATTTCGACGCTCGGGTTTGCTGCGGAAAGCTGGTACAAGGCGACCGTTCCGGGTACGGTGCTCACAAGCCTGGTGGCTGCGGGGATCTATCCGGAGCCTCTCTATGGCGAGAACATGCGTTCGATTCCTGAGAGTCTGAACAAGGCGGACTATTGGTATCGCACCGAGATTCCTGCTCCCGCCGCAGCGACCGGCGAACATACGTGGCTGCATTTTGGTGGCGTGAATTATGCCGCGGACGTCTGGGTCAATGGAGAGCTGGTAGGGAATATAAAGGGTGCGTTCCTGCGCGGCGATTTCGATATATCTTCGCGGATTCGCCGCGGGCATCCTGTGGCGATTGCGGTGCTGGTTCATCCGGAGCCCCACTCCGGAGTTCCGCACGAGCATACCCAGGCGCTCGGGATGGGGGGCAACGGTGGAGTGACGGCGATTGATGGGCCAACGTTTCTCGCAACAATCGGTTGGGACTGGATCCCGGCGATCCGCGATCGTGATACAGGTATCTGGTTGCCGGTGACGTTGTCTACCTCCGGACCGGTTGTGCTGCGAGATCCTTACGTCACCAGTCAGCTCTCTGCGAAGTTCGATTCAGCGGATGTGACCATCACAACGGGATTGGAAAATAAGACCGCTGAAGCCGTGGAAGGGGATTTAGTTGGAACGATCACGGGGGACGGGCGTGAGGTGAAGTTTCGTAAGCATGTAACGGTTGAGGCCGGGAAAAATCAGACTATCTCTCTGGATGTAGCTTCCATGCCGGAGCTGCATATCTCGCGTCCGAAGCTGTGGTGGCCCAATGGCTATGGAGACCCCAATCTCTATTCACTTACGTTGCGATTTGAGGCCGGGCACGCAGTTTCGGATCATCAGGTTGTGAGCTTCGGCATCCGCAAGGTGGAGTACGAAGTGCCGGGCTCGGAGAATCTCACACTCGTCGTCAACGGGGTTAAGGTGATGGTGCGCGGCGGCGACTGGGGCATGGATGAGGCGATGAAACGCATTCCACGCGAGCGGCTGGATGCTCAAATCCACATGCACCAGCTTGCCAACCTGAACATGATCCGGAACTGGGTGGGACAGAGCACCAGCCCTGATCTCTACGATCTGGCCGACAAGTACGGCATCCTGCTTTGGGATGAGTTCTTCCAGCCGAACCCAGGGGACGGTCCCAACGTCTCTGATATACCCACGTATCTTGCCAACGTGACCGATAAGGTGCTCCGCTTCCGGAACCACCCGTCAATCGTTGTCTGGTGCGCGCGGAACGAAGGGCATCCGCCGAAGCAGTTGGACGATGCGCTGGCGAAGATGATGGCAAAGCTGGACCCCACGCGCCTCTACCAATCAAGCTCAACGGATGGCCGCGGAGTATCTTCGCATGGGCCTTATTACTGGCGGTCGCCGCGCTTCTTCTATCAGATCAACGAGGCCTTCAAGACGGAGACCGGTTCCGTATCTGTTCCGACACTCGAGTCGATTCAGGGCATGATGCCGAAGAAAGATTGGGAGACAATCAACGACGATTGGGCTCAGCACGATCTGGCTGCAGGTGCCCAACGAGGCGATGAATATCCTGCCGTGCTGGGGAAACGCTTCGGGCCGATTCGCAACCTGGCAGACTTTGCGCGAAAGGCGCAGCTGGCGAACTATGAGGCGTTTCGCGCTATGTATGAATCGCGGAATGCCGACATGTTTACGAAGACGACGGGCATTCTGACATGGATGAGCAATCCGGCGCAGCCCAGCTTCGTCTGGCAGCTGTATCACTATGATCTGGAGCCGAATTCATCGTTGTATGGAGCGAAGAAGGCAAGCGAGCCAGTCCATGTTCAATTCAACGAAGCAGACCGCGACGTGGAGGTGGTTAACAATCGTGCGGTCGACCTCCACGGGCTCAAGCTGCGCCAGACCATCTATCGCTTCGATGGCAAGATTGATAGCAATCAGGTGAAGCCAATCGACGTCGTTCCGGCAAGCTCTACGAAGAAGCTCGCAACGATCTGGGTCAATCCGCACATCACTGAGGTCTACTTCATCAAGCTTGACCTGACGGATGCGGACGGCAAATTGCTCTCGACTAACTTTTACTGGCAGAATGTCGCGCAGGACGACTATACGAAACTGAACGATTTGCCACTGGTGAAACTGGAGGTGAAGGCCGTCTCTCATTTCTCCGGCGGCAAGGCGCTATTTGATGTGGCGGTTCATAATCCTACGGAGCATATCGCTCTCATGGCTCATCTGCAACTGCACGAGAAGGGGACCGGCGGGCGCGTACTTCCTGTTTTTTATTCCGATAATTACATTTCGCTTGCGCCCGGAGAAAGCCGCAACATCACGATTGAAGCAGCCGCAGACGATGTACACGGCGATCCTCTTTTGCTGGTGGATGGGTACAACGTAGATGTGAATCCGAGCGCTGGATCTGTTCCCGTTCAACTAAATGAGAACGCTCAACCCATGCATTGGCCGGCTTCAAACATTGTTCCTGCGGGCATAAATTAGCGCTGGCGCGTTTTGGAGGTGAACGCAGCGGACGATGCTTCGTATGAAACACTGATCCTATGGCTGCGAGCCCAGGATCGAGGGTGAAGACGATGAAACTCATTACATTCGTTGACGGAAAGAAGGACGCTCGGCCCGGGCTGGTCGCCGGAGATGGAGTGATCGACCTCGGTTCGGAAGGGTTCCAGGATGCACTCGCATATCTTGCTGCGCCTGAGAGCGTCCAGTCAGATCTTGCGAGATCCAGACCTACGGTTCCGTTGGAGGGTGTGAAACTACTCGCTCCGATTTCAAATCCGCCGCGAATCTTTGGAATCGGGATCAATTACGCACAGCACGCGCAAGAGTTCGGGTTCGAGACGCAGAGCGTGCCTACCGTCTTTGTCGTGCTTTCATCGGCGGTAGCTGGCCCCGGCGAAGCGGTGATTCTTCCGAAGGCCAGCACAAAAGTTGACTACGAGGCGGAACTCGCCGTCGTCATTGGCAAGCCTGGCTATCAAATTCCTGCGAGCCGAGCGATGCAGCACGTCTTTGGCTACACCATCATGAATGACATTAGCGCACGAGACGTGCAGCTTGCCACGACGCAGTGGTCGCTCGGCAAAAGTTTCCCCACGTTCGCGCCGATGGGGCCGTGGGTCGTGAGTCAAGATGAGATCAGCGATCCGCATGCGTTGCGGATCAGCCTGACGATTGGTGGTGAGAGGCTGCAGGACGCCAATACGAGTCAGCTAATCTTCAAGATCCCGGCGCTGATCGAATACCTCTCCGGGATCGTTCCGCTGCAGATTGGCGATGTGATCAGCACGGGTACGCCGGAGGGAGTCGGGATGGGAAGAAGTCCGCAGCGCTGGTTGAGGCCTGGCGACGAGATGGTGGTTGAGATTGAAGGAATAGGTGAGCTGAGAAACACCACGGTGGCGGAGTAGGTATGGCGCAGTGGGTGAAGATATGTGAGCTGTCGGAGGCTCCGCAGGCGGGGAAGGCGATGGAGGTCGACGCAGCGGGGGTTGGAATCTGCCTGGCGAATGTGGACGGGAAGCTATCTGCGCTGGATAACTGGTGTCCACACCGGCGCGGCCCGTTGGGACAAGGATGGGTGGAAGGCGAATCAGTAGTGTGCCCGTGGCATTCATGGACGTTCAATGTGAAAACTGGTGAAGCTGAATTTCCGGTCCATGAGCGAGTGGCGGTGTTCCCGGTCCGCGTGGAGGGGGAAGGTGTATGGGTCGATGCCGGAACTGCGAGCGGGAATCAAGCAGGGAACACCGGATGAATTTTCGCGCGACTTCCACAGGCAATCGGGGTCTTTGGGATTAGGCTACAAACATTCCAGATCGTCCGGAGGAGTGGGCGACAGGGCAGCAATGAGGTCTTGACAATGAAGATGTTCCGCAATTTTGCACTGGCGTTAATCGCATTTACGGTTGTGGCTGGAGCGGTTGTTCCCGCGAATGCCGCTGGCCGTCACCATCGTCATCACCATCGTCACGGCAGATAGTATCCAGCCATATCTGTTTGCTGAAGGCCCGGCTTAAGAGCCGGGTCTTTTTGCGTATGTGCGGGTCGGTGGAAAAGAAGGGCCTGCCGGGACTTTGGCTCAAGCCCAGATGCTGATAGAATCGATTGAATCCACTCCTTTCTGGATTCCGCAGGAGTAGGCAATGCAGGCAATTCAGGCTATGTTGGCGCTCGAGGACGGGCGTGTGTTTCGCGGCTGCGGCTTCGGCGCGGCGGTAGAGGCTGCGGGTGAGGTCGTATTCAATACCTCTCTGACCGGCTACCAGGAGATCTTCACCGATCCCTCCTACGCGGGGCAGATTGTGGTGCTGACGAATCCCCACATTGGAAACTACGGAACGACACCGAGCGATGCGGAGTCGTCGAGGCCTTTTATTGAAGGCCTGGTAACGCGTGAGTTTTCGTCGATGAGTTCAAACTGGCGTTCTACCGAGGTCGCCGACGACTACCTGGAACGCAGCGGCATCCCGGTGATTGCAGAGGTGGATACTCGCGCGGTAGTGCGACATCTGCGAACGCACGGCGTCATGCGCGGGGTGATTGCATCCGGTGAGCATCTGGATGCGGATGCGTTGGTGGCCAAGGCGCGTTCTATTCGCCGGATGGAAGGCACGGACCTTGCGAGCAAGGTGAGCACGAAGTCGACGTACAAGTGGGACGCAAGCGAGCCGAGGAATCAGACCGGCGACGCATTCCTTACCACTGGGAAAGACGGGATTGAGGGAGACAGGCTCCATGTCGTCGCCTACGACTTCGGCATCAAGGAAAACATTCTGCGGATGCTGACCCGTGAAGGCTGCAACGTGACCGTCGTCCCCGCGAAGACCTCGGCGGAGGAGGTGCTGGCCATGAACCCGGACGGAGTCTTCTTTTCGAACGGCCCTGGCGATCCGGAGCCGCTCGCATATGCGGTCGAGAACGTGCAGAAGATCAAGGGCAAGAAGCCGATCTTTGGGATTTGCTTAGGGCACCAGATCTTTGGCCTCGCGCTCGGGGGCAAGACGTACAAGCTGAAGTTCGGGCATCACGGCGGGAATCATCCCATCATGAATCATCAGACGCGCAAGGTGGAAATCACAGCGCAGAACCACAACTTCAACGTCGATCCGGATAGTTTGCCTGCCGATGTGGAGCGCACTCATACGAACCTGAATGATCAGACGCTTGCGGGGTTACGGCATAAGACGGATCCCATGTTCAGCGTGCAGTATCACCCTGAGGCGAGCCCAGGGCCGCACGATTCGCATTACCTCTTCCAGGACTTTCGCCGGATGATGGAGGACTGGAAGAAGTGAAAGGTCTGACCGCGGCGGCTTGGGTGACGGTGCTGGCGGCATCGTCCACGGTGCTTGCTAAAGACCCTGCTGCGGTAAAGGCGATCTATTGCACGCAAGGAGCGAACGGGCAGTGGACGCTGCATCGGTTCAAGCCACTGATTCAGGTGCACGGCGGGACAATTTTTACCGAGATGACCTTCGCTGGATCGGCGCTGGAAACGGTTCGGCTCAGGCATTTCTTCGTTGATTCAGAACTGGCGTTTGAATACAGATTCGACGCGGCAGGCAAGCTGGTCGCGTTGCATGGAGCGGTAACCGCGAAGTCGGTTGCGCCGCCGGGAACGGACGCCGAGACGGCTTCGGAGCTGGCGGACTGGATGGCCGAGGCTGACCTGACGCCGGGAAGCGATGGCAAAATTCCGCTGCATCACGTGCAGTACAGTCGCGAGAAGGACCGCATCGATAAGCCGGATGGTGCGGAGAAATATACAGCCGAGTTTGATGATGCGCCGGTGTACAGGACGATCCAGAGCGTACCCTGTGCGGCGATGTTGAAAGAAGCGGAGAAGATGAATGCCACGCAGGAATGACATTGCGAAGATTTTGGTGATTGGCTCGGGGCCGATCGTGATTGGGCAGTCGGCGGAGTTCGACTACTCGGGGACGCAGGCCTGCAAGGCGCTGAAGGCTGAAGGCTATGAGGTGGTGCTGGTGAACTCGAACCCGGCCTCGATCATGACTGACCCCGAGGTTGCGGACCGCACCTACATTGAGCCGCTGACGCCCGCGTATGTGGAAGAGATTCTGCGCGTGGAAGCGGAGATGATGCAGGCGGGTCATGGTGTCTTTGCTGTGCTGCCTACGGTCGGTGGGCAGACGGCGCTGAATCTGGCGGTCGATCTGGCAGACTCGGGCGTGCTGGAGAAGTATGGTGTGGAGTTGATCGGCGCGAAGCTTGAGGCAATCAAGAAGGCAGAAGACCGGCTGCTGTTCAAAGATGCGATGAACAAAATCGGGCTTGATATGCCGAAGTCGCAGCTTGTGCGCAACGTGAGCGACGGGCTGGCGTTTGCGGGCAAGATTGGCTTTCCGGTGGTGATTCGGCCTAGCTTTACACTGGGCGGATCGGGCGGAGGCATTGCGTACAACCGCGAGGAGATGACGGATATCCTTTCGCGCGGATTGGATCTTTCGCCGGTGCATGAGTGCTTGATCGAAGAGAGCGTGCTGGGGTGGAAGGAGTACGAGCTCGAGGTGGTGCGCGACCTGAACGACAACGTCATCATTATCTGCTCGATCGAGAACTTCGATCCGATGGGCGTGCATACGGGTGACTCGATTACGGTAGCTCCGGCGCAGACGCTGACCGATCGCGAGTACCAGAAGATGCGGGATGCTGCGATTGCGTGCATTCGCGAGATCGGGGTGGAGACGGGCGGAAGCAATGTGCAGTTTGCCGTGAATCCGCAGAACGGCCGGATGACGGTGATTGAGATGAATCCGCGGGTGAGCCGGTCGTCTGCGTTGGCTTCGAAGGCTACGGGCTTTCCGATTGCGAAGATTGCGGCCCGGCTTGCGGTGGGCTATACGCTGGACGAGATTCAGAACGACATTACGAAGGCTACGCCGGCTTGCTTTGAGCCGACGATCGACTACGTGGTGGTGAAGATTCCCAAGTGGCAGTTCGAGAAGTTTCCTGGGGCCGATGAGGGGCTGGGGCCGCAGATGAAGTCGGTTGGTGAGGTGATGGCCATTGGGCGGACCTTCAAGGAAGCGATGATGAAGGCCGTTCGTTCGCTGGAGACGGGCAAGAAAGCTTCGGCTGCGGACATTGAGCCGCGGCGGCTGACGCAGCGGCTGGTGACGGCGCATCCGGAGCGGCTGGCTTATGTGCGGTACGCGTTCGAGCTGGGCATGACGGTGCGCGAGGTGGCGCGGCTGACGACGATGGATCCGTGGTTCCTGAACCAGGTGAAGCAGATTGTCGACGAGATTAAGTCGATTGCTGCTATCGGTAAGAGTGCTGCTACGGCTGATGATCTGCGCTCGGCGAAGCGGAAGGGCGTCTCCGATGAGCGGCTTGCTTCGGAGTGGGGGCTTGAGGGTGCGAGCGGTGTGGCCGAGGTGCGTGAGCTGCGGGCGAAGCTGGGCGTGAAGCCTGTGTTCAAGATGGTGGATACGTGTGCGGGCGAGTTCGAGAGCTACACGCCGTATCTGTACAGCTGCTTCGATGAGGAGGATGAGGCTCCGCCGACCGCGAAAAAGAAGATCATTATTCTGGGCAGCGGACCGAATCGGATCGGGCAGGGAATCGAGTTCGACTACTGCTGTTGCCATGCGGCGTTTGCGCTGCGTGAAGATGGCTACGAGACCATCATGGTGAACTGCAATCCGGAGACGGTCTCGACGGACTACGATACTTCTGACCGGCTTTACTTCGAGCCGTTGACGCTGGAAGACGTGCTGGCGGTGTATGAGCATGAGGCCTCCGGTGGTGCTGAGATCGGCATGATCGTGCAGTTCGGCGGGCAGACTCCGCTGAACCTTTCGTTGCCGTTGAAGCGGGCTGGCGTGCCGATTATCGGGACGTCGCCGGAGTCGATCGATTTGGCCGAGGATCGCAAGCGGTTCGGCAAGCTGATTACCGAGCTTGGCATTCCGCAGCCTGAGGGTGCGATGGCTACGAGCGTGGATGAGGCTGTGGCTGGTGCGAATCGCGTGGGCTATCCGGTGCTGGTGCGGCCGAGCTATGTGCTGGGCGGACGTGCGATGGTGATTGCATACGACGACGATGCGGTGCGCAGCTACATGAGTACGGCGATTGAGTACTCGCAGGAGCGGCCGGTGCTGATCGACCACTTCCTCGAAGATGCTACCGAGTGCGACGTGGATGCCTTGTGCGACGGTGATGACGTGGTGATCGCGGGCATCATGCAGCATATCGAGGAGGCTGGGATTCATTCCGGCGACTCTTCGTGCGTGTTGCCTGCGGTGGACTTGAGCGATGAAGTGCTGAACACGATTCGGCGACATACGCGCGAGCTGGCGAAGGCGTTGAGCGTGATTGGCCTGGTGAATATTCAGTTTGCGATACAGCGGGGCAAGGTGTTCGTGATTGAAGTGAATCCTCGGGCCTCGCGCACGGTGCCTTATGTGTCCAAGGCTGTCGGCGTGCCGTTGGCTAAGATTGCTTCGCGGCTGATGACGGGCCGGAAGCTAAAGGAGCTGCTGCCGGAGGCGGTGGCTTCGGGTGCGGACCTTGATACTGGATCGCACTTCTACGTGAAGTCGCCGGTGTTTCCGTGGGGCAAGTTCCCGGGCGTGGATACGGTGCTGGGGCCGGAGATGAAGTCGACCGGCGAGGTGATGGGTGTGGCGGACAACTTCGGCGAGGCGTTTGCCAAAGCGCAGATTGCGGCTGGGCAGAACCTGCCGGTTAAGGGCACGGTCTTTATGAGCGTGAACGACCACGACAAGGACGGGGTGATCACGCTGGCGCGGACGTTTGTGGAGATGGGTTTTCACATTGTAGCGACGCATGGGACGGCGGCGGTGCTGGAGAAGGCCGGGTTGCAGCCGGAGCGCGTGTACAAGGTGAAAGAGGCGCGTCCGAATGTGGTTGACCTGATCAAGGGCGACCGCATTCAGCTGATCGTGAATACACCGCGGGGGCAGGATACGTTCTTCGATGAGAAGGCGATTCGGCGTGCGGCGGTGCTGGCGCGGATTCCTACGATTACGACGATGGCTGCGGCGCGTGCTGCGGCGGAAGGGATTGCGGCGCTGCAGCGTGGGACGCTGAGTGTGTATGCGCTACAGGAGCTGCACTCGGCGCGGGTGGCGGCGCTGGCGTAGAGCGGCAGGGTCTTGAAGCCGGAGACGGAGAGTTGTTGTCGGTTGGTGCTGCCGCTTGGTGCTCGAGCTGTAAGTTTGGAGCTGTAGGCTGAGAGCTTGTTGCGGGTTGTGTGGTGGTGGGGTCTGGGGTGGGGGTGGGTTGGTTTGCTGCGGCTGCGGCTTGGCGTTTTGATTCGGCGGCGGCTTTTTCTTTTTCGGTTAGGGCGAAGAGGCCGGTGAAGGGGTAGGCGGGGTCCAGGGTTGGGTCTGAGGTTGGGGGACGCAGGTCCTTCGACTTCGCTGCGCTTCGCTCAGGATGAGAACTGTATCGTAAGTAGCTAGAAATAAACAACATAATTTCCTATAATGCTCCATACAAAGTATGCACAGCCACGAAGAATCAATGGCTTGCAGAGAAAACCTACACGGAAACTGCACAGAACGGATCAACCGCAGGAGGTAATATGTCCTTCGTTACCGAGAAAGAGGAACTGAAACCCGGCCTGATTCTCTTTAGGCGCGGCGACGTGGAGCACCGCATGTGGTATTGCCGGATGAAGATGCCGAAGGCCGACCGCTACAAGACGGTTTCGCTTAAAACATCGGACAAAGAAGCGGCACGGGAACGCGCCTTCGATCAGGACGCGGACGTGCGGTTTCGCATCAAGCATGACGTTCCGGTGTTCAACCGTCCCTTCCGCGACGTGGCGCGAGAGTATCTGTTGACGCAGGAGGCGCGAGCGAAGCGCGGAGAGATCAGCGCCGCGCGACCGAAGAAGCTCCGTGCCGTCATCGAAGGCACGTTAGACAGGTATGCAGGTTCCACGCAGGTCCATCTCATCGGGGATGAACGCTGGGGCGGCTATCCGGCATGGCGGCGGGAGAATGGCGCGGGACGCCACCGGCGCAACGGCGTTCGAGAGGTCACCGCCGACGCAGCGCAAACTTTCGCAGACCATGAAGCCGAGCGCCGCACCAAGGTTCAGCACTCCCTGGGCATCAGGGTTTTGAAACCGATTGAAGTCAAACCTTCCGACGAACGGGTGGTTCCTTTCATCAGCGATTCCACCATCCGCTTCGAGATGTCCATTTTCGGGGCGGTCATGAATTATGCGGTGAAGAAACGCTATGTTCCCGCAAGCCAGCGTTTCGACGAGCGCCCGAAGCTCAAGACCATGAGGCGGGATGAGTTCACCTTGGAGGAATACCGCAAACTCCACACCGTGGGCCGCAAGTGGATTGCCGAGGCTGATAAGCCGTCAAGCGTTTGGTATCGCACAGTCACCTACAACTTGATTCTGATTGCCTGCAATACCGGCATGAGGCCAGCGGAGATGAAGAATCTCCGCTGGCGCGACATCATGCCTGCAAAAGACCGCGAGGGTCGCGAGATCGTTGTCTTGTTCGTGCAGGGCAAGGGCAAGTCACGCAAACTGGTTGCGCCTAAGAGCGTGGGAGAGTACTTAGAACGCATTCGCGCCATCTCCAAAGCCACCCAACAGGACGACAGAGTATTTACCAATGTCGCGGGCAAGCCCGCAAAGACGCTGTATAGTTCCTTGGTTGCCGATCTTCTGAACCAAGCGAATCTGCGCGAAGGAACGCAGGGCGTTCCGCGCTCGACCTATTGCTTCCGGCATACCTACGCCACGCTTCGCTTACAGGAAGGTGTTGACGTATATTTTCTCGCCGAGCAGATGGGAACATCCGTCCACATGATTGAAAGCCACTACGGACACGTGAACACCATCAAGCACGCCGACCGCGTATTGCAGGGGATGGCGGGATGGGAGTTGCCACAACCAGACGTGACCAGGACGAAGGCGTCGAAAGCGGCAGAGACCCACGACAAAGGCAAACGAGGCCAGCGCCACAGGCCGCGCTGACCGTGAACGTCCCGAAGCCGTCTTTGGCCGGAGCCGCTGGCGGAGGCTGGCGTAGGGAGTTAATCTTCTCAATGTCCGGCCCGGACGTTCCTTGCTGAGATGGTTTTGATTTGCCGCTGCCCCGCCGGGGCGTTCTAGCGGCAAATCTTCGCGCACGAGCCGCCGCTGGCGGCCGTTCTTCGTGCGCTTTGTGCCGGGAAGGATGCAGCGCCCATAGCACGGGGCGCTTTCCACTTCATATCCATGCAGGGCTTGTGTCCTGTCCCGTAACGCCCGGCCCTGAAAGGCAATGCGGAAGTGGACCTAAATAGGCGGATGCCTTTTCATAGACTGTCAAGAAACCTCATCAGCTCGCTATCATCGCGCCACCGCCTTTTGCCTCGCTTTGGACTGAGTTTATTGAGTTGCGCTCGAAAGCGCTCTGGAGTCAGGCGTAGATAACGTTCCGACGCGCTGAGGTCATGCTGTCCCATGTAGGCTGAAAGCGCCGGAATCATTCGCCCCATGTCTGCGCCGTTCTTGAACCATGCAGTTAATCGGTGGACAGCGAAGGTATATCGCAGATCTTGCATCCTCGGCTGGTAGCGGGCTCCGTCATAGCGAGCAACGCCTGCTTTCTTGCGCACCTTCTGAAAAGTCTTGCTCGCCGTGCTTGCTTTTATCTGTGCCCCATCCTTGGTTAGAAAGAATTGTGGGTCTCTTATTGCCTCTTGTTGATGATGCGCTCGGTGATACTGCAGCAATATCTCGTAAAGATCAGAACCAATCGGAATCTCGCGCGCACAGCGGGCGACACTACTGCGAAGAGTGATTCGTCTCCTGCGAAAGTCCACGTCACCGCGCTCCAGTTGAACAGCTTCGCTGAGACCCGCGCCGGTTCCATAAAGAAACAGAAGCAAGGTGCGAAAGGTGCGAGGGCCGATCACAGAGTTCAAGTCTTGTTGAGTGATTCCGGCTGCTACCAGCAGCCGCCGGAGTTCAGTTCGCGAATAAACGTAGGGGACAAATGTCTGTGTGGGAAAGCGCCGTGGGGGAGGCAGCGGCAACCCGTATATCTCATTACGGGCCTTCCAGTAGCAAAAGAACTGGCGCAGGACACAGTATTTGTTGTACCAAGTTGCGGCAGAGGTGTGAGGACCATCGAGAAAGGGGGCAATCTGGTTGACTCGGATTCGATTCAGGGGCATATTCCCGAGGCTTCGGCAAAGGGAACGCAGGCTTTGCGCACCTTTCATCCAGGGCGCGCCTTCGGATTGTCTCGCCTCGATATAAACTTCAATTCCTTCCTGTAGCTTCATCGCAACCCGCCCAGGCGAAAGGCGGCAACCTTGCGAAGAGCGGCGATGTCGCACTTTGCATAGATACCAACAGATTTCGTGTTGCGGTGTCCCAGGAAGTCGGCGATTTCTTTAAGGGATGACCCTTTCTGGAGCAGCCGGGTTGCACATGCGTGACGTAAAGCGTGAGGTCCCTGATGACGGAGCTCTATTCCAAGTGCTCCCAACCGCCTCGATACGGTCCTCCACATAGTGGTGTGTTGGAGTGGTCCCCAGGGGCGTCGTTCTCCAAGGAAGACGTGCCGATCATCGACACGCGGTCGGACATATCGAAGATATTTGAGAATCGCCTCCCCCACTTCGTATTGGATCGGATATTGCTGAGTGCCGCCATGCTTGGCGCGCCGAATGGTGAAGACTTCACTCTGCCAATCAAGATCCTCCAGACGCAGGTTGATGACCTCACTCGCGCGCAGTCCATAGATCGTAAACAGAAGCAGGAGGGCCCGGGCGCGAATATGCTCAGGGTCATTCCCTTCGGTCAGTTTTAGCAGTTGGCGGACCTGCGTCCACGTTGGTCCCGTGGGGCGCGGCTCGTTTTTGGGAATACGGGGGATTCGGATGGTGAGTGCGAGATTCGGCACACACCATCCGCGCATTTCAGCAAAACGGAAGAAACTGCGCAAGGCCTTGCATTGGTTAGCAATGCCGCGGGGCCTGCATCCTTCTGCACGCTTCGCGACAACGAACTTGTCAATGTCGGCCAAGGAAACGGTTTCCATATTTCCACCTTGAGCCGCCAGCCAAGTCAAGAAACCTTGGGCACGGTTCGAATAGCCGCGAGCCGTCACTGCGGCGAGGCCATAGGTAGATCGCAGGGCATCGGAGAATGCGTGCGTCTGTTCGTGGAAAGGAGGATCTGGTGACAGCGCCAATTTGCCATTAAACCGAAACCATGCGCAGACATACTTGATAAAGGATTTTGGCGATCCATATTGGCTGTGACCGGGATCTCGAAATGGGCCCCGATACTCCGCCCAGAATTCCGCCGCTTTTTCGATCTCCTCCTCGTGAACGACACGAAGCTCACACAAGCCGAGGATTTGAATGGCGTGGAGCATATAACTGGCCGCATTGGTCAATGTGCGGTGGCTGTAGCCCTCTTCGAGCATGTGTCTCAGATACTGCTCGCGCTCCGCACACAGAGGTGCGAGGCGATGTCTTTCAATTACTTTTGACGATTTATAGACCTGTTCAAAGATCATTTCTCTGCCTTAATTGGAGATGTCTTGGGAGCGTGGGAGCCACACTCTTTGGGGCGACTCGAATAGAAGTGCTTCCATTCAGGCGACGACTTTTGCCGCTGTCGTCCGACAATGCAGACAGAAACTTCATGAGTTCAGGATCGTCACGCCACCTTTTCTTTCCGCGCTGGGGACTCAGCTTGACGAGTTGAGCGCGAAAGCGCTCCGGCGCGAAGGCGAGGTACTTTTCGGTCGACCTGAAATCAGTCAAGCCCATATAGATCGCCAGCGCAGGCAACATACGGTTCAGGTTCGCGCCGTGTTTAATCCATGCAGCAATTCGGTGCGTCGCGAATGTGTGCCGCAGATCATACATGCGAGGCTGATAGCAGCCACCATCGTCACGTCGTCGAATCTCAGATTTGTGGCGTAGTCTCCGGAACATTTGTTCAAGCTTGGTATAGCTCAGACGTTCTCCAGCCTTGTCCTGGAAAAAGTAAGGATCATTCATCTCTTTCCGTCTCGAAATCGCGTACGCCTCTAGCACCTTCCTCAGGTCTGGGCCGATCGGAATGATTCTTGAACGATTGAAGCGATTTCCATGGACACTGATTGCGCCTTTTTTGAGATCCACATCCTCTTCCTGTAATCGAAGAGCTTCCCCGACTCGCAGACCTGTTCCGTACAAAAAGATCAGAATAGTGCGCAGAGTTGTGTGGTCTAGCTTGCTACGTTTCACCTTCCGAGTATTTCGCGCTCCATTCAACAAAAGACGGATTTCCGCATGAGTGAAGATGTAAGGAAGGAAGGGACGATCACTGACTTTTCGCTTCACCGGCATCGGCAGAACGTCGATCTCGCCGCGTGCTAACCAGAAATCAAAGAAGCCCCTGAGCATGTGATATTTTTCGAGCCAAGTGCTCGGAGAAGTTTTGGGTCCTTCGAGAAATGTTGCGATCTCGCGACTGGTGATCTGGTCGAGTGAGACGTCTCCTACCTGCCTGCATAAAGCCGCAAGATAGCCTGCGGGCCAGCTATAGACAAGGCCCTCGTCTCGTTTTCTTCTGACATAAATATCTGCTGCTACATTGAGCTTCACAGTATCTCCGCCAAACTGAAGGCCGCCACCTTTCGTAAAGATCGTCGGTCGTATCTCGCATAAATGGCAACGCATTGAGTGCTTCGATGTCCAAGAAAGTCCGCGATCTCCTTCAATGAGCTGCCCTTTGTTAACAGACGGGTAGCGCATGCGTGGCGTAGAGAATGGGGACCACGATGCTTTGATTGAATTCCTAGTCTATTGAACTGTCTTTGGACGACACTGCATATTGCTCCCTTGGAGAGTGGCCGATATGGAAGCTGCGCAGTTAAAAAAAGGTGCCGGCAGGCGCAGCGTGGACGCCCATAGCGTAGATAGTCGAGGATGGCTTCACCCACTTCATACTGAATAGGGAACTGTTGGACTCCACCGCGTTTGGAGCGCAGGACGGAAAACGTCTCGCTTCGCCAATTGAAATCCTCCAAACGAAGGCGCGCTACTTCGCTGACCCGTAGACCGTAGATCGCACAGAGAAGAAGCAGGGCGCGAGTACGCAAATCCCCGGAGGTCTTGCCCTGCGTCGAACGGATCAGGCGCCGCACGTCGACCCAACTCGGTCCTGCGGGAGGTTCCGTGTACATGGGGATACGTGGACCGACGATACCGCGCCAGATACCAGGTGGAGACCAGCCTTGCTCTTCCGCAAAGCGGAAGAATGCACGAAGTGCGATACAGTGACCAGAAATCGTCAGAAGGTGGACCCGAGCGTCACGCTTGGAGGCTAGAAAATCGTCCACGTCATAGATCGAAACGAGGGATAGGTCACTGCAACGCGCAGATAGCCACCGCAAGAAGTTCTCTGTTCGGGTGACGTAGGTATTTATCGTGGTGGACGCGAGCCGTCGCACTTCCAAGGCGTCCTTGAATTCGGCAACCTGAACATCAAAACATCCGGTTGGCCGACCAGGTAAGTTCAAAACACCAAGAAAGCGCAGCCACTGGCGGGCAAATTTAGCAAAATGTACAGGAGAGGTCTCAGGGCGTTTGCCTACTCGTTCAGCTCCCTCATCATTGGCCCAGCGCAATCCAGCTTGTTCGATTTCGGCAGTTTCAACGCACCGCAAACTGACAAGTTCCATCATACGGACGATGTGAACGAGGTATGTTGCAACTTCTAGGACACGATGCGCACTCCAGCCGATTTGGAGTAGATGGGCGAGATATTGCTCTCGCTCTTTCAAGAGCGGTGCTGCGCGATGCCGTCGCTGAGTGCTTAACCTGCTAGAGAGACTCTCGATCATCTGGCCATCTCCTTGATGTCATCGGAGTTCCAGTTGGTCCCACAGAAAGTACGCTGAGCCCGGTGCAATGCGTTGTCGCGTGTGAACGGTCATCTCAAGTCGGAGAGCCGCCGCATAGCAGCATGTCATCTTACTGCTTCAATCCCAGTTTTGGATACTCCAGCCTTGGCTCGTTTCTTCTGCCGCTTTGATGTGGTTTCTCTTGATGAAATCTTGATGGCAGGAATCGCAGTAGGCCAAATGAATTTGTAGCAGAGCCCATTCCTCTTCTGAAAGCTCTCCTGAGAAAAAGCGGGAGCATAGCGCAGCCAACTCCTCGTGCAATGTTGCGGTCATGGTTCGCCTCCTCTATCTGGTTACCCCCACCTCTCTTACAAATTTGCCTTTCAGGGTATTTGGAATCAATACAAAGATGCGAGTTTGGCCAAACTTACTCTTAGGGAGCTGGGTCAGGGCAATTCAGGCGAGGTAAGCGGTTAGCCGACTCAGCGTTCACGCCGACGCCAACGCGCAGAGAGCCGGGGACTGCATCCTTGGCAACACCTTTGAGGAAGAGAGCGAGATAACGGATGATGCAGCAATGCAGCTTGTAACGGCTTGCTGACAGCAGCATTCAGTTGGCCGCAGCAGTCTTGGAGGTATTCATAACTTGCTGTTCAATGGGAGGAAGCCAGTTTAATGGGCGGACACCAACAGTCTCGCTGACACAGACCTGGGAAGTGACAAACTGTCAGTGCCCTTGGACGATCCTCTGTCGGATTCGCCCATCTTGCAGGTCCCCCCTTTTCAGTTGTTCGTGAGCCAAGGGGGCGGACCTGCGCGAGCCTCGGTCATCTCGTCCACGCGTTTGTAGAACTGATGAATCTCCATGACGCCGAAACCCAAAGCCTGAACCATTTGCATTTGAAGGCTCATGGAATAGTTCGTTGTTAGCCGGTTCTCCTCAAACTTCCGGAGCCAGGGAACGGAAATTCCTGTCTCCCTTGAAAAGTCTGCAAGGCTCCAGCCCTTTTCGGTGCGAAGCTGGCGAACCAGATCACCACAACAACGGTGGTATTCGTCTCTGTACCGATGCATCTCGGCATTATTTCGTGGCCTCATTTCCTCGACCTCTTCCCAGGCTTTTGCTGTTTCGGTGGTTGCTCAATCTGGTCGTACTGGGGGCAACAGTCTGGATGATCCGGTAAGAACATCTGTCCGCTGTCGGCGATGGGGTCCTCTTCGGTGGAGACAAAGTGCGAAACCCTTGCTGTAGGCAGGGAAAATGGCTCGATAGAGATGGACCACTCGGTGCGATCAGCAAACACCACGGTCACATAGACTACGCTCCACTCCGCTTGAGAAAACCTTATGTGATCGACTTCCTTCCCCTTCACGCTGTAATCGAAGAGCGTGCCGTGCCTATACTCTAGGCGAATCGTCTTCACCCGCGCTCCGCTCATGGTTGCTCCCCTCTTCGTTGGCTTCGTTCTCCAGAAGCACTTCATCAGGAATGTCCGATAGCTCTTCAGCCCGGTGCGCAAATTCTGTAAAAGAAAGATCGAAACCGATGCTGAGGCAGTAGAGAAAATAGAAGTCGGGATTGGGGTCTTTTCCAGCTTCGAGACCGCACACGAATTCAACCGGCACCTGGCTACGCTTTGCCAGTTCTCCCTGCGTCACACCATGCTCGTTCCGCAAAATGATAGAGAGAGCGGCATAAGCAGCAACGGCGCGTATGCTCCGCTCTTGCCTGTCAACTTCGGGAATCGCGTTGATGCCCTCCGCGACCTCTGCTTGCGAGAAACCACGTTCCACCCGCAAAGCACTCAGAGCTGCCCTATGGCTTGCTTGAACTCCTCACGGCTGATTCTCATATTCCCTCGGTTTCCAGCTCGGCGAACTGTCGTTCCGCATAAAACTTCAGGCCAGCGTAGAGGTTCTTCACCAGCTTGGCGTCATTCTTGAATGGGACAGACCTGTCACCAACCAGCTCAATACCTGCTCTTCTAGCCCAGGTGTAGGCCGCCGATACCATCAACTGCCTCGCGCGCTCCCCACTGATGCCGTGCATGGCTCCGATGGTTCTTTGCGATTCGCCGTCATGAACGAACTGCACCAGCATCCTGTAAGCCCGCGCGAATTGCTGTCTTCCCTCCGGCGTAGACTTCGAGTCGCTGTGAGAACCAAAACTGAGGCGCGGTGCTTTACGAGGAAGTATGTCTGCATACTTCTCACGGATGATGGTCATAGGAGAGGGGTCAGGGGGAACTCGATTGGCTGGAAGTCGCGCAATCCGAAAATTTTGCCGCCAGAGGCGGTACGCTCGTTGCCTGATCCACTCCACCGCGTCTTTGTCAGACAGGCGTGGCGGCACTCGCAGGCCACACGCAACAGCCCATTGTTCGGCCAGAACTCGCGGACAGATGCTGAGGGATTCGGCAAGCTGATAGAAGTCGCGTTCCAGCAAATGAACCTTGCCAGCAACATATCGAGCGAGATAGCGTTCCGTTACATCTCCCAGCTTCTTGCTTAGCTGTTCGTGGGAAATGTCGCCACGTAACATTTCAATCTGCATGAGCAGATGAACGCTGAAATCGCCTCGGATGCGCGGAAAATGTTGAGAGCCTCGCATGGCCAGAATGATCTCATAGTTGATTATAATAATCAACTAGTTGTATATGATGTTTACATACTTGGGCTTATGCCGCTGCGCGTGTTAGCTTTCCCTTGTTTTGATTATCACGGGAAGACAATTACGGGCTGCACGCGCTCTGCTTGGCATGGAGCAGATTGAGCTGGCAAAGCGCTCGCGCGTCGCGGTAGGAACCATCCGAAGGATGGAGTCCTTTGATGAAGAGGTTGGCGCGCGCACGTCAACGCTCTCTCAAGTGCAGAAGGCATTGGAAAAGTCTGGAGTCGAGTTCCTGAACGACGGACAACCGGGCGTCAGGTTGAAAAAGGCCTAGTCCAAACCCCGCACATGACGATCCTTGATGCATCACTGGAGCGCTGTGCCCGCATGAGGAGGTCATATGGGTCGTGTCGGCCCTTTCGCCGTGCATCCACCTTCTTCTCCCATTTTGTGCATCTGGCCTCGTTAGCGCTACGGTAAGCGCATGAGAATCATGGGCTAAGTGACAATGTAAAGACAGTGCGCAAATGTTGTTGTTGGTAGTCGTACATTTGAGCCATGCGCTAAGGATCACCAAATCTAAAAAAAACTATCCATTTCTAAATAAATCTAATGTAGTATTTGCTTGTTGGAAATTCCAACTAGGGTCCGGCGGTCAGGCAATTTGCAGGCTGAATACCTCAAAAAGCTGCTGGCACCCGAATATTTCAGAAGCCGAAGCCGCCTATTCGCAAAGGAGCCTTCTATGGCATCCACAGAACTTGCTAAGAATATCCCTGCCTCTTTCCCACATACCTACCGCTTTCATCTCAGCCCAGATCATGTGCGGAAATTTCAAGACCCAGCCAATGACGGAATTGCGATCCATCACGCTTACATTCCCGTAATGGAGTTCAAGCGGGAGCTCCTGCCTGACGATGTGAATCCCCGCAGTCACGAAGAGATGAGCGGTCGTGTTCCGAAGGCAATCGAGTCGAGTGTGGCGAATAACCCGGAAGACTTTCATCTTCTGAACCGCGGCATCCTTGTATTGGCTCAGTCCTGTATCTATGACAACAACACAAAGATGCTTGAAATCAAGATCGACAGCCCTGGCAATGGTGGGGTTGCTGATGGCGGGACTACCGATCGTGTGCTTGCAAGAATGTTAGATGCTAATGTCCTCAAAGGGCAAAAGATGACGGCGGAGGAAATGA
This sequence comes from Acidobacteriaceae bacterium, assembly GCA_035943695.1. Lineage (GTDB taxonomy): Bacteria > Acidobacteriota > Terriglobia > Terriglobales > Acidobacteriaceae > Edaphobacter. Next base: position 44,453 of record DASZBW010000028.1, on the reverse strand, counting down.
TACGCAGCCTAAACTCCGCCTTCGTACACGTTGAGGTGATCTCGGGAGCATTCAACAATAAGCTTGTGGCTCTTGCTGGTGCTCGAAATACGAGCAATCAAGTTAAAGAATTCGCACTTGATAACTTGGATCACAAATTTGATTGGTTGAAGGAAGTGATTGAGAACTCGCAATTGGCAGGTCGTATTCGCTACCGAGAGAACGACCCAGAACCCGTGGACGTCCGCACCGTTTTGGCGATCCTTACGATGTTTCATCCGAAATGGGATCAAGAGCAGAAAGAGCCAGTCGTTGCTTACTCTGGCAAAGGTGGAATTCTCTCCTATTTCCGTGATGAGGAATGGCTACCCGGCTATCTCCAACTCAAGCCTGTAGTAGTGGAGATTCTTGAACTCTTCGATTACGTGCATGAGCATTTTCAGGATCAGTACATAGCCTTCAACCGCGCCGTAAAAGATTCCGGAGCGAAATTTGGCAAGCGCCGCGAAGTTGGTAAAGGTAAAGTCCTCCAGTTAACAAATACGGAGGTTGGCTATTCAGTACCGGATGGATGGCTATATCCGGTGGTAGCGGCCTTACGTATGTTGTTGGACTTCTCCAATCCTAAGGGAGCTAGTTGGAAATTTGAACCGTTTTCCTATTTCAATGACCACGGATACGAACTTGTGGGAGACGTCATGGAACAATCTGCAAATTATGGCTACAACCCGCAGACCGTTGGAAAATCCCGCCCCGTATGGTCAGGCCTTCGAGGACGTGTGAAGCTGAAGAGAATGGAGATGGAGCAGAACTGATGTTCGCAACGGCTAAAGTGGAGGGCTCTCATCGGGCCCTTCACGCAAAGCCATGATCTGGCAATCTACTGCGCACAGGTTTGGCTGCCTTCATCGTCCGGTTCTGGGATCGCGAACGGTGAGACAGAACGTATGAATCAAGTCGCAAAGACTACAATTTGGGCGCTGGCAAAGGAGGTAATCCAAGTTCCTTCAGAAACGCATTGTGCTTCGCAGTGGAGCTCTGAATCTGCTTCTGGATCTTGATCAACTCCTTATTCGTAGACGAGAGGTCGATCGGAACTTCCTCTTTTGCCGTGCTGACATAGCGCGAGATGTTCAGGTTGAAGTCGTGAGCTTCGATCTCGCCCATCTCAACGCGCCTAGCGTATCGCTCAATCCTCTCCGGGCGCTGCTGATAGGTATTGATGATTTTTTCGATTTGCTCGTCCGAAAGGTAGTTCTGCCGCTTACCCCTCTCGTAATGCTCGGAGGCGTTGATGAAAAGGACATCATCTGACTTCTTGCACTTCTTCAGGACAAGGATGCAAACCGGGATTCCGGTCGAGTAAAACAGGTTATCCGGCAGGCCTATCACGGTATCGATGTGCCCGTCGCTGAGGAGCTTGCGGCGGATCTTAGCCTCCGCGCCTCCTCGAAACAACACGCCGTGCGGCAGGATGATCGCCATCACGCCGTCGTCCTTCAAGTAGTGAAACCCGTGGAGCAGGAACGCGAAGTCCGCCGCTGATCTCGGGGCGACCCCATAGTTCTTGAAGCGGATGTCCTCGCTTAGTGACTCGTTCGGGTCCCATCGATAGCTGAACGGCGGATTGGCAACCACTGCGTCGAAGTAGGGCTTCTTCGCCGGGTTCGTCTCGCGGAGCATGTCCCAGTCGTTCGTTAGCGTGTCGCCGTGGTAGATTTCGAACTCCGTATCCTTCACGCCGTGCAACAGCATATTCATCCGCGCTAAATTATAGGTAGTGATGTTCTTCTCCTGCCCGTAGATCTTGCCGATGCCCTGGGACCCCATGCGCTTCCGTACATTGAGCAGGAGCGACCCCGACCCGCATGCAAAATCCATCACGCTTCGTAGACGCTTCCGCTTGCCGGTCTTCGGCTCTTGACCGTCGAGCGTAACAATCGCGGAGAGTATGTCCGAAATCCGCTGCGGCGTGTAAAACTCGCCGGCCTTTTTGCCCGAGCCCGCAGCGAACTCGCCGATTAAATACTCGTAGGCATCCCCCAGCGTGTCGCTGTCCGTCGAGAACTCCGCGAGTCCTTCAGCGATTTTTGTAATGATCGTGCAGAGTTTCGTGTTCCGATCTGAGTAAGTCTTGCCTAGCTTTTCAGAACCGAGGTTGATCTCCGAGAAAAGTCCGGAGAACGTGCTCTGGAAAGACTCGTTCTCGATGTACTTGAAGCCCGCCTGAAGCGTGTTGAGCAACTCGTTGTTCTGGGTTCGGGCCATGTGGGCAATGCTCGCCCAAAGGTGCTCCGGACGGATGATGTAGTGCGCCTTGAGCCGCATCTGTTTCTGGAAGGCCGATACATCGTTAGGGTTACGCTCATACCAAACAGACAGCGAGGACCGACCGCCATTGCCGATAGCCTTCGGGTCAGGATAATCGCGTCCGAGCTCCTTCGTCGCGGCCTGCTCGTAGTTGTCCGAGAGATAGCGAAGGAACAGAAATGCGAGCATGTAGTCGCGGAAATCATCCGCGTTCATCGCTCCGCGAAGTTGATCCGCGATGGCCCACAGCGTTCTACCAAGCTGCTTATGGTCTTGTTGAATCATGGGTTGTCCTTGTGGGGAGTGGTTTCAGGAACAAGTTCGGGGAGTGCAAACTGGAAACGACGAAGAACATCATTGAATATTCTGCGGAACAGCTCCTTATTGTCCTCCCCCATCTCGACCGGCTCGTGGATGGCATACTTCCCGTGGCTCAGCAGATTGAGTGCGCGATTGTAAAGCGCCTCGTCCTCTAGCCCGGCTAAACAGACCTTGAGATCATCGTGGCCGAGGAAACTCGCCGTCTTCTCTAGCACGCTGCGTAAGGCATTAAAGTGGAACGTGTAAAGAGTTCCTTCCTGCGAACACTTACGAAGCTCTGCAAGAACGGCGACATGATGAAAGTAAGGTGTATCTGCAGTAGCTCGTAACGTGAAAAATCCCTCGGAATCCGGTCGATGCAGGAAAAACCGCTTTATAGTTACTTTCTCTTGGTCTTGCTTCGTTCTTCCAAGTTCGTTGCACATGACATTGAAGAACAAAGCGTGGTGAGAGGAAAAGACGGTTCTGAGCGGATTTCTCTCTCCGCTGGCGCTTCGGCGAGTCGCAGCTCTGCGGAGAAGTGCCGCCAGATCGCAGGCAATCGCGACGGCATTGTTGTCGTCCAGCGACGAGATGGGGTCGTCGATGTAAAGGTACTTCACCCACTGGTATGAGGAATGTCCATCAATGACTCGTTCGCAGATCGCCATAAACATGCATAAGATGAAGACTTTTTCCTCGCCCCGTGAGATCTTGATCCGCTCGTCAGCGCCCTTGCGAAAGGTCACTTCCCACTTCTTGTAATCGATATCAAAATCGAAGTCGGCATAGCGTGACAAGTAGCCCGCGATCGACTCGTCCAGCGCAAGTTCTGTTAAACCAGTGAAAAACGTTGACCGCTCATTAATTTTCAGGTGCCGGTCCGTATCGTCATCAAGATCGTTGTGCCAGACAAACAGGTCCTCGGTGTAGGCATTGAAGTAGAGGGTGTCCGGCGTACCAAGACCCTTCTTCTTTCCCTGGTCTTTGAACTCCATCGACAGTCGCGTCTTCCCAGTCCGGTTGTATGCATAAAGCAATACACAATCCAGGCCGTTGACATCGCTGCGGAGTTTTCGCGCGAGAGTCGTCAGATTCTTGAACTCATGAATAGCTGGCTTGCTGCTCACTCGTTGTCCTCCGAAGAAGGAAAGAGTTGCTGCAATAGGCCGTGCTTGTGCACACCCAACACGTCAAGCCTTCTAGCTTGCGCGGCGACGCATACGTCGAGCGAGCACAAGCACTCGGCTATTCGCTGCTGCTCAGGTTCAGTGGGGCAGCGTATTGGGATACGCGCGAAATCATCGTAGTAGAGGCGCAAGCGATCCTTGGTGAGTCCCCGGGAGTAAGACGTTGAAAGGATCAAAGATGTCGGGAGTTTAAATAGATACTCAAAGAAGCGAGGGATAACATGCTTTTTGGGGGCCAAGACGATGTACGCAGGACTCACCAAGCAGTCTTCGGGTGCAACTCCTAGTGCGCCTTGCCACATTCGCATCATGTTGTAAGCGATATCGTTCTTGCGAACCGTCTTGTTTCCCGCCTCTTCGATGTCTTTGACGTTTCTATCTAAAGAGTCGCGTCGCACCATCCCATCGTGCATCGTAACGGAGTAGATTGGCAGTCCCTTCTCACCCTTGTTGATGCGATTCGCGAACAGACTCCCCGCCTTTTTTTCTTCCCACTCTCCTTCATTGCGGAATTCCGGGAATCGGAGCCGGGGCACCGCCTCGCCCTCTTGGGGAAAAAGCTGCTGCAGCATCCCCTTTTTGTGCCGTCGCAGGGCTTCGAGCTTCGATCCCTCCGCAGCGATCAGGTCGTCAAGCGAGCCAAGGCAATCGGCGATCTTCCGCTGCTCATCGGGGAGCGGAAAGCCTACAGGGAGCCGTGAGAACACCTCGTACTTTAGGCTTAAGGTGTCCTTTACCAGACCTTGAGAGTACCTCCGGAACTGCTTCAAAAGAGTGTTTGTCTTGAAATAGTAGGAGAAGAAGTTGCTGTTTGTGTCCGTGCCTGGCATGCAGACTGTGTAGGCAGGGCTCACTATGCCTTCCATGCCGACGTGCGCGCTTCGACCTTCCAACATCCGCATCGTGTTGTATACGATATCCCCCGGAGCCACCCTGAGGTAATTCGCTTTATCCGAGTTTGACGAATTCCTTCGATTTGTTTCTTCCTGCGGGACAACTCCTTCCCGATCTGTTACCGACAGTAGACGCAGTTCGGAAAAGCCAGTCTCCTGCCTCTCACAAAAAACGTCACCTAGCTCTCTAGTGGACCAAGCAGGAGATTGCTGAAACTCGGGGAACCTGAGTGTTGGCGCCACAGGAGTCGATTTGTCAGCTGTCATCGCGCCGCCTCGTGCTCGTAAGCGTTGAGGCCCGAGATTTCCCGGCCGTGCACTCGCTTGTTCAAGAGGGGGACGAGATCGGCCATCAGGGCGAGTTCACGTTCGCGGCGTTCACGCCACCCCAAGTCAAGAGGCTCCATCAGGTCGGTGAGCTGCTCGCCATCGAAGATCATCCGCTGGAGGATGGTATCGACGAAGGTCGCAACCGACTCGGCCGTCAAACCGTGACCTAGCGCGAGATCCTCGATCTCCTTGATCTGCTTCGCGGCCTTGAACTGCAGGTAGGAGGAACGGACTGCGGATTCGCTGAGGCCTTCGCCCTCCTTCATAGAGCGGACGTATTCAGTGATCTCCTCCCGCTCATCGAGGAACTTGGCATCGGACTGGATCAGTCCGATGAGCTGCTCGCGACTGATAGTAAGTTTTTTGGGGTCCTGACCCGAGTATTTGGCGATCAGCTTCATGATGTAGTCGTAATCGATGACAGCGGAGGCGAAGAGCACGAATTCGAAGTCAAGCTGGTCGACCTCACTGTTTACCAGCTCGCCGTCCTTTCCGGGCGTGGCCTGCTGCTCTTTCAGGCGTTGGGCGATTTCGAGATAGACGCCTCGGAAGGCGCGTAGGTCGTCCTTGGGGAGGGTGTTCTCAATCTGCCCCCGCTGCTCGTCAGTGATGTCTGTGTACTGGTCCAGTTGCGTCTGGAGGCGCTGGACCTCCTTGAACCGCTTGATGAACTGGGCACGGGCGTCATCGCCCATCAGGTTATTAACTTGATCGGGCTTGGCGTTGAGACCCTGGGATTTCATGAACTCACCCAGGTCGGCCACGGCCTGCTTGAAATTGTCGATGACAACGGGAGCCTTATCGACCAGCCAAATCTCACGGGCTCGGTCAAGCTGAGCACCAGAGAAAAGAGCGATAGCTGTGTCTACGCTGTCCTGCTGGTTGCGGAAGTCAAGGATATGACCGTAAGGCTTGGTCGCGTTCAGAACGCGGTTGGTGCGGGAGAAGGCCTGGATCAGGCCGTGGTGCTTTAGGTTCTTGTCGACGTAGAGCGTGTTGAGGAACTTTGCGTCGAAGCCTGTCAGGAGCATGTCTACGACGATGGTGACGTCGATCTTTTCCTGACCTTTTCGGGGAAGGTCGCGATTCGGGAACTGCTGATCCTTAATACGCTGTTGGACATCTTGATAATAGAGATCGAAGTTGTTGATGTCGTGGTTTGTACTATACCGCTGGTTGTAGTCGGTGATAATGGCCTTCAGCGCGGTCTTCTTGCCCTCGGGGTCATGCCGGTTGTCCTCTTTCTCCTGAGGCAGGTCTTCCTGAATTTGTTGGACGTCCTTGTTTCCCTCCGCAGGCGGCGAGAACACGGCGGCGACCTTGAGAGGGACGAACTCGGGATCTGTGGACTGACGCACGGCCTGGAGCTTCGTAAAAACCTCATAGTACTCGATCGCGTCGTTGATCGAAGCGGTGGCGAGTAGCGCGTTGAAGCGTCGGCTGCCGGTCGCGGCATCGTGTTTATCGAGTATGGCCTGGGCGACTGCCTGTTTGGTAAGAGTCTGACCCGGTTTGAGGGTCGAGGCATCCTTAGGCGTGTAGTAATCAACATGGAAGCGGAGGACGTTCCGATCCTCGATCGCATGAGTGATGGTGTAGGCGTGGAGCTCTTTCTGGAACAAGTCCTTAGTGGTTCGAAGGGTGGCGACGTCTCCCTCGACCTGCTTGACTGTCGAGTTTTCCTCGAAGATCGGTGTTCCCGTGAAGCCAAAGAGCTGGGAATTTGGGAAGAATTCCTTGATGGCCTTGTGGTTATCGCCGAACTGCGAGCGGTGGCATTCATCGAAGATGAAGATCATCCGCTTATCGCGGAGCGGCTCGAGCTGTTGCTTAAACGTTGACCGCCCCTGAGCGAGGTTCTGCTTGTTTTGCTTGCTGTTTTCATCCAGGGCTAGTCCGAGCTTCTGGATCGTCGTGACGACGACCTTGTCCGCGTAGTCGTCGGACTGGAGGCGGCGGACAAGCGCCGCAGTGTTGGTGTTTTCCTCGACACAGTTTTCCTGAAACCGGTTGAACTCCTCCCGAGTCTGCCGGTCGAGGTCCTTGCGGTCGACAACGAAGAGGCACTTGTGGATGTTTTCGTTGGTCTTAAGGAGCGTCGAGGCTTTGAAGGAGGTGAGTGTCTTGCCCGAGCCGGTCGTGTGCCAGATATATCCGTTGCCGCAGTTCTGATCGATGCAGTCGACAATCGCCTTGACGGCGTAGATTTGATAAGGGCGCATGATCACGAGCTTCTGTTCGCTGGCGATCAGTACCATGTACTTGCTGATCATCTGGCTAAGCGTGCACTTAGCGAGGAATCGATCAGCGAAGTCGTCCAAGTGAGTGATTTTCGTGTTGTTCTCGGCTGCGAATTGGTAGACCGGAAGGAATCGCTCGTCAGCGTCGAAGGCAAAGTGCCGCCCGTTATTGTTGGCGAAGTACCAGGTGTCCGTGCGGTTGCTGACGATGAAGAGCTGGACAAAACAGAGAAGCGTCCTCGTGTATCCGTTACCGGGGTCGTTCTTGTACTCGACGATTTGCTCCATTGCTCGCTTGGGGCTGATCCCGAGTGTCTTTAGCTCGAGTTGAACGATGGGAACGCCATTAATCAGGAGTATGACGTCGTAACGGTGATGGCTGGAGTCTGTATTGATGCGGAGCTGACTGACAACCTCAAAGGCGTTCTTGCACCAGTCCTTGATATTAAGGAGGGTATAGTTGAGCGGTGTTCCGTCGTCGCGAACAAACGCTTCGCGGCTCCGAAGGGAGCGGGAGGCTTCGTATACATCCGGCGTGACTATTTCATCGAGAAGTCGCTGGAACTCGCCGTCTGTGAGAGTGACACGGTTTAGTGCTTCAAACTTCTCCTTAAAGTTTCCTTCAAGTTTGGCTCGATCGCGGATGTCAGGGCGGTGTTCGTACTTCAGGTCCTTTAGCTTTGTGATAAGCATCGCTTCAAGATCGCGCTCGGGGGTGGTCATCGCCATCGTGGGCACTCGCTCCTTCTGGCGTTTGCTCGGGACGTAGAACTGCTTGGTGAGAGATGTGGATACGAGCCAAGGTCGGCTTCGTTGCGACGGATCAAAGAGTCGATGATGTTGTGGGGGGCTTGATTTGTCACGGCCTCAGCTGTCATAAGCAGAAGGCCATCGACGCGACTAATGTGAAAAACCTTCAAGCTCGTACTCCTCCACTGTCATCATCACCACAACCGACCGCCGATGTTTGGCAGACCCGCTGGTACATGCAGGGCAGTCGATCGACCGCCCTACAGTTTTTCGTATTTCACATACAGGGTCCGCAAGTCCTTCACCTACTTTACCGTGTTCTGCCCACTTGATCTAAATGCAATGGGTTCGCATTCGGGTGAACGAGCCTAAGGGAGCAATCTGCCGGGCTGAGCGTGTTCTGCCTCTGCTCCGACATGCCGGAACTGTGCTAAACGGCAAGCCCTAGACCATGCGGGATCGTGTGTGGCTGACCGACCAAATCTTTTCTGAAAAGCTAATCAGGCCGTCTTGCTTGACAATCTCGAAGCACTCTCGATCTCCATCGTCACGGTCGCAGTCTGGGAGAAAGGATCACCGTAATACCGTGGCGCTCTGCGCTGCCTTCGGCATCGGAAGTAAGGATGACACATCACCCCCAAATGGGTTCTGTAGGTAAACCGGAAGTTCCCGGCGGTGAGTGCGATTACCATCAGCCACTTAGCCGTTCCGGTTTACGTCCGTAAACGCAAGTTGCCGTCTGGAATCACCTTGTCGCGTTCGCGTAAACGCATTGAATACTAAAGCACTTGACCGGCAAGTGCGGTTTTCATGGGTTGACTAATCTCATTGTCGGATGCACTCTGTTTTTGAGGTGGCCCTCCCTTTTGACCACTCCTCGCATCCCGGCTCCGGCGCATCCTCCATCGCCACCCGACGATGAAGTTCGCCCTGGCCTCCGCGCCAAAACGGTAGCGACCAGACTCACGCCGGAGGAGCTGCGCGAGGTCGAAGCCGCCGCTGGGCGCGACGGGAAGTCGCTTGCGGAATGGCTGCGCGAGTTGGCCCTGAAGACGGCGCGGCAACGTCCAGCGGACCCGATGGAGCTGCTGCTCTCGGAGGTCTCGGCGACCCGGTACATGCTCCTGAATCTCTTCCATGCGACCGCCCAGGCGAACGCCGAAGGCAAGCATCTGCTCCCTGAGTCTGTGCTAAAAATCCGTGACCAGGCCGACGTGCGGAAGCTCGAAAGCGCCCGGAAGTTGATGGCGGATTTTCTCGCCCAGGGAGGGCAGGACGGGAGTCAGAACGGGGGCAAACCCTGAGCCGCCCGATGCAGTTTCCGAGCCGGACGGGGAGGCTCTTCTGGTTTCTTGTCTGGGTCACGCTGGGGCCGCTCGCGCTCATTGTTTCGGTCTCGGCCTGGCTCGCCTGGACACTTCCTCCGCTCCAGAAGATCTATCTTCCGGTGTACTCGGCGAGCACCGTCGGTGCTCGCCTGCCCGGCAATCTGATGACCATCCGGTGGGTGATGAAGACCGCTCCTGGACGAAAACCCGAGACGCTATTGCCCGAGGATGCGGTCTCTGGGCCGAGTCCAAAGCTGCCACTCAGCCTCTCGCCCAAGGCCATCGAGGAGGGTTGGCGCGGAGTGGTTCAGACTCCTCCGGAGAAGGTTCGCTCCTCCGAACTGGCTCCATATCTCCAGGCTACGATCTACGACGGCGAGAGCGTTTGGTGGCTCTTCGCCCGGCCCATGATCTACGGCCTGGCCGGGATTTTGTTGCTGTACGCTGTCCGGCTTCAGCTTAGACGAGGACGTAGTGGGCAGCATGAGGAGCGGCACGGACGGCGGACCAAAGGCCCCGAATTGCTGTCGGGCGTCTGGCGTCGCCGACTCGGAACGGATGGGATTTCTTTCGACTTGCGCTTTGAAAAAGCTCCTTGGAGCTGGCTTCCGTTCGGGCCGAGTTTCCGGATTCCCCGCCGTCTGGAGTCCAGCCATATCGAGTTGATCGGCGACACCGGTTCGGGTAAATCGACGGCCATCCGGCAGATTCTCCGCCATGTCCAGCATCGCGGCGAGACGGCCATCGTCTACGACCCGGCAATGGATTTCGTGGGGGAGTTCTACGACCCCAGTCGCGGCGACCTGATCCTGAATCCTCTCGACGCCCGGTGTCCCTACTGGAGTCTCGATCAGGAGATCGTGCGCGATGAGACCGCCGCTACGATCGCCGCCGCTTTTCTTCCAGAGAAGGAGTACGAGAAGGCATTCTTCACAGACGCTCCGCGGCGGTTGCTTGCCGCCATGCTGCGCCGTCGGATGCCGACGCACTTCCCTTTGCAGTGGATGAGCGACCCTGAGTCGCTTGCTTCCATCGTGGTGGGAACTCCGTTGGCTGCGCTGATCGACCCGGCAGCTCCGGCGCAGCGTGCCGGAGTGCTGTCGAGCCTCAACTTGGTAGCGGAGTGCTTCGAGCTGCTCCCCGAGGGAGGCGGTGGACGGGCGAGTTTCGCCACGGCTGATTGGAGGAAGGAGCGCAAGCGCTGGGTGTTTCTGACGTCCAGCCCTGACTACCGGGAAAAGGTCTTGCCACTCCATTCGGTATGGCTCGATCTTTTCATCCTGCGGATGCAAGGCCCCTGCGATGATCCCGCCGCCAAGCCGGTATGGTTCGTTATTGATGAGCTGGCCAGCTTGAACAAGCTACCCCAGCTCCACGCTGCCATGACTGAAAATCGCAAGTACGGCAATCCCGTTGTGCTCGGCTTTCAGGGACGCAGCCAACTAGAAAAACGCTACGGCCATGACGCCGAAGTCATACTATCCCAGCCCGCTACGAAGGTATTTTTCAAGACTTCCGAGCCGCGCGCGGCCAAGTGGATTTCCGACGCTATCGGCGAGATCGAGGTCGAGCGCTTGAAGGAGTCACGCAGCATGGGGCTACTCGGCAGCAAAAAGTCTTATGCGATGGAGATTGCCACCAAAGCGCTCATCATGCCGTCGGAAATATCCGGCCTTGAGCCGCTGCACGGTTTCATCAAGCAAGAGAATCGCGTTGTGCCGGTCGTCTTCCGATTGGCAAAGAAACGCTCGAAAGAACCTGATTTTATAGAGCGGAAGATTCAGCAGGCCGCGCCCAGGCCGACTTCCCCGGTGCCAGCATCGTCGGCACGCACGTCGCCTCTGAAACAAGCCAAGCCGACGGCGACGGTCCAAGCTTCACTGCCCCTTGCCGATCCGCCGTCCACTAATGGAAGAGCGAGGGAAGGGTTTGTGTGGGATGAGAGCAAAGGGATTGAGTGACGAGATCGGCGTTTCTCGGTACTTATTTGCACTGTACGGACCATCGTGCGGCATTAGATAATGCGGCGAATGCAGGGCCGTCTTGGCAATGTAGCTTGCTAATACGACCGATTCGGGCATTGCGTTCTAGACCATTCCTGTCTATCAACGCGTTTCTCATCAGTAACGATCCTCCACGGGCGCTGTGTTTCGTAACAGGCTCGTTTCCCCTTCCCGCCTCTTTCCCCTTGGCAGCGCGTTCGACACGCTACATGGTTCGCCTGTGAAACGTCTGAACCTCACTTCTTATGGACCTTCTTTACGGAACTGCCTTTCGCAGCCGGTTCCTTCGGCGCGGTCGTGAGTTTGGCTAGATACAGAGGATCAGCACTAAACCGTTTGCCGACAAACCGAACTCCCTCGTCCCCCTTCAATGGTTTGTCGGCATGAATCACTGCGTCCCAGTTTTTGTCGTCGGTTCTGCTGGAGCTTACAAGGGACACTCCCGATCCAATCGCCTTGATAACGTACTGATCGCTGAAAAATTTGCCCGAAAGGTGGCACGTGTATTGCGCGCCGTCTCCTTCTTTGTCTTTCGCCACAGTGCAACTCTTGGAATCTGCACTCAGCACCGGCGGCAAGTCATCGGTGTATTTGCCCGTGAATGACGATGTACTTTCTGTTCCCATGACTTGATAATTGACGTCGACATCGCCGGGTACTGATCGCCTCGGCACGAGAGCTTGCATAACACCCTGTTTCTCCGTCACGTAGCCGGTCGGGTTGCTGGGGGTGTTTGTATTCTCGGGTAGCTTGCCTTGCGCGAAATACGGGATCACCTGGTCTCCCGCAAGGAGTACGGTCTCCGGCTCTTTCCCGGTATCTGCGACCACAAATCCTTGGCCAAGGATTGTCAACTTCAAAAAGTCTTTGTTGTCGATCTGAGAAACAGAGATACCCGTGATCGACGTTGGCTGTCTGAACAAGGTTGTTGCAGCAGGCTGTTGGACAACTTTGCATCCGATCAGCCGTGAAACCTCTTTTCCTGCTGATACAAGCGTGATCTTGGGTGCTCCGTTGAAGGACGCAGACATCTTGATTGACGCTACCAGTTGGCTTCCACTGACGACTTCGAAGACACCTCGTGTGTCCGTATCTCCAGCCTCTTGCGGGATCGTGTAGTCACTATTGAAGAGTTTCGGCTGCGTGATTGACGGGACCCGAGTGATGGGGGTTCCGTTGATGAGCATCCCGACCTGGTCATCGAAGCGACCTTTGATCTCAAGAACCGCTCTTTGGCCCGATGGTATTTGGGAACACGTAATGTCGTCCACATGCAGTGTGTCGCTGGTGTCCGGAACCTCGATGTCAAACGTCGACATCGCACTGCAGTCCTCTAGCCATTTGAGGCGATCTTGTTCATCCCGAGTCTCATAATTGAGGTAACCGATTGTTGCGAATGGATTGAGAGGAACATTTCGCCGACGGTAGCCACATCCGATGCCCAGCATGCGGATCACTCGGACATTCTTTGGGACGACCACAATCGCGTAGGTTGTGCGGATGCCAGGTGCAAGACGATTTGTGCCGGGAAGGGGGCCAAAAGTCCATCCGAATTCGAATGCCCCCTTGCCGAAGGCCGATGCATACGTCTCCTCCTGAATAAACTGACCAAATTGGTCCTTCTGCCGTTCGTACCGGGTCTGCGCACCAAAACCCGTCAAAAAGCTGAACAAACCTGAGAATCCGACCTTTCTTGAAGTCACATTTGCTTCGGCCACGTTCAAGGTACTTTGGCGTGGAATCAGATCCAGTGCATACATAGTTTGTTCAGACGGTGGGCTGGAAAAAATCCCCATCCCTTGGCTGGCATCGATCCTCCGTGCCGGATCGATCTGGTTGGGTCGGTTCAATGCCGACAAGATCGTACGAAATGACCAACTAGTCTGCCAGGTACAGAGAGCCTTCGTGTCCCCCTCGGTGGGACATTTTTCGGAATTCTTGTTTGTTTCGTTAGTTTTCGGCAACGCGGTAGGTGACAGGGAGGTCGATGCGAGAAGCGATTCATCGTCAATCGAAAGAGCAAAGGCCGCCTCCGAAGCTTTGTTCTTGGCACTTATCCCTCGAATAGCCTGAGAACCAGTTTGACCGAGCAAGGAATACTTATCGCCTTGCAAGTTCAGGCGGGCGGGGTCAAAGAATGTAATCAAGGCGCGGGCGTTCCGATTTGTGTTTACGTCTGTCTGCGTCGTCTCATACAACTTCGTCAACAGCCTTAGTTCGCCTTTGCTTGGAGGCCTATCGTCGATTGCCGAATCAGTCTGGGGGGTAGGAGGGATTGCGACCACTGGGACAGGAGGGATCGCGACCACTGCTTCATCCAGCCGATACCAAGTCTGGAGAATGTGCGTTCCCCACCAACCTCCTAGGTATGGATAGAGCCGCAGTTTATCTGTGTAGTAGATGCTTTGAGGGAGCTCAAGAAATATGACCTTGTTATCGGGACCCGCTTGATCTCTCAACAGGGTGAGTTGCTTCGCCACAATCTCATACTGCATGTTGATGTAGTTATCGAGGCGAATTGAAGCCGCGAGCTTCGTGCTATCTGTGCTTTTGGCATAGTCTGCAAGCAGCTTTCCGAAGAGAGAATTGGTGTCGACTGGCCCCTTCAAGATCGAGCTGTCGGCTAGAGGATCGCTTGCCGAAGTCCCAGCGACCGATGATGTCGAAGTCGCGGCCGTCATTTCGGTTGTCAGAAGGTCATATTGCTTGCTGAGGGCTGCCCGCTGTGCGTTCAAGGCGTTCAATTGAGCTTGTGCACTCTTTACTGCCGAACTGTCCGAAGCGTTAGAGGCCTTTGCGTTTTCTAAGCTTGTATTCGCGTCATTGATCGTCTTATCGAGATCAAACAACTGATCTCGAATTGTATCCCGTTGCTTGAGGAGATCTGCGGATCTCGTCTTTGCGGCTGACAGGTCGGCGATGGCAGCGCGATTCTTGAACGCATCCGCCTGATTGAAGTTCACCGAAGTCGATAGAAGGCTTTGCAGAGAACTAATTCTGATTCCATTAATGTCGTTCGGGTCCAACTGGTTTAGATCGACAGTCGAAATTCCGAGATCGCGCGCACGATTCCTCTCAAGTAGGTAGTGCGCTTGGTCCAATGTCCAAACGTTTGGCTTACCTAGGTCCACGATGACAGGGGCCGGATAAAATGTGTTCCTATCCCGTCCTTGCGCATGGCTAACCGTGGAAATATTAGCGATCAACATCATTACCATCAACGCTGAATCAAGTAGTGCTGTATACGACCGAATAGACGCACAGAAAGCGGCGAAAGCTGGCTTCATGTAAACCTCAACGCGCAGCAAAATATTTTTTAGGAGACGCCACCCTTATATCGCAAGAGATGCTTTCGCTACAAGACGCGGCGATCAACTCTGCAGACGAAAGATTCGGTAATGTCATAGCTTTACCGCCGGCGACAACCATTACGAGCTCGCGGTTCCTCATCTAGTGGATTGATCTATCAAGCTGTGGAATCTATGCGAGACACAAGATGCATAACGAATTCCGGAAGTGAATGTGTCGGTACTTTGTGCGCGCTGCTGAGGATTGGTAACGATATGTCGGCTTGTGTTTACCAACGTGGCATAGAATTTTGCTGTGGCTCATCTAGTCGTTTGGAGCAAGCCCCATGCTCTCGATGTCTCCAAAACCGTTATCGGCAGGTCAGGCACGGACGTATCACGAGCGGGAGTTCGCGTCCCAGGGGCAGAACTACTGGAGCCGCGATCGGCAGGGCTACAGCGAGTGGCAGGGCAAACTGGCCGAGACGTGGGGCCTGCAAGGTCCGGTCGGCAATGAAGAGTTCGCCCGACTGACCGAAGGCCAACATCCTGTGACTGGCGAACAGCTCGTTCGCCATCAGCCGCAGAAGACCTACGAAAACCGGATCGGCAAGGAGGTCACCAGCGTGGAGCACCGCGCTGGATGGGATGGAACCTTCTCCGCGCCGAAGTCGGTTTCGATCACCGCGCTTGTGGGCGGCGATGACCGGGTAAGAGAGGCACACCGTGAGAGCGTCCGTGTAGCCCTGGGGGAGTTGGAACAGTTCACTCAGGCGCGGATCGGCAACGTCCATAAGCCCGAGACGACGGGGAAGTTCGTTGCCGCAACCTTCGAGCACGACACGGCGCGGCCCGTCGATGGTTATGCCGCGCCGCAGCTCCACACCCATGCCGTTATCTTCAACGTCACCGAACGCGACGACGGTCCCGGCAAGCTGACCCGCTCCGTGCAGTCGCACGAGCTGTACGCCGCCCAGAAGTACGTGACGGCTGTCTACCGGTCGGAGCTGGCGACACGGTTGCAGGGTTTGGGGTATCAGTTGGAGCGTGGGGAGTACGGGCAGCCCGAGATCAAGGGCTATACGAGGGAGTATCTCGAAGCCTCCAGTCTGCGCCGGGAACAGATTCAGGATTACAAGCGAGAGCAGGGCTTGGACGGCTCCTCGGCGGCGCAGATCGCCGCGCATCGGACGCGCGATCGCAAGGAGCTGCTGTCGCCCGAAGAGGTGTTGCAGCGGCACCGGGATCTTGCCGCGCAGTACGGCTATCAGGCGGATCGCGTCGTCGCCCAAGCCAGGGAGCAAGGGCAGCAGCAGACCCGGGAACCGGAACGAGGCGTGAGCCAAGCGCAACAAGCCGTGACCTACGCCCGCGATCATCTCTTCGAACGAGGTGCGATCCACGCCCGGAAAGACATACTGGCGGCAGCCCTTGATCGTGGCATGGGCGAGGCGACTTCGAGCCATGTGCGGGAGGAGTTTGAGCGCCGTGTACAAACCGGGGAGTTTCGCCATGTTGAGAACGTCGGGACCGGCCCTCAGTACACGACCGCCGCTATGCTGCGCATGGAACGCGAGACCATCGCCCACATGCAGGCAGGCAACCGGCGCGGCTTCGAGGACCCGATGCTGGTTTCTCCAGGCGTTCGAATTGCAACGGAGGATCGCCACCGGGAGCTAAACTCCGGTCAACTCCGCGCCGTCGATGAAATCTTTCTCTCGCGCGAGAAGATCGTCGGTTTGGACGGAGTCGCGGGCGGAGGAAAGACAACGACGCTGGCAGTCGTGCGCGAGGGTGCGGAGAGTGCTGGATATACCGTGGAGGGTTTTGCGCCCACATCGAGGGCCGCGCAGAAGCTCGGTGAGGCAGGGATCGAGACCAGGACCTTGCAGTCACATCTTGCCCAAGGCCAGAGGGTAGACACCGGCGAGCACCGGCTCTATGTCGTGGACGAGAGTTCGCTCGCGTCCACCAAACAGATGCATGAGTTCGTCACTCGCCTGCACGCGAACGACCGCGTTCTCCTAGTGGGCGACACCCGGCAGCATGAGTCCGTCGAGGCGGGACGCATCTTCGCCCAGCTTCAGGACGCGGGCATGAAGACGGTGAAGCTGGATGAAATCGTGCGGCAGCGCGACCCGGAGTTGAAACAGACGGTCGAGCAACTCGCGAGAGGCGATGTCCGCGCGGCGCTGGCAGGGTTAGAACAGCAGGGCCGCATCCATGAGGTACAAGGCCATGACGAACGCATAGCAGCCATCGCAAAGGAGTATGCGAGGTCGCCGGAGAGCACGCTGGTTGTTTCACCCGACAACCGCTCCCGCGTGGAGATCAATCAAGCGATTCATGCGGAGATGCAGGCTCAAGGCATTGTCGGTCAGGAAGAGCATCGCGTGCAGGTCCTCGTTCCCCGTCAAGATCTCACCGGCGCAGATCGTACATGGGCCGAGCGGTACAACGTCGGCGACGTGCTGCGTTACTCGCGCGACTCCAAAGAAACTGGCATCCATAAGGGCGAGTACGCAAAGGTGACGGAGATCGATGCAGCCAGTAATCGGCTCACCGTCGCGATGAAGGACGGTACGGAGAAGACCTACGACCCGCGCCGTCAACAGGGTGTCTCCATTTATCGCGAAGAGGAGCGAGCCTTCTCCATCGGAGACCGGATACAGCTCACCGCGCCATCCCATGAACTGAAGGTTGCCAATCGGGAGCTGGGGACGGTGGAGGGTATCGGCAAGGATGGGAGGCTATCCCTCGAGATGGATGGGGGTCGCGCGGTCGAGCTTGATCCGGAGAAGCACCCGCATCTCGATCATGGCTATGCGGTGACCAGTCATTCCAGTCAGGGACAGACTGCCGACCGCGTGTTGATCCACGTCGATACCGAACTAGGGGCCAAGGACCTGCTCAACAATCGCATGGCCTACGTGGCCGTGTCGCGTGGAGCACACGACGCGCAGCTCTTCACAAACGACCGAGAGAAACTCTCCTCTGCTCTCGGCCACGATGTATCGCACCAAAGCGCCCATGCAACAGAGATCACTACCTCCAAGTCGATTCAACAGGAGATCGCATCGAAACATAAACAGCAATACGAGCATGGAATCAGTCTGTAGCCTGCCTGCCCAGATATATTGAGTCTGCGATTGTCGTCACCGCCGACCTCACGACCGTCTGAGATAAATTCAGGCCAGCGATCAGCGCATTCGCCGGGTTCGAACCGAGGCAAGGTTTCAGACGGGAGATCGGGCTATCCTATCTGGAGACTGGTGATAGAACTCCCCCGCGTAACAAGGCCCTTATGAAAACCACGATTATGGTCATGGATGTATTCGTGAGATTCCGCTTAGTCGCCATCGTGCAATCAGAGCAACAGACGCAGGCATGGGAAATGCAGGTCATGGTCATCCAACAGGTCGCAGACATCCTGATTTCCCTTGGCTTTTTGGATTCCAAAGCTGCTGCGCTGCTTACGGAAGCTAGTACCACCATCACGCCTCAGCCAGGCATTAAAACGATTCCGTTTTCGGATTTCGTCACTTTAACCGAACTCGTCTATCCTGACTCCGAGCCAGTAAGCCTGGAGGCTCAACAGGGCCATGCACTCATCGCTACTGGCGAAACGACAGAAGAAGCTCTCGCCTCCGCAGGCTTCGTATTGAAGATGGACGGCCCGTTGCAGTGACGCTGTCTTGAACAAGGCGCAATTTCTTCTAAGCGAAGAATTTGTCCGACCTACAGTTTCGCCAGAAACTTCATCAATGCCATATCGTCACGCCATCTCCTCCGTCCGCGCATCGGGCTCAGCTTGTCCAGTTGTGTCCTACATCGTTCCGGCGTAAGCGATAAATTTCTCTCCGTTGAGCCGACACCCATCTGTTCCATATACGCGGCAAGTGCAGGGAGCATGCGATTGAGGTCCGCGTGATGGAGATCTATCCTTCTTTCGTGGGAGGAGGCGTCCTCCCGCGCTGCGACCGCTACGCGTTCTCCGCTTCCCACCTCTGCGGGCCTTTCCCGCCCGCAACGCCCACCCTATAAATCGGTTGCGCTTAGGCGCACGTATAAGGAAACCAAGCCTCCCTAGTGGGTGAGTGTACCGGAACATGCGTTACGTTGTGGACCTGAGACATCCGTTACAAGCCCCTTGCGGTGGCGATGAGTTGTCTTCTCGTACCCCCCTCAACTCGAAATCTATCTAGTCGTCGAGGCCGTGGGAATGTGGGAATCCCGAAGGGATTTCCAAAGAGTGTGGGAAGGGTGGGAAGCCGGCTTCTTGGCTTTCCATGCTTTCCACACTCTGTCATTTCCATGGCCTGCTTTTCGTCCGGGCGACGCTGGGTGTACAGCAAGATCGACAGCGCGATGGGCCGTACTCGCAAGGAAGTGTTCGTCGTGATTGTTGTCGATAAGTGCTTGGCGATTTAGCACTCATTAAAAATGAGTAAGGAACGACTGGCCGGTAGTCATTTGTCCAACAAGACGGTTATACAACCACCTGCCAAGACGCTATCCGCGCTGAAGCCGACCTGCCGGGTAGGTTTCGTCATGGGAACGAGCGTTCAGTGCGCCTACGTCTTTTCCTGGAGAGCCCAGAATCTGAAAAGCCTGCGAGAGGGGCATCCGCACACAGCGGAACTTGCAACGCCCAAAGCGGAAGGATTACTCAGCGTCTCACGTCGAATACCTCCTGGACTGTGCGTGGCAGAATATGCATTGGTCGTCGGCGCTAGCGACGCCCGGATTATCTGGGTCGAAAACGTCGAGGCAGCGAGAGACAACATTGTCATCGGCCACGCCTGAGACTCAGCACGAAAACAAATAATTCCGTAGAAACTATGACGAACAGTTCCTCACTCTATGGCATAGTTCTACGATGAGCGGAAGTGCCAGCTTCAAATGCTTCTGGTCCGCGGCCACGCCTCTCCTGACCGGAGAATAGCCTTATGTACACTCACACTGCGTAGGTGCATGAAATCTCCCATCAAGGCAGGACTTCCGTGGATACTCAAGGAACGCCTCAAACAGACTCCCGTTTGGCGAAGTTGAACAACGGGGAACACCTGGATTTCATAACTGTAACTTTGACGAAAGATGAACCCGTACCGCCGAACGACGCGGACCGCGTCATACCCGCGCTGTGGATCGAAGAACTACTGGAGCCACTCACCAGAGCTGCTCGCAGACCAATAGCGATCTCTCACGCCATTATCGACGGCCCTCTGAATCTTGCGTACGCGACGTTCGATTTCGATGTCTGTTTCATCGGCTGCCTATTCATGGGGTCGGTCAACGGTTCCTTTGCTAGCTTCAAACGTGTGATTAGCTTCAGAGAATGCCGGTTCCTTGCAGACACAGACTGGCGAGGCGCTTCAATCGAAACCGATCTGAACATCTCTGGTGCGCAATTCGTCGGAAAGGCTTCCTTTCAGGAGATCCGCATCGGAAGAGCTTTCCGAGCAAACGGTACGCAGTTTGAGAATGTCTCTTTTGAAGGGGCGGAGATTCGTGGGGCTATAGATCTAAGTTCTCGTGACAAGGATCAACGGACATCCATTTCCGGAGAAGCGAATCTGCGTTCCTCCCGTCTTGGCGGCATCTACTGCTTTGGTACCGAATTTAAACGCGGGCTGGACCTGAATAGCGCGAGGATCGACGGCGACGTGTTTCTCAAGCCTGACCACCATGGCAATCCTGTGAATCTCGCAGGCAACTGTGATCTCCGTAGTATGCATGTTGAAGGAAACCTGGAGCTTTCCGGCCTAACATTCGAAGGCGAAGCAGACTTCGAATCGTTATGGGTGGGGGGTGATGCATTTTTTGCGTCTCCCGAAGAGAACAAACGCGCCGTCTTCACGAAATCGGTGGACTTTCGGGCAGCTCACATCGGTGGCAACGCCGAATTCTTCGGCGCGGTGTTCCTCGCTGATGCGAGCTTCGTCGGTTTCAGTGTAGGTGGCGACGTACTGCTTCGATCAGATAAGGAAGAGCTCCGCACCACGTTCAACGGAGAAGTCGATTTCACTGCCGCGCGCGTCGCGGGTGACGTGGATTTTGGCGGTGTGTTATTCGCAGGCGCCGCCGTCTTTTCGAAGGTGGTCGTTGCCGGATACCTAAGCTGCTCTGGAAGCGAAGCCTACCAGACGGTGTTTCGTGCCGATGCCAGCTTCTCCAATGCCCATATTGGAGGAAATGCGAACTTTGACAGTACAAAGTTCGAGGGTGTGGCGAACTTCAACGGGATGCGGACCGAGGGCCACGCTTTCTTCCGTAGCGATTCCAAGGGGAATCGCACCGTCTTCAGTAAAGATTTCGACTTCCGCGACGTCGATATTAAGCACGTCGCGGAGTTCGATGGCACGGACTTTCAGGGAAATGTGATCTTCAATCGAGCTCACATCGGAAGTTCGGCTTACTTCCGAACAGATCGTCATCAGAATCGAACGACCTTTCACCGGGCTCTCGACTTCATCAACGGAAGGATCGGCGGCAATGCCGAGTTCTCCGGCGCGATCTTCGAAGGTGAAGCAAAGTTCTATAACGTCGTTATTGACAGCGACGCTTACTTCAACAGAGATGTAGATGGCAAGCCGGCAACATTTCATAGCCGACCGAAATTTCTGGCCACCATATTTAGCTCAGACGCGCTTTTCACGGGAGCTGATTTCCGAGAAGGCGCGGTCTTCAGTAATTCACACTTCAAGGGTGAAGCGCTGTTTGCGGAAGCGATCTTCGGCCATACTGCAGAGACCAGGTTCATCCACACTAGGTTCGGATGGGGTGGAAACTTCGAGGCTGCACGGTTTGCGGCCGTTGTCGATTTCACCGGGACCATAGCCACCGGCGACACGCACTTCGCTGGCGCTAGGTTCGCCGCCCCGTGCATCTTCAGAGACGCAGCCTTCCAGGTCCTACACTTCGACCACTCCAGGGACGAATCGAGCCTTGTGCCCTCAGGACATCGAGTCGTTTCGAAGGACCCCGCACATTTCAGCAGTACGGTGGATTTTCGTGGCCTCACCTATGAGCGTATTTATGTGAACATCGAAAGCCTCGTCGGAAAACTGGAGCCCTTTGCACGCCAACCATACCGGCAACTAGAGGCCACGCTGCGCAAAGCCGGGGATGATGAATACGCAGACCGGATTTACCTCTCGATGCGGAGAGTCGAGAGGCAGCGAAAGTTTCGGCGGTCGATGATCGTATGGTGGCTTTTCGATTGGCTATATAAGCTCGTCGCCAATTACGGCATACGTCCGCTTCGGCTCATGCTGTATGGAATTGCATTGGTGGGTTTCGGAGCGTTTTTCTTTTCGCAGCCAGGGGCAATCGAGCTAAAGAAAGCCGATGCGCCCGCGCCCACCGTCACACAGGCTCCTCCTCATGAAGGGACGTATGTAAGCATCCGTACCTTCCTGCCGATCGACGTGCCTGTCGGATCCGGCTGGGCGCCCGTCTCCCACAGTGTCCCGATCCGCGTACACTTCGGGAGACACCTTGCTGAGTATGACGGACTGCACCCAGACTGGTACGGTACGTTGCTTCGAGTGGCTGGTACTCTTCTGGTCGGCCTGGCGCTTGCCACCGTCACCGGCTTGCTAAGACGGCTTTCCCCATAAAGAACTTGATGTGCCTAGTCCGAGTTGTCCTCAAGGAGCTTTCCCTGCTTCAAGGCTGTGGGGCTGTCGCTCCAAACGTGTATTTGATGACCATGTAGACCAGCTGCGCCGTGTGCTGAGTCAGCACGGTCCCGTCTGTTGGTATCGAGATCGCCATGCCGGCGCCCGCTGGGGCTAACGTTGTGGGCTGTACGGCCTGGCCGGTCAAGTCAACCGACCTGACAGTTAACTGCCCGTTTGCTCCGGCGGAGTAGAGCGTCAGCGCACTGACGGTCAGGTAGGTTATGGCCTGCGTGCTTGGGTTCACGGGAACACTTTGCGCAACGTAAGGAAAAAAGAAGCGCTGCAGCGTGGCCTGGAAGTTTCCTGCCCCATTCACGAAAGCGGCCCACTCGGTCGGAAAGTCATACTTCAGACAAAGGATGAGCGCCTGTGATGACTGCGCTGCCATGCTGAGCCGGCTTGTGAGCTCCTTCGTCACCTGAGAAGTGAACTCATCCCCGCCCGGACGAGCCGTGTAGCGGATGTGCAGGATGACATCGGCGATGGTGTTGTAGTCGAACACGCGAAGGCCGGTGGGCAGCGAGAGGCTCCAAACACTCACGGCGCCGGCGCCCTCGAAGGGCAAAAAGCGCTCATCCCTCAGATTCGTCTCAAAGAGACCGCTGTCGTTCGAGCCGCTGCTGGTCACGATCATGTCGGTTGAGCCGAAGGAATCGGCGAAGCGGGGATCGTCCTGCCCGCCTCGCGCATAAACCCCGTTAGTTAGCTGCGACGATGTGCGGATTGAGCTCGACTGGAGCGTCAGTGTCGCACTCACGCCGGTGTAGGGACCCACGACCGCAGGAATGGACAGCGCCACGCTCTTGATGCGACGCATGTAATGCCCCGGCGTCTGACGCAGGTCATAGAACCACTCCGGAATGTTGATCCTGCACTGCCCTGTGACACGCAGCGTGACAAGCGCAACCGGATCAAGCTGCCGGAGTGACACGTGGACCGTCATCTCCAACTCCCGCTTGTTGGCGTCATGGTAGGCCATCTCCAGGCGTTTAAGGTCAAGCAGGAGCGCCTCGCCGGAGAGCAGGCCTTTGTGGCCGGCATCCCAGTAGTTGTACTGGACAAACTGTGTTTGATCGAGCTCCGGGCGCATCAGCTCACGCTTCACCGTCAACTCAGCCCGGCGGGCGGTGTCACAAGCGAAACGATAGTACTGGTAGTAGAGCCCTGAGAGCTGGCTTTGCATCCAGCCGTAGAGGTCGGCGTTCGTGAACTTGTCCTTCAGAAAGTCCTGAACAGCCTGGGCCTGTTGCACCTGGGTCTGCGCAACTTGAAACTCGTGATATGCCACCTGTTCTGCGATCAGCGAGGTCAGGATCTGCGTTCCGAGCGTCATCAGCTCGCGGGCAGCGAGGTTGGTTTGCAACGTCCATTCGTCAGCACGGCGCTGATAGCCGGCGGTCTTCGAGGCCATGACCGCCCCGTCACGAAGTTGGGCCGCGGTTATCTGCATCACATCACTGGCGATCCGCACGTCTTCCGCAAGTTCACGTCCGGAGAATATCTCGCTGGTCGCACCGAGGCCCCAGAATTGCACGTCGATGTTGACGCTGGGGATGGCATTGAGGGCAGCGGCCGTCGTGTTGATCACCGAGGCCGCAAGTTGGAGTGCGCTGGCTCCCGGCAGCAGTACCCCGATCTCTGCAGCCTCCATAAGGTTGAGATAGAGCTGACCGACCCCGCTGGCCCCGGACTGGGCCGAAGGAGAAGCCCCCTGCGCGAGTGGTAGTGGACCGTACGCCATTGTGGCGACATCTTGTTCGTATTCGCCCACGAGCGTCTGGTAGGTGTCATCCCAGTTCGTCTCGGTGAGTTCGGTCCGGTCCGGGGTGAGGGTCGGCGGCACGGCGGTCGGGTCTGGAGTCTGGCCCATCAAGCGCAGATAGTATTTGTAACGCTCCACCGCGCTCGCGCGTGAGGCCAGGAGGCTGTTTGTCGTCTCCTGCGCGTGCTTCCATTGGAGGAAGCGGACGTTCTGTGAAAGCTCCTGTAATTGGACCTCGTTCGTCTGGCGCAGCAGCGCCAACTTCTCAGCGTCCCACTTTTCCAGCGCCGAGAGCAGCGCGCCACCCATGGCTCTGACTTCTGAAGCCAGTTCGAGCGCTTTTTGTATCATCGGCAAGGAGCGAAGTAGGCCGACAGGCTGATTCGCGCCGCTCACGATCGCGCTAACGTCGATGCCCGCAGCGGCCGCCTTGATGAGCATCCCGGGATCGAGTGGCGGATCGAACAGCGGAAGCTGTTGATACATGCCTTCGATATTTTCGCTGTTCCGGATCTTGAAGAGCCGATCGGAGACCGTTTCCCAGTACGCAAGCAGCTTTTGATTTTCGGGAATGCAGAAGTAGAGGCTGCGGCCGATCCCGAATAGGGCTCCAGTCTGGTCGGCACCGGATCCGGTCCCGGTCACCAGGGTGTTGAAGGGGAATTGGGATTCCAGGTCCACAAGCGCATTCGACATAGCGTCGAGCCCGGCCTGCTCGAGTTGAAGGAAGTTGCGCACCGTGGTCGCTCCTGGCCGCGGCATGACCTGGGGCCTCTGGCCCAGAAGCCTGGCCGCCAGCACGTAGCATAGTGTCGCTTCGT
The DNA here is from genome assembly GCA_035943695.1 of Acidobacteriaceae bacterium. Classification (GTDB taxonomy): domain Bacteria; phylum Acidobacteriota; class Terriglobia; order Terriglobales; family Acidobacteriaceae; genus Edaphobacter. The sequence goes on along the minus strand of DASZBW010000028.1, from coordinate 19,575 downwards.
TCAGCGTCTCGACCGAATCCTGCAGGAACAGGCTATCGCCCCATGCAATGAGGTTGTCCAGGTACTTCATCACCACGTACCACTGAAAGCTCGAGGGACGCGTCCGGGCGACAACGAACGGCTTAAATGGATCATCGATGATTGCTTGGTAGCCGGTCGTGATCAGTATCTTGGTCTTCACGTCGGCCGCTGTTAACTGCGAGTCCGGAGTGCTCAACAAGACAAGCAGTTCGGAAAGACTCTTCGGCGTGGTTGCAGCCACTCCACCCGCCGGTTGCGACAGGCTGTTCAAGGGATACGACCGCCAGTAATCACCCTGCGCATTCGTCGGATCGAACACGAGGTGAAACCATTTCTCGGCCTCGGCGAACCGCTGGTTGTTGCTCAGGTGGACCGCTATGGCCACCGGAATGTGATATGTAAGCTCCCAGTTGTAGACGGCGTAGGGACCACCCGGCAATGAAACATCGATGCTCAGAGGATTAAGCGTTGTTTTCACAAACAGAGAGTTGGCGGGTGTGTAGTTGGGATCAGGGGTGGTCGGAGTCAGCCCCGCCAGGAATTCCGGCGAAAGCATGCCCGGAATGTCGGTGTCATTCAGCTTTTTCAGCAACTGACCGACGAATGGATGGAAGAAGTTTTCGAACTGATAATCCCACTGAGTGAGCGTCAAACTCTTGGCCCCCCTCCAGGCAGACGTCTGGCGAAGTCCTGCGAGAGGACCAAGGTGGTAGTCGGCGAGGCCGTCGGTGAGTGTCATGATGTAGGCTCCTGAGCAGCTTCGGTGAGCTTGACGACCTCGGCGGATGTGAATTGGCCACCCGCTGGAAGGACTTGAATTCCGTTGAAGGATACCGGGCCAGCGTTCGGCAGTACCACCGTATTGCGTAATCCGATGGCTGGCGACGGATGAAATTGCACCGGCTGAAGTCCGGAGACGAACGGGCTGATGCGGGAGGGGACCCCGAAGATCGGGGAGAGCGGGAACGTGATCTGATCGGGCACGGCGGTGACGTAGAAGACGCTCAGCCGATCCTCATACAGGAAGGGTGCCGTGCGTCCATCGGGGAGCACAGGAGGGACGTCCACCGTCCTGGGTAGCCACTTGTAGTTCATAATCTGAAATGAGCCGACTTGGCCAGTGCCATAGTTGTCGACAGTTAGGGTTCCCGCGGCGGCCCCCCCGGAGTAAGTGGGTAGGTCGTACTGAGGGCTCTTTCCCGGGCCACCGGACGCATTGAAGACCCGCCAGGATGCAGGAAGGTCGAGGAAAGCCCCAAGGTTAGCCGTCGCCGAATCGGGGTCCTCCACGGGCAAATCCTCAAGCCGCGTCGGGACGCTGTGGGTATTTAGAAGGAGAAACCCAGCTCCCCCGTAAACGCCGACAGATCCCCACCCTCCACCGCCGAAGGACGATCGATCCGTGAAAGGCTCCTGCGGCGTAGAAATGGCCAAGATCAAGGCATCAGCCGGCAACGTGGGTAGCGATCCACCGGGCGGCAGGTAGTTTGCCAGATCTTGGCCTGTGGCACACGCCGGGACGAGGCATATCTGGTCGCGGTACGCGTCGAACGTGTATGGGCCCGTCGGGCGAAACGGCCCGATCGTGGTCGGCCGACCGGGATCGGATGACCGGGGTGGCTGCCACTTGCCGTTGTAGTATTCAACCCACCAGAGTGTGGCCTGGATGCTGACCGACTGGTCGACATTCAACGCATTGTTGGCGAGGTTAGCCGCCGATTGCATGAAGTCATCGCTTGACGTGGAGGACAGCGATCCGGTTCCCTTGGCGCTTTGTATCGTGCTGGTGGAATCCTTCTGCACCTTGAGCCAGAACAGGAACAATCGTCCGTTCCAGACAATCGGTGTGATAGGCATGTCCTCGCACTCGATCTGAACCTGAGCCCAGGGACTCCATGCGCCAGCCTGGAGCCGTCGGAAGTAATATTTCCGATGCGCGCCGAAGCTTCGTGCCACAACATAGGCCGCCTCATTCAAGGCAACTCCGGACGTGTTGGTAGAGGCAGGAACGTAGTAAATGCCACAGGGCTCGAGTTTGGCGACCTCGGCGAGACCGCTCAGGTAATCGAGGTACGCCGAGGTAGCCGCGTCATCGGTTATATCACCCTGGAGCAGGCTGTTCATCGTGTCCTGGAAGATCGGCGATTGATCGTCGCGGAGTGGGTAATCGAGCCAGTTTTCCGGCCACAGGAAGACCTCTCGGTTGGCCTGCCAGATGCGATAACGCTTCATCGCCGGCCACTCCTCCCGACTGGAATCCAGGGCGCCTGGTAACACTGCGGGCGCTTCGAGGCCGCGGAAGATTCTCTCCACAAACAACTGCACCGCGGATAGGGCCAAGCGGATGCGCGAGGTGAGCACTGCCGGCTGCGTTGAGGGATCGATCAGAAATAAGTCATACAGGTCGTCGGCGGTAGTAACGGCTGTGTTCGGATCTGCCGCCACGATACCTTGCAATATCCATGCGACCAGCGCATCGCGTTGCCTTCGACGCATGTCGTCGTTGATCGGCTGGACTACGCCTGACCAGTCGGCCGGTGAGTACGAGGCACGTAGCGCCGACTGGAGTGCGCCGATCGCCGTCGGGGATGGCGCATTCGAAACTGCCGCGAGCAAGGTCACGGCGGGAACCCGGCAGGCATTCACCAGACTCACCGCGTCGAAGACCCGCGCAAAGTTCCGGATATTCGCCAAGGGTGCAAGCGACGTATCGCCGAAAAACCGCTCCAGCAATGCATTCAGCGCTGGAAGCGACCAACCGGTCAGGCTGAGCAGTGCACCTTGCGCATTGGTCGACAACACAGCGATGGGATCCTGCAGCACATTTAGCAGCCGCTGATCATTCGGTGAAAGAGATGCCTTGAGCCGAGCAAAGTCTAGAACCGCCGTCAGAACCGGGGTCAAACCCGCGGCAGCCGGGCCGGGTTGGCTCAGGTTCGGCGCAACGACCAGATCGTTGAGCCAGCCAGGATCGACATTGGGATCGGTTGCAAGCCATGCCGTCTCGTCTGCAGTCAGCGACAGGGCCGTGGAGAGCGACACAGCCTTCAGAAAGCGGCCATAGGTAGCGGCGAGGCTTGCTACGGCGGCTTTGGGGTAGAGGGCTGCCGCAGGGACGGCGGTCCATCCGAGGCCGGGAGAGTTTCTCCAGCCCAAAGCCACAACGGTCATCAAAGAACCAACGCTGAGATCGATGCTTGTGAGTTTGCCAGAGACCAACGTGATCGGGGTCTGACTTGCCCAGATGCCGTTCGCCGAGGTCGTCGTTACGGCCTCTCCGTCGATCAGCAGGCTTACTGTGACGCCAGGGGTGGTGTCCGTGATTACCGCAAAATCGTAGTCCCCCGTCTGGGGTGGAGTGATGAAACCAGTCCAACTGCCGCTGACAGCGCCTCCGGCTGAAACCGGATCTCCGGCCGGCCACGAGAAGGGCGCTGAGACGGGAGCGGGTCCATAAGCGACCGGTCCAGCCACCGTTTCCGGCCCCGCTGCAATGACGGCCGTAAGCCCGCCGATCTCCAAGCCGTTTAGATCGGCAACAGCAGGCTGGTTCACGTCGGCGTCCGCGTGGAGGATGGCAGAACTCTGCAGCAGGGCTGCGGCGAAGCTCGCATCGCAACCAATTTGGCCCGAGATCTCCGCCTGCGCCTGCTCGCTCTTCCTGAGATTGACCAGTGTCGGAAGAATCGCCGAGAGCAGGCCACTCGTGTCAATCGCGCCGACGTAGGTCTGGTAAAGCGGCTGCAGTTCGGGATACTTGGCAAAGAACGGATTCACGGCCGCGGCCCAGAGGCCGGTGAGCGTGTTTACAGGGTTCAGCAGGGTGTTGTCATCGTTCCCGACCGCCGTCACCTGTGCGTTCGTGAGAGAACCGCGGAGACCGAGCGTCTGAGCCGTGGCATCGTAGGTTAGCAGGCCCCCCGCGTCGCTGCTCACCGCCGTCGGCAACAGGGGCGAGACGTAGCTGAACGGAGTCGACACGCTGAATGTCTGGTTCAGCAGGCTGAAGAAGAAGGCGGTATCGGTAGCACTATAGACGAGCGCCATGAGCTGCTGCGCGTCTGACGCGGACGGGTTCTCCGGAACGGTGAATTGGGCTTGCACCGCGACGAAATCCGTGCGCAGCGACTGGGCAAGCGTGGCAACAGCGACTTCATTCGGCGCGAGCGTGCCAGTCGGATCCTGGTTCCAGAGCAGGTAGAGCGCCTGCGCGGGTGCGAGCCCTTCCCTCTGCATCGACTGAACGAGCCTCACGAACCGGATCGCTGGCGGCTCGGCCGGAGCCGCATTCGAGGGGTCGAGCAACGCGAACGGATCCAGGCCGCTGAAGCTGCGCAGGGCAAGGAACTCCTGCACGCTCAAGCCAAGCGTATGGGCGAGCCAACCGTAGCGGAACACCGCGCTGAGGCTATCGAGGCTGAGTACGGTACCGGCGTCATACCCGAGCGCAGCAAAGATCGGAGCGAACTCGACGCCGGTTAGACCACAGGCAGCACAGACGACGGGCTCGTGAGCGAGGAGCGTCTGGTTCGGGTCGCTTAGAAACGCTCCATAGCCGTTGTCGGCGAAGGGCGCTGCAAGGCGGCACGCGGTGTAGCTCCCATCGACTGCGAATTGACCCTCGCAGGCAAAACTGAAGGGCGCGCCCGCACCAGCGGTCACTACGTGAATCGTCGCGCCCTGAGCCGAGACTGCGAGCAGGCTGTTGAGAGGCAGACCGCAATAGGGATCCGGCGTGGTCGTTGCGTTGATCGCAGCAGCGAGATTGCGGGCGACGGCGTTGACATCGTCTCCAGAGACAGCGGTATAGGTGATCGACACGGTGTCGATTGTGACGTTGAAGGTTTGGCCCGAGGCAGTCGCGGTCACGGTTCCGGACTGGTCGGTGGGGTCGGTCAGGGCGGGAGAGATTAGCCCTCCCGCCGGATTGGAGGTCCACTGCATGTTGAAGCCAGCCGTGATCACTACCTGCGCATCTTGCGCCTTGGCGTGGAAACGTGCGTTCAGCGCCGCCCCGGAGTAGACAGAGGTTGCGGGCGGTTGAGTCGCCGTGCCGTTGATCTGAGCCGCAATCGCAACGGCAACCGTCTTTGCCGCCTGTGCAGGATCGGCAACATCAGCGGCCAGGACCGTGTAGATGATCGGGACCCCTTCGATAGTTGTTACGAGTTGATCGCCCTGGGTGAGCGGAGGGAAGACGGTAGCGGCCACCGAGCCAAGGTCTTCCTGCAAAATGGCGGGCGTAAGAAACAGGCTTGCATAGAGTGATCGCTTTCCGATGCTGTCAATGGGCGCCCAGCACGCCAGCAGCCGGATGAGTGAGCCGCCGTCCAGACCGAGACGGCGCAACAGTTCGACCACGAAGCCGGCGCGTTGTAAGGCAGTCCGGAAGCCAGCCTCGGGTGTGGGTGGTGCCGCCGGGTAGAACGCGGCGAGCACGGCGTCCGTTGCATGGATCGCCGCGTAGTCGCTGACGATCCCCAGCAGCGACTGCAGCTTGCGCCACAGGCGTATGAAGCGGATCAGCCTGGTGAAGTCCGCCGAGGAGACCGCCGAGGACGCCGGATCGGGATTGGCGTACGCAAGGCTCAGATTCGTTCCGCTACAGTCGTCGCCACTCGCAGCCGAACTCGTGATGGTGATCAGGCCCATGATCACGTTGTAGTTCGGCCCGGTCAGCCAATCCACCACAGCCTGGGGATCCGTTCCGCCGTACTGGGCATAGTCGAGGCCGGCCGGCAGGTTCGCCTTGAAGGCTGCAATATCGGCGGCCGAGGCGGTCTTCAAAGCGGCGATCGCTGCGAAACCAACTCCCAGCGCCTCGACTCGCTCGATGAGAGCGCCGCCGGGGTTGACGAACTGCGTCTTTAGAATGGCCACGAGGTCGATGTAGGTGACCGCAGTCCGAGCCGAAAACTGCTTTAGGTTCGTCTGGTTCTGCAGAACCCCAAGGGCCGTGTTGTTCGGCAGACCGTAGAGATCGCCGAGTTCAACACTCGTGTCGGTGAACAAACGGTATTCCTCGCGAGAGATTCCGAGTTGCTCGATCAGAATGTCCGACCAGCCGTAACTCATAGGCGTGGTCGTGTCGATGATCTTGTCGCTCGCCCGCAATCGGGTCATCGTCTCGGGCAACGAGACGTTTAAGGCCTGTAACTGCCGTCGGAGAAGCTCCAGTGATCGGTTGAACGGCAGAGGCGCGGGATAGAACGCTGTCTCCAGAGCCGCGTAGGCCGCATCGTCCGCGTTCTGCGGAGCCGCGATCAATTCGGCGGAAGTGATGTCAGGGGAAGTGTCGAATCCCTGATACCCCGAAAAGGAGAGGTTTCCGGCAACATAGGCTTCGAGGGTCTCGTTGACGAGATCGATGTATGGCAGGGCGGTGTTCGTGTTGGAGCAGCTCAACGCCAGGTGTTGTAGATCCGGGCGACGGCCGAAAAGCACGGTTTGGGGGGTCGTACCAGCCGCCTGCGTCGGGTTCAGGAAGCGAAGCAGGTCCACAAAATAAGCGGCCGGGCTGAGAAGCGAACTGCAGTCGGAGCAGCTACAGTAATCCCGAGATCCGAACAGGGTCTGCAGGGTCGCTTCAGGCAGACTTGGAGCCGCGTTGGCAGGGCCGCCGCCTTTGTTCGGATCATGCCGGCTCCCTCCGGGGAGCGAAGGACTGCGCTGCGAGACGCCGTAACTCACGGCCACGTTCAGGACAGAGTTGTAGATCTGCTTCGCACGGTCATGGATGGCGGCAGCGACATTGTCGCCACCCAACTGTGCGCTGTACGCGATGGTAAACCCGGCTTCATCGTAGCGTGTGATCGCGTATGCAGAATCAATTCCCTGGTTCAGCAGGGCGGTCATCGCATCGTCGCTGGTGGTCAGTTGGTAGACGCGCTGAATCCGCTTGATCTGGGCAAGGGCTTCCGCTGTCGGCGGCGCAACCTTCGTTCGGTTGATGTAGGCGTCGACCGGTTCGGCGCCGAACGCAAAGGCAGACTGATTGTCGCTGAGGAAGCGCGAGACCACCGCAGCCACGTTCGCGCCACCAGCAACGGGCACTGTTCCCTTCGCCACCTGATCGGCCAGCACGGCAGTCGGGTACGCCAGCTTCACCTGGGCCGCCAGGAATGTGGCATAGTTGGTTGCCTGCTCCGCCGGCGTCGCGCCCGGTATGCCGGCCGGAACGGAGCCACCGATGTGTTGAGCCCACGCCGCGGGTTCGTAAAGGCCAGCGCTGACCAGCTTGGTGAGATCGCCCGTGCCACCTGCCTCAGGCGTGAGGACCTGCGAAAGAGCGTTCGCCAGCGTGGCGTTATTAAGAGTCAGGTAGTTGAGACGGCCGAGTAATTGAAGCTGATCGACCTGCGCAGGAAACTGCGTCTTCACCTCGGCCCAGAATCCGCTCGGATCCTCGATGTACTGCGACACCAAGCTGGCAAACTTGCTCTGTTCCAACGCGGTCGTGAGGACCTGCCCAACCTGTTCTGGCAGGGTCGACGCTCCGGCTGGTGCGCTAAGTACACGATTGGTGGCCAATAGCTGGAAGTCGTTCTTAGCACTGTCGATACCGGACTCCAGATTGACCGGGATCACGCCCTGGTCGATGGCCTGGGTCCACACTGCGGCAGCAGAGACGGCGCTCATCTGGAAGATCTGCTGCGCGTTGGCTGGGGCACCGGCGCGCAGCAGGGCGTAGTAGAATGCCGGCTGTAGCCTGACCGGAGCAGGTACCGCGACCCCGGCCTTCTTCGCGTTCTTCCCCACGGTGCAGGACGCGAGCTGCGGTACAGTTACAGTTTCGGAAAGTTGCGCGGCCAGCGCCGCCATGGCTAGGGCCCGCGCATCCCACCCGGTTTTCGCCGCAAGGAAAGTCAGATCCTGTTGCTTCGGGGTCTCCTGGAGCTTGGAAAGTTGTCCAGGATAGAGAGCAGCAATTGCCTCAACTAGGGTTTCGTATTCACTCGGCAGGGCCGTCGTTCCTGCCGGAAGAACCACATCCAGCACGACCGCACGGGCGGCGTTCCATGCGACCTCTGACGCTGCGAGAAAGGTCTCCTTTCCCTCCGCCGCGTGTGACGAGATGCGCGCCTGAAGGTCCGGGGCGGTCTTATGGCGTCGGCGCAGTGTCGCCGGCGGGATCAGCGCCCGGATGCGATAAGAACCGGCGTCGTCGGTGCTGCCGCTCGCCACTGGCTCGTCGGCACCGACGTTCCTGTCAATGATTGCCACGGCCAGCCGACCAACAGTGACATGGGCCGCGCTCGTCACTAGGCCCGAGATGACCCAGGTGTGGCGCCGCCTTGCCTCGCGGAGCGCCTTCGCGCCCTTCTCGTCGATCTTGCCGGTGACTTCCACGCTCCATTCGACCTGTAAGGCGCGGACGGCGGCGAGCGTGGTCTCTCCAAAGCGACCCGCTTCCCGCTCTTCGAGCGCAACGTCAAAGCCAAGCTCCACGAGTTCTTCGTGCAACTTGGAAACATCATGGCCGGTATGGCCTCGCTCCAGATCACGTCCTTGCAAGTTCATGGCCTTTTGCCTCCGCATTGCGCTCTGAACTGACCGGCTCGAACCGGCCCTCTACAAACTCTGCTGTGAACTCTGTCACCGCCCGGTGACAGGCCCATCTTCGTCCGGAATGTTCCCCACTGTTGGTGATTCATCACTCGTTATTTTCGAAAAGAAGAACCTAGCAATTCAGTGTGCGTAAGCGATTTATCAATGATGGATTACTATCGTCGTGATCTTGCCCACCTGTTGATTGCGGAGATCGGAAGGTGCATTTTTTCCGACTACACGACCGCCGAGTTTTCCCATAGAAACATCTTTCGCAATTTGTGATCGATTGCGGGTCGCTGCACCAGTTTTTGATTCGAGATTGAAGTACTCATCGCCAATCTTCGCAAATATGTCAATTATTCGGCGCCCGGCGCCCGTTCTGACTGACACCTCCTGACTCAGCACCTCCACGCCCTGCCGAGCTAACGATTCAGCCTGAGCGCGAGATGCGCTTGTGCCACTCAATCTGCTGCGATTTGCCCTCGCCCCCTTTATTATGTTTTTAGGCACTTCAACTTCTACAGCATTCTCGGCTATTACCTTCGGCTCGTTGCTCATTGCAGGGTCGGATAATGATCTAGATTCAAACTCCCCGGAAGCCGAGCGGCTCCCTGTTTCCGATTCAAGAGGTTCGGGGGCAGGAGGTTCAGCTCCTGCTCGTCGGCCTCCAGCACCCACCGATTTCGCAGCTAGAGCGCCGCCGAGTAGACCTCCAGCTTCTCCCGCTAACCCCGTCACAAAATCGCGGATGTTCGAATCCGTCGTCGCGGGAAGTAATCTCTTAGTTGCTTCGGTAGCAAGCTTTCCTCCCAGATGCCCTCCGATTAGGCCCGGAATTGCGGCCGCGCCCTCGAGCAGTATGGCCCCCCCTGCGAATGCAGCGCCGGTTGCCGTGAATACGCTTTCGCCGATCAAATCGATGCCCTTCGGTTCATTGACGACGCGATTGTATTCTTTAAGGCTGTGATCGTAGGCTGCTTCGCGAGACGCAGCAACGCGTTCCAAGCTCTGAGTCAGAGAATCTTTTTCAATGTGGCCTTCCACTACTTCTTCATCAAATGCCAAGAATTGAACGGCTTGGGTGCCATTTGGATCAAGGAAGAGAATGGGGTTTCCCCTGCTGTAAAGAAACAGATTCGTCGAATCATTAAAGCCTGCCGGATCGCAAGCCGTCCATCTTCCCAGCCACGGCGCGTAATATCGCGCGCCATGGTAGTAGAGGTCGCTCTCCGCATCCCGCTCCTTCCCTGTGTAGCGATAGCGCTTAGGCACGTCAGTTTGTGAGGTAACGGCCTGGTACGAAGTGGAGCCGTAGGGAAAGTATTCTTCGTAGGTGATGATGCCGGCATCATCGCCAAGCTCGAGCACGGCGGAACCGAGATGGTTTGTGTGCTGATAGCGCAGCTGTTGAGCAGGGGCGCCGTCCTCTCCGATCGCGCGCGTCTCGACGAGCGCAACTACATGGCCGGCTTCGATATGAAGCGTCTCGCGAGAGAGATCGATGTTCTTCCCGGCAGCGCTGTATTCGCGGTATACCTCGACGCCGCCAAGATAGATTCGCTCGGCCGTCGGAGCAGCTGGCTGGGCGCCGGCCGCGGAGGCCATGGAAATCTTGCGAATGCGCTGACCGTCTGCGCCGAAGACATACCAGGTCACGGCCGGAGTCCCGGCGTTGACCGCCTGCCGCGTGGTGGAGTGCAGGCGTTCGTCCTCATCCCAGGTCATCGCCTGCAAATGCGGCATCCTGGTCATGCTGCCATGCTCGTTATAAGGGTAGACGGCACTGTAAGGACCGGCGTCGAGGTCGCCGGGAAGGCTGGTGGCGCTGAGGCGGTTGCCGGGTTCGCCGGCGAGGATGCGCGAGGGCTCGGCATATGCATAGCGCCGGACCCAGGTCCCTGATTTCACCTCATGTTTCATGGAGAGCAGGTTGCCCACCGCGTCATAGATGTAAGTCTCGGTGTAGTTGCCCATCGCATTGCCGTCGCGCGGATCGGGCGGGTTCATGCGGGCGGAGTCGTCGTTCGTCACCTGCTGCGGCGCGTTGAGCGCGCCCCCGTTTTGGCCCAGATGTTCGCGCCCGGTTGCGGAGATCAGCCGGTACAAGGGATCGTAGATATAGTCAGCCGAGGGCTCGACCCGTTGGTTGTCGAAGTAAATGACGTTTTGGATATCGGCGTCGTCCTGGATGTGACTGATGTTGCCTACCGGGTCATAGACATAAGCGAGGTCTTGCACGGTCAGCTCATTCGGCGCGAATGCACCGGCAGGACGCGTGGAGACGAGACGCACCAGACGGAAGGTCTCGGCGTCGTAGGTGTAGGTGCTGGTCACGCCATTGCCGAACGCAATCGAGGCGCGCTGGACGCGCTCGTTATAGCTAACCGCCGTGACGGCCTGGCGGTCGGCCGTAGCCGGATCGAGAAGTGCCGGGGGTGGGCCCGCTTGCTGCAGCCAGGCGTTCACGGCCGAAAGCTGTGCGCCGGCATCATAGGAGGGCTGCAGCACGTTGGGCTTCATCATCGCGGTATGCGGGGTGACGGTCTGGATCGGACGGGCGAGGGCGTCCCATACCGTGCTTTGAATAAAGCTGTCACGACCTCCATCACCAGTCGGAATAAGGCCGGCGTTCTGCGCAGCGATGTCGAGCGCTGCCCCCTGGATTTGTCCGAGAAGCGGGCTCCAGTCGAGCGCCGATTGCCATGTCGTGGCGAGTTGGCGGCGACTGCTGGTTAGGTTGCCGGCGTAGTCGAAGGCCGCGTTTTCGGTGAATCCGGCCATATCGTAATGACGGAAGATTCGGCCCGCAAGATTGGCCGCTGGGTCCTGTCCTTCTCCCCAGAGAGTTAGATCGATGAGGACCGTCTTTCCCCCAGCCGTGCTCACCCAGCGCTGCGTCTGCCGCCGGGCCGCATCGCGAACGATCGAGAAGGCGTGCTGCCGCGCATCCCAGGCGCGCAACGGCTGACCATCTGCATCTGGCAGGGCCAATCGAGCTCCAGCATCGGCATTGATCTCGTAGAGCTGGCGGCCAAGCATGTCGGCGCCTGCGATATATGGCGCCGCTTCCCCGCCTTGCGTTAGCACATGCTGTTCAGTCCGATGGCCGATGGCATCAAAGACGGCGAGGGGCTTTCCTTCAGTATCGAGTGCAGTACGTGTAGGGAACCTTTGGCCGCCACCACAGTCCGCAATCACAAGACACGCACGTCCGAGCGAGTCGAAGTAGGTTGCCGTGGGCGTGGCCGCATGAGCGGCTGCGTTGTTTGCAGCCGTCTGCTGCGTCACACCGCGACCGCCGCCGCTTCGGGACGTGTACCAGGAAGTGTAGGGCTCTGGACCGATAGCTCGGGAGAAGGCATCGCCCACGTCAGCATCGGTGCGCGGGTCAGCAATGAGCACAGTATCGTTCGCATCCCACATTGACTGTTGCCACGCGTCGAAAACGGTCTTGGTCCAGGTCTGGTCGGGATGAAGCGTTCCGATACCTCGGCCCTGAGGATCGTACAGCAGGGTGGTTGCCATGCCGCTCTTGGCAGCAAATTCGAAGGCGCTGGTCGCCGTGAAAAAAGGCTCATAGCGGCGCACTGGTCGCCCCTTCTCGTCATAGATGATCCAGCCCGATCCAAGCCAGCGAGGCGAAACCTGAGGCCCCCCGTCCAATAGCAGGCCGTCAGCGACCCGGCTTTTCTTCTGGACCTCGCGGCCGAATCCGTCGCTATAGGTCAGGGCGAACTGCAGAGCGCTAACCTGGCCCTCCGGAAGATCAGACGCCCGGGTCTCACGCGCCAGAGCCGCGACCACCGGGGGTGCAGGCTGAGCCGCAAGGGAGACAGAGCGCTGATAGGCTCCCAAGTCATAGACGAACCGCATTGTGGCCTTGCCGATTAGTACAGCCCCACCAGCCAGCGGGTCCACGAAGAAAGCCGCCAGCGTTGCAGGATCAGGGTCCAGCTCCAAGCCGGCCAGACTGTCACCCACCACCGTACCGTTCGGCCCCATCGTGACCGTTGCCGTCACAAGGCCCAAGGCATCGAAGGCCACAGCGACCCTATTGCTATTGGGATCGGTGATGGTGAAAGGCGCCAGGACCCGATAGTCGTTTGTTGCGGCGGTCACATTTCCGACCGCATCTTTGGCGGCTGTGGGCAGAAGACCGTAAACATCCCAATCGATGTAACTGACACCGCCAAACGGATCGACTGCCCGTCGCGGCAGAAAGAACTGAGTTCGTGCCGCGGCGAGTTCCGCGGCGGCTGGATCGTTTGCGCCTTCCGAGAAAAATACGCGAGTGGACGGGGCCCACCAGCCGGTTTCGCCCGTCAAATGGACGTAGCCTGCGGCGGTGAGGTCAGCACCGGAGACCAGCGCGCCGAACATTCCATCAATCTGGCTCTGCGTGAACGCAGACTGGTACGACTGGCCTGAGATCGCCAGCGGCTGGATTTCTCCTTGCGGCAGTAGGCCACTTAAATCGTCGCTGCGGAAGAGGACACGGGTCCGTCCGATCAGGCGCCGCGTCGGGACGTTCGCCGGAGCCCCCAGGCCATCCACGTCTGCGGCCGGGATCTCCTCATAGGCAATGTCGGACGCACCCTCCCACACAGCCTGCCAGAGGTCGTCTGCCTCCTGAAACGTGAAGATATTGGTGATGCCGACGCCGATCACGGCTGGGGTGGCGCCAGTAATCTCCGCGGTGTCGACCCCGGCGGAGGTTGGTGTCCGGTACGCGTCTGGCCACTGGGTGAGGTCATCGATGGCGTTGGAATAAAGAGTCTCCGCTCCACGAATGTGCAGCCGCGTCTGGTCGTAGGCCAGCATCGACTGAAACTGCGCGGTCAGATCCTCGGGCGTATTCGACACGCGTCGCGGATAGGCGACGGAGAGGGTACGTACAGGATGCCCATAGGCGTCGGTTTCGAGGACCAATTCATGGCCGACGCGCGGATCGTCGGCGGCCTGTTCGTAGTTGAAGGTGAGACTTTCGCGCGGCGCGACTGCGAAGACCGCGTGCCGGTTCGGTCCTCTGCGCTGCAGGCAGGTAAGCGTGAAATTGGTTTCGGCAACGCTGTAGGGATTCAGGGCGCGGGGCGTACCATCTTCGGCGTAGATCTCGATTCGCAGAGGATGGCCCTTCAACGCGCGATACCCCTCCTGCATCTCCAGTGCGTCAAGTCCATCCGGGATGACGCTGTCGGGTAGCGTCATGGCAGCCGCATCCGCCGCACGGTTGGGCGGACGCAGGGCCGGCTCGACCCAGTATTCGGCCGCATACTGGCGGCTCACCGTCCAAGCCTGTCGGAATGCCCCCGTATGGAACCATGTGCGCGTTAGGATGGGCACTGAGAAAGACAGGTTATCGAAGTCCGCAACGTCGGAGTCGAGAAAGGCGGCGTCATCGCGAAACTCGCTGGAATCCCATTGCTCGACCATGCCAAAGCCGCGGAATTCGCGCTCGAATCCGTCGAAGTAGCCATGATGGTACGCCAAGCGCGCGACGTGGCGATTGCGGCCAATCCAATCGAAGCTCTCGCGGCGAACGACGACCTGCACCGGGAACGGAAGACGAGTCGCCCATGGCTTCTCGGCAGCTGCGTCGGCTACGTAGAATCGCGTGGACGGGGCGTAGGTGACGCGCGTCTCGCTGCCAAGGTTATTGCGGACGGTGGTCATCAGGTGCGGCTTCCGGCCGTTCATGAGGTCGACGTACAGCAGAGGTGCACGGACGGACGGCAGGGATGAGGACCAGACGAGGCAAGCCGTTCCCGTTCCGAGCAGGTCTAACACCTGAACCGTGCTTAAGCGATCAACGGATGGAAAGACGCCGATCGTGTTCGGATCAGACCATGTATTGCCGGACTGGTTGAACCACACGCGCACACCGTCTTCGCCGATGTAGAGAATGTCGGCAGACCCGCTTCCATCGATGTCTGCCAGGCGTATACGGCGGGGATCGAAGGCCTCCTCGGGTGCAAACCGCGGCGCCCGGTCCATCGAGACTTTCGCCGCGAAGCGACCGTAGCCCTTATTCGGCCAGTAGCTGGTTTCACCGTTGCGCACGCGCACCAAGTCATTGAGACCGTCGCCCGTAAGGTCGGCCATGAAGATCGTGTCTGTGCCGTCGGCGAAGACCACCTTCGGCCCTTTCTCCTCGTCCCATGGTGTGTGGATAGAGTGGGCTGCGGCAAATCCCAGAGCGCCGCGAGACCGGTAGACCGTGAATAACCCGTCCTCGGTCAAGAGCACATCCGCGAGGCCGTCGCCGGTAAGATCGATAAACCGCACGTTCGGATCGCTCCAGTCGAATTGTGGCAGAAAGGCAAATCGCTTCAGCGGCTCGAAGGTGTACTCGTCGGTGCGTCTATAGAAACCGGCGTCCGGCTCGGCGAGGGCTACAAGATCCTGCCGCCCTTCGCCAGCCAGATCGATAAACTGCTGGCCCTGCGTCAGGTCGCTCCGACTGGGGATTGCGGTTACCGGCTCCATAGGGCCGAAGCGCGCCCTCGCTAGCAAAGAACCGTCTGGTTGCACAAAGAGGTGGTCAGGACCGGTATTGCGCTTGTACCACCATCCTCCCTCGGTGGTTGTGAGGATACCCGGTGATCCTTCCCCATCCAGGTCGAGCCAGCGAAAGCGCTCGTCGATTCCCTCGGGCAGGTTGCCCAGGCTATCCCTGTCGAGTTCCAGAATTTCGGACCCGATCACCGGAGAGCTGTAGCCGAAGTCCAGCGGCGGAAAGCTCCGGGCCACCAGCTGGCCACCGCTGGCGTGATAGCCAGTGTGTGCGACCGAGGTGAGGAAGGTGTAGATCGGATTCCGCGGATCGAGGGGTGCCTGCTGATCCGAGTACGTGAGGTCGAGTGAGGCCACCAAGCAATCAGCGCCCGCTGTCGGCTCGTTCGGGAAGTTGTGGAATACCAGAAGGCGCTGGACGCGTCGGTAGGTGCGTACTTCGAACGTCGCGCGCCACGTGGAGAAGGGGTCCGGTCGCACCGTCCACGGCTGATCGGCGACCGGACTCGGCGGATTTGCCCCGTGGTCGCCGTAGTCGAGCACCACCTTCATCATCCACTGCACGGGAAGAGGTGTTTCCGCGTCGGCGCTCCAATCAGGCAGGTATGGCGTGTCTCCCACCCAACGGACCGTCTTCAGATAGGTTTGAGCAGCACGGTCGGAAGCAGTGCGGTTGGTTTCGTGAGCGGAAGCCGTGTCGAGGCCCGCGCTGTCTTCGCGGACGTAGTCATAGAGGACGAGATTGCCTTTGTCGTCCCAACTGCGGCTGATACGCCACGCGAAGGTGAGCTTGGGATCAGCCGGATCCGAGATGCGGCTCAGGTCGTCGTAGCCGAAGAGAGTTGTAACGTTTTCCTGCGAGATAGTGCGCCAGTGCGAGTTTCCTGTGACTATAGCCACCCACCTCTCGATGCGAGCGTAGGTACCTTCGATACGAGGCCGGTAAGTATAGATTCGATACTCCGTGCCAAAGACTTGACGCGTGACACTCTCGCGCACGCCATGTGTGTTCAACACGGGAACGAGATCCTCGGATCCGGAAAGTATGAAAACATCGGACTCCTCAGTGTCGAGATAACGCGGAAGACCCTTGTCGGTCTTGCGGGTGACTCCCGGAGTGTCCAGCGTCCATCCAAACCCGTAGACGCCGTTCCCGTTGGCGGAATCGTAGGTCAGGTTGAGATGGGGTCCGAATCCCGATCGACCATCACCCGCGGGGACGGGAATGCTGAATCCTGCTGAACCATTGGAGGGGTTGACCGAAAACTTCTCGCCCAGGCCCTTGATAGCTCCCCCGCCTTTGGGAAGCGAAATCGACGGAAGGCTTTGGGTACGCAGGTTTTCGCCGCTAGACACAGTCGAAGCAGCACCGGACATAACCTCCGGACCGTCTACGGCTCCCGCTCCCGGCAGGGTGCTGTGGGCATTAATCGAGTTGCGACCATTCTCGGGCATTTAACTCCAAAACGACATCAATCGGGCGCGCCGAATACAAGTCCTAGGGATATGGAGTTTCTGGCATCGGCTTGAAAAGCGATGCGAGCATCTCCGCCGTCGGTACGAATCAGAAATCCGTTTTGCCGTTTACACGTCTCGCAGTCCTTCAAAATGAAGCCGTCACAACTTGCTCAGATTGAGATTCGATTAGCTTGAAGTCTTAGTGCTGGCAGCCTGAAACTCTTGCAAGTGCGTCAGACGGAGTAAAGATCGTCGATTCTCTTGCACCGGAGCAGTCTGTTTGGCTCAAGTGCTACCTCCACAGGTCCCCAAGTTGTCGAAATAATAGCAACAATCGTGTTTCTGCAACAGAAAAAGCTTCCGACCGCATGATAATTTTCCCATCTCCACGGGACCACAGCTGCCGTAAAGAGCGCTATAAGCACAAGACCTTTAGACATCGTCTGCCAGACGGCGAAGCAGGGAGAAAACGCTGCGAAGACGACGCACAAGAAGCCTTGCAAGGGGGATGCTCTCCGCCGTCATTACGAGAGATTTCGTTTGAGCAGTAAGACCGCATTCAGGAGGTCTATGAGCTGGTCACTGAGTCAAGGTTTGTTTTTTGCCTTTGATTCATAATGCTCTGCCTCTCATTGTTGCTTCTGGTTATTGCGCCGCATGTCGCTTTTCACAGTGTTTCTATGCCCACTCTGATGAGCTGATTCTCAAGCTAGTTTCGTGCTGCTCACGTTCGAGAGAACAGTCGATGCCATTCCTCGTTTGGCCTTGCAGGCCGACGCATGTTCGCAGTCATCGGACCAAGGTTTCCTCGAAACGGATGAACGCAGATAGGCTCTCAAGTAGTGCGTTCATGAAAAGGTAATGGGAGCTTGCGGGTGCAGAGGTGATGTAGCAGACCGCTAGCTCGCGAGAACACCGCCGCCAGCCTTGTTCCTTGGCTTGCTTTACCGCTTCGCGAAACCAGGTGCAAGCCTCATTTTCGAAGCAACGTCTTACCAATCTATTCGACTCACATGGTCGGCGCACTCGAACAGCACCCTGCGCGCATAGGCGTTTACGGCCCTCGTGATGCCGAGTTGATGGTCCCGATTTCCGCACAGACTGCGCCGCGACCGAAGACCGAAATAGCGCCCAACATCGCGACTCTGTTCGAAGCGCGCTCCTTGCCGCCTAGGATCAGCACGAACCTTCTAGGCTGGTGATATCAGGCCGATGCACTCACCGAGACTTAAACGACTCTTCGTGCAGCTCTGAAACGCAGCTCTTCCGCATTTAGCTCTCCCACCTCGAGGTCTCGAAAGTAAACTCTATAGAACCCTGGTGTGGTTAGCTCAAGTGCGAGCTCTTCGAAGCGGAATACTTCGCTAATGAAGATTCTGGTCTTGTGCCAACTGATGTCGCCACTGTTGTTAACTTTTCGCAGAAGAAGCCCTTTGGGGTACGTGAACTCCGGCAATTTGCGTGGCAGTCGGACAGAACTGGGGTGATAGAGACTGGCCGGAACTGCGTTCTTTAGGCCCTCATGTGGGCGCTCGTTATTGAAGACGTAGCGAAAATTATCGAAGCGGCTCTGCTGTGCTCGAAGAGACGACGCAGGCGGTTTCGTCGTGTCCTCCTTCAGCGTGCGATGCATGCGCTCGTGACGACCGTTCTGTTGCGGTCGGCCTGCTTGAATCCGTTCGTGAACAATCCCCAGCTTCATCCAGCCGAGTGCGAGTTTCGAAAGTCCCATGAGCCCCGTGCCCGCAAATGGCGCGCCGTTGTCCGTCCTGATTCGAGCTGGCATTCCGTACTCCCGCATAGCTGCTTCACAGATCGCTCGAACCTGGCTAAGGTCTATGCGCGAGACAATCTGGCAACGGATCAAATAACGGCTATACGCATCGGTTATCGTAAACGGATCGCATCGCTTGCCATCACCCGTCACGAAGTAGCCTTTGAAATCCATACACCACAGCTGATTGGGTCCCGTGACCATTGAGAACGGCTCTGAGCAAGGCGTGATGCGTTTTCTTTTCTTCTGTGGACTTGTCAAGCCCGCGCGGCTCAGGATGTTTCCGAATGTGCTAGCTGCAGGCCACACCACTTCTGGCTGTAACATTTCCAGCCTTGCCTTGAGTTTGCGCGCGCCCCAAGACGGATGCTTGGCACGGAGCACGAGGATAGCGTTCTCCATTGGCTCAAGGGTTGCGTGCGAGCAGGTATGCGGCCGGCGACTGCGATCCACGAGTCCTTCTGGCCCGGTCTCGTTGTAACGGTTGATCCAGCGGTAGGCCGTTGGGCGTGAGATTCCATACGCGCGACACAGGTCCGCCACTGACATCTCTTCCTTCTGATAACTCGATAAAAACTGCAAACGTTGATCCAAGATACAACTCTCTTTCCAGGGCATACACCATCGTCTTGTGTCACCCAAACGCCGCGTGCCCGTTACCGTCGCGCTTCGCTGTAAACCATGTCTCCGGTCTATTTCGTAACGCAAGTGCTAAGTACGCTCATGGGCTCCGCCCCCCGCGCGGCGACAAGGGCTTCCCCAATCTTCCGCGCTTCGCTTGTGCAGACCTTCGCTGCGCTCGCCCTCCGCTTTGCTCCGGGTGGGGAGACCCCTCCCTTGCACCTTGCTACCCCCGCCTTCGCCAGGTGGCGTTCGGCATGTACATGCCGCGTTTCTACGCGGAAGTGCAAAAGCCAAACCAGGGAGCAAACACCATGAAGACCATCGCCACCATCGACAGCAAGAAGCCCAGCACCAAGCAGGAATTGATCGCCACGAACATCAAGCTGCTGATTGAGCAGTTGGAGGCCGGACACTCCGAAGCCCTCACCAACTACCTCACCGCCATGAGCCGCTTCCGCACGTATTCGTTCGGGAACGTGCTGGAAATTGCGCGGCAGAAGCCTGTGACATAGTGCTACACCTCGCTGGAGTCAGTAAACATAGGGGTTTGCGCATTGCCGGAGTCGATCAGCGGGGATCGGCGTCCTGTATGTACGAGTCTGATCCTGCGTCGAACAGCCGGAAGGTCGAGGTCT
>DASZBW010000027.1:0-253599 GCA_035943695.1 Acidobacteriaceae bacterium | reverse complement strand
GTGGCCGGCTATGCGCAGAAGGGCCTTGCCGCGCCGAAGCCGAACGGGATGTCCGATGCGGACTTCGAGAAGTCGAAGGCTATCTACTACCCGGCGTTTTACGGCGCGATCGGACTGGACGACGAGTTGAAGAAAGATCCGGGCGCGATCGATGCCTATAAGAAAGAACTTGCCATGGTGCCGGCGGATGCGACCAAGACCCCTGGATCCACATTGCAGGACGTGTTTTATCTGGGGTATGCGTACTACCAACAGACACCGCCGGATTATCTGAACTGCACCTTCTATGCGACGCGCGCTGCGGTGTATGCTCCGGAGCCTTATAAGACGGAGTTCTCGAAGATCGCGAAATATTGCTACAAGAAGTACCACGGCGCGGATGACGGATACGATGCTGTAACCACTGCGGCGACGGCGAACCTGAATCCTCCGGATGGTTTTTCGGCTTCGGTGAAGCCTGCGCCGACACCGGCGGACATCGTGAACAATGTGATCGCGACGACTCCTGATCTGGCGACGCTGGCGACCGGGGACAAGGAGTATATCCTGCAGAACGGGACGCCGGACCAGGCGGCGAAGGTGTGGGATACGATCAAGGGCAAGTCGTTCGAGTTCCCGGGAGCGCTGGTGATCGCGGCTACGCCGACGCAATTGCAGGTGGCGATCTCCGAGGATGCGGTGCAGGCGAAGACGGCCGATTTTACGTTCAATCTGAAGGCGGCGGAAGCGGGCAAGAAAGCTGCGGCTCCTCCGGAGGTTGGGCAGATCGTGACGCTGAGCGGCACGTATGACTCGTTTACTTCGCAGCCGCTGATGATCACGATGAGCGACGGTGAGGTGGTGTTGCCGAAGGTGAAGGCTGCGGCTAAGCCTGCGCCGAAGGCCCCGGTTCATCGTCATGTTGCCGCTCACTAGAACTTGCGGTGACGGATCAGGCAGGCCCGGCTGAGCGCCGGGCCTTCGCTTTTGCGCGGGGCGGGTCATAACGGGACGGCGTGGGCTCCGGCGGAGGCGCGGGAGGTGTAGATCTCGGCGGCGATGCCGGTGGCGGCGAGATAGCCGGAGCGCATGGCGGCGGTGAAGGCTTCGACGCGGTATGCAGCGACGAGGTTGACGGTGCAGCCGCCGAAGCCGCCGCCGGTGAGGCGGGCTCCGAAGCAGCCGGGCTGCTGGTTGGCGAGGGCTACGAGGATGTCGATCTCCTTGCAGGAGGCCTCGAAGTCGTCGCGGAAGCTGATGTGGGCTTCGCGCATGAGTTCGCCGAAGCGGGTCAGGTCTTTATTTTGGAAGGCCTGCACGGCGGCCAGGACGCGGCTGTCTTCGGTGATGACGTGGCGGCAGCGGCGGAGGGATTCGGGCTTCATCTCGGAGCCCCAGCGGGCCAGATCGTCTAGAGTTGCGTCGCGGAGGGCGGCTATCTCGGGGCGGTGGTGCTGGAGGATGTGGAGGCCGGCTTCCATCTCGGCGCGGCGGGTGTTGTAGCCGCCACCGTCGGCGAAAGAGTGGGTGACCATGGAGTTGACGATGACGATGCGGACCCCGGAGGGGATGGGCGCGAGGGTGTAGGTGAGGTGGCGGGTGTCGATCATGACGGCGTGATCCTGCTGACCGCAACAGATGACGAACTGGTCCATGATGCCTACGTTGGCTCCGACGAAGGCGTTCTCGGCGCGCTGGCAGAGGAGGGCGATCTCGGTGAGGGGGAGTTGGATGTTTAGCGTGGCGAGGACGGCGAAGGCCGTGCAGACTTCGAGCGAGGCGGAGGAGCTGAGGCCCGCGCCGAGCGGGACGTCGCCGACGATGGTGAGGGAGAAGCCTTGCTCGATGGGGATGCCTTTTTCGCGGAGGGCCCAGAGGACTCCGGCGGGGTAGTCGGTCCAGGATTTGGCGGGGGCGGCGAGAAGCTGGTCGAGGGGGAAATCGACGTGCTCGTTGAAGTTGATGGAGTGGGCGAGGAGGTGGCCGTCGGTGCGGGGGGAGATGGCGATGAGGGTAGAGAAGTCGATGGCGGCGGGCATGACGAAGCCGCCGGAGTAGTCGGTGTGTTCGCCGATGAGGTTGACGCGGCCGGGGGCGCGGAAGAGGGCTGGCTCGGCGGAGTAGGTGGAGCGGTGGAGAGCGGCGAGTTCGGCTGGTGTTTGCATGGTTGGCTTTCAGGGTATTTCGGTTTGGTGCTTCGCGTGCGCTGGAGAAAGACTTTAAAAACGTCAAAGTCTTGTAATGAAATTAGTTAGGTCCGGACTTCCTATGTAAAGTATTCAAGCGGAACAAGTTATTTAACAAAGTGTCTGGAATCTGCAGGTCACGGCAATTTCGGGTGTAGTCAGAGAGGTCAAAGGGCCAGGCATGGATCGCCGCGCGCCTTAATTCTCTTCTGTCTATTTTACACGTGCGTGTCAAGTTTAGCTGTGCAGAACGGGGGCAGGACTTGAACTTACGGGGCGTTTTGCCCACGATGATTTTAGGAAAATAGGGAAAACTGCAACGCGAAATGCGGGGTTCTCCCCTTCGGCAAGCTCAGGGTCGGAATGACACGGCTTGAGGGTGGGTTTCAATCAGTAGGGGTTCTAGTTGGGGGTGGGCGGGGCGATGTGGTCGATTACGAGGACATCGGCGGGGCCTTTTTTTGCTTCGAGCTTGAGGCCTAGCTGCTCCTGGATGGCGGTGAAAAGGCCGGGTAGTGCATTGGAGTCTTGTTGCGGAACGTCGTCCCTGGCCCAGTTGAGCGTGAAGTTATAACGGCCAGTGAGACCGGTCTCGTTCACAATGGGCTTGCCTACATAAAATTCCATTTCGAGGGTGAGATCGGCGATGGTGCTATTAGAGAACTTCATGTACCGCTCGGCGCCATCGGAGTTGCTTGATTCATCGGGCTGGCCTTCGGGCCCGGTGGTGTTTGGGGTCAGTTTGGGGCCGCCCTTCGCAAGGACGAGCGCGTAGATGGAGAGGTCTCGCTGCTCGTGATGGAACTTGAGGGAGAAGCGGTCCGCGAGGAGCTTCTGCAGCATGATCTTCACCTGACGGAAGGTTGGCTTTCCTGGTGTGTCGGGGGACCCTTCGATGTCGTATCGATCATCAAGCCATGAAGGAGCGCCGATAAGCTGGGTCTTCTGGAGGTTGTAGGCGACGCAGATGAGGCCTGAGAGGGATTCGTTTTCCATGAAGATGCGATCGCCTTCGGGATGAATGCCCTGCGTCGTGGTGCCGGGTTTGGCGGGACGGATGGTGGCTACCTCGAAGGACGGTTCGGCGGTAGGGGGCATGGCGGCGGGGGATGGAGATGGAGACTGGGCAAGGAGGGGTGCGGTTGTTAAGGCGGCGGCGAGGAGGAGGTTGGCAGGGTGGAATCGCATGGTGTGCCTCGGAGACATTATGGAGGAGGGTACGTTGAGTTGTGGGCTGCGGTTCCATGGGATTGGATGGCGCTGCGGATCGGAGTAGATTGCCAGGACGGTGAAGCGAAGGTTGATCGTCCAAGTTGGAGAGCCGAAACGCAGGTCCTTCGGCTGCTATTAGCGCAAAAATGCGCCAATCTTCGCTCAGGATGACGGTTGATTGGATGGGGATGATAGCGATCAGGACGGAGCTTAGTTGGCGGAGGGTGGGGCGATGTGGTCGATGACGAAGACGTCTACGGGGGCTTTGGTGGGTTGGAATTTGAGGCCTAGCTGCTCCTGGACTGCGGTGAAGAGGCCGGGAGGGGCGTGGGGATCGGTGGCGTGGGTTTCGTCGAAGGTGTAGTGGATGGCAAAGTCGTATTTGCCGGTGAGTCCGGTGTGGTCGACGAGAGGGCGGTCCATGAAGAATTGTTCGCCGAGGATGAAGTCGGCTATCGAGGCGCTGGTGTATGAGACTGTGGTTTCGGTAGTCGCGGTGCCATCGCTGGTGTCGTCCTGGCTGGGTTGAGCGTTGGGGTCGGCCGCGGACTTGAGCTTGGGGCCTCCTTTGACGATGACGATGGCGAAGACGGGGAGCACGCGTTTTTCGCGGTGGAACTTGAGGGCGAAGCGGTCGGTGAGGAGGCGCTGGATCATCTCCTGCTGCTGATGGAGACTGGGTTCGCCGGGGATGTCGGTCTTGCCTTCGATGTCGTAGCGGTCGTGGAAGAGGGAATCGGGGGCGTCGACGATCTGGTGGGGATGAATTGAGTAGGCGAAGGTGAGAAGGTTGGCGACGCTCTGGTTGCCGATGTTGAAGCGATCGCCTACCGCGTTATAGCCCTGATGGTTCGCGGCGGGGTTATGGGGCTTGATGGTGGCTACGGTGAAGGAGGGGTGTGCGCCTGCGGGCATGGGGCGGATGGGGGTGGAGGGTTGCGGGATCAACTGCGCGACGAGGGTGCGGCGATCAGGGCGGCGGCGAGGAGGTAGGTTGGGTGGAATCGCATAGTGGACCTCGGAGGAAGGATAGGGAGGATACGTGGGAAGGGCGAGGGTGGTTCCATGGATTTGTCAGGGGGGATACGAGTGCGGATGCCGAGGTAAAAGGCAACGGCAAAAGCGAAATGCGGGGGGTTCTTCGCTTCGCTCAGAATGACACGTGGACTGGGCGTGGTGGGGAGCTTACGTCCCACCCATGACGATGAAACTGTCATGGATGGGGCACCCGTAAGTGGTGGTGAGTGGAGAGAGAACGGAGAGCAGCAAAGAGGAAATGCGGCGGGTCTAGCGCTCGGTGTAGTGGGTGGTGGGGAGGGCGCGGAGGCGGGCGGCGGCGGTTTCGGGGGTCAGGTCGCGCTGGGGCATGCCTAGCATCTCGAAGCCGACCATGAATTTGCGGATCTCGGCAGAGCGGAGGAGCGGGGGGTAGAAGTGGGCGTGGAAGTGCATGGCTTCGTGGGAGAGGTTGGCGTCGGAGATGTGGGTGGGGCGCTGGTGGAAGCCCATGGTGTAGGGGAAGGGGACCTCGAAGAGGTTGTCGTAGCGGATGGTGACGGCGCTGAGGATGTCGGCGAGGGCGTGGCGCTCGAGGGCGGTGAGGTCGGTGAAGGCACCGAGGTGGCGGCGGGGGAGGACCAGGGTTTCAAACGGCCAGGTGGCCCAGTAGGGGACGAGGGCTAGGAAGAGGTCGTTTTCGGCGACGATGCGGTTTTGGTCGGCGGCGGCGGAGGTTTCGGCGGCGAGGTAGTCGCAGAGGAGGCAGCGGTGGTGCTCGTCGTGGTAGGCCTGCTGGGAGGCTAGTTCGCGGAGGGGCTCGTCGGGGATGTGTTCGGTGGCCCAGATCTGGCAGTGGGGGTGGGGGTTGGAGGCGCCCATCATGGCGCCGCGGTTCTCGAAGATCTGGATGTGGTTGATCCAGGGGATGTCGGCGAGGGCGGCGGTTTCGGCGGCCCAGGCGTCGACGACGAGGGCTATGTCGGGGACGGACATGCGGGCGAGGGTGAGCGAGTGGTTGGGATGGAAGCAGAGCACGCGGCAGAGGCCTCGCTCGGGTTCGGCGCGGAGTAGGGGGGAGGAGGTGGTCGCAGATGCGGCTTGTTCGTCGGGGAGGAGGGCGGGGAAGTCGTTGTTGAAGGCGAAGACGGCGGTGTAGGCGGGGTTGTGCTGGCCGTTGGAGCGAGGGTTGGTGGGGCAGAGGTAGCAGGCGGGGTCGTAGGCGAGGGAGGGGACGGGGGCGGGCTTTGTGGTCTCGCCTTGCCAGGGGCGGGCGGTGCGCTGAGGGGAGACGAGGATCCACTGGCGGAGGAGGGGGTTGTAGCGGCGGTGTGGGACTAGATCGAGGGGGGTGGGCACTTGGATCCTTTGGAATGGAGGGCGTTGGATATAAGTGTAAGCGATACCAGTCTTAGGTCCCGAAGCTATTGAGGTGTTCCTCGATACGTCGAATGCTTAATGTCCAAGGCAGAATCTGCCAGAAGCGGAATCTGCCGAGAATAGTCCAACCGTTGCTGTGCACGATCAATTCGTGCTCGCTTTTATCTTTGAAATAATCCGTTTCGCCACGGGTTGCGATGATCGTACTGTAGGTCCCACTCTTCATTCCCAAATTCCGAACAGAGTCAAAGATAAGGACGTTGATTCCATCTTTCTCTCCCTCGATAACATTCCAGGTTCTGTTTATTCCAATGAGTAGATCGCCTCGCAGAGGGAAAGTGGTTGGTAGTGGACGACCGTCTTTGGGAGGAAACCACAATCCCCAGAGACCCGCAGGCCCTGGCGTGAATCGGAATTTCAATTTTGATGCGAGCTCGCTCATTGCCGCGGCGCGGAGTCGAACAGAGAGATCTGTGCCGCCTACTAGCAAAATGACCAACAATATGGCTGGTATGAAGTTGCTCATTGAGTGTCTTCCGCTTCGGGGGTGGGGGTGGATTTGAGGGTGATGTGGTTTAGGCGGGCGGCGATGAGGCCGGCGGGGATGATGGAGAGGAAGGTGACGAAGAGGAGGAGGGCTCCGCAGGCGGTGGAGGATTCGATGGGGGCGTTGTAGAAGGTGTGCATGGCGGCGGCGGTGACGGCGATCTGGGTGAACCAGCCGACGATGGGGAGCTGGAGGAGCGAGCCTCCGATGCTGGCGGCCATGAGCAGCATGGTGCTCGAGAAGGTGATGGCGGCGAGTTCGGGGGTGGTGATGAAGGCGTGGAGGGTCTGCATGTAGACGGAGCCGATGAGGCCCCACATGATCAGCGAGATGACAGTGGCGAGGGCGAAGTCTTGTGTGGAGGAGAGGGCGTTGAGGCCCTGGCGGAAGGCGCGGATTTTTTCGGCAGCAGAGCTGGCGATGGGGGTGGAGATAGGGCGGAGCAGGGTGTGGGTGGTGGAGGCGATGGCTTCTCCGGCGAGGCGGATGGCGAGGGCGAAGAGGGCGATGAAGGCTGTGCCGGCGAGGGAGAAGAGGCCGGTGTGGATGAAAAGGGTGCGGTGGGGAAGGTCGGCCGGGGTGAAAAGCAGGGCGGAGGAGAAGATGAGGGCGGCGGCGCCGAGGTCGAACATGCGCTCGATGGTGTAGACGGCGACCTGGGAGCTGACGGGGAGGTCGACGCGTTTGGCGACGAGGGCGGGGCGGATGACGTCGGCGAGGCGTCCGAAGAGGGCTACGGCGGTGAAGCCGATGAACTGCGGGGCTACGAGGGCGAGGGGCGAGACGCGCTTGGTGGCGCGGAGGAAGATGGACCAGCGGACGGCTCGGACGACGAGGGCGATATAGGTGAGGGCGATGCCGAGGGCGATGTGGAGCCAGGAGATGTGCCGGAGCTGTTGCGAGAAGGCGGACCTGTCGAAGTGGATGCGGTCGCGGTGGGTGTAGACGATGAGGGCAAGCGAGGCGAGGAGGACGAGCCAGACGATGGGCTTGCGGGATTTCAATGGGCTGGTCTCCGGCGGGAATTGGTGAGAGGGATTGGACCGGCGATGAATCTCGAGCTGTAAGCTATTGAGCTTTAAGCTGTAAGCCTTCCAGCGTAGGTTGTTCTTCCGGTGTGGTGGATAGGCGTTTGCGGCGGTTGAATTCCCGGATGACGCGGGTGACGTAGGCGCGGGTCTCGCGGTAGGGTGGGATGCCGTGGAAGCGGTCTACGGCGGCGGGACCGGCGTTGTAGGCTGCGGCGGCGAGGGCGATGTCGTTGTGGTAGCGGGTGAGGAGCTGGTCGAGGTAGGTCGAGCCGCCGGAGATGTTCTGGTCGGGAGCGAAGGAGTTGTGGACGCCGAGGGTGGAGGCGGTTGAGGGCATGAGCTGCATGAGGCCCTGGGCTCCTGCGCGGGATACGGCGCGGGGGTTGAAGTTCGATTCGGCGTGGACGATGGAGGCGAGGAGATCGGCGTCGATGTTGTGCTGGGTTCCGGCCTGGTTGAGGAGCTGGGGGATGGAGGTGCTGGTTGCGGGTGTGGGGACGGTTGCGAGTGGTGGATCGGGGACAATGTCTACGCGGAGGAGGGACGAGGCGGAGACTTCGATGTAGCTTTCTTCGATGGGGGCGGGGGCGAGGTTGGAGGTTGGAACGAGGTAGAGGCGGATGCTGTTGCCGGAGGGGGTGTGATGGGTGCAGTTGAATTCGGCTCCGCTGCGGAGGGTGATGTGTTCCATGGCCTGGGCGCGGGGGGATGCAAGGGCGCCGATGGCCGTGAGGATGAGGGAGGCGCGGAGGAGGAGGGGGCGGGGAGTCATCTCGGGTTCCTTGCTTATCCTACGGCCTGGAAGGGGGATGTGGATAGGGTGCGGCGGTGGCACTTTCGTTCGGGTCTGCGCGCTGGTGAGTGGCTCACCTTGAATCGTTTGACGTGCGACGGCGGGGTTTATGTTTTTGAGCTGTCAGCTGTGAGCGGAACAGGTGATGCTGCGCGGCTGGATAATGCGGCAGGTGACCATCAGTGCTTGATGTATGCTGCTTCCAGATATAGAAGCAAGGCGATGGGGCTGGCGCGCGACAGAATTATGCAGACGAAGGCGATTTGACTATGCAGACGAAAGCTATCTACCCGGGGACGTTCGATCCGCTGACGAATGGGCATCTTGATCTGATTGCGCGGGCTTCGAGCTTTGTGGGGGAGCTGGTGGTGGCAGTTCTGCGGAACTCGGAGAAGGGGACGCCGCTGTTTACGGTGGAGGAGCGGGTGGAGATGATCTCGGCCGAGGTGAAGACGGCAGGGTTCGGGAATGTGTCGGTGATTGCGTTTGAAGGGCTGCTGGTGGATTGCGCGCGGGCGCAGGGGGCGAGGGCGGTGGTGAGGGGGATTCGGGCGATCTCGGACTATGAGTATGAGCTGCAGATGGCGATGATGAATCGGAAGCTGGACCCGGGGCTGGAGACGCTGTTCATGATGCCGGCGGAGAAGTATACGTATGTGAGCTCGCGGCTGATCAAGGGTGTGTTCAAGCTGGGTGGGGATGTGAGTGGGCTGGTGCCTCCGCTGGTGATGGAGCGGATGAAGGCTAAGGGGACGGGGAAGGTTTAGCGACGACCGAGAGAGTTGCGCAGATGGCAGAATCACATCAAGGCCGATCCGACGCTGAGCTGGCCGCTCAGGTAGCTAAACTGTGGCCGCATCGAGAGCACGAAGCCAATATCGTGCTGGGACAGCTTTGTCGCGTGGGGTTGCATCGCTGGCGCAGGTTAGACCTTGTAACGTTGGTGCCGGGCAAGGATATTGTCTACTGCTTTTGGTGCGCGAAGATCAAGATTGATGGGGTGGTTTACGAGCCTTAGGTGTGAGTTCGGACTGCAGGGCCAGCAGGCGGGTTTGCTTGCGGAGGGTGAGGGTGAGGCAGGCGAGGGCGATGAGGGTGATGACGTCGCCGGTGGTCTGGTCGGGGGGCTGGGTGGTGCGGATGTCTACGGTGGAGGAGCCCGCGGGGATGGGGATGGCGATGAGGCCGTCGGGGCGGGGGATGTGGGGGGGTGCGGGTGCTTGGTTGAGGGTGATGCGCCAGGCGGGGTAGTCGCGGAGGTTGAGGAGCAGGTCTTCGGCGTGGGGGGTGGTTAAGGTTAGGTGGGTGGGTGCGGGGCCGGGGTTTGCGGTGGGGGGCGCGGGGGCTTCGGGGGTGGGGGAGAGCCAGTAGGGTGGGTTGTTGGGGGTCAGGGCGTCGTTGTCGGCGATGGTGGGGGTGTATTCATCGGTGGGGTCGGCGCCGAGGTTGGAGTGGAAGAGGGTGAGGCGGGCGGCTGGGGTGTCTTCGGGGTCGCAGGGTTGGTGAAAGGCTTTGTAGGCGGCGTGGCTCATGGCTGCGGCGATGAGGATGGCTGCGGCTGCGGTGGGGATGGGTTTGAGGCGGATGCGGTTGAGGAGGGCGGCCACGGCGAGGGCCGCTATGGGGGCGAGGATGGCGAGGAGGCGCCAGGGGAACTGGAGGAAGGTGAGTTGGGGGAGGTGGTTCCAGAGCGGGAGGCTGAGTGGGGTCAGGGCGAAGGCTATGAGGGCGGTGAGGATGGTTAGGGAGGGGACAGGCAACGGCAAAGGCAAGGGCCACGACAAACGCAACGGCAAATGCAAAGGCGAAATACGGGGGTTCTTCGCTTGGCTCAGAATGACACGGGTTCTGTGGTGGGTTAGGGCGGCGATGGTGACTGAGATGGCTGTGGTGATGAGAAGGAGGACGGCTATGGTGGAGGCGGTGTGGAGGACCTGGTCGTGGAGGAGGGCGTCGGGGGTGGTGCCGGTGTGGGCGAAGAGGAAGTTCTGGTCGATGCGCATGCCGGAGATGGTGGCCATGGCGATCTGGACGTAGCGGCGCTCGGTGGCGGCGGGGAGGATGTAGAAGGCGGCTAGGGCGAAGCCGAGGGTGGTGCCGAGGAATGTTTTCAGGGCTACGGTGAGGGCGGGTTGAGAGTTTGGGATCCCACCCTTCGCAAAGAACGCGAAGGATGGGGCACCCGGAGTTTTGTGGAGGATGCGGGGAGATGCGGTTTGGAGGATGCGGACGGTGGCGAGGAGGGCCAGGGTGTAGGTGGCCATTACTGCGGCGGGGGCGTTGGTGAGCCAGAGGAGGGCGAGGGGGATGGCTATCGCTGGGATGGAGATGTGTTTGCGGAGGATGGCGTGGAGGAGGAGGGGGATGAAGGCGGCGGCTAGGAGTTCGGCGTAGGCGGTGCGCTCGTAGGCGGTGAAGAGCATGTAGGGGTTGGCGAGGTAGAGGGTGGCGGCGAGGAGGGCGGCGTTTGGGGTGACGAAGCTGCGGGCGAGGCGGTGCATCGCCAGACCAGAGAGGGTTAGGGCGATCCAGGTGAAGAGGATGGGGGTGGCGGTCCAGGCGGTGGCTTCGGAGAGGTGCGGGATGTGGGTGAGGATGAGGCCTAGGAGGGCTCCGAGGGTCCAGGAGATGGGGGGGTAGAAGATGAAGCGGGGTTCGCCGGCGTTGAAGGCGGGGGTGTAGGCCCAGTGGGGGTGGAGGTTGCCGTGGGTGAACTGGTTGGCGGCTTCCATCCAGCTGAGGAGGTGGAAGTCGATGTCGTGGCCGCAGGATGGACCGTGGTGGATTAGGGGGAGGACGGCGATGAGGGCGGCGAGAGCTATGAGGAGGCAGTGCGGCCAGGGGGTTCCGGAGCGGGGAGAAGCAGATCCCTCCGCTTCGCTGCGGGATGACAAGCCAAAAAGGCTGCGGGATGCCAAGCGGAGAGGATTGCGGGATGGCGATGATGGTTCGGTCATCTGGGGTTGAGGGTCAGGGTGTGGGTTGTGGTGGATTGAGTTGCGGCGGGGGTGAAGGGGAGGGTGTAGGTGGTGCCCTGGAGCCAGTCGTGGAACTGGTCGAGGAACCAGGGGCTGGCGGGGTTGGCGGATTGGCCGGTGACGATGTTGAGGGTGGCGTGGTCGGGGTTGGCGAGGTCGGTGGTAAAGCGTTCGGATGGGCCGTAGGTGCGGCCGATGTTGTCGACGGTGGTGAGGTCGCCGTTGTGCGGCTGGGGTCCGGTGCCGGTGGGGAGACCTATGAGGCGCTGGAGCCAGGCGGATTGCGAGAAGATGGGGTGCTCGATGTCGACGGGGTTGGCGTGGCCGTGTTGCCAGGTGAGGAGGTTGGAGGGGGCATGGCTGTTGCGGAGGCCGCGGAGGAGGACGGCGGCCAGGAAGTCGTCCCAGGTGGCGTAGGTGGAGGGAAGCCAGCGGGCAGGGGTGTGGGTGAGGAGTTGTTCTTCGACGGTGTCGCGCTCGCCCCAGATGTAAAGGTGCCAGAGGTTGGCGGTGCGAGCGGCTTCGGGAGGGAGATTTTTGAGTTTGGAGAGATCTGCGCCTTCTGCGATCTGGGGCGCGAACTGCGGGGTTAATTTCGGGATGAGGAGCATGGGCCAGAAGGCTTCGCGGAAGGCGTTGACGATGGCTGGGGCGGAGGCGGTGGCTTCTACGTTGCCGTTCCACCGGCGGAGGATGTCGGCGGCCTGGTGGAGGGATTTGTCGTTCTGGAGGGGGCCGGTGGTGTGGTCGATGGCGTAGGCGAGGCGCTGGGCTGTGAAGAGGTCCAGTTCGGAGAAGACATCGTTCTGGAGGGCTAGTGAGTCGGTTGTGGTGAGGGGGTGGGTGGTGGATGGTCCGGGGGGAAGAACAGGCAACGGCAAGGGCGAAATGCGGGGGTTCTTCGCTTCGCTCAGAATGACACTGTGTATGGGTGAGGCCTGCTGTGGGGTGGCTTCGAGGATCTTGTAGATGCGTTCGGTGCGGTAGGGCGACATCCAGTTGAGGGTGATGGGGTAGCGGTAGTCGTCGAGGGTGATGCGGGCGTTTGCGGTGGCGAGGATGCCGTCGGCGGGGTCGAGGGATTGGGGGAGCTGGTCGAAGGGGATGGTGCCGGCCCACTCGTGGGTGGGGGCGTCGGGGGCGGTGCTGTCGGTCGGGATGGGGGAGAGGGAGGCGGGGGTGTTGATGTCGCCGCGAACGGGGATGCGGCCTATGGCGTGGTAGGCGATGTGGCCGTGGACATCGGCGTAGGTGAGGTTGAGGGGGAGGCCGAAATCGGCGAAGGCGGCTTGCATGGAGGGCCAGTCGGCGGCGGAGTCGATGGCGAGGAAGTTGGCGGAGAGGGTGGCGGGGTCGTAGAGGGTCCAGTTGAGCGAGAGGGTGCGGCGCTCATTGGGGTAGAGGCTGGAGATGAGGGGGGTCTCGTTGGTGCCGTGCTGGGTGAGGGGCACGGCGAGGGTGACGTCGGCGCTGCCGCGGACGTGGATGATCTCGTTCTGGTAGCGGATGGGCCGCCAGGCGCCGGTGGAGGTCTGATACTCGGCTCCGGTGGGGGTGCCGCGGGTGTGCTCGATGTAGATGTCCTGGATGTCGGCGCGGAGGTTGGTGAATCCCCAGGCTGCGTGCTGGTTGTGGCCGACGATGATGAAGGGAGTGCCGGGGAGGGTGACTCCGGCTGCGTGGAAGGGGGTTTGGGAGCCAGCGGATGCGTCGGCTTGCAGGTCGGCTTCGTACCAGATGCTGGGTATGGCCAGGGCCAGGTGCATGTCGTTCGAGAGCATGGGGGAGCCGGAGGCGGTGCGGGTTCCGGAGATGGCCCAGGAGTTGGAGCCGGGGACGCAGGCGCTGCAGGGAGGGTGGAAGAGTGCGAGGGTTTGGTTGAGGGCGAGGAGGTCTGCGGAGGGGGTGGATGCGTGGAGTGAAACTAGCAACGGCAACGGCGAAATACGGGGGTTCTTCGCTGCGCTCAGAATGACACGATCTGTGGTGATGCGATCCAGATGCGAAGGGTGGATGGAGTCAGGGTGATGGAGTCTGGATTGGGATTCGTCGAGGGGGATGTCGGGGATGTTGGTTTGGGGGGCGGTCAGGTCGGGGATGGGTTGGCCGGGGGGATGGTCGCGCCAGGAGCCGGTGGGGTAGAGGTCGGCGATGAGGTCGGGAGGGAGCTGGGCGGAGAGAGCTTCGCGGGCGAGCTTGTCGGGGAAACTGGTGGTGAGGTCCTGGAAGAGGGCGGCTTCGACGAGGAGGGAGTCGCGAGGGGTCCAGAGGACGGGGACGTAGCCGATGAGGCGGAATTCTACGGGGAGGTGGTCGCGCTGGGCAGAGATGGAGGCGTTGACGCCGTTGGCGTAGATGGCGAGCCAGCGCTTCTGGTCTGGGGGGAGGATGGCTATGGCGCGGTCGGCGGCTGCGCGGATTTGCAGGGTGCGCTGGAGGCGGTCGTGCTCGAGGAGAGGGCGGCCGAGGATGGCGGCTAACTGGCCTGAGGCGTGACGGCGAAGAAGGTCCATCTGCCAGAGGCGGTCCTGCGCGGTGATGTAACCCTGGGCGAAGACGAGGTCTTCGAGCGAGGAGGCGTGGATGTGGGGGACGCCGTGGGCGTCGCGCTGAACGGTGACGGGGGCGGAGAGGCCGTAGACGGTGAGAGTGCCGTCGAGCTGGGGGAGGTTTGCCTGCATGATGTTGGCGATGTGGCGGCGGGTGAGGAAGAGGGCGACGGTGCCGAGGAGGGCGATGGTTAGCAGGAGCAGCGAGGCTATGAGGACGCGGTGGTGGCGGGGTGTTCGGGGTGGAGTTTCCGAGGATGGTTCCGAGACTGCGGAATGGTCGAGTTCACGGTTGTAGCGGGTGAAGTTAGGGCGTGGTTCGGGGGTGGGATCGTGCCTGATGTCGTGTTGGGTTGGGTCGTCGGGGAGCATGGGTTAGGGCAAGTCTAATGCAGAGGTGAGTGGGACGGTGGGAAAGACAGGCAACGACAAAGACGAAATGAAATAGCTCTTCGCTTCGGATGACGGCAGGAGTTGGATGGAGCAACGGCAAGAGCAAAGACTGCTTGCGGAGGTCTGACATCCCACCCATCGCGGTGAGACTGCGATGGATGGGGCACCCGGGCTTTTGGGGTGGGTGGAGTAAAAAACAGGCAATGACAAAGGCGAAATGGGGGGGTCTTCGCTTCGCTCAGAATGACACTCTTCGTGGTGGTGAGGTGAGGAGGACGGTGGCGCAGGCCAGGAGAAGGATGGGAAAGATGAGGGCGCTGCCTTCGGGGCCGGTGAGGCCGCCGGAGAGGATTGTGCGGCCGCTTGGATGGGTGGCGAAGAGATGGCCCTGGATGAGGAGGCCGCTGTCGGGGACGCCGTAGAGGAAGGATTGGGCCCAGTCCCATGCGGTGTGGAAGCCGATGGCCCACCAGAGGGAGCCAGTGCGCCAGAGGCTGAGGCAGAAGATGAGGGCGACCAAGGTAGCGGCGATGAGACCGATGGGCGATTCGCCGGGATTGTTGCGGTGGAGGGCTCCGAAGGTGAGGGAGAGGAGGAGGGCGGATGTCCAAAAGGCCGAGGCCTGGGCGCGTGGTGGGGTGAGGCGGTGGAAGATGGGGATGAGGGCTCGGGTGAGGGTGAATTGGAGATAGGCGCGGAGGAAAGACTCTTCGGCCAGGGCCACGAGGAGAAAGCCGAGAGCCCAGACGAGGGCGAAGTGCAGGATGCGCGTGCCGGAGAGGAGGCGAGCGTCGAAGGTGAGGAGGTGAAGGCGATGCAGGGAGAAGATGAGCAGGGAGAGGAGAGATGCGCCGGTGGTCAGGCCGGTGAGGAAGTTGCGGAGGATGCGGTGGGAGTTGAATCCGTAGGCGGAGATGGGGCGGGACTCGAGTTTGGACATGAGCCAGGTGGCGGCGAGGATGCTGAGGAGGGTTGCGGATTCAAAGATGTATTCGGTGCGGGCTGAGATGAGGTGGTTTGCGGGCGGAAGGGCGGGGAAGAGGAACAATGCGATGGGGAAGAGGATGAGGCGGAGGAGTGCCCGGATGGCGAGGAAGAGGATGAGAGACCAGATGGGGCGCAGGCCTTCGTCGTTGAGGAAGATTTCGGCGAGCGCGTTAGGTTGGTTGGGACGTTCGGGTGGAGTGGGGTTCATCTTAGCTTGAGTTTAGCTGGGGGAGCGGTGGGAAGAGACAACTGCACGAGGGATATGCGGGGCTTTTCTCTGTGCTGAGAATTACCATGTTCTTGGCGAAGATAAGCGCGGGTCCTTCGACTCGCTTCGCTCGCTCAGGATGACAATGTTGTCGGCGGAGCTTATGCAAGGCATAAACCCCGTGTGCTTGACAGAGCGGATTGCGGCGGCAATGCTTAGAGTTTTGGATGGAGGATTTTAGCTTGGAATGTCGTGTGTTTCATCATGATCATTGTTTCGATGGGGCTTGTTCGGCCTCGGTGTTTACGCGGTTTCATCGGGAGTGCATAGGGACGGCGTCGGAGTTTTCGTACCGCGGGCTGGTGCATGGAGCGGGGTCGCTGTTTGATGAAGGGGCGTTCGGGGCGGGTGAGAATGCGGTGGTGGACTTTAAGTACTACGCTTCGCCTAAGGCGACCTGGTGGTTCGATCATCACCTGAGTGCGTTTGCGTCGGCTGCGGATCGCGAGGACTTTCTTGCGGTGCAGGCGGTGCAGGCGGAGGCGCGGGCCGCGGGGAACAGGGCGGCAGGGGGGCGATTTTATGATGCGGATTATGTGTCGTGTACGAGTTTGATTGCGGATGTGGCGCGGGAGATGTTTGGGTTCGATACGGCGCCGCTGAAGGAGCTAATCTA
Source organism: Acidobacteriaceae bacterium (assembly GCA_035943695.1). Lineage (GTDB taxonomy): Bacteria > Acidobacteriota > Terriglobia > Terriglobales > Acidobacteriaceae > Edaphobacter. Next base: position 237,684 of record DASZBW010000027.1, on the reverse strand, counting down.
CTGGGCGGATATTGTGGACGGGGCACGGTATGAGAGCGCGGAGGCGGCGGTGGGGATGGCTGCGCCGGCGATGAAGTTGACGATGGCGATTGAGGCTTCAGGGGCGGGGTTTGTGCCGCGGGTGATTCCTCTGCTGACGGAGATGAGTCTAGCGGACGTTGTGGATCAGCCGTTTGTGCAGGAAGAGCTGGGGCCGCTGATGGAGCGGCATCTTGGGGGGATCGAGTTGTTGCGGGAGCGGATCAGGCTGGAGCGTGGGGTGGTGACGTTCGATATTACGGATACGGTGACGGAGGGATATAGCAAATTTATTCCTTACTATTTGTATCCGGCGGCTACGTATACCGTGGGGCTGAGCCGGTCTAGCTTTCGGACGAAGATCTCGGTGGGGACGAATCCGTGGACGAAGGTTTCGGTGGAGGAGTTGGTGAATTTGGCGGAGATCTGCGAGCGGTATGGGGGCGGCGGGCATGCGCGGGTGGGGGCGATCAGCTTTGCACCGGATAAGGTGGAGGATGCGCGGGCGGCGGCGAAGGTGATTGCGGAGGAATTGCGGGGGGAGTCTGTGGGGGAGTAGGGTCTGCCGGCGGAAGTCATTTCTGGAATTATTTTCTTGCATCATATTGCAATCAGCGATATTGTTATCACGGATTGCGATAGAGGCATGGATTGAAGCTGGCTGACAAGATTCGTTACTTGCGGGACGTCGAGGGATCGCTGCGCGGGCTGGGGCGCGCGATGACGCAGCAGGAGCTGGTGCGGGCGATTGCGGCTGAGACGAAGGGGCGGGGGATCTCGCAATCGTACCTTTCGCAGATTGAATCTGGAGCGAGGCCGCACCTGACGAATACGACGCGGCTGCTGCTGGCGCGGTTTTTCAAGGTGCATCCGGGGTACCTGGTGGAGGATCCGGAGGACTTTCAGGCGGAGCTGCGGACGGTGGGGATGATGGAAGATCAGCTGGATCTTTGGTTGATTGCGGGGGCGGAGCGTTTTCGCAGACGCGATCCTGCGCTGTCTCGGGCGCTGCTGGCACTGGCGAACTGTGAGGATTCGCGGCACCAGGTGTTGCTGGTGGAGGCGATCTGTAAGGCGCCTGGGCTTGCGGGACGGTTGAGCGAGATTCTGCTTCCGCGTGAGGGCGCAGTGGCTGGAAGGGAGAAGAGCTGATGCATACGTTCTATCTGGTCTGCTTTGTTCTGGGGTTTGTGTTGAGCTTGCTGGCAGCGTTTGGCGGGCTTGGGCGGGTGCATTTCGGGCACATGCATTTGGGGCAAGCGCATGTGCATGGAGGAGCGCGGGGCGGGAATCACATCGAGGCTTTGAACGGGTTTACGCTGCCTGCGTTTCTTTGCTGGTTTGGTGGGACGGGATATTTGCTGGAGCGGTATAGCGGACTGCTGGCGCCGATTGCTTTGTTTCTAGCGGTGATTTCGGGGTTGGTGGGGGCGGCGATTTTGTATTGGGTGCTGTTCAAGTTGCTGCTGCCGCGGGAGCGCGTGATGCTGGAGGAAGAGACGCGGATGGATGGTGTGGTGGCGCGGGTGGCGGGGGAGATTCGTGCGGGTGGCACGGGGGAGATTCTGTTTTCGCAGGCGGACGCTCGGCGCAGTGCCGCTGCGCGCAGCGAGACGGGAGAAGCGATTGCGCGGGGCACTGAGGTTGTGGTGCTTCGCTATGTCCGCGGGATTGCGTACGTGAGCCCGATGGAGCAGCTGATGGAGAAGTCTGGAAGGTCAACCTTAACCTTGTAACCGAATGCACGAGGAACGTATATGCAGAATCCTGTAGTGATCATCGTTGGATTGGCTGTTATTGCTTTGCTGGCGCTGCTGACGGCGCTGGCACGGATGTTCCGCAAGGTGGCGCCGAACCAAGCCATTATCGTGTATGGCTTTCGCAAGCCGCGGATTATCAAGGCTGGGGCTGCGGTGATCTTTCCGGTGATTGAGACGAGCAAGGAGTTGTCGCTGGAGCTGATGAGCTTTGATGTGGCGCCGCAGCAGGACCTTTATACGAAGCAGGGTGTGGCGGTGACGGTTGAAGCGGTGGCGCAGATCAAGGTGAGGTCGGATAACGAGTCGATTTTGACGGCGGCGGAGCAGTTTTTGTCGAAGACTCCGGACCAGCGGGAGAGCTTGATCCGGCTGGTGATGGAGGGGCATCTGCGTGGGATTATCGGCCAGCTTACGGTTGAGCAGATTGTGAAAGAGCCGGAGATGGTGGCGGAGCGGATGCGGTCGACGTGCATGGATGATATGTCGAAGATGGGGCTGGAGGTGGTGAGCTTCACGATTCGCGAGGTGCGGGATAAGAACGAGTACATCACGAATATGGGGCGGCCGGATGTGGCACGGATTCGGCGCGATGCGGAGATTGCGACGGCGGAGGCGGAGCGGGATACGGCGATCCGGCGCGCGATTGCGCTGAGGGAGTCGGCGGTGGCGAAGGCTTCGGCGGACCAGGAGCGGGTGCTGGCGGAGACGATGTCGCTGGGTAAGCAGGCGGAGGCGCAGAGGGATCTGGCGATCCAGAAGGCGCAGTATACGGAGCAGTCGCGCAAGCAGGAAGCTACGGCGGATAAGGCTTACGAGCTGCAGACGAATGTGATGCAGCAGCAGGTTGTGGCTGAGCAGGTGAAGGTGCAGCAGATTGAGAAAGAACAGCAGGTGAAGGTGCAGGAGGCTGAGATTCTTCGGCATGAGAAGGAACTGATCGCTACTGTCTTGAAAGGATCGGAGATCGAGGCACAGCGCATTCAGAACATTGCGGCGGCGGAGAAGGGTCGGATTACGACAGAGGCCGAAGGGCGTGCGGCTGCCGCGCGGGCGCAGGGCGAGGCTCAGGCGGCGATTACGAGGCTGCAGGGTACGGCTGAGGCAGACATCATTTTGTCGAAGGGCGAGGCCGAGGCAAAGGCGATGAACGTGAAGGCAGAGGCTTACCAGGAGTGGTCGCAGGCTGCGGTGGTCGACAAGCTGATTACGAATATGGCCGAAGTTGTTCGCGCGATGGCTGAGCCGCTTTCGAAGGTGGACAAGATCACCATTGTTTCGACGGGCAACGACCAGCAGACGGGAGCCAGCAAGATTACGGGCGATATGACGAAGATTGCGGCGCAGGTCCCGGCATTGTTCGAGGCGCTGAGCGGGATGAAGATGTCGGACCTGATGGCGAATGTGAAGGCGATGAAGCCGCGTGAGGACCGTCCTACGGCTGCAACTGTGGATGGGGATGCGACGAAGTAACGGTTAAAAAAGGAGGCACGCTATGGCGTTGCTGGAACGAGTGACTACGCTGCTGCGAGCGAATGTGAACGATCTTCTCAGCAAGGCGGAAGACCCGGAGAAGCTGGGACGGCAACTGCTGCTGGACATTGAGAATCAGTTGCTGCAGGTGAAGACGCAGGTGGCGATTGCGATTGCGGACCAGCATCTTTTGATGAAGAAGAGGTCGGAACAGGAGGCGGCGAATGCACAGTGGTTGCGGAAGGCGGAGCTGGCGGTCTCGAAGGCTCAGGATGAGCTGGCCCGGGCTGCACTGGAGCGGGCTCTCTCGCACCAGCGGATGAGGGATGCGTTTGCCGAGCAGTATGAAGATCAGACGGCTGAGGCGGATTCGCTGCGGGCGGCTTATTCCAGCCTGCAGGGGAAGCTCAATGAGACGAAGGCGCGCCTGGACCTGCTTATCACGCAAGCCCGGCGGAATCGGGCTTTGCAGAAGGCGGATGCAGTGGGGTTGTTGTCGCGCAGCGCTAAAAGCGAGGCCAGGTTGCGTGAGCTTTCGGCGAAGGTGGAGGATGGCGCGTCGCGGAACCATGCAGCGCGGACGATGCTTGCGGTCGCTTCTTCCGAGACGCTGGATGAAAGGTTCGAAGCGTTGGAGCGGAACGACCAGATCGAAGCATTGCTGCTGGAGTTGAAGGAGCGTCAGCCGCGGCTGGATACTCATTCGTGAAGCGGCGGCTTCAGCGTCAGGATTTGAGTTTGGCGAAGAAGGGGAGCTTGGTGATGTCGTTGAAGACGATGAGGACGCCGAAGATGAGGATGCAGACGAAGGCGACCTGAAAGATGCGCTCCTTGATGGGCATGGGGAGGTCGCGGCGGAAGATGCTTTCGACGATGAGCAGGAAGATCATGCCGCCGTCGAGGATGGGGAAGGGAAGCAGGTTGAGCATGCCGAGGTTGATGGAGATGTTGGCGATGACCTGGACGAGCGGCATCCAGCCCTTCATCTCTGCGGCCTGGTGGATAACGGGCGCGATGCCGATGGGGCCGGAGAGGCTGCGGACGGAGATGTGATGCTGGAACATGCCACGCAGGACATCGACGACGAGGCGTGAGCTTTTCTTGCTGAAGTTCCAGGAGAATTTTGCGGACTTGGCCAGTGACAGGTGTTCGACGGTGACGGGCGGGGGGACGGGCGCGAAGCCGAGGTGGTAGGCTTTGGTGCCGTCGCCTACGTCGCTGAGCTGGGGCGTGATCGGAATGGCCAGGTGTTGGCCGTTTCGCACCACATCGAGATTTGCAGGCTTTCCTTTTTGATCCTGCATGTAGGCGAGCAACGACGGGACGGAGTGGATGGGTACAGCGTCGATGCTGGCGATCTGGTCTTCGGGCTTGAGGCCTACGTGTTCGGCTGGGGTTCCGGGAATGATGGCAGAGACTTTGACGGGCGTGTCCTGCATCTTGGGGACGAAGCCCAGGGTGCCGGGATCGAAGTCTTCGGGTGCCTTTGCAGTGGAGGCTATGTCGAGGCTGGTGTTGACGCGTTGGCCCTGGTGCAGGAACGAGAAGGGCACGGTGCGGTTGAGGTTGAGCGCAGCGTGGTTGAGGACGTCGTCCCAGTTGGGATTTTCAACGTCGTCGAAGTGGAGGATGGTGTCGCCGGCGCGGATGCCGGTGGCGGCTACGGGGCTCGCGGGGGAGATGTAGTCGGTGACGGCGGGGCCGGACTCGTACTGATTGACCTCGTAGTGGGTCATGCAGATGCCCAGCATGACGGTGAAGGCGAGGATGAAGTTGGCGACGGGGCCTGCGAGAGCGATGAGGACGCGCTGCCAGCGAGGGTGGTTGTTGAGCTCCCCGGGGTCGTTGGTGTTGTCTTCGCCGGGGATCTCGCCGGCGAACTTGACGTAGCCGCCGAGGGGAAGGAGGTTGATCTGGTATTCAGTCTCGCCGTGGCGGAAGCCGATGAGGCGTTTGCCGAAGCCGATCGCGAACGCTTCGATGCGAACGCGGCACAATTTGCCGACGATGAAATGGCCGAACTCATGGACCAGCACCAGGAGGCCGAGCACGAGGAGGAGCTGGATGACTGTGGTCATAGGGGTCGGATGATCCTTTTTTTCGTTTGACTCACTTCAGGCGGTAACGGGGGATGGGGCACGGGTGCCGATCAGGTTGCGTGCGCATTCCCGGGCCGCCTGGTCTGCCGCAAGTACGTCGTGGATGGACGTGGGGATGCGGGAGGGAGTGGCGGCGAGCACATCTTCGATTGTACGCGGGATGCCGAGGAAGGGGATGCGGCCTTCAAGGAAGGCCGCGACGGCGATCTCGTCGGCGGCGTTGAGAGCGATGCAGGAGGCGGGGCCGGATTCTGCGGCTTCGTAGGCGAGGCGGAGGCAGGGAAAGCGGGCGGTGTCGGGTTGCGAGAAGTCGAGCTGCGTGAGGGCGGCGAGATCGAAGGAGAGCTGGGGGGCTGCGGGGCGCTCAGGGAAGGCGAGGGCGTAGAGGATGGGGAGGCGCATGTCGGTGACGGAGATCTGCGCGAGGATGCTGCCGTCGATGAACTCGACGAGGGAGTGGACGGTAGATTGGGGGTGGATGGTGACGCGGACCTTACTGGGAGGGAGATCGAAGAGGCGGCATGCTTCGATGATCTCGAAGCCTTTGTTCATCATGGTGGCGGAGTCGATGGTGATGCGCTGGCCCATGACCCAGGTGGGATGCTTGAGCGCTTGTGCGGGGGTGATGTGGTCGAAGTCGGCGAGGGGCGTGTTGCGGAAGGGGCCGCCGGATGCGGTGAGCCAGATCTGCTTGACCTCGGAGGGCTGGCCGCCACGCATGCACTGGTGGACGGCGTTGTGTTCGGAGTCGATGGGGAGCAGGGCTACGTTGTGCTTGCGGGCTGCGGTGAGGATGAGGTCGCCGGCGGCTACGAGGCATTCTTTGTTGGCGAGGCCTATGGTCTTGCCGACGCAGACGGCGGCGTAGGTGGCTTCTAGTCCGGCTACGCCGACGATGGCGGAGATGACGAAGTCGACCTCAGGCAAGGTGGCTGCGTGGACTGCGCCGGCTGAGCCATGGACTACTTCGATGCCCGTGAGGCCGGCTTCGCGGAGGCGCGTGGCGAGGGTGGAGGCTAGCTGCTCGTTGGCGAGGGAGATGACTTTGGGGCGCCAGCGGAGGCACTGAGCGAAGGCTTCTTCGAGGTTGCGGCCGGCGGCGAGAGAGATGACCTGGTAGCGGTCGGGGAAGGATTCGCAGATGGAGAGGGTGCTCTGGCCGATGGAGCCGGTCGAGCCGAGGATGGCTAGCTTCTTCACTCTGCTATTTTCGCAGATTGGTGGGATCGGGTTGGTGGGTTCCGGCGGCGAGGACCCGGTTGTACACGGCTGCTGTCTGTTGCGCGATGGCGAGCCAGGACTCATCGCCGAAGCGCATGGAGTGAACCTGCTTGGCGAGGCGGTCTCGCAGGGATGGGTCTTGCAGGAGGGTGGTGAGCGCGGAGGCTAGTGCGGCTGCTTGTTGTGGCGGGACGAGGAGGGCGTTTTGGCCGTCGGTGAGCAGCTCGCGGAAGACGGGGAGATCAGTAGCTACGATGGTTTTGCCTAGGGCGAGGCCGGTGGCGAGTGCTCCGCTGGTGGTGATGGCGCGGTATGGGTAGACGACGATGTCTGCGCGGCGGTAGAGGGCTACGAGTTCTTCGGTGGAGATGAAGCGGAAGTGCAGTCTGACGCGCTGCAGATCGAGACTTGCGACTTGAGTTCTAATCTGGTCGAGGAGTTCGGGTGCGCCGGTGCCTGCGATTACGAGGCAAGCGTGGGGGCAGAGGGCTTCGACCTGCTGCCAGGCTTCGAGGAGAAGGTCGATGCCTTTGTAGGGGAAGATGATGCCTTGCCAGAGGACGATAGTTGATTCGGGGTTGAGGGCGAAGCTTTGGAGGGCATGGTCATTTGCGGGTGGCAGGTCGTAGAAGAACGGGCCGTGGGGGATGACGGAGATCTTTGATTCGGGGATGGCGAACTCGGTTGTGAGGCGGGTGAGGATGGAGTCGGAGTGACAGATGATTGCGTCTACGCTGCGGTATAGATGGGCGTAGATGGCTTTGTGGGCTTCGCCGGTGTCGTGTGGCAGGAGGTCGTGGACTGTGAGTACGATCTTCGATCCGCGGCTTCGGCATATTTCTACGAACCAGCGATCGATTGGGAGGCGCGAGCGGAGCATGGGGAGGAACTGCACGTGGATGATGTCGGGTGGCGAGATGAGGAAGCGGAGCGTCAACGCTGCGAGATTGAGTACGGCCTCGGCGAGCTTGAGGATGCGGCGGAGGACGCGGGGCAGGTTGAAGCGTCCGACCAGATTGAGCAGGCCAGGGTCCAGCGTGATGTTGCGGCTGGTGAAGCAGGCGGGGTCGAGATAGTAGGAGATGGAGCCGACGGTGAGATCGACGTTGTCGTGCAGGAGGGATTTTGAAAGATAGGCGGTGTAGTAGGGGACGGTTGCGAGCAGGTCCATCATGAAGATGCGGGGTTGCCGCCTGAGCGCGGTCATTTGTTGCGCACCTGCTGGATTGCTTGTTCGTAGATGTGGAGATATTCGGTGGTCATTCGTTCGGCGGAGTAGTCGGTTGCGATCAACTGCCTGGCTGCGGTGCCGAGGCACGCTCGCTTTGCTGGATCGCGGAGAAGCTCGAGGATGGCTGCGGCGAGGCGGTCGGGATTTTCGGCTGGGATGAGGAGGCCGGTTGTGTTGTTGATGACCACGGTGGGGACTTCGCCTACGGCTGTTGCGACGAGGGGGAGGCCGGTGGCCATGCCTTCGAGGATGGCGATGGGGAGGCCTTCCTGGCGAGAAGAGGAGACCATGATGTCGAAGGATGCGTAGACGGCAGGCATGTCGTTACGGCGGCCGGCGAGGGTGACTTGATTGCTGAGGTTGAGGGAATGGATCGTCTGCTGGAGAGCCTCGTGGTCGGGGCCTTCGCCTGCAATTACAAATCGTACTGTGGGGAATTGAGGGATGACCTTCGCGGCTGCGGCGAGGAGTATGTCGATGCCCTTTTCCCAGGCCAGCCTGCCGACCAGGCCTACTACCAGCTCGCGGTTGGGCTGTATGGCGGTATCGGGAGAAGGTATGGGGCGAGCGAAGGGGTGGAGATCGATGCCGTTGCGAATCTTGAGGATGTTGCTGTCGTGGACTCCGGCTTTGAGCAGGCGCTGGCGCACCTCTTCGGAGACCGCCACTACGCGTGCATAACTGCGGAGTACGGCGCGGTCGAGCTTGCCGTAGAAGCTGACGAGGAAGCTGGTGTCGTACCAGGTGTGGCACGTAGACACGAGAGGGATGCGGCGTTTGCGCAGGGCGAGGAAGGCGTAAATGTCCGCTTTGAAGCCGTGGGCGTGGATGACATCGGCGCCGATTTGAGTCGCGAGGTGGTGAATGGCGCGGATGGCTGAGCGATCAAGCTGGCCTTTGCATGCGATCGGGTGCGACTCGATGCCTTGTTGCTGCGCGGCTTCGTGAAGTTGGAGGTTTGGGTTGGTGGAGTTTGCGAAGACGGCCAGGATGCTGCGATGCGAGTCCTGCTCGAGCGCGCGGGAGAGGTTCAGAATGACGGCCTCCGCGCCATACATGCCTCCGCTGCTGATGAGATGGAGGACCTTCATCGGGCGGCGTCCTCGGCCTGTGGCGATTCGTGTTCGTGGCGGTTCACCAGTGCCCAAAGCCTCTCGTAAAGCTTGTCCCCTAGGATCCGCTTGGCTGCTTGTTTTCTTCGGTATTGTTTGTTGAGATCGGCGAGGAGTCTTCCGTCAGGATGGAAGAGCTTCATCATCCATTCAGGCTCCATGTCTCCGAGTATGTTGAGGCGGCCGATTGTAGTGCCCGTGGGAAGGGCTTCAGCTCTTGGAATGGAGCTGAAGATTTCGGTGTAGCCAGCTTCTTCACATGCCCTGATGATACGGCCGTTGTAACGACCCCCAGGCAAAGACATCGTGGTTATTGAAGTGCCGAGGTTTTGCTCAAGAGCTACGCGGGCATCGCGCAATTCCAGCTGTAGTTGCCGATTGTCACAATGGGTTAAGAGCGTGTGAGTCCAGCCGTGAGCTCCTATGGAGTGCCCGGCTTGATGCAACGATCGTAGTTCCGGCCAGCCCATGTAGCCTGGTTTCTTCCCAGTCCAGCCAACGGTGATGAAGAAAGTGGCGAGTAAGGCGTGTGCCTGGAGAATAGGGGCTGCCAACTCTATGTTCGAGATGTGGCCATCGTCGAACGTGATTTCAGGCCATAACGAGGCTTGGGGCGCTTGTCTCAATGCGATATAGAGCTCGACGTGCCTTTGAAATAGAGCGATGTCCGTGGCGTAGGAATAGGTTGATTTGCTGGAGCGGAGCTCGTGATAGAGAAACCAAAGTTTCTGCACGGGCTGGGCAGGCACCGTGGATTCGAACGGGGAACCGGAGCTCATCCCAACAGTATGGCTCATTCGGCGGCCCTGGCTTGTACCAGTTCAAACAATTGGCGTTGGGGAGTGTAAAGCCATGCGATCTGCCGCCCCTGGAATGCTACGGCGGGGACGGGCTGGGAGACGACAATACATCCGTGGCGCTGGACGTGAAGTAATGCAGCTTCAATGTCGTTCGTTTCGAAACAGAGATGGTAGGCACCTCCGCCGTTTTTGGTGAGCATCGACCGAATGGGAGAATCTTCGGCGAGTGGCGCTATCAATTCAATTTCAGCCGTGTCCTGATTGGAGGGAGCGAGAAATTTTACGGCTACTTTTTGTATGGGATCCTCGAACGGGCCCGATACGGCTCTGTATCCGAACAGCGTGGTGAGTAGATCTGCGGCGGGGTCGAGAGACGGTACCGCGACTCCGATATGAAGAAGCTTGAAGCCAAGATTTGCAGGCGATTCCAAGGTCACAAAAGTTACTCCATGCTGCCGGTATCACTGATTGTAGAAGGAGGTATGGATCTACTGCGATTTTATGCGGTGTCGATCGCCTTTCGCACCAAGGCGCTTGCGGAATGGCCACGGAGGCCGAAACCTGCGATCAGGATAGTAAACTCGGCCAAGGACTTGTGGAGATGCGTTTTTGGTTGGAAGTGCGATGTCCTGAATGCTCATTGATTTTTGCAGGCAAGGAATGGCGGTAGATACGGTGATGTTCCCCGGACGCGGATAGAGAGAGAATCTTGACGAGAGAGCGAATGAGTGGCGAATTACCTCCGGCGGTCGTGGCTGGAGCGTTTCAAACGGGCGTCGTCCTGATGAGAGATCTGGGGCGCCGGGGCGTAGACGTTGTCTGTACCGATTGCAATGCGGACAAATCAGGCTTCAAGACGGTGTACGGAAAGGCCTATCTGTGCCCCAATCCGGAAAGCCAGCCTGCGCAATGGGAACAATTTATGATCGAGCTGGCAGGGCGCCTTGGACGTAAGCCTGTCCTGATTCCTAGCTCAGATCTATTCGTGACGGCGATCGCCGAGCATGCGGAAGTTCTGGAGAAGCATTACATTCTGCGTTTGTCTTCGGTTGCTACCCAGGCGCTCTTCGCAACGAAGGAGAAGCAGTATGAGATCGCGGAACTTAATGGACTGCCGGTTCCCCGTACCCAATTTATTCAGTCAAAGGAAGACTTGCGCAGATTTGCCGGCCAGGCTCAATTTCCTTGCCTGATGAAGCCGGACCACTTCCGGGAATGGGAGCGGTTTCCGGATGGTCACCCGCTACTTAACCAGAAGATAGCATTGGCATATACCGAGCAGGAGTTGGAGAGTCAGTACGAACTGGCAGCAGGGATCACACCGGCTGTTGTTGTGCAGGAGATCATTGAGGGTCCTGATGAGGCAAAGCTGGTTTATCTGGGGTGTTACGGCCTTGGAGGCGTGCGGCTTGGCTCATGTTTGTTTCGAGAGCTGAGGACTACTCCGATCTACTTTGGATCTGCGAGCGTGGTGGAGCCGATCAGCGATCCAAAGATCGACGCGCTTTGCGACAGCTTCTTTCGGTCGGTCCAATACGAAGGCCTATGCGAGTTAGAGATAAAGCAGGATACGCGAGACGGAAGAGTGAAATTGATCGAGGCCAACCCTCGATACAGCGTGACCGCGGATGCCGCTCCCTATGCAGGGGTGGATCTGGGGTGGCTGCACTATCAAGATTTGATAGGGCGCGATGTGGACCAGGTCGGTTGGAATGGGAGGCATTTTTATCACATTGTCTTGAGGCGGGATGTTGAGTGCTTCCGCAGCTATCTCAAGGCTGGCCTGCTTACATGGAAAGACATTTTAAGAACTTATAAGAACGCCAGTTTTTTTGATTTCGATTTACGCGACTGGCGGCTTACGTGGGAGACAGTAGTTTATGTCTTGAAAGCTCTGTTGTATCCAACGTATGCACGGTTATTTCGACGAAGATGATAGTGGATGTGGGGCTGCTTTCGCATCGCACGATCAAGGCGCATCCTCGATTTACTGCCGCTTTGTAGATATTGATGCTTCATGGGGCTGAGGCTGAAATTTCTGCGGAGCGTTGATGTCGATAACTTCAAATCGATCCGTTCGACCGTACGTGTGATTTCCGATTTGCTGCGGAACGAGGTTCGGCTCTAGCCGGCCGATGGGGCGTTCTGCGTATTCGGTTTCGGTGAGGGTGAGTATTTCTGAAAAGACGAGTGCGTAGCCATAAGACTTGCCGCAATCCTGCGAAGGCCTGATCAGGCGGGCCTTGTCGCGAAATATCGGGCCGGCCGGGCGCGCCCGGCGAACGTCGGAGAGAACGGGATTCTGAGGGTGTGGAATCCATGGACCTTTGAGCGAATCAGCGAAGAAGATGGCAAGTTCGTCACAGTTGGAATATTTTCCGTTGCTGACTCCGGCAAACATCCAGAACTTTCCTCCCTGTTGATGGATGGTGGCGTCGACTGCGTAGACGTCGCTCAACAGAATGGCTTCGAGAACCCATTGGGTGGGGAAATGGGTTGCGCGGTAGAGCTCAACGGTGCGATTTTCTTTGGTTTCCGGGATCATATAAACCTCCCCGGCTTCCTCGAAGATGTGGGGATAGGAGAGGTGATAGGGACGCCTGAGGACTTCGAAGGGAAGACCGGGGATACCTTCAGCATCGAACGTGCAACAGGAGATGATGCCTCGCTGCTCGGCGTATGGATAGTCTTCAAAGAAGAGAAACGTCTGGCCGTCCTTTTCGAGGAGAAAGGGGTCGGCATAGAAGCGGCTTTTGTCGCACGGCATGATGTTATAGCCGGATGAGTCGTCGAAGCTGTGCGACGAGGTGCGAGGTCGTATCGCAATTCCCCACTTCACAAGGGCGCCGGAGTCGAGCTTCCCTGTACGTGCCTTAATTGAACGCGAAAGATGGCGCAGCAGAAATGTGAGCCCTGAGACGTTGCCTGGGGCTCTCAGCTTCTCGGAGGAGAGGCCGAGCGCGTCAGAGTTTCCATGGCTGGAAAGGAGATAGTCGAATCCATGCCGGGAGAGGTCGCGTAAATAGCGGAGGAGAATTTCAGCGTTCTTCCAATAGATGGGGTTGCGGGTGCGGTGGAGAGAGGTGTGGTCGATCGCGGAGTAGCTCAGTTGGATGATTCGAGAAGCGACTGGAGGAGCTAGAGCGATTTGGAGAAGAGACGTTGCCTGGTCGGCTTGATTGAACATCTCCCAGACGAGCGGATACCCTGAATCTGTATGAGCACTCGTGTCAGGGTACAGGGACCAGACGCCATTCCGTACGGCTGTAGGAATTGGGCCGCATTTCCGATCAGCTCGGAAGTTGAGGACTAGGTCGAGGTTGTAACTGCGCAAGCTAGCGAGTTCGGGGCCTTCTGGACTATGCGGTGAACTCTGAGCGGCGAGGGAGAGCGATATTCTGGGAAGCCCGTTGAGCAACGATGAAAGATCGGTAGCTGCAAGAGCATCGCTATTTGCCTTGCTTCGCGTGTAGTCCCATTGTTCGTAAAGCTTGTAAAGTGAAAACTTCCTTCGGCTGTTGCGCGTTCTAACCGAAGCGTTTGATGGCGGGTCGGAGACGAGTACGATCGTCTCAATTCTGCTGAAATCGCTTGCCTGTATATCCTCCACAATCTGGCCTACCCAGGCGCTGGCCACAAATGAGTCCAGCATGATCCCAACACGCAGCATATATCTCCCCGCTTCTCCATGAGCCAGACTCAATTGTAAAGGTCGAATCACCGCCCGGGTCTGTTGTGGTGAGACGTGAAGCAGTGCATCTTCACCAAAGTTTCGGTGTCTCGTCTACTATGAGGTAAGTCGGTTTGCTGATGTAGTACTTGGTCAATCGGTGAACCGGGAATGTACTATTACACGACCGCCATGGAAAGGTATCCGCATGTTTTTTCGCGCTAAGCGAGCCCTCGGACGGGCGTGGTTCAATCTGAATTGCCGCGGCCTGATGAATAGGCCGCCTCTGTACAGCAATGATGATAGCGTCACGCTTGTGTCCATGCTTTGCCATGGAGAAGTGCTGATGTACTTGCTGGCTGTAAAGTCTTTTTGTGCGCGGCTCGGACGTACACCAAAGGTCGTTGTGCTCGATGACGGCAGTCTTACGGATTCGGATCGAGTCACCTTGCGCAAGCAGATTCCGGAGATTCGAATTGTCGGCATTCCCGACGTCGCCCCGGATCGCTGTCCGAAGGGCAATTGCTGGGAGAGGTTGCTTTTGATCAGCGACCTGGCCCAGCATTCTTACATCGTGCAAATCGATTCGGACACACTTACGGCTGGACCTATAACCGAGATCGCGGACTGCATCGATTCGAACCGCAGCTTTACCCTCCTTGGAGACAGATCGCATCCTGAGATCGAATCGATGGTGAGCGCCGCCGCCCGGTCAAAAAGCAACCTGAGCTCCATGGTGCAATCGGTTTGCGAGCGGTCGTTTGACCAGTTGGAGGAGAGTAACTCGCTCAATTACGTGCGCGGAAACGCTGGATTTACCGGCTTTGCGAAGGGATCCATCGACAGGCAGAAGGTCGTCTGGTTTTCCGATTTGATGCGACGGGTGGCTGAAGCGAAATGGGACGATTGGGGAAGCGAGCAAGTCGCATCGAACCTGCTGATCGCAAATTCGCCCGAGGCACAGGTGCTCGAGTTTCCGAAATATCTCTCCTATTGGGCGCACCCGGAAGTTCCATATGAGAAGGCTTCATTTATCCACTTCATTGGGCCTCATCGTTTTTCAAATGGGCTTTATATCAAGAGCGCCAAGAAAGTAATCGGCAGCCTCAGCTCGACTGTAGATGATCGACTCTGATCGCTTCGCTGTGCGCTTGCGAGATTGATTGTTCAGCTGTTTGCTAAAAGCGCTTTATATGTGTGTGTGATTCGCGTCATCATTGCTTCGCTGGTGAAGTTTTGCGATACAAGAGTTCTTCCTGCTTCTCCCATGGCTTTAGCCAGCGGCGGGTTGGAGAGCAGTCTAGTTATCGCGACCGAGAGCGCTTCGGGATCTTCCGGGGGGACGACGAAGCCACTTACCTCATCCTTCACAGCCTCAGCATTGCCGCCTACCGCAGTCGCGATGACAGGGAGCGAGGCTGCCATGGCTTCTATAATTGCGTTGGAGAAACCCTCACTTCGTGAAGGAAGCACAAAGAGATCCGCAGTCGACAGAAATTCTCGGAGGTTGGAAACACCACCGAGAAAATGGAAGCGGCTCGTGAGGCTCAGATTTGCAAGCATCTGCTGCAGTTCTGCATAGTACGCGGGCTCAAGTACATCGCCGGCGACAGAGAACGAAACGTTTGGGAAGCGAGGAGCAAGCAATCCCGCAGCTTGGATGAGAACATCATGTCCTTTGACACGCCGAATATTTCCTAATGTCGCAACGGTTATGTTGGCAGATGGGGTTCGGGGGCTGGATGGCATGTCCCAATCGCTTAAATTGAGGCCATTGTAAATAGTTTGGACTCGCGCTGGAGGAATTCGATCCACCTCAATGCAGTGCTTACGGACCTGCTCAGAAACCGCAAAGACTGCGTCAGGAACTCCAGCCATCACGCGATAGGCGATCGTATGCTTGGACTGTCGCAGGATTCCCATGTCTCTGCGGCTCCAAATGAGCCTGGCACTGGACAAAGTCTTTGTTACGAGTCCAGCCCATAGATCGGAACTTTCAAAGAAAGTTTGAACAATCTGTACGTTTTGTTCCACCAGGAAACGCTTGAGGCTCAAGGCGGCCCGAAACGCCTGTAAATCGTAGGTACGCTTGAGCGGTAACAAATATGTTGGACAAGGGAGCGAATCGACGACGGGATTGGCTGGATGGCACGAAAAAGTCAATATCGAAGCACGGTATCCGTAGTGAGGCAGTAAGGCAGCCAGCTTCAAGACGATCCGTTCCCCGCCACCGAGGGTTTCAGGAAACTGATCGAGTATCAGCAGGACGTGCGGCCAGGTACTTTGTCCCTCGCGACCGGGTGACGATTTGTCGAGCCTCACAGGGCGAATTATTTCTGCTTTCATAACCAGGGGACGTCTTGTGGTAAGTCTCTACACTTATCGTTGACCGGAATAGGCAGGAAAGTTTGAACGTTGGTTTGCAAATGAGGTACGTCCGGATAGTTTCGGCTCCCTGTCCGAAGGGACTTGGTCCTGAGACAACTGATTGGCACGAATCGCAGCGGCGACGAGAATCCAGAGTAGGCCCGTAATTTCAATATATGTCCACCTGTCGCCAAAAAAATTAGCTACCATGCAGGAGCACACTGCTAGAAAAAGACCCAAACCGAGACCCTTGTATAGGGGATCATCGGCTCTCTTAAAGAGGCGGTAGGAAGTCGCGATCATCTGCTGGAGCAGGAACAGAGCGAGCGCCAGACCAATTAGGCCCGTTTCGACGACTACTTTTACATACCAATTATGAGTATCTCTCAGGTTGTCTACTTTATTCCCGAATTGGTAGCTTGCGAAACCATTGCCGACGATTGGGCTGTGTATGAAAGAGGTCTCAGCATTTTCCCAAAGGTCAATGCGCTCTTGCGCAGACTCTTCTATTTTGCCGTTTGCGCTCTTGGTCATCGAGACGCGTTCGCGGACTGGCACTGGAACTATTGTTTGCCACGTAAGTAGAAATATTCCGAGGATAACCAGTAGTTTTCTGTCTTTTACGAGACCAAGTACGAGCACGCTGAGTAGCAAGGCGAGGTAGGCGCCGCGCGAGAACGTATACATGGTAGCGAGTACGGTCAATCCAATCAATATATAGCTGGCCAACTTGAAGCTCTTGCGCCTCAGAAATTGGACTAGTCCCCAAAAAAACATGGCAAATTGGGCGAGAAAAGCGGCTGTCTGGTTTGAGCCATAGCCCAATGGACCGCCGCTGCGCTTATCTTCGTCAAAGGTTGTCCAGGTTCTCGTCATACTTTCGAAGATGCTGCTTCGATCGATGAAGAAGAGCGAAAGGCCGGTAAGAATTACTACAGTTTTGATGGCTTTGCGATCTTCGATGACCAAAGCGCCGGCTATAAAAATCATCGGAATGACCATATAGTCTTTCCAGGTTACAAAATTGATGTCATTTAGCCATAAAGGCAGTGGTTCATTTTGAAGCGCGGCTCCCAGCCACATCGATAGGTATAGGTAAATTCCAAAGACTATCCAGATCATGAATAGTTTTGATTGGGGCAGACGCTTGCCCGAGAAAAGACTACCGAGAATGACGGCGACAATTAAAAAGGTCAACATGTTTGCGCCGAGAGGATAAAGAAGAAAGTGATCCCTCATTGTGCGGTATGGCAAAAATGGGATCAGATAGTAGAAGCCTAGGAGAGGCCGACCTGTGAGAGCGACCAGGCACATGACCCAAAATCCGATATAGGCAGCGAGCGGAATGTATTGTCCAATGCCAAATCCAAGCATGTTAAACCTGTCTTATGTTAAAGCGGGGAACTGATATGTGAAGGCTGCTAAAGCCAAACGGATTTTTTGCCTATAACGAAGTTGAAAAAAGCGACAGCTGCGGCTGCGTTGAGCATAACAAAAGTGTAAGCAACGCCAATCGGTTTGAACTTCCGAGTGGAGGGTGCTGTCGCTCCGACAATCGACAGGATATAGAACAGAATCTGAAGCCCAAAAATAACTCTGAAAAGAGTTCCTAGCGATAGTCCGGCGCTGACCAGCATTATGATCAGAAGCAGGGGTACGATGAGCCGCAATAGTTTGTGACTGACAAAGCGGAACAGAAGCGGATTGCCTGGGGAAAGCAGCCATGGGGCGAGTGCCATCAGCTGATAATTTCCTGTTAGAGTTCTTACCTTGCGGGAGAATTCCTTCCCCTTCTCACTGAAGATCCGATCCCGAGCGATCGCCAAAGGTTCGAAGATAATGCGCTTTCCAGTGCGAGCGATGTGCATCGGTACAAAGACGTCGTCAAGGATGGTTCCCGGCGGGATATCCGAGTAAAGTTCCCGTCGGATGGCGTAGATAGCTCCCGTTACTCCGACCACACTGCCTGTCTCGGATTCCAGCTTTCGTATTATTTTTTCGATCTTCCAGTAAATCCCGAGGGATTGATCTGGTGACGACGAATCGAGGATTAGTTCACCACTTACAGCGCCGACCAAAGGATCGGCAAAGCACGAGACCAGCCGGTAGATCGCCTCTGGCTCAATGGTCTGTCTTGCGTCTTGAAATATCAAGATATCCCCGGTTGCCTGTTTTACCGCCTCATTGAGAGCAGAAGCTTTTCCGTGCGAGCGATCAAAGATGATCGAGGTTATTGATGTCTGGTCGCGCAGGATGCTGGGTGTCTGATCGGTTGATCCATCTGACACGATTACGATCTGAAGTTTCTCGAGTGGGTAATCCAGTTGCTGGAGATTTTCGATCTTTGCCCTGAGATTTGCCTCTTCGTTACGGGCGGCTATGATGATCGATACATTCCGCGCGACGAAACTACGCAGGATTGGGCGCCTTCGGATGCGCGAGAGCAGCCACAGCAAAATTGCATATCCGAAATATGCGTAGGCAACCACGGCGACGCTGAACCAGAAAAGGAGACTCATAGAAAATCATCGGAGAAGGCCTCTCGCCAGAGGCCGACGAAATTGAAGCGGTTAGTGAAGTGGACGCCGTCCGAAGCGGTTGCGCGCAATTGCGATGGCAATATCCTTTGAATCGGCTTTGACAGAGTTGACGGGCTCCTGAGAGTATTTGGCGCGCATCGCGCCCTTATTCACCTCTTGCCATCATACGGCAGACGCACTTTCCGGCGCGGGTGTCTGATCCGTAAGTTGTAGTGGATTCCCAGTGCTCGATGGGATGATAAGCTCTGGCGGAAATTGGGAGTCCGCCAAGATGTACTGCGCGTCCTTCGCTGCGACTGCCGGTAGAATATAACGATGTCGTGCGGGCTGAGACGATATTGAGGAGAGTTTAGCTTGGAGCTGCGGGTCCGACATATTGCCCGAAACGTGCTTTTCAATTGGTTTGGCGCCATCGTCAACATGGCGGTCGGCTTCTTTCTTTCGCCGTTTATCTTGCATCGGCTAGGCGATGTTGCTTACGGCGTTTGGGTTCTGGCGATTTCGGTAGTCGCTTACCTGGGCTTTCTTGACCTGGGGATGCAGACCTCGGTTTTACGTTTCGTTTCAAAGGGGCACACTGTAAAGGATCATGAAGGCGCGTCGGATGCTATATCCGCTGCTTTGTGGGTTCGATTGCAGATTGCCGGACTAGCCCTACTCATCAGTGGCGGCCTTGCTTATGTGTTTCCTTCGTTATTTAAAATTCCTGCCGAACTGGCAAGGGACGCCAGAGAAGCTATTTTGCTGATTGGCTTGACTACAGCCGTTACGATGTCGCTGGGCGTTATGGGCAGCGTTATTTCGGCGCTGAATCGATATGATTTACAAAATTGTATAAGTCTTGTTCAATCCGCGGTCCGGGTTACAGGCGTTGTGATGGTGTTGCGCAGGGGACACGGAATTGTTGCGATTGCGATTTGCGAACTGATTGCGGCGATTACGGGCAATCTGCTTGTGATCCTGGTAGCTCACAGGCTCTACCCCGAATTACGAATCCGATTGCAACGTCCGCAGGCAGAAACCATAAGAAAGATCTGGTCCTATAGCTCCTACGTGTTTTTGACCACGATTGCCGTTCAGCTCGTATATCAGACGGATAATTTTGTGGTTGGATACTTTGTCTCAACCACTGCCGTAACGTACTACGCGATCGCCAATAATTTATGCCGATATGCCGGCCAGGTCATATCTTCCATGGCAAACACGTTTACCCCTGCTGCCAGCACTTACGAGGCCTCAGGCAATACGGCGGGGCTTTTGATGCTGTACAAAAATGGAACGCGCGCCATGCTTGTTGTGGCTGTTCCGATGATTCTGACGATGATCCTTCGCGGCTCAAGCTTTATCGGTCTGTGGGTCGGGCCGAAATATTCGCATACATCTGGTCTTGTGTTGGTCCTTCTAACGATTCCTCTGCTGTTTGCCTATGCGAATCGAACTGCCGGCGCGATTTCGTACGGAATGGAGAAGCATAAGGCGCAGGCCATCTGGGCAATTGGTGAGGGCATCGCGAACCTCATTCTCAGTATGATTCTTGCTCATTTCTATGGGCTCTACGGCGTTGCAATAGGCACCTTGATACCGAACTTATTTGTTCAGTGGGTATTCTGGCCAGGATATATCTCAAAGCTGGTTGGGTTAAGCCGGTATGAAGTGATAGCGAAGATATGGCTTCCTGTCATCGCTGCAGCTATTCCATTCGCTTGCGTGACCTTTGCGACTGAGAAGTTTTATCCGGCGCGCAGCTTACCGATATTTTTTCTGCAAGTTATCGCAACCCTGCCTGTATTCTTCATTGCGGTCGGATTGCTCTTTCGGACCTACGTGCGAGACTATATCCTTCCGAGAATCAAATTGCTGTCATTTTTGAACGCAGGTTAGCACCGGAATGCGACGAGGTATCCATGTTCTTGACTCAGTCTGGGAACGCTGCGTCTAGAGCGTCGAGCAACTTCACGGAGCGGGACGAGGACATCTTGCGGGCGAAGAGCGCGTCACTTTCCAGAAGCGGATTGAGGTCTTCCAGTTCGAGTGTCTTCGGCAAGTGAGGATTTGCCGTCGTCCAATCGATGTAGTGCAAGGCGTGGCGATTGATTCCGAAAGGCGGCTCATCGGTCCGAGTTGCATCGAAAGCAACTTGCGAAGATCGCGAAGACGCTTTGATGATGCTGTGGATCATGTGTTCATCGGGAACTTTTGTGCCGGTGAACCACCGGACAACGACTGGATTGCTCTTGACGAAGGAGAGGACCGCTTCGATTCCGTGGTCTGTAAGAGTCCACCATTGTGCGCCGTAGTATATTTTCAACCCTTCGGGATGGGATCTGGCCATTCGTCGTTCGATGCCGCGAGTGATGCGATCAATCCACTGCGGAGCGGTGCGCGGATTCAAGAACCGATTGTTGCCAAGAAATCTGCGGTTCAAGCAGCGATCAAAGCTGCTGTCGCCCCGTGGCTGGATCTGCCGGTCAATCTGTATGTATTCCTTGTTCTGGCTAACAACGGTACGTATGAGATTGAGCGGCTTGATGGGATAATCCACGCCTGACAGCAAAACGAATCTGGTCGGTTGGAAGGCTGAAGTTTTGGCGTAACGCATCAGGTTCAGCATAGCTGCGGTGACGCTGTAGCCGCACCAGTAGACCGCAAGCCGTTGCTCCATCGGCAAAAAGGTTACGTGAGGTACGCTCGACAGATCTTGAAACTGCTTGATGTCGACTTTCCTGTCGATGTGTACGAAGCAATGGCACCAGTCAGCAACCAGTTTTCGCAAGAGACGGCTCAGCAACTGCGGTTCATTGTGCGCCAGGATGAGAAATGCAACCCTCGGCGCTGTGGTTTCGGATGCATTGATCGAATTGACAACTGTGGCAGCCAAATCAGCTTCTCCTTCGTCGAATTTCCAGGGGGAGGTTAGTATATTCTAGCTTTATCCGAATGCGTTCTAGCCGTTGAACTGGCAAAGTTCCAGGATCAGGCCAGGCCTTTGCGAGAACGATGAGAATTCGTCACACATCATCCACTCTCCGAGGATGACAGAAGTGGATAGTCTCGACGGCGCAAATGGGGCATCGTGAGGCGAATATCGTGACTGGGCGCTTGCCCGCAATTTCTTCGAGGTGTGGAAAGTGGTAGTGAATTCGGTTACAGTCGTCATCCCGCATTTCAATCGGCCTGAATTCATTCGCAATGCGGTCATGTCGGTTCGCAACCAAACTGTTCCACCGGCTGAGATCCTTGTGGTGGACGACTGTTCCACGCCTGAAAATCAGGTGAAGCTTCGGGAACTTTCTGACCTGGCAACGATCATCACAACGCCGAGAAATCTGGGATTGGCGGGGGCGAGAAATTTCGGGGCTCGAAACGCCAAGGGAGAATGGCTCGCTTTCCTCGATGACGACGACTGCTATCTTCCTGACAAGCACGAACGCCAGATCCGATATCTGGAAGCGCACCCTCATGTAAAAGCATTGGGCGGCGGCATGACGATGGTGACGCCGGACGGGAAGGAAGAATACTGGGGCGGAAAGCCAACACGCAAGGTTACCCTGGCCTACGCGCTGTGCTTCACTGCATGTACGGTGCCTTCCATGATGATCCGACGCGACACGTTCGACGAAGTAGGGGGGTTCGATGAGCGGCTGCGACATTTTGAGGACCTGGAGTTCGGTATTCGGTTGCTTGCTTCCGGCACGGAGACTCATTTTCTCGCTGAGCCCTTGTTTATCTACCACCGTGGAGGAGGCAGGGCACAACTCAGTGCCCAATGGCGCAAGATGTTCAATGCCGAGATGAACATACTGGACATGCATGCAGAGCTGG
The DNA here is from genome assembly GCA_035943695.1 of Acidobacteriaceae bacterium. GTDB lineage: Bacteria > Acidobacteriota > Terriglobia > Terriglobales > Acidobacteriaceae > Edaphobacter. The sequence continues at coordinate 215,574 of DASZBW010000027.1, read as the reverse complement.
TGCGGAAGGAGTTCGGCCCTCTCGGCCGGATACGACTGAAGGCGCGCTGCCGCAAGAAGCATGGGATTTGGATGGGGCGACTGGAAGGAAGATCCACCTGGGCATTGGGCTGCTTGACAGAAGCTATCTTTGGCCGGCACCCGGAACATCTTGCGCACATTTTGCCGCCGATGGATGGTCCCGCGTCAGGCGATTGAGGATGGGAATTCGGTTGCTGCTACTACGAATGAACTGAACTGCCTCTGCTATCCTTCACTCTATGGTGGCACCATCTGGATCTGATACTCTCCCGCTCGTCAGCGTAGCTATTACCACGTTCAATTCGGCGAAATGGCTGCCGAGATCCATCGACTCCGTTCTGATGCAGCGGACTGATTTTCCAATCGAGATTGTGATCGGCGACGACTGCTCGAAGGACGAGACGCTCAGTGTCGCTCGCAGCTATGCGGAGCGACATCCGAGAGTGTTCAAGATACTGGAGCGTAAGTCCAATATCGGAATTCAGCATAACTATTTTGAAACGTTTGAGGCGTGTACCGGCCAATACACTGCATGGCTGGATGCTGACGATTTCTGGACGGATCCGGATAAACTTTCAATCCAGGCCGCGGCTCTCGAGGCTGACTCCGGGATCAATGTTTGCGCTCACTACATTCGGCGTGTCACGAACGATGGAGAGGTGAAGAGGGAAAGGTATCCTTCCGTCGCGGCTGGGCGATACGGGCTGAAAGATATTTTGCGACAGAATTTTGTGCCATCACCGTCCATCATGTTTCGGAATGGAATTCAGCGCAGTCTTCCGGCGTGGTATTTTGACGTTCCGTATCTCACGGATTGGCCACTGCTTGTAGTTGCAGCACTTTCGGGGGACATTTTATTGGTTGACCGCGTGATGGCCGATTACACGTTGACGGAGGGAAGTGCTTTTGAGAGTAAGGGGCTTCTGAACTGGCATGAGATGGATGCCAAGTTTTACGAACACGTCGGAAGCATTCTTACGCCGGAATGGCAAAGGCTGGTGGGAGTGGAGAAAGGAAAGCGATATGAATCGATAGCTTACCGGCTCCGCGAGCAAGGACGCTTTTCGGAATCCAGGGCCGCCGCAGTGAAGGCATTTTTCTCGCCAGCGTGGAAGGACAATGTCGGCAGCAAGACGAAGGCACTCATTGCTGCGACTGTTCGGAATGTGGAATGGAAATTGCGATCCTCACTCCGCGTCGAATGACCGCGCGGTTAATCAAGGCGTTGTTCGTCAGCGGGTGGGTTCGAGATCCCCCATGGAAGGCGGGGTAGGTCTCGGATGCCCATCCCGATCGGCTGTAACGGCGGCAAGTTTCGTGCCGGCTCCTATCGCGGGACTACCTGCACGGAGATGAGAGTCGAATTTGTCGTATTCGAACTCGCCAGCCCATTTGTGCGACGGCTCGTCGACAAAAAGAGGATCCGTGCATCGAATCGTAAGGAGACACCAGTCTCCATTTCTGACACCAAATTCCAGGTTATGTGATGAGTGGAAGGATATAGAGTGGTCCCCGGCGTAGAAGAGGCCCGGTGCCTGTGGGTAAGAAGGATTCAGAGTGGGATTCGTGTATCCGAGGATTATGTTGTTCTGGAATACGAAGGGAGTTGATCGGCACGTTCCTGCTCCTCCTCCCGAAGGTCCACAGTTCATATCGAAGACTGTATTGGAGTAGGAGACAACCGTGTTGTTGGCGATCAGGACAGTTGAATTCGCCTGGCTGGAGAAGGAAAAGGTGTCGCCTGAAGCGCGGCAGAAGTCGGTAAGATAGGAACCTCCCAGGCCCGACGATTTCGCGAAGTTTTGTGCGGCTCCCGGCAGCTTTTGCGACATTCGCGCGCAATTTCCAACGGTGAGATTATTGATAAACTCTGTCTTTGCGTTCGGAGTGTTGTTCCACTTCCATTGTTGTCCCATGTTGCCAATCGAGATTGAGTTTTCAATCAGCAGGTTGGTGATTTGAGTGTGCGGACCGAGGAAGCCGTCCTTCGTGTTGTACATCTGCACGCAGTGATTACATGTGAAAGACGCGAGCGTGGAATCCTGCCCGCTCCATGAGTCGCCAAATCCTCCGCTTGAGTCGTCGTAGCAGGACTTGGCAGGGAAGTCGGGATGAACGATGGGATACTCCTGGTTGCAGCCGTTGCCTTCCATGGTCACGTAATCTGCATTGATCGACGACCCTGGCGCGTTCCCTGAATTGCTCCCGTCGTCGAAATTCCAGCCGGCCATGCCGTTGAAGCCGACGAATACTCGGTTCATGGTGATGGCACCTCCGATCGGGCCCTGGATGCCGCTGTTGGTGTGGCCGTCGACGTAAACGTCCTGGAGGAGAATATTCGCCGTCTTGTTGTCTGTTACGATTCCGTTCGAGTCGTAGTCGTCCAGCGGATAACTCGTGTTGCAATGTCGGGGATATGACGGACTGCCGTGGATGATGCACTGCCCGTTGTGGGACGTGATATCGAGGCACTGAACATCGACATTCTGCGAGCCGAGAAGGCTGAGGACATCGAGGGCGCTGAATCCGCCGACAAGCTGCGTGAGGGCTGAGCGGGTTGTGACGTTTCCCGAAGAGCAGTTCTGGTAATTTCCCCCCAGGATTCGTGTATGTTGTGACGGTGTACCGGAGGGAACGGGCGGGCCATAGCAGGGATAGGAGCCATTTCCGCCATAGCACCAGGTGTAGCCTGCGCCTTTTCCGGTCGCCGCATCCCACCCAATTCTGCAGTTCGGCGCTACGGGGTTCTGCTGTGTGGGTGCTGCGGCGCATCCGCGAATGATGACCGTGTCGCCCCCAGCCATTGCCCAGGTATCGTTGCTGTAGCTCTGGTCGTCCCACATGTAGCGAAAATCTTTGAAGGCGCAGTGCTGATTTGTGCCCTTGCCGCGGTACGCGCTATCGGATTTGCCATCACATTGACCTGAAGGCATCTTTGCGGAGTATCGAGTGCCGCCATCCTGCCGGACATACCATGTGGTGGCACCGAACAATGGCAAAGAGAAACAACTCAACAGCAGAAAGCACATAACGCGATAATGCAATTTCACAATTTGCTCCAATACTATGTGTGTCCGTACCCATCCAAGTGTAACTGAGGCGTACAAGCAACTACCGTACACAAGCATTGGATTGCGAAGATGGCCCGCGTTGTTCAGCGGACCATCTTCGCGTGGAGACTACGGCTCGAGAGCGCCAATGGATGGATTAGCCGGGCGTGCTATTCCGTTGAAGTCGGTCGTGATGCCACTCACCGTTAATCCTGCGTTGATAGCGGGACTGCTGGGGGTTAGCGTGAAGACGAAGTTATCGAACGGAGTCTCGCCCGTGAACGTCTGTTGAGGTTCATTCGTCAGGAGCGGGTCGGAGCATATGATGTTCCCGCCGCAGGTACTCCCGTTTCTTACCCCGTATTGAATGTTGTTATTCGCTGTGACGACGTCTGAGGAGTCCGACCGGTAGAACAGTCCAGGCGCCTGCGGGTAGGACGGATTCAGAGTGGGGTTGATGTAGCCCAGGAATATATTGTTCTGGTAGACGAACGGTGTTGTCCCGCATGTTCCTGCGCTTCCCCCGGCCGGTCCGCAGTTCATATCAAAGACCGTGGCGGAGTAAGACATTACGGTATTGTTGGCGATCAGAACGGTTGAGTTGGCCTGGCTGGAGAATGAGAATGTGTCACCCGAAGCGCGGCAGAAGTCGCTGAGGTAGGAGCCTCCCAGACCTGTGGATAGAGCGAAGTTTTGGGCTGCGCCTGGAAGCTGTTGGGACATCCGAGCGCAGTTTCCTACCGTCAGGTTGTTGATGAACTCGGTCTTCGCGTTGGTCGTGTTGTTCCACTTCCACTGCTGTCCCATGTTGCCGATGGCGGTCGAGTTTTCAATCAGGAGGTTGGTGATTTGAGTGTGTGGCCCGATGAATCCGTCCTTCGTGTTGTACATCTGTACGCAGTGATTGCAGATGAAGGACGCCAGAGGAGAATCCTGTCCACTCCATGAATCGCCGAATCCTCCGCTCCCGTCGTCGTAGCAGGACTTGGCGGGGAAATTGGGATGGACGATCGGATATTCCTGATTGCAGCCGTTGCCTTCCATGGTGACGTAGTCGGCATCAATGGATGCGCCGGCTGCGTTGGGAGTGTTGCTGCCGTCGTCGAAGTTCCAACCTGCCATGCCGTTGAAGCCGACGAAAACTCGTCTCATCGTAATGGCGCCTCCAATCGGCCCCTGGATGCCGCTGTTGGTGTGGCCGTCTACCCGGACGTCCTGCAGCAGGATGTTTGCGGTTCTGTTGTCAGTTACGATTCCGTTGGAATCATAATCATCCAGGGGATAGCTCGTGTTGCAGTGCCGAGGATAGGCTGGGCTGCCGTGAATGGTGCATTGTCCGTTGTGTGAGGTGATGTCGACACAGCCGATGACAACATTCTGCGAACCGGTGAGATTGAGAACATTGAGGACACTGAATCCTCCGACCAACTGAACCACGGCGGTCGAGTCGGGCGCGTTTCCGGTGGAGCAGTTCAGGTAATTTGCTCCGAGAATGCGGGTTGGCTGGGTAGTGGTGCCGGATGGAACTGGAGGCGCCGAGCAAGGATAGGATCCGTTGCCCCCGTAGCACCAGGTATAGCCTGCACCGGCGCCGGTGGAGGCGTCCCAGCCGATTCTGCAATTTGGCGCGACAGCATTCTGCTGCGTGGAGGCCGCGGCACATCCGTGGATAATCACGGTGTCCCCGCCGGCCATCACCCAGGTATCGTTGCCGTAGCTCTGGTCATCCCACATGTAGCGGAAATCTTTGAAGGCACAAGGCTGATTGGTACCGATTCCCGGATAGGCAGCGTCTGTTTTGCCGTCGCACTGCCCTTGGGGGACGTTGGCAGAATAGCGGGTGCCGCCGTCTGTACGGATGTACCAGGTGGTTCCGGCTGATACGACTGGCGCAGTTACTGCGATCGAAGTGCTCGCGGATGCCGACTTTGTGGGATTGCCATTGTCGCTAACCGCTACGGTGAATGTCGCAGTTCCGGAGCCGGAAGGTGTGCCGGAGATGACTCCTGTTGACGACGCTAGGGTCAGCCCCGCGGGTAAGGTTCCAGATGCGATCGACCACGTGTAGCCGGGTGTGCCTCCGCTGGCCTGCAGCGTCTGCGAATACGACGATCCAGTGGTTGTAGCAGCCAAAGTGGACGAGACGATCGACAACGGTGGTACGACTGGGGCCGTTGCGGCGATGGTGAACGTTGCGGACTGAGTTTGGGCCGGAGTGCCGCTATCGGACACGGTGACCGAGAAAGTGGACGGCGTGCTGGTGGTGGGTGTTCCCGAGATTACGCCGGATGCTGAGATGGAGAGCCCCGAGGCGAGCTGACCTGATGTAATCTGCCAGCTATATGCCCCTGTGCCGCCGGCGGCTTGCAGCGTCTGAAGGTAAGCGGTGCCGGAGGTAGCTTGGGCAAGAGTTGCAGATGTGATGGTGAGGGAGGCGGGCGCGATGGTGATGGACTCCGTCGCTGAAGCGGTCTGGGCCGGAGAACTGCTGTCCGTGACAGTCGCAGTGAAATTTGCCGTGCCGGCGGTTGTGCCGGCAGTGCCGTTGATTAGACCACTCGATGGTACGAGAGCAAGTCCGGCAGGGAGACTGCCCGAGGTGATGGTCCATTGATACGGCGCAGTCCCTCCGGATGCCTGCAGGGATTGCGAGTATGCAGAGCTGACTGGGACGCCAGCCAAAGAAGATGACGTGATGACCAGTGCAGTGGGTGCGACGGTGATTCCGGCTGTTGCCGAAGCTGACTGTACGGGGCTGCTGCTGTCGGAGACGGTTGCGGTGAAGTTCGTCGTGCCGCTTGCCTGGGCGGTTCCAGAGACTACGCCGGCCGGGGTAAGGGTCAAGCCTGCAGGAAGCGAGCCCGAGGTCATCCGCCATGTGTACGGTGCGGTTCCACCGGTCACGCCGAAGGCTTGCGAATAGGCGGCTCCAACCGTGCGGACGGGCAATGCTGGCGCGGTTACGACCAGCGCGGTTGCTGTAACGGCGACTGATGTTGTTGCGGATGCCGATTGTGCTGGGCTGCCGCTGTCGACCACGGTCGCGGTGAATGAGGAATTACCGCTGGTGGTTGGGGTGCCCGAGATGGTTCCGGCGGAGTTGAGGGTAAGACCTGGCGCCAGCTGTCCCGAGGTGACCGACCATCTGTACGGGGCGGTTCCTCCACTGACCTGCAGCGTTTGACTATATGCCGTGCCGGCGACTACAGGAGGCAGCGAGGGAGCGTTGATCGTCAAGGCAGATGGTGCGACGATGATCGCAGTCGAGGCAGAAGCGGCCTGCGCTGGACTGCTGCTGTCGTTGACCATTGCGGTAAAGGAGGCAGTTCCGCTTGCGCTTGGTACGCCGGTGATGGTGCCTGTCGATGTGTTGAGCGTAAGCCCGGCAGGAAGATTGCCGGCAACAGACCATCTATAGCTCGGATTTCCTCCGGTTGCCTGTAACGTTTCGGAGAAAGCGGTACCTACAGTCGCTGGTGCGGAAGGCGGGGCCGCAATCTTCAGCTGTGGGGCCGCGATGTCCATGGTTACGACGCTGGACTGGGTCTTGGCGGGGCTCTCGCTGTCGCGCACCGCGACCGTAAAGCTGACGATGCCGCTTGCGGACGGCGTACCTGAGAGGATGCCGGTGGACGCTGCGAGGGAAAGTCCCGACGGCAAGGAGCCGGAAGCGATCGACCAGATGTAGCCGGGCTTCCCTCCGGTGACCGATAGCGCATTGGAATACGGCACGCCGTTTGTTGCGAAGAGTGTGGTGGTGGGCGCCATGCTCAACGGAGGAGGCGCAACTGAGATCGTTACTGTCGAAACTTTCTTATTCGAGGGCTTGGCGGCGTCGGTGAGTGTGAGACCTACCGAGTAACTCCCGCTGGAGGACGGGGTGCCCGAGATGACACCGGAGGATGAGCCAAGAGTGACTCCAGCTGGGAGTTGACCCGAGCTGACCGCCCAACTATAGCTAGGGGTGCCTCCTGTCGCGTCCAGGAGGGCAACGTAAGGTGTGCCTGCGACAGCAGAGGGCAGCAATCGGGTTTGAATTGCCAAAGGTGCGGTGGTCGATCCATGTGCGGCGTTCGCAATTTGAATACTGCCGCATCCCAGATAAAGGAAGCAAACCGAAATCGTGAGTCCAGCCCCAATTGCCTTAATTATTCTCAAAACTGCACCTCAAGCCCGTAGTGTTCAAGCGCTGTTCAAACTCATGTAAGGAACGGCTCCAAACATTTGCTTAACTCGGTAGCGCTTCGAGTTTCACCCTATAGGCGAACGATCTGAGTTACAGTTCCACGAAGGTTCTAAGGTCCTCCCACTTTTCGGTTATGAAGTAAATTGCTGCAAATAACTGAGTTAGGGAGATCAAGAAAGCTCTGAAGATGGGCATGGGAATCGATGGGAAGATAGTTCCAAACTGCTCAGAAATTTCTATCCGCCACCGCATCAATAGTGCGCACAAGTGCACGCGGTTAGTTCCGCTTTCCTGTGGGAATGTCATCAAGACCGACGTTTTGCTCATCAGGCAAGCACACTTAGGTTCACTCGGTACGTTACTGAAGTTGTTAATCAAACTTTAGTAACAGTTATCCGAGTACCGTTATCTAAGTGCAAATCGAGGTTTGTGTGGGGTTGGATCCGGCGGCAGAATGAGCTGCACGATGGAATACGCTGCGATTCAGCTTCGCCAGCGCGTTAAGAGTTTGTGTCTTCCTTCTGGCCAGTGGATAGGGCTTCGGGCAGGTTGCTGAAAAAGCCGCTCCCAGGAGCTGGGAGCGGCTTGGTTTTTGCACTTAAAATTGCGGTTAGCAGCGGACGATCTTGTCGGATTGGATTCCTTTGGTCGCGTTGCGCGAGTCAACAACCAGCCTGGATTGATCCACGATCGCTTTGTAGTCGTAGTCCGAGTGGTCGGTCATGATCAGGACGGCGTCGTATTGGCCGAGATCAGTGAGCGGCGTGGAGGTCATGTTCAGGTTGTAGTGCCGACCGCGACCTACGGTGGGGAAGTACGGATCGTTGTAGACCACCTCTGCGCCTTCATCGCGCAGCAGCTCGATGACGGTGAGGGAAGGGCTCTCGCGCAGATCGTCGATGTCCTTTTTATAGGCCATGCCGAGCATTAAAATGCGCGAACCGTTGACGGCTTTCTTGTTGCGGTTGAGCGCCTTGGCGACGTACTGGACCACGTGGGCGGGCATGGCTTCGTTGACTTCACCGGCGAGCTCGATGAAGCGCGTGTTGAAGTCGTACTCCTTCGCCTTCCAGCTGAGGTAGAAAGGATCGATGGGGATGCAGTGGCCGCCGAGGCCGGGGCCTGGGTAGAACGGGTGGAAGCCGAAGGGCTTGGTCGCGGCTGCATCGATAACTTCCCAGATGTCGACGCCCATGCGGAGTGAGAGCATCTTCAACTCGTTTACGAGTGCGATGTTCACGCAGCGATAGATATTCTCGAGGAGCTTCGTCATCTCCGCGACGCGGGTGGAGGAGACTCGCACGGAACGGGTGAAGATGCCTTCATACAGCACGGCTGCGAGTTCGGTCGCGATGGGTTCGTGGCCACCGACTACCTTGGGGATGTCGCGGCGCGCAACGTCTACGTTACCTGGGTCTTCGCGCTCGGGCGAGAAGGCCACGTAGAAGACGCCTTGTTCGGCTGGTGCGCCTTTGCTCTGTACCTTGAGGCCTTTGGTGTTTCCAGCCTCGAGGACCGGGATCATCAGCTCTTCGGTAGTGCCGGGGTAGGTGGTGCTTTCGAGCACGACGAGCTGGCCTTCGCAAATCCATGGTGCGGCGGCCTTGGCTGTGTTCTCTACGTAGCTCAGGTCGGGCTCGCGGTGTTCGGTGAGCGGTGTGGGTACGCACAGGATGATCGCGTCCTGCTCGGAGAGGTGCGAGAAATCAGTAGTCGCGGAGAAGCCTTTCTCGCGTGCGCTGCCGATCTCTTCGGACGGGATACGGAAGATATAAGAGCGGCCAGCTGTCAGGTCGACGACCTTTTTCTCGTCGATGTCGAAGCCGGTGACTTTGAAGCCCGCTTCGGAGAGGAGAAGGGATAGCGGCAAGCCGACATATCCAAGTCCGATGACTCCAATTTTTGCGGTGCGTGTCTCGATGCGCTTCATGCGCTCGGCGGCTATCTTGGGCAGAACTACTTCTGTGGTCTTCGGCATATCAACGATTATCGCACTCGCTCCTGTTGTTCTTCGCGTCATCCAGCTTCGTTCCAGTGTACGAGGCGGGGTGTCTATAGCCATGTCCACTATAGTGTTAGAAGTGGGTCCTGCCAGTTGCATCGACGCGCGGTGTGGACGGGCTTGAGAATGGAGTGGCCTACGCATTTTCTTTCTATATTGAAATCGCTGCGTCGCAGCCAATCTTGAAGCATGGTGGTGGAGGATTAATGTCTCGTTATTTGATTACAGGAATTGCAGGATTCATCGGTTCGACCCTGGCGCACGAGCTGGTAAAGCAGGGGCATGAGGTGCGGGGGATCGATAATCTTTCCACCGGCAATCTGGACAATCTTGCGGACATTCGGAGTTCGGTTGATTTTGCGCAGGTGGATTTGCAAGATGTGGCTGGTGTGAAGACCGCCTGCGAAGGCATCGATTACATTCTGCACCAGGGTGCGTTGGCTTCGGTTCCCCGGTCGGTGAAGGATCCTGTCTCTTCGCATGAATCGAACATCAATGGGACACTGAACCTGCTGGTCGCGGCGAAGGATGCGAAGGTGCGGCGGATTGTGTATGCTGCGTCGTCCTCTGCGTATGGGGATCAGCCGACGCAGCCGAAGCAGGAGGATATGCTGCCGCGTCCCTTGTCTCCGTACGCGGTTCAGAAGCTGACGTGCGAATACTATATTCAGTCCTTCTATAAATCGTATGGGCTTGAGGGCGTCTGCCTGCGATACTTCAACATCTTTGGACCTAGGCAGGCGGCGGATTCGCCGTACTCGGGCGTGATTGCTCAGTTCACGTACAGGATGATGGCGGGTGAGACGCCAACGATCTACGGCGACGGGATGACAAGCCGCGACTTCAACTACGTGGACAATGCGGTGAGTGCGAATTTGCTGGCCTGCGTGGCTCCCAGTGAAGTGGCTACTGGACGTGTGTTCAACGTGGGGACGGGTAAGAGTCATACGCTGAACGAGGTATATGCCACCATCGCCGAACGGCTTGGCTTCAAGGAGAAGCCAGTCTACGGCGCAGAGCGCGCAGGCGATATCAAGCACTCGCTGGCAGACATTACACGGGCGACGAACGAGCTTGGCTACGAGCCGAAGTTTCACTTTCACGACGGGCTGCGGAAGACAGTGGATTGGTATGTGTCGGAGAAAGACAAGGCTCCTGTGGCAGCGGCGCAGGGCTAATTCACCCTGCAACTTCGCTGGGGTTCGCGGCGCAGGGCTGTGTTTTGAGATCGACTCAGCGAATATGGTGCGGCATACGTCTAAGATGGACTGAGCTGATGCGCGCGCTGGATTGGGTGCTTGTGTCGGCATGTGCTGTGCTTCCTTTCTATGACTGAGTTCGTGATCAGGTTGGCGGATGAACGAGGACGCGTGCAGGAGCAGACGCACGCGGCGGCGACGGCGGATGAGCTGCGGTCGCGGTTCACGCAGGCCGGGTATCTCGTTTATTCGGTGAAGCCGCTGGGTGCGCTGGGCGCGCAGGGCAAGGCGAAGAAGGTGAAGCTGGAGCCGTTCCTGATCTTCAACCAGCAATTTCTTACGCTGATTCGAGCGGGACTTCCCATTCTGGGCTCGATTGACTTGCTGGCGCGGCGGCAGAAGCTTCCTCACTTCCAGGCGCAGTTGCAGGATGTCGCCATGCGGGTGAAGAACGGCGAGTCGATCTCAGGGGCGTTCGAGGCGCAGGGTGGGTTTCCCGTCGTTTATACGACGACGCTGCTGGCGGGCGAGCGGTCGGGCAACCTGGAAGAGGTGCTGCAGCGATACCTCGAGTTTCAACGCGTGAGCCTGACCTTTCGCAAGAAGCTGAAGGCGAGCCTGATCTATCCGGCGGTGCTGGTGGTGATGGTGATCGGGTTGTTCATCTTTCTGATTACGTTTGTGGTGCCTCGGTTTGCCGAGTTGTATTCGCAGCTCGGGGTCAAGCTGCCGGCTACCACTACCTTTCTGCTTGCGTTGGGCACGCAGGCGCAGAGCTATGGGCTCTACGTGGCAGGGGCCGTGGCGCTGGTCGCGTACCTGCTGGTGCGGTGGATCAAGACAGATGCCGGCGCGACGCTGGTGGACAAGGTTCGCATCGCTACGCCGGTGCTGGGGAGCGTCTGGCTGAAGTACCAGGTTGGGCTGTTCTCGCGTACGTTGTCGACGCTGCTGAAGGGCGGGCTGCCGCTGGTGCCGAGTTTGGAGACGGCGGCACGGTCCATCGACAGCAGGCAGATCAGCGGGGCAGTGTTCAAGAGCGTCGAGTCGGTGCGCGAGGGGAAGGGACTTTCAGCTAGCCTGGAGGCAACGAAGGTGTTCCCTGAGCTCGCGGTGGAGATGATCGAGGTGGGGGAGTCGACCGGTGCGCTGCCACAGATGCTGAATTCGGTGGCGGAGTTCTTTGAAGAGGACGTACAGACCAACCTGACGGCGGCGATGAGCCTGATCGAGCCGGCGATCTTGATCGTGATGGGGGTGGTGGTGGTGACGATCCTGATTGCGCTCTATCTGCCGATCTTCAGCCTGAGTGCCGGGGCGGGTGGCGGGGCACCTCAGTAGGCGTGTTTTTTTGGGGGGTATCTAAGCCGCAAAATACCCCTTTGAAAGGACTTAGATATATAGATACCCCCGTCAGAGTCCCGTAAGTTGTTGAATATTCGTTGGTTTGGTATCCAAGATACACCTTCTAAAGAACTTATCTCATTTTTGACGAGTATTGCGTCCAAACGAAAGAGCCTCCGGTTACATGCCGGAGGCTCTTTCATATCTACTTACTGATTCCAGTATACCAAATTGACCAGAACTGCTCGCCAATCTTGATTTTTCCGGTAAGCTGTTTGTTTTGTGATCGTTGAGATGTTCTTTTGAGTTCTGCGGTATTGACAGTAGGATTTTGGGCTAATTCGACGAATTTTTATTCTGATTCCTGATCCATTTACGAATCAGTTCCACTAACAGACTACTGACTAAGATGCTACAGCCACTTAGCAATGCGAGTCCGCCACCATAAAAGAGAATGGCTCCGGGAAGTGAGGATGGTGCGCACGGCCCGACGCCGAAGGGGACGGACGCAACCATCGCTGCGAAGGCCGAGGCTATGAGGATGAGACTCTTCCTTACCATTGCTCAAGATTCTAGTTGGGCTTACATTGTGACCATAGTATGATGACTATGGTGGAGGGTTTTCATGGCCGATACAATGAACAGCTTTATGGGCGAAATGAAGGTAGTCGCGGCAGGGAAGTTCAAGGCCCAGTGTCTGGGGCTCCTGGATGAGGTTGAGGCAAAGCGGGCGGGGGTGGTGGTTACGAAGAATGGGCGTCCCGTCGCTCGGGTGATGCCGATGCCTCTGGTGAACGAGGACCCGATCTTTGGTTTTTATAAAGGCAAGTTGGATATCAGCGGAGATATCATTTCGCCCATCTACTCCGATGATGAGTTGGAGGAGTTTTTTGAGCGTTCGGCGGCGCAGCTCAAGTGATTCTTCTGGATACGCAGGCGCTGCTGTGGCTGGCTCAGGTACCGGAAATGCTTTCGGAGAAGGCTGCGAGCGCGATTTCGGAGGCGAGGCGACATAATGGTGTCGCGATTGCGGATAAGACGCTCTGGGAGATCGCCATGCTCATCTCGCGGAAGCGCATCGGGATCAAGACACCTCTGCGGGATTTCTTAAAAGAAGTTGAGCATTACTGTACGGTACTGCCAATAACAGCCGAGGTAGCCGAGAGGGCGGTCCAGTTTAGTGAGAGGTTTCCGAAAGATCCTACGGATCGAATCATTGGCGCGACGGCAATCGTGCATGGTCTTTCGCTGGTCACCAGTGATAAGTTGATTCGGGCTTCCGGTGAAGTGGAATGTATTTGGTAGGGAGCGTTGACTTGTTTGAGGTAAGGGAGTCTTAGAGATATATGGCCAGTCCTATTGCGGTGCCGCTGAGTGTGGGCGAGATGTCGATGAGCGAGGTGGAGCGGGCGCAGGCGCTGGCTCGGCGGTATCACGCGGACTTTGTCGACCTGAAGAACTTCAAGATTTCGCATGATCTGTTCAAGAGCGTGCCGGTGGACATGATGTTCCGGTACAACTTTGTGCCGCTGGAGCAGATGGAGAATCGGCTGGCGATTGCGGTGAGCGATCCCTCGAAGCTGATGATGCTGGATGAGATTTCCGGGCTGCTGGGGCAGCGGCTGGTGACGCGGGTGGCGACACTGTCGCAGATCAACGACCTGCTGAAGAAGACGGAGCAGAGCCAGCGGGTGTTGGATGAGGCTAGCGAGGGGCTGGCGTTCGACGTTCTGACGGGCGACGAAAATTCCGACGAGAATATTTCGATTGAGCGGCTGACGGGTGAGGATGATATTTCGCCGATTATCCGGCTGGTGGATACGACCATCTTTACGGCGCTGGAGCGGCGGGCGAGCGATATTCACCTGGAGACGGAAGATGATTCGCTGCTGGTGAAGTACCGCATTGATGGTGTGCTGCAGCAGGCGATGGCTCCGATTGCGCGGGAGCATCACCAGACAATTTTGTCGCGTATCAAGGTGATGAGTGAGCTGGATATTGCGGAGAGACGTGTGCCGCAGGATGGACGTTTCCGGGTGCGGTACAAGGGCCGGCTGATCGACTTTCGCGTGAGCATTATGCCTACGGTGCATGGCGAGAATGCTGTGCTGCGCGTACTGGATAAAGAGTCGATGAGTGAGAAGTTCAAGAAGCTCTCGCTGGATGTGGTGGGGTTCGGCGAGAAAGATCTGGAGCGGTTTCGGCGGTACATCAAGGAGCCGTACGGGATGGTGCTGGTGACGGGGCCGACGGGTTCGGGTAAGACGACGACTTTGTATGCGGCGCTGAATGAGATCAAGTGCGAAGAGGACAAGATCATTACGATCGAGGATCCGGTGGAGTACCAGATTCGCGGGATCACGCAGATTCCGGTGAATGAGAAGAAGGGTCTGACGTTTGCGCGTGGCCTGCGGTCGATTCTGCGGCACGATCCGGACAAGATTCTGGTGGGTGAGATTCGCGATGCGGAGACGGCGCAGATTGCGATCAACTCGGCGTTGACGGGGCATCTGGTGTTTACGACTGTCCACGCGAACAATGTGGTGGATGTGCTGGGGCGGTTTTTGAATATGGGGGTGGAGCCTTATAACTTTGTTTCGGCGCTGAACTGCATCCTGGCGCAGCGGCTGGTGCGGCAGGTGTGCGAGTTCTGCGTGCGGGATGTGACGTATTCAGATGCGGAGCTGCTGGAGAGTGGGCTGGAGCCGGAGGAGTGGCGCGGGTTCCGGTTCAAGGAAGGGCCGGGATGCATGGAGTGTTCGGGGACCGGATTTCGTGGGCGGTCGGCGATCCATGAGCTGCTGGAGCTGGATGACGAGATTCGCGAGATGCTGCTGGCGAAGAAGCCTGGGAGTGAGATTCGGAAGAAGGCGAGAGAGAAGGGGATGGGGTTCTTGCGTGACTCGGCGCTGGAGCGGGTGAGGGCGGGAATTACGACGCTGAAGGAAATTAATAAGGTTACATTTATTGAGGCGGGGCGGTAGAGCGAGAAGCCTGAGGAGTGTAACGATGGTTCGCAGGGTTGGATTGATTGTTGTGAGCAGTTTGCTGGGTGGAACGATGTGGGGGCAGCAGCCGGTCTCGGCATTGGGGATGGGCACGGTTACAGGCCATGTGATCTGTGGGGATACTCAACGGCCTGCGCGATTTGCCGAAGTCGTGCTGCTAGGAATTCCGGCGCAGGTGACTGAGCGTAAGAAGGTAGACCCGGCGGCGGATATCCCTACGCAGATGGCAGCGATGACTTTGGCGTTGAAGACTGTGGGCAAGACGACGATGGCGCAGGTGGAGACGGGGATGGACGGGCGCTTTGAGGCGACCGATGTTGCGCCGGGTGACTACTATCTGTTTGCGGGGGCGGCGGGATATGTTTCGCCGATGAATCGCGTGCAGGCGATGGCGCAGGAGGGTTTGGACTTCAAGAAGCCGTTGCCGGGAGTAACGATTGTGCATGTGGCTGCAGGGCAATCGAGTACCGGGGATGTGGTGCTTAGCCGCGGGGCGGCGGTATCGGGTACGGTGACGTGGGATGACGGAAGTCCGGTGTCTGGCGCGATGATGAGCGTGATCCAGGCGAAGGGCGAGCAGAAAGATGCGCCGCCACAGTTCGGCATGCTGGCGCTGGCAGGAATTCTAAGTTCGCTGATGAACATAAGTGACGACCAGGGACATTTTCGGCTCTCCGGGCTGCCGGATGGGGAGTATGTGATTCAGGCGTCGATCAAAGCGGGTCAGCAGTTCGGCATGGGCGGCGGTATGAACATGACGAAGATGATGGCGTACAAGCCGCTGCTGGTGTTTTCACCGGGGGTCTTTCGCAAGGCGGATGCGAAGGGGATTACGCTGCACACTGGAGATAATCTGGCTGGCGTGACGATGTCCCTGAATGTGGGCCATCTGCATACGGTGAGTGGACATGTGCGCTCAGTGGAGGATCATCATGGGATCAACTCAGGGATTGTGACGCTGCAGGATAGCGAGGATAAGACTTTTGTGCGGTCGGCGGCTGTGGACGCGGTGGGCGGATATAGCGTGACATTTGTGCCGGAAGGCAACTATACGCTGAAGGTTGCAGAGGCAGAGGATACGGAGCCGGATACAGAGAAGAAAGCTGACAGTAAGAAGCCGTTGAGTGGAATGTTTGGAGCGGATCAGAAGACGATTCGGAGTTATGTGGATGGGAAGTCGAGCGTGATCGTACTCGACAAGGATGTAGCGGACGCGAACCTGGAGCTTGCGATCGACAAACATCCGAAGAGCGAGGCGGACTATACGAAGATGATGGACGCTGCGATGGCCGACGATGATGGCAAGGCGGCGAAGTAAGTTATGGCTCGAGAAAAAGTCGCAGATAAGAATATGCAGGTAGTCTAGGACGGAATGGAAATTTTGCCGAGAACGATGGGGACGCGGCCGCGGCTGGCGTGCGAGGTTCGAGCCGAGGGCGTTGTGGCGGCGCGGGCGGATGATGCGTCAGCGGTGTTGGCGGCGGTGTCGCGCGTGGCGCTGGCGGAGGGGATTGTGGCTTCGCGTCGGCATGCGGGCGAGGCTGGGGTGACGGTGGCGAGTGAATTGGGGAACTCGGCTGCGGAGGGAATTGTGGCGGAGATTGGCGGCGGCGCGAGTGGGCGGCGTCAGCTGGTGGATGCAGTGCGGAAGGCGCTCGAGGATGTATGCGAGAAGTCGCGCAATGTGACGCTTGTGGTGCCGGACGCCGCGGTGCGGGTACTGCTGCTGGATTTTGATGAGCTGCCGGCGAAGGCTGCGGAGGCTCTGCCGGTGGTGCGGTTTCGGCTGAAAAAGCTGTTGCCGTTCGATGCGGACGATGCGGCGGTGAGCTACCAGGTGATGGCGAGCGGGCGCGGGGGAATGCAGGTGCTGGCGGTGGCGATGCCGAGGCAGGTTCTGGCGGACTACGAGGGCGTGGTGCGGGAGGCGGGGTTTGAGCCGGGAGCGATATTGCCAAGTACGCTGGCAGCGCTGGCGGGATTGGGCGAAGACGCGATGCCGAGGCTGATGGTGAATGCGGGACGCGAGGGCGTGACGACGGCGATTGTGAAGGGCGGAGTTGTGCTGCTGCATCGGACGGTGGATCTGGAGCAGGATGCAGCGGAATCGACGCGGAGCGATAGCGCCGCGGAAGCGCCGGTTGAGACGAGTATTGCTGCGATTGCGGCGAGGATGGCGGCAGTCTCTGAGACGGTGGAGGCGCCGGTGTCGGTGCCTGAGGTGATTACCGAGGGCAGCCTGGAGGCTCCTGCGAATGAGGTGGCGCAGGCGGTGAGTGTGGCGGCGGCATATTTTGAGGACACGCTGGAGGCGGCTACGGCGGTGGTTCTGTCTGCGGGACCGCTGGGGGCGGAGGCTTTGATCGCTGTGCTGGATGAGGCATACGTGGGCATGCGGCCGGTTGCGGTGCAGGAGATGGTGGAGCGGCAGATGCTGGGTGCGGGTGCGGGTTCGGCTGGGATGGCGGGCGGCGTTCCGCTGGGATGGCTGGCGGGAGTGCGGGGGGCGCTGGCGAACTGATGAAGATAACGATCAATCTTGCGACGCGTCCTTTTGTTGAGCTGCGGCCGCTGTTTGCGCGGCTTCGGCTGGCGATGTTTGGGCTGGCGGCGCTGGCGATTGGGCTGGGGATCTGGCTGCATGCGATGAATCGGCATGCGCAGGTGGCGCAGGCGCAGATGGACTCGTTGAAGGCGCAGACGGCTGCGTTTGAGATGGAACGGAGTAACAACGAGCGACGGATGCTGGAGCCGCAGAACCAGGCGGTGTTGAACCGGTCGCAGTTTTTGAATGATCTTTTTCTGGCGAAGAGTTTCAGTTGGACTTCGGTGATGACGGACCTGGAGCGGGTGTTGCCGACCGGGGTGCAGGTGACGAGCATCGATCCCGCGATTTCGCCAGAGCATGAGGTGACGATACGGCTGCGGGTGAGTGGGGATCGTGAGCGCGTGGTGGACCTGGTGCGGAATCTGGAACGGAGCCAGCGGTTCCTGGCACCGCGGCCGGCGAATGAGTCGGCGCAGACGCATGAGGCGGGGCAGGCAATTCGTGTGTCGCAGGTGGCAGGGCCGGATGGGGTGCAGTTCGAGATTGTGAGTGGGTATAATCCGCTGCCGGTGCCTTCAGGGGTTGGAGTGAAAGACGGTAGCGGTGGCGGAGCTGCGGTGGATGCTGCTTCCGATTCGGATGCGAAGCGAGGTGTCCGGTGAGTGCGATGACTGTTTTAAAGCCCAGGGTCGTGGATGGCAACGGTGAGAAGAGGCGGCGGCGGGTGCTGCTGACTCCTTTGAATCTGCACTGGGCTGGCGTGGGTTTGCTGGCGTTGATGAATCTGGTGATCCTGGTACAGATGGGTTTGTTGTGGCATGCGGCGAGTGGGCGGAGCGCAGATGCGATGGCGGCGGAGCAGGTGCAGTTGAAGATGGCGCAGATCGCGGCGCAGCCGTTGCGCGGGCTGGATGGGAAGCTGGGTGCGGCGACGGATGGTGCGGATCGGTTTTATCGGGATCGGCTGCCAGTATCGAATTCGGAGATTGTGGGTGAGTTGGGAAGATTGGCAAAGAAGGATGGCGTGCGGCTGGGGCGTGTGTCTTATGCGTATGACGAGGTACTGCCGGGCACGACGGGCGAGCTGAGCGAGGTGCGGATGGATGCGACGCTGAGCGGAGATTACGGACCGCTGGTGCGGCTGATCAATTCGCTGGAGCGGGACAAGGTATTTTTCGTCATCAAGGCGGTGACGTTGACCGGGCAGCAGACCGGGATGGTGAGTCTGCGGCTGAAGCTGACGACGTATCTGAGGCCGGATGGTACGGCTGTGCCTGCGGCGATGAGTGCGGGCACGGTGGTTCCGGCTGCGGCGAACGGGGGGCGTGGGCGATGAGCAAGGCCGATGTCGTTCGCAAAGAGCGAATTTTGTATGTGGTGCTCGGCGTGTTTCTGCTGGGCGTTTGCTTCTATTTGTACATGGAGCTGTTCAGTAGTTCGGCTCCGACGCCGGTGGCGCAGACGGCTGTGGTGACCCAGACGACGGCTGACGCTGGGACGAATCGGACGACGACGGTGATTGGTCCGGCGGCGAAGAAGGTGGGGACGACGTCGGTGAAGCTTGATCCGACGCTTCACATGGAAGCGATGCTGGTGAGCGAGGCGGTAACGTATTCGGGCACGGGGCGGAATATTTTTTCGGCGATGTCGGCGCCAGTGGTGCCGATTCCAAGGCCGATTGCGCCGGCGAGGCCGGTGCGGACGGTGTATGTTCCTCCTCCGCCGATGGGGCCCCCGCCACCTCCGCCGATCGATCTGAAATATTTCGGGGTGCAGACGCAGGCGAACGGGCGGTGCGATCCGGTGCAGTGCAAGGCGTTTCTGCTGCATGACGACAGCGTGTTTATCGCGGTGGCAGGAGACGTGGTCATGCGGCGGTACAAGGTGATTGCGGTGGATCCGAAGTCGGTGCAGGTGGAAGATATGCAGAACAGCAATCGACAGACGTTGCCGCTGCTGGTGAACTGATGAAGAGCAGGGAGCGGGGAACAGGGGACAGGGACCAGTACTGTTCGGTTGTGGTCGTATCGGGTGATCGCGAAGGCGAGCAGGGGTTTATGCTGCTGGGGCTGATTGTGGCGATTGCGATCATTCTGCTGTTTCTTGGAGTGGCTGCATCGACGGCGGCTTACAGCCTGCGGCGCGAGAAGGAAGCAGAGTCAGCGCGGCGGGCGGACCAGTATGTGCGGGCGATTGGGCAGTTTTACCGCAAGAATCAGCATTATCCGGGATCGCTGGAGCAATTGGAGAGTACGAACAATGTTCGGTATCTGCGTAAGCGATTTGTCGACCCTCTGACGGGTTGCGAGTACAGGCTGATTATTGTGGGGCAGAACAAGACGACGGTAAAGGGATTCTTCGGGCAGCCGCTGGGAGGGATTGCCACGACTACGCCGGGAGCTATAGGTTCGCCTGCGGGTGCGCCACTGTCGCAGGGGAGTGGAGCCGCCGCGGGCGGAGGCGGATCGGATACGAAGCTGGGCTCGGCGGGTAAGACGGAAAGTACAGGTGGGCCGGGGACACCGGATGTGGGTGCGGGGGCGAGTGCAGGGGCGGCGGCATCGGGTACGAATCCGTCTTCGTCAACGGGGACGGCTGACAGCTCTTCCGGAGGCACAGGTCTAGAGGCTGCAAAGGGGCCGATCATGGGAGTGGGGAGCAGTGCAAGCGGGTCTTCCATCCTGTCGGTGAACGAACAGACCAGCTATGAGACGTGGGAGTTTCTGTACGATCCGAGGGTGGAGCAGCTGAAGGCGGCGGCGTTGAATAGTGGTGCGTCCGCGCAACACTCGGTGGAGAACGATGTTTCACCGACGCAGCATTGATTGCAGATTGACATCCAAAGACAACATCGCCCGGATTCGCCAGAGTGCGCGAATCCGGGCGTTGCCGTGTGTTGGTTTGAATTAGACGGTGAAGCGGCGACGTAGCATGCCGGCTGCGCCGAGGACACCGGTTCCAAGCAGCATCAGGCTGGAAGGCTCGGGCGTGGTGGCTGGGGCGTTATCGGTGATGGTGATGTAAAGATCTGAGCTTCCGCAGAGTTCTTTACGCCCGGTGCCGCAGGAGGTGAGCGGGGTGGATGCCGCGCCGAAGAAGTTCGGCAGCGACAAGTAGGCTACCGATCCGTTCGCGAGGAGAACCTGGTCGATTGCGGGGTAGCTCCAGTCGATGCTGCTTCCGCCGAAGATGCCCTTGAAGTCCTGGCCGGTGATGGAGCCGCTTCCTGCTCCGGGAGCGGTGAAGGTGACATCCAACGCGATGTTGTCGTTCTTCGATATCTTTCCATCAATCGTGAAGGCGTCGTCGAAGGGGTTGAGCAAAGTTCCTGTGCCTGGGTCGGTGAAGGTGAAAGGACTGCTGGCGAAGGTTCCGATGTTGGCACCGGTGGTCGTGTCGGTAAGGCTGACGGTGCCGGAGTAGGTGACCGGGGTGGCGTGGGAGATCAAGGGCAGAGCAAGTGCCGCAACGACGGCGGCAGAGCGGAGCAGGGAGCGCATAAAAGGGCCTCTATCTTGGATTGAGCACCTCGGGACGACAACCGAGTTTCAGCTGAAGTCCCAAATGGTGTTCTTTGGGGGTGTTTAGTGCACGGAGCATGCCAAATTGGTTGCCTGCAAA
Source organism: Acidobacteriaceae bacterium (assembly GCA_035943695.1). GTDB lineage: Bacteria > Acidobacteriota > Terriglobia > Terriglobales > Acidobacteriaceae > Edaphobacter. The sequence goes on along the minus strand of DASZBW010000027.1, from coordinate 194,596 downwards.
GTTTTGCGATTTCCTTGCAAACCTCCGGCCTATGCAAGGGAATTCCACAAGATTGGAAGAAACTTATGCATACATTTGCATGTACTTGGGAAAATATTTCGTCTACTGCTCGACCTGCTTTTTAATCATGCCGACGATTAGACCGAAGAAAAGGCCCCGTACTCTTTTTCAGAGTGCGGGGCCGTGGTTTGCAGCGAGGCTATTGGGTCGGGGGCTGTTGGGGGTGAGGCTGGAAGAGAGCGAAGGTTGCTCCGCCGGGATCGACGAGGATGGACATCCATCCGATGTTGGGGATCTCCATGGGGCCTTTGTGGATGGTGGCGCCGAGGGAGACAGCTTTGTCAGTGGACGCGTTGATGTCTTCTACGCCGACATAGGCGAGCCAGAAGGTGGGCATGCCCGGCATGGTGAATATACCTCCGCCAGGACCTTCGGAGGGTTTGAAGGTGGAATAGATTCCGACGGGGCTGCCCATGTCGTTGTCCTTGAACTCCCAGCCGAAGAGCGTGGAGTAGAAGGTTTTTGCCTGGGTGGTGTCGGGGGTGCAGAGTTCGAGGTGGACGAAGGGATTGGACATGGTGGATTCCTTTGGGGGATTTTATGGGCTGGTTTGATGGCTATGGATTGCTGTGAAGGCGGAGTTGAGGCTCCAGTTCATGAACGGACGATATATTCCTTCATTGGCATGTGTCAACCGCAAGCAGTGCAGCTGCAATTGCAAGCAATTACGCCGTAGTTTCTTTCCGAGCGGCGGCCGCTTATCTAGCTTGGAAAGCGAATCACAGAGAACACTGAGAATCACAGAGAGCACAGAGAAGAGTGTGATCATCGTGATCTGGAGGGCTTGCGATTTTTGTCGCAGCGCAGCTTCCATGCGGTGCGAAGTGCGCCGGTGAGGACATCTTCGGTTGCCGGTTCGAGTCGGATGTGGGTCATGCCCATGCGGCCCCAACCGCCGTGGATGGGCAGGAAGATCTCTGGCTGGTCGGCGAGGAATGCGGCCTGAATCTCCGGAGTAAGCATGAGATTGCCGTAGCCGAGATGCTGCGATGCGAGTGTGGCAAAGATGTGGCCGCCGACGCGGAAGTCGGGGTTGCCCATGTGCGAGTGCTCTTGGGTCCCGGCAAAGCTGAGGGCGATGCGGCGGAAGTCGTCAGCTGTCATGACGAGGAGTTTACTGGGAGAGGACTGAGAACGTTAGTGGGCGCCGGCGGGGGCTTTGCCGGGCTTGACCTTTTTGAAGGTCCAGACGATGGCTACGCAGATGAAGCAGAGGAGCGAGAGCCAGCGGAAGACGTCGACGAAGCTCCAGACGGCGGCCTGGCGGCTGAGTTGGCGGTAGAGGACGGCTTGTGCGGGATGTAGGGTGTTGGCTGGGCCGACGGAGTTGGTGAGTGCGTGCCGGGCCTGGCCGATGGCGTTCTGGAATTGCTGACCGGTCTGGGGGACGGAGTTCAGGATCTCGTTCTGGTGGACGCTGGTGCGGCGGATGAGCAGGGTCTGGGCCACGGAGATGCCTATTGATCCGCCTACGTTGCGCATGAGGTTGAAGACGCCTGAGGCGTTGCCGATCTGGTCGTTGCGCAGGGTGCCGTAGGAGGCGGTGGAGATGGGCACGAAGACGAAGGAGAGGCCGAAGCCGGTGATGAGGATAGGCAGGAGAAGCGTCGTGGGGGAGAGGTCGAGGGTGATGTTGCCGAAGTAGAGCGTGGTGAGGCCGAAGGTGAAGAAGCCGAAGGTGAGCAGCCAGCGGGGGTCGAGCTTGTTGGAGAGAAAGCCGATGATCGGCATGCCGCAGATCGCCCCGATGCCGCGCGGGGCGACGACGAGGCCGGCGGTGAAGGCGGTGTAGCCGAGCAGTTCCTGGAAGAAGAGGGGAAGGACCGTGACGGTGGAGTAGATGCCGACGCCGAACATGAAGATGAGGACGCTTCCGATGAGGAAGTTGCGATCTTTGAAGACTCGGAGGTTGACCAGCGGTGTTTTATGCGTCCAGGAGCGATAGCAGAAAAGGACGAAGGCGGAGATGAGGAAACAGACGGCCCAGCGGATCCATACGGCTCCGAACCAGTCGTCTTCCTGGCCCTTGTCGAGGACAACTTGCAGCAGGCCGGTCCAGACGACGAGGGCGCCGAAGCCGATGTTGTCGAAAGCCGGGACCTTGGCGTTCTTGATGTAGGCGGGATCGTGGATGAAACGGTTGATCATGAAGAGTGCGAGCAGACCGATGGGGATGTTGATGTAGAAGGCATAGCGCCAGGAGTAGGTGTCGGTGAGCCAGCCGCCGAGGGTGGGGCCGAGGACGGGGGCGACGACGACTCCGAAGGCGAAGACGGCCATGGCTGCGCCGCGTTTGGCGGGTGGGAAGCTCTCGAGCAGGATGGCTTGCGAGAGTGGCTGGAGGGCTCCGCCGCCTGCTCCCTGGATGATGCGGGCGAAGAGGAGAAAGCCGAGCGTAGGGGCGGCTCCGCAGGCGAAGCTGGAGATGGTGAAGATGATGACGCAGGTCATGAGGAAGCGCTTGCGTCCGAAGCGGAGCGAGAACCAGTTGCTGGCTGGAAGGATGATGGCGTTGGCGACGAGGTAGCTGGTGAGGACCCAGGTCGCCTCGTCTGTGGTGGCCGAGAGCGAGCCGGCTATGTAGGGGAGAGCGACCGAGGCGATGGCGGTGTCGAGCACCTCCATGAAGGTGGCCAGCATGACCGCCGCGGCGATGAGCCACGGATTGATACCGGCGGTGACTTGCGCGGATTGATCGGCTGGTGCTGTGGCTGTGGCCGCCATTCGGCTGGGTATGCTCCTTCGGCTTGGGACGCCTGGGTGAGGTGGGCGGTAAAGATATATAGAGGCGTTTGGGTGGGCTGAGGATGCATTTTGCGTTCGACCGGAAGGCGAAAGCGTTATGTTGCATGAGGTATGCGCAGCGGTTGCCCCGCATACTTCAGATTGGGGTTAGATGTTGGTGCTGACTTCGACGAGGATTCGGCCCGGTGCGGAGGCGTAGAAGCCGAACGTGTTGGTGCGTAGGATGCCGGGTGCGGGGGCGTCGAAGCCAAGTTCGAGGATGCGGGCGTGAAGTTGTTCGACTGCTGCTTTGTCCGGCTGGAAGAAGCCGATGTGGAAGTTGCGCGGGTAAGTCTCATCGGTGACGGACTTGTCGATCATGAGGGTGAGGACGAAGCCATCGGCGCCTGAAAGGACGGCGAAGCTGGACCCTTGCTCGTGGATGATGCGGAAGGCGAAGACTTGCTGAAAGAAGCGCGCGATGGGGGCTACTTCGGCTACGCTGAGGTTGATGTGGTTGAGTGTGGTGTTCATGGATGGACTCCTGTGGGTTATAGAGTCGCAGCGGAGCAGAAAGATCCACGCGACGGTTTGAGCAGTACACGCGCACTGCTGCCATCGCCTTGGGTCATGCCCTTTGCGCGGGCTGACGAATTCTCTCTTTTGCGGAGAGGGCAGGACTACCAGCCTGCCTATGCTCTTTCGGCTGGTCTGATTTTATCGCGGCTGGTGAGGACGCAGGCGCGTGGTAGATTCTGGGGATGAATGAGATTGAGGCGGCGGGGGCCGAGGTTTCGAAAGGGCCGCCTGGGTCAGGGGGCGGCGCGCGGCCGTGGTTGTTCTCGCTGCTGATTGCGCCTTCGGCGATTGTGGCGAATGGCGTGATCCAGGGTGGTGTGCTGGCTTATCTGCTGAGTGCGCAGGGCGTCGGTGCGGGCAGGCAGGCGCATACTATCTGGCTGCTGGCACTGCCGACAAGTCTTTACTTTTTGTGGAGTCCGATTACGGATTTTCTGGTGCGGCGGAGGACGTGGCTGCTGATTGGCGGGCTGACGGCGGCGGGGCTGATGGCGGCGGCGTTTCGGCAGGGGAGCTTGATCTCTACGCAGGCCTTGGTGCTGTTCTTTCTGAGTGCGTGTGCGGCGCAGCTGGGGCTGTCGAGTTGTGGTGGGATAATGGGTGCCATTGGGTCGGAGCGGGCGCGGAGAGTGGCGGGCAGCTTTTACCAGGCGGGATCGATGGCGTTTGGCGCCGCAGCGGTGTCGGTGCTGGTGTGGATGAGCGGGCGAGTGAGGCTGGATCGGCTAGGGCTGGTGGCTGCGGGGTTGATTGTGCTGCCTGCGGTGTTTGCACTAGCTGCGCCACGGGAGCAGATCGTTGCGGAGGGCGATTTTGGTGGAGCGCTGCGGCAGATGTGGCGAGAGTTCAAGGCTACGTTTCTGCGGTGGGAGGCGCTGCCGTATGCGTTGTGCATGGTTTTCCCGATGGCGACGGGTGCGGCGGTGGGACTGCTGCCGGGCCAGGCGCGGTTTTATGGGGTTGGTGGTGACTCTGTGGCGTGGATGAATGGGTTGCTGGGGACGCTTCTGATGGCGGCGGGTTCGCTGGCGGCTACGCTGGTTCCGGCGCGGGTGCGGGCGGTGGTGGCGTATCTTTCGATGTCGCTGGTGAATGCTGCGGCGTTGTGCGTGCTTTGGCTCGGGCCGCTGCGGCCTTGGACGTATTTTGCTGGAGTGACGGCTTATCTGTTTACCGTCGGCGTCTGCTATGCGCTGTTTACGGCGGTGGTGCTGGAGTTTCTGGGGGACTCGGGGACGAGTGGGAGCGGGCGGTACTCGGTTATTAATTCGCTCGGGAATGTCCCAGTGCTTTATATGCTGCGGCTGGATGGGTGGGGTGGGGATCGCTGGGGTGCGCGTGGGTTGGCCGGGACCGAGGCGGTTGTGAGTGCGGTGGGTGGAGCGCTGTTGCTGGGCTATTTTCTATTGCACGGGCGGCGGATGGGCAGGCAGATCGTTTCGGACTGCTGATAGCAGAAGTCGGGTGGACAGGATTGCGGGGGCATTTAAATTCGGCTCGATTTAGTTGGACCGGGTCCGCATAATTTGCATCAGATAAGTTGACAGTAACTCACTCATATGTGAGACTGAAAGAGTCAGGATGCGTCAAGAATGGGCATGAGCGCAGGTTTAATTTTGTTTTCAATGGTTTGGCGGCGGACTAGGGATTGATACAAGCAGATTTCTTTCGGGAATGACAAATAAGAAACGGGGGAGTGGAGATTATGGGCAAGATTATTGGGATTGATCTGGGGACTACGAATAGCTGCGTTGCGGTGATGGAAGGCGGCGAGCCGAAGGTGATCGCTAACGAGGAGGGTGGACGGACTACGCCTTCGATCGTGGCGTTTACAAAGAGTGGTGAGCGGCTGGTGGGCCAGGTGGCCAAGCGGCAGGCTATTACCAATCCGGAGAACACGGTTTACTCGGTGAAGCGGTTTATGGGACGCCGGCTCAATGAGGTTGGCGACGAGCTGAAGATGGTGCCGTACAAGGTTGTGGCCAAGGGCGACAACGTGGCCGTGCTGGCGCAGGGCAAGGAGTTCACGGCGCCGGAGGTTTCGGCGATGATTCTGCAGAAGCTGAAGAAGGCTGCGGAGGATTACCTGGGGCAGTCGGTGACTGAGGCTGTGATTACGGTTCCGGCTTACTTCAATGATGCTCAGCGGCAGGCTACCAAGGATGCGGGCAAGATCGCCGGGCTCGACGTGAAGCGCATTGTGAATGAGCCTACGGCTGCTGCGCTGGCTTACGGGCTGGACAAGAAGAAGGACGAGACGATCGCTGTGTATGACTTCGGCGGCGGTACGTTCGATATCTCGATCCTCGAAGTTGGCGAAGGCGTGATCGAGGTGAAGTCGACCAACGGCGATACGCATCTTGGAGGCGATAATCTCGACCAGCGGATTGTGGATTGGCTGATTGGTGAGTTCAAGTCGGACACTGGTCTCGATCTGCATGCCAAGGGCAACGAGATGGCGCTGCAGCGGTTGAAGGACGCGGCGGAGAAGGCGAAGATCGAGCTTTCGACGGCGCAGGAGTCGGAGATCAATCTGCCGTTTATCACTGCCGATGCTAGCGGGCCGAAGCATCTTGTGCGCAATTTGACGCGGGCGAAGCTGGAGTCGCTGGTGGACGATCTGCTGCAGAAGTCGGTTGGGCCGTCGGTGCAGGCGATGAAGGATGCCGGTGTGGATGCGTCGAAGATCGACGAGGTGGTGCTGGTTGGCGGACAGACTCGTATGCCGGCGATTCAGGAGCTGGTGAAGAAGCTGTTCGGCAAGGAGCCGCATAAGGGTGTGAACCCGGATGAGGTGGTCGCGATTGGCGCGGCGGTGCAGGCGGGCGTTCTGTCCGGAGATGTGAAGGATCTGCTGCTGCTGGATGTGACTCCGCTGACGCTCTCTATCGAGACGATGGGTGGTGTTGCGACGAGCATGATCGCACGCAACACGACGATTCCGACGAAGAAGACGGAGACGTTTTCGACGGCAGCGGATAACCAGACCGAGGTCGAGGTGCATGTGATGCAGGGCGAGCGTCCGATGGCGGCGCAGAACCGCACGCTGGGCAAGTTCAAGCTGGGTGGGATTCCTGCGGCTCAGCGTGGAGTGCCGCAGATTGCGGTGACGTTCGACATCGACGCCAACGGCATCCTGAACGTGACGGCGAAGGACAACGCCACGGGCAAGGACGCGAAGATCACGATCACAAGCTCTTCGGGCCTGAGTAAGGAAGAGGTTGAGCGGATGGCGAAGGATGCCGAGGCTCATGCGACCGAGGACCAAGAGCAGCGCGATAAGGTCGAGGCGCGCAATGGGCTGGACTCGCTGGTGTACAACGTCGAGAAGATGCTGAAGGAGTCCGGCGACAAGGCGGCTGAGGGCGATAAGTCTGAGGTCGAGGCGGCGCTGGCCGAGGCGAAGACTACGCTGGCTGGCGATCCGAGTGCGAGTGAGCTGAATGCGTCGAAGGATCGTCTAACGGCTGCAAGCCACAAGCTGGCCGAGGCGATGTACAAGGCGGCTGCGGCTGCTCCTCCGGCGGAAGGTGGGGCGGCTGAGGGCGAGCCGCACGCGAGCGAAGAGGCGAAGAAGGACGAAGGCGTGATCGACGCAGAGTATGTGGACGTCGAGAAGTAAGGTACGGGCCGGATCGGGCGCAATCGAAGGCGGACGATCCGGCATCTAATCATCACGGGCATGAAGCGAAGGGCGCCTGCGTTGGTTGGGCGCTCTTTTTCTGTCGGTTAACAGTTGGCGATTGCGGAGCTTGCCTTGGGAGGTGCGTGATGGCAGAACAGATGGTTTGGAAGTGCGAGCAGTGGCTGGGCGGCAGAGTGAAGGAGCAGAACGTGTTCCTGAACGAAGAGACGGCGCGGGAGTATGTGCGCAGGTTGGGCGGGGTTTCTCCGGATCTTGTGTTCAAGATCGAGCCGATGCCGATACAGCATGTATGGAACTAGATTGAAATGCGGTGGACTATTTCAGGCTGGTTCTGCACAGGGAATTTATGTAGTCAGCTGTGCAGACCATCCTGAACGTGAGAGATTGGATCAGACAAGTCACCTGGATTTATTTGTCGAATCGACGTTTGTTGATGGATGGTTTGTAGTAGCCCCGATGCAGCCTTGAAGCCAAAGCTGCTGGACGAGAAAGCTGGAACTCAATCGGATTCCCGGAGGGCACACGACGATGATGAACGAGACGATGTGGAGATGCGATCAGGTTCGTGCTGGGCAGTTGTATAACCGCATGATGTTCGACACTCGGGAAGAGGCTGAACAGTTCATGAATCGGATGCGGCAGATGGAGCCGGACCAGATGATCTCGATCGAGGCGATCGATGCGCGGCAGGTGTGGAACTGATCGATAGAGTTGACTGCTAGTTCTGGGTGTCTTTTCCCTTCGAGTTGAGGAGGGAGGAGGCATCCTAATTCGCCGAAAGAACATAGTAGGTTTTGAAGATCTGGTTCAAGGCTCTGTCCTCGGGCCAAACCTTCTTGCGTGACGCTGGCGGCAGTTCCGAAGCCAACGGCACACCGGAGGGGTCGAATGGATGCTGCGTGAGGCGATTTGCGTCGATGTCGTGGATCAGCTCTGGACGCACGAAGAATCTGACTCCATCGACGTAGAGGGGCCGATAATTCTGCGCGAACGTGGGAGAAGCCTCGAGACTTGTGAGCTGGGTCCAAAGCTGGTGGACTTCAATGATGTCGGGGTGCCGCTGCTGAAGGACGTAGGAGTCGATTGCATCGTAGCGAAGGCGGGCGAGCACCGGGTCACAGAGAAGGCCGAGGTCGATGAGCCGGACGCCGTTGCTGTAGAGCATGATCGCTCCCATGTCCGGACCTGCGAACAGGACGCTGGCATGGTGCGAGGCTGACTGAATTTTCGAGATCGCCACTTCGTTACGCTGGACATCGCCTACGGTTGCGCCGGGCATGTAAGGTGGCCCGTTGGGGAGGCTGAGGTCATGGATTCGCGCTGCTGCGCGCAGGAGGGCAAATGCGCAAACGCCAACGGTGATCCAGGGAATCAGCGGAGATTTAGGGGAACGGAGCGCAGGCAGGAGCAGCAGGCAGAAAAGAAACGGCCATGCACCATAGAAAGAACGGAACTCCGGGCCCCAATTCTGACCGATGGCGGTTGTTAGGATGAGGGAGAAGAGTGTGAAGATTAAGGCGAAGCGCAGCTGCCATGAATTTCGGAGACTGCTTCGGAGCAAAGAGACCAAGGATGTGGGCGGCTTTACTGCGAACTTTTGATAGATGAGGCCTATGGCGAAGGCCAGAAGAAAGATTTTGCAGGAGGCGAGCAGGTGGATGGGTTCGTTTATATGCCTGAGGCGCTCTAAATGAGGCGTGGCGGCGGAGTAAGGAAAGCCGTGTTTGGCGATGATGGTGTTGGGCAGCAATGAGCCAAAGTAGCGCCAGCGCAGGACGTTGCTGAGGAGGAAGACGGCCAGCCATGTGCCGGATGCGATGAGTGCGCGGCGAAAGGTTTTCTCTACCAGGAGGAAAGGAAGCAGGAGCCATGCGGCTTCCCAGCGAGTGAGGAGGAATGCGCAGCCTGCCAGGAGGTAGAAGACTCGGGCGCTTTCCCGCTGCGAGGATCGCAGGAGAAGCATGACCAGGACGAGAGCCATGATCAAAGGTGTTTCCATCCCGTTGATGGTCTCGAAGAACATGAGGCCGCAACCTATGCTGCCAGCGACGAGGTTTGCCAGCAGTTCGGAGGTCCAGCTGGACAGCCAGCGGCGAATCAGCAGGATGTTTGCCAGATTGAGGAGGAGCGTCGAAATTTTGGCAATGGCGAGAAGAGTGTCGGGATGGGACGTGAACCTGGCTGCAAGAGCCATCAACATCATCCAGAGCGTGGTGGAATATCCTTCGACGATTCCTGAGCCGGGGGTAGGTTCGATTCTGCCCACAGCTGCAAAGGTGCGTGCGAAGCCAAGGGTAATGGCGGAGTCATCCCAGGTCAGGTGCCAAAAGCGGATTGCGACGAAGACCTGGGCCACGAGAGCGATCACGACGATCCATCGCGAGAGGGTTAGAACTGGAATTCGGGATACTGACGGCGGGCTTTCTATCCGGCTGGCGTGCGCTGGCTCGAGCGGCATCGTTTTTCTCAATTTGAAATGGAGAGCAGGTTTTGGTGGCGAACGATGAGAGGTGCTGGCAAAGATACCTTATAAGAGGTATCAGCGAAGCTATCGGTTGCGTGAATTTCGGCGCTAAGTGAATGGCAATCGACAAATACGGGCAAGTCTAAGAAGCTAGTATATGCCTCATAGGACGATCGGGAGAAGGAATGGCCACGGCACAGACTAAGGATTACTACAGTACGCTGGGTGTGAAAAAGACGGCGACGGCGGATGAGATTCGTAAGGCGTTCCGCAAGCTTGCGCGTAAGTACCACCCGGATGTGAATCCGAACGACAAGAAGGCGGAGGAGAAGTTCAAGGAGATCTCCGAGGCGAACGATGTTCTGAGCGATGAAAAGAAGCGGAAGATCTACGACCAGCTTGGATTTTATTCGGACAACATCGATCCCGCTGCGGCTGAAGCTGCGTCGCGTGGGGGATATGGCGGCGGCTTTCCCGGCGGCGGACGCCCGGGCGCGCGGGGTGGGCAGGAGGTTCCGTTCGATTTTGGCGGCTTTGATTTTTCGGGGTTCCAGAGTGGAGCGCGTGGACGCGGAGCCCAGCAGGAACCGGCTGGGGGCGGCTTTGGTGGAAGCTTCAAGGATATTTTTGGGGGGATTTTTTCCGGTGGGCAGAAGGGCGCGCGGGGGCCGCAGCCTGGAACGGACCTGGAATACCAGGTGAGCGTTGATTTCTGGTCGGCGGTGCGTGGAGGCGTGGCGCGCCTGGAGATTCAGCGACAGGAAATGTGCCCGACTTGCAAGGGGAAGTCGACGGCCGGCGGGAGTTCAGAATGCACGGAGTGCGCGGGAACGGGGCAGGTGACGCAGATGGGAGGACGGATGAAGTTCAATATTCAGTGTCCGCGCTGCAATGGAACGGGCAGGGTGCAGAGCGGATGCTCGACCTGCGACGGCGAAGGCCTGGTGACGCGGCGTGAGCCGCTTGAATTTCGCATCAAAGCGGGGACGCGGGATGGGCAGCGGATTCGGCTGGCAGGGAAGGGCAATGCTGGGACCGGTGGCGGGGCTGCGGGGGATTTGTTTCTGATCGCGAAGGTGGGGACGCATCCGGTGTTTACGCGTGTGGCTGACGACATTCATGTAACAGTTCCGGTTACGGTGGTGGAAGCTGCGCTGGGCGCGAAGATCGACGTGCCTACGATCGACACGCATGAGGGCGGAGGGCGGACGCAGTTGAAGATTCCGCCGGGCACACAGACAGGGCAGAAGCTCAGGCTGCGCGAGAAGGGCGTGCCGAGCGCATCGCGTGAAGGGATTCGCGGGGATGAGATTGTTGAGGTTAGGGTGGTAGTGCCGAAGGTGCAGGACGAGCGCTCGAAGGAGATACTGCGCGAGCTGGCTAAGCTGAATCCTGAGGACCCGCGAGCTGATTTGCTGGCTGAAGTATGACCGACGATATTTACTTTTATCTCGACCAGGCTTCGAATGGAATCGGATGAAGGCTGCGCGCAATGTGATTAAGCACAATGTTCGATTTACGGAGGCCGCCACGGTCTTTTTCGATGAGCGCGCAATTTTTGAAGTGGACTACGATCACTCCGAAGAGGAAAATCATTATATTGTGCTTGGCCGGTCGATCCGATCGAATATAACTCTCGTCGTACACGTCTTTCGGGGCGAGAAAATACGCATTTTGAGCGCAAAAATAGCGACGGTCAGGGAGAGGAAACTCTATGAAGAAACCGGACGAAGAAGATGAAATGCGGGACGAGTATGATTTTTCAAACGCCATACCGAATCCGTTTGTACAGCAGTTTCAAGAACTCAACTTGGTTTCGCTCGATGAAGATGTGAAGTCCGCTTTTTCCAGATTCGCAATCTGTAAATGAAGCGTTGCGAACGCTCATTAAGGTGGCGAAGGCTGCGCCAGCACTGCAAAAAGTCAGCTAAGTGTCGTGGCGGGGTTCTGATTGCCAAGTCAGAGGACTATTAGCTTGGCAGATGAGCGAGCACGATTCGTTCAGCGTTGGCCAGGACCTCTTCGAGGGACATCGCGGTGGAGTCGAGGATGATGGCGTCATCAGCTGGGCGAAGTGGAGATTCGGCGCGGGTGCGGTCACGGCGATCGCGTTCGCGCATCTCGTCGAGGATGGCTTGTTGTGCGGCGTTTTCCTGTTCCGGCGTGACGCTGTCGGGCTGCTGACGTGATTTTGTCTGTCGGTGAGTCGGTGGGTTTGCGGGGGCGGTCTGGCGGAAGCGGCGATTGCCTCTCACCTCCGGCGCGGCGTCGAGAAAGATCTTTACTTCGGCGTCAGGAAAGACTGCGGTGCCGATGTCGCGGCCTTCCATGACGACGCCGCCGGCGGCACCGAGGGCACGCTGCTGCTGGACCATCCAGGCACGCAGGTGGGAATGGATCGAGATGCGTGAGGCGGCCGATGTAACGTCTGCCTCGCGAATTCTGCGCGAGACGTCCATGCCATCAAGCAGCACTCGGTTGCCTTCCGCTTGCGGCTCCAGTTGAATGCGGGTAGCGAGCGCGAGGTTGAGCAGGGGCTCTTCTTCGTCGAACGAGTAGTCGTTCTCAATTGCTTTGAGCCCGAGCGCGCGATACATCGCGCCGGTCTCAAGATTCAGGAAGCCGAAGCGTCGCGCGAGGTGGGCGGCCAGTGTACTTTTGCCTGCGCCCGCTGGACCGTCGATGGCGATCACCGGGCGGGTGCGCTTCGTCGAAGGTTTGGGCGAAGCCTCAGATGAGGATTGGAAGCTGTCGGACATCAGGCCGAGTCACCTTTGCCGGGCTTGAACTTGCGCGCCGGTGGGCGCTTGCCAAAGGGCTTCTTGTTGCCGGCGAACTTCGCGAAGGTGCTGTCTGGCTTGCCTGTGAAGGGCTTGTCTGATTTGCTGAACGACTTCTTGCCACCCGGTTTGCCGGACGACTTACTGGCGAATTTGCGAGGCTCGAAATCTCCTGCTGGCTTGCGGGCTCTGCTGCCTTCTTTTGCGGGGCGATCCGAGGAGTAGGGCCGGGCAGGGCGATCGCGCGGCGCGTCGAACTTGCGGTAGACTCGCTTGCCGCTGTCCGTGGTTTCGCCGCGATCTTCGCGCGCTCGGGGCTTCGGGCCGAAGCTACTTTTGGAATCGGAATAGCGCGGCTTGCCCGCAAAATCTCCTCCGCTGGCGGGACGTGAGCCGAAGGTTTTACGTGGGGCAAAGCTACCGCCTTCTGCGCGCGGGGGACGGCCCGGGCGATCGCTCTGCGACCTGGGAGCATAACTACCTGCGGCCCTTGCTCCGCCGAAAGCGGAGCGGTCTCCGCGATCCGGACGCGGTGAAAATTCACGCCTTGATGGACGCTCGTCGCCGGAGGAACGCGCGGGGAAACCCTCACGCTTGCGGCCAAAGGTGCCGGGCTTGGAGAACGTCTTGCGCGGTGGACGTGCATCACCGCTGCCCTCCGCGCGCGGTGTGAATTCACGCCGTGGCGGGCGTCCTTCGCCGAACGATGGCTTGCCGCCAAAGGAAGGCTTGGTTCCAAATGAAGGTTTGACACCGTAGGCTGGCTTGTCGCCAAAGGATGGCTTGCCGCGGAATGCGGGCTTGGCGCGATCACTTCCGCCGGAGCGTTCTCCGCGCTCATAGGCCCGTGGTGCGCGGGGCTCGAAAGTAGCTTCGGAACGTGGGGATGGGCTGGCGCCGGCTGCGTCGTCCGAAACCTGGGACGGTTTGCGCACTGCGGCCAAACGCCGCGTCTTCTCTTCGTCCCATGGTTTGTCGAAGCCGGCGGTTGCGCGTTTGGTGAAGGGGCGGCGCTCGCCGTCGGGGCCAGATGGTGCTCCGGTGCGCGGTTTGAAGCCTGGTCGCGCGTTGTCTCTGAAGCTCGTCTTCGGTCCGCGCTTTGCGGCGAAGCCACCTGGCTTTGCATCGCCGAAGGACTTTTCGGCGAACTTGGATGGCTTGGCTTTGGCAAGGTATCCGGTGCCGATCTTCCGTGGCTTGGCAACAAACTTTTTGATGCGAGATTGCGGCTCGCCATCTGCGTCTGTCTCATCGTTCTCGCCTGCGGCGGCGACCTCAATGGAATCGTTGATAGAGCCTTCCGAGGTTGAGACCGGCTCATTCTGCGGAGCGAGGAATGCGGGCAGTGAGCCACCAACGTGGAGCATCGTGCGGCCTTCGACTGCGATGGTCTCCAGTTCGCGAGCCGCGAGCAGCGCATGGATTACGTCGCGGATGCGCGAGCGAGAGGCTAGCGGGGAGAGGAAGGCTTCAACCTCATCTTCGCTGGCGACGATGGCCTGGCCGAGGTACAGAGAGATGAGTGCGGAGAGCGCCGACGGCTGGCCTGCGTTTGCGCCTGCCTTGATCTGCTTGGTGAAGCGTGCGCTGCTTAGTTCCCACAAGGTTGCGTTGCCGTCCGGCTGGGCGAGAGGCAGGACGCGCAGATGGGTCCAGAGTTCGGCGAGTGCGCGCAGGATGGCGGCCTCGGTGACCTCCTTGCCCACCTCGGACATGAGGTCGTAGGCGGAGAGTGGCCCGCGGCGTGTGAGTGCGTCGTATGTCGCGAGTGCGAGGGGCGAAACTTTCAACGCGCCGGAGGTGGATGGCGGCTGCTTCCAGCCCTTGTCGCCGCGCAAGGTGAAGATGTAGGAGAAGACTGCAGTGGAGGCGACAAAGTCGGGAGCGTCGCCGGGAGCTGAGGCGTGCACGGTCCCAGCGCCAGGACCAAGAAGGTTGAGCGGAACCGCCAGGCCTTCCGCGACAAGACGTGCGAGCAGGCTGCGTGCTTCGGCAGTTTGTTCGAGCGTGGGTGCAGCATTCGGCGCCCCGAGTACGGCCTCGACCAGGGAGGGAGCGGGCGAAGCGATCTGTGGGCGAGGGGTGAAGAGCACGAGGCCGGTGGCGTTGATCCAGCCGCGGAGGTTTTCGATAGTGAGCAGCGATTCGCCGGTCTGGTGCCACTGCTTCAGACGCGTTTCCGCCAGCTGCGCTGCGGTCGGTATGGCTGGATTGGAGGTCTCGGAGTTGCCTTGGTTCGTCAAAATGGAATGCCTTCCTGCTGGGCAGCTCTTACAAAGCGGCAGCAATCCAACGCGCGCGGCGAAGGGAATTTCGGGTTCAGGGCGGTGGTCTGGATTGAAGACCACTGCCGGTTACAGATTATTTTTCAAAGATCGGAGGTGCCGATTGCATTCGAATCCGTTGAGCTGCATATATCGCGTTACAAATTTCTGTGGGCAGCTTCCGCGCCGTTGAACTAGATGCGCTGGAAGGCACGTTGTATCTCTTTATGAGAATACCGCAAAGCGATGGGGCGGCCATGCGGACAGCTGGTGGGGTGCTCGGTTTTTCCCAGTTCGGTAAGCAGCCAGTCGATTTTCTGCGGTTCCAGCGGCATGTTGACCTTGATGGCTGCGTGACAGGCGATCGAGGCGGCGATGCGGCGTCTGCGCGTTTCGGAGTTCTCGGTCTGCTGCTCGCGGTCTGGGACGGCAAGCACTTCTTCGAGCATGCGTTCGAGCTCACGGCCTTCGAGGCCTACCGGGGCAGCTTTGATGGCGAGAGTATTTGGGCCGAAGGGTTCGGCTTCGAATCCGTTCAGGTCGAGCTCATGCGCGATGGCGGCGAACGAGACCATCTGCGCGGGCAGCAGGTCTACGAGGACGGGCATGAGCAGGCGTTGGCGCTGAACGCGTTCTACTTCGCGGTCGCGCAGGATCTTTTCGAAGAGAACGCGCTCGTGTGCGACGTGCTGGTCGATGATCCACAGGCCTTCGTCGTTCGCCGCGAGGATGAAGGAGTCGCGAAGTTGGCCCAGAGGCTTCAGCGTGGCGAGTGCGTTGAGCGTCTCGGCTGGTCCATCCGCTGCGAAGGCTGCAGTTGGGTCTACAGTACTTTCGTCATATCCAACTGCGATGCCTTGCTCGGAGAAGGCTAGTCGGCCCGGAACTTCGGGCAGAGTTGGTGCGCGGAGCATGAAGGCTTCAGCGTCGGATAAAGATGGCGCGCCGTCGGACTCAGGGATCTCGCGTGGCGAGAATACGGTTTCGCCCGCGGGGCCGGGCATAGGGCTTACGTCGATCAGCAGGGAGGCGCTTGCGTGCGGTGCCGAGGTGAGCGCTGCGGCGAAGCTTGCCGCGGGGCGTGCGGTCATCAAAGTTGTGCGGACGGTGTCGCGGATAAAGTCATGGACAAAAGCCGGTTGACGGAAGCGGACTTCGGTCTTTGCCGGGTGAACGTTCACGTCGACCTCTTGCGGCGGCATCTCGAGGAAGAGCAGGACGACGGGAAACGACGTGGGTGGGATGATGTTGCGATAGGCCTCGGTGAATGCGTGCAGGACAACGCGATCTCGCACCAGGCGGTGATTGACGAAGACGTAGATGGAGTTGCGATTCAGCTTTTGCAGTTCGGGCTTGGAGACAAAGCCAGTGATGCGGAGAAAGCCGGGGTCTGGCGCGGCGTAGTCCGCTTCGCGCTTCCAGGGTGGTGGTTCTGGAATGCCGGCCCGGGCGAAATCGGTTTCGGCGGCTGTGGGTAGCATCAGGGCTGCTGTGTCGCGGCCGAAGATCTGAAACATGCGGTCCCCGGTGGAGGCGACGGCTGGGGCTACGAGAATCGCCTGTGTGGCTGAGTGCAGCTCGAAGTGCCGATCCGGGTGGGCCAGTGCGTAGTGCGTGGCGAGGGCTGCAATGTGCGACAGTTCGGTCTGTTCGGATTTAAGGAATTTGCGGCGAGCGGGTGTGTTGTAGAACAGATCGCGCACCGCGATGGTTGTGCCGGGGGGCATGCCTGCTTCTTCGACGCGCAGCATGTTGCCGCCTGCGATCTCTACCGTTGTGCCTGCTGCGTCCTCGGCCGCGCGGGTTTCGAGGGTAAGACGTGAGACGCTCGCGATGGAGGGAAGCGCCTCGCCGCGAAAGCCCAGGGTGGCGATGGAGAGAAGATCGTCAGAGGACCGTAGTTTCGAGGTGGCGTGGCGCTCGAAGGCGAGCAGGGCGTCGTCCTTCACCATGCCGCAGCCGTTGTCGATGATGCGGATGAGCTTGCGTCCGCCGCCTTCCACCTCGATGCGGATGCGTGTGGCGCCGGCATCGAGCGAATTCTCGAGCAGCTCTTTGACTACGGATGCAGGCCGTTCCACCACCTCACCGGCAGCGATCTGATTCGCCACCTGATCGGAGAGTACACGGATGCGTCCCATCGTTCGATTGTAGCGGCTGCTTTGAATGGAGGTGCCAGCACCGGTTCTATGCTTTGTCTCGCGGCATCAATGTTTGAAGTAATAATTGATGCCCAACCCTATGTTATTGAGGGATAGTTTTTCGCCGAAAGGATAGATTTGCCCGAAGGTATTCACCGTGTTGAATGTCTGCGAAGGAAACCAGTCATAGGCGTACTCGATCCTGGCCGTCCATCTGGATCGAACGTGGTATTCCATTCCCGCACCGACCTGGAGCCCTGAGAAGAGGCCGAAGTCCGTGCTGGAAGCGTAGTCCGGACTCGATGTCGTCAGACTCTGCTTGCCATTGAAGAATGCCCACCCCCCCTTACCGTACAGAAGCGATCTTCCGCGCCGCAGACCGAACCTTTCCGTGATTCCTCCGTTGAGGCCGCCCTTGATCCCTACCTTGGTATTGCTTGCTGTTCCGGGATCGAGGGAGGAGGCGGTCAAACCCAACCCGCCGAGGCTAGCCTCGGTTCCAATAAGGAACTTGGCTGCGTTCATATCGCAGCCAAACTGGCCGCCCCCTTGAATGGCACTCCCATTCGCGCTAAAGACTTGACCGGCGGCACCTCTCGCTGCAAAGGGGAAACCCCTGTATCCGATGTCGGTAATGTTCAAATGCGACCAGGCACCCCCGATTGTGGCACCGGCATGACAGCCCGAAAATTGCGAGATCCCAGGCGAGGGATCAAGAGTTGCGGCTGGTGAGGGACGCACGACGAAAAACAACGCAAGCAGAGGGTATGCAGCAAGCCACTTCCTCAAAATCGAAGACCTCAGATTGGATTTGACGGAAAAAGTAAAACATTTTGACGCAGCCCTACTGCTTTTTGTCCTTGGCTTTTTTTGCGGATTTGGCCTGGACCGCGGGCTTTTCAACGCGGTCGCCGACCATGTGGAGACGCATGAAGTTGGTCGCGCCGGACTTGGTTCGCGTACCCGCAACGATGCCTACGATTTGGCTGCGGTGGATGTAGCCTTGCGCCTCAAGGATCTCCTCGCCCATGCTGACAAGGTTGTCGGTGTCCGATTCCGGGCTGCAGAGGATGGGAAAGGTTCCCCAGAGCAGCATGCAACGATTGACGACCTTCTGGTAAGGCGAGAGTGCGAAGATTGGCGGCACAGGATGGTACTTCGAGAGCAGGCGTGCGGTTGATCCGCTCTCGGTGAAGAGAGCGATGGCGGCGAGTTCGAGTTCGACAGCAGCATGCGCCATGGATTCGCAGATGGCTTCGGCGATGGTGAGCCGGGCCTTGGGGCCGCCTTGCCTGCGGGGCTGTGGCTCAAGCCGCATCTGGTGCTCGGTTTCGGCTACGATCTTCGCCATCATCGCGACGGTTTCGACGGGATACTTCCCTGCGGCAGTCTCGGCGGAGAGCATGACTGCGTCCGTGCCGTCGTAGATCGCGTTTGCGACGTCCGAGGCCTCGGCGCGCGTGGGACGTGGATTCTCGATCATCGACTCGAGCATCTGCGTGGCCGTGATGACTGGCTTGCGGAACTCCACAGCGCGACGAATGATGTGCTTCTGGATCGCGGGCACCTTCTCGGGCGGCACCTCGACTCCGAGGTCTCCGCGCGCGACCATGATGCCGTCGGCGACTTCCAGGATGGAGTCGAGATGCTCGATAGCCTGCGGCTTTTCCAGCTTTGCGATGATCCAGACATCAGACTTCAGCGCATCGAGACGGCGGCGGACGTGGCGTACATCGTCGGCTGTGCGGACGAAGGAGACAGCGATGGTGTCAACGCCCTGGCCTACGGCGAAGATGAGGTCTTCTTCATCTTTTTCGGTGAGCGAAGGAACCTTCACCGGAATACCGGGGAGATTGATGCCCTTGTTCTCCCCCAGCGTGCCGCCATTGATGATCTTGCAGACGACGTCGTCTCCGTCGATGGCGCTGACGTGGAGCTCAATCAGGCCGTCGGAGAGCAGGATGCGCGATCCGGGCTCGAGGTTTTCGGCCAGCGTGGTGAAGGTAGTGCTGACTTTTTGTGCGGTGCCCTGCATCTCGTGCGGCGTGATGGTCAGCGTCTCGCCAGCGACCAGCTGCACGGGCTTGTGGTCGACGAGCTTGCCGGTGCGAATCTTCGGGCCTTGCAGATCGGCGAGGATGCAGATGGGCTTGCCCTCGGCGGCTGCGACGCTGCGTACCATCTGGATCAGTTCGGCCTTCTGCGCGTGGGTGCCGTGCGAGAAGTTGAGGCGGGCAATGTCTACTCCCTGGCGAACGAGCCTGCGAAATACGTCGGCGGTGCTGCACGCCGGTCCGAGGGTGGCAACGATCTTTGCGCGGCGGTTGTACTTGAGCGCTGCAAAACCTAATGCGTTGTTGGAGCGAGCGCCAGCCAGATCGGTGCGTTTCGTAGTATTCATAGGTGCGTTCGAATTCCTTGTGCTGTGAGGTTGAATTTGCTTGCGGCCAGATGCAGGGATGAGCCCGGCGTCCCTTGCCATTCTAACCGCAGCGGCGTCAACGTGGGTTGGCGCAGCATTCTGGAGCTAGCTGCGGAGAGTTGGCGATTGAGCTTCATTCGGTGCGGCAGGCCGTTGAGGCCGATAACTTCTGCGCCCGAAGCGAGCCTGCAACTGCCTTTCGAACTGCGCGTTGAATTCGGCTCCGCACAGTACGCTTAGCGAGACGATGTAGAGCCAGAAGAGCAGTGCAATGCCCGCGCCGAGAGAGCCGTACACCTCGGAATAGTTGGCGAATCGTGTCACATACCAGCCGAAGCTTAGCGTGGTTAGAAACCACATTGCGGTCGCAACGACTGCGCCGGGGATGACTCTTCGCCAGGAACGCGGAGGGGGAGGCGCAACCGTCTGCGATAGGTCGACGGTTCGAATCTGCAGTCGATGAAAGGGCAGGGATTTTTCCATCACCCATCCCACCGGGGCTGCGAGTCTGCCTGCAGAGGCTCTCACGCTGACGTCGGGGACGCCAAGATGGTAGATCGTGGCGATGACGCCTACGCTCGCGCCGAGAGAGACGACCCAGCGGATCAACAGGCTTACAGTGTAGAAACTGGTCCGCAGCTCAGGTGCGAGGCCGAGCGCAATCCACTGGGTGACATCGTGTCCGAAGGCTACGAGAGCGCTGGCAAGGGCGAGGGGGACAAGCGAGAGCGGAACAAGCTGAAAGGCTCTCCTGCGCCGTGCCCAGAAGCTCCAGCAATCAGCAGGGAATTCACGGGCGCGACGCAGTCCCTCCATGAGGGTTGCGATTACATTGGAAGCGCCGAGGAAACTTACAACGCCGGCGGAGATCAAGGCGCGCACAGAATGCGTATGGTCCGGCGATGTCTGAAAGGTCGCGTACAACAACTGGCTCACGCCGGGCGGAAGCACGCGATCGAAGAACGCCGCCAGCTCATAGCGCACGGGAGTGGTGTCCGGCAGCAGGCCGATCATGGCCGCCGCGACGATCAGCGCGGGAAACAAGGCGACGATGGCGGAGTAAGCGGTTGACTGGGCTACGTTCAGGCAGTCGTGGTCGATAGTGCTCAGCGCTGTCTGATGCAGCGCACGCGCCAGAGTCCCGTACCATCGCCGCATGTGCCGCAGCATCCGTGCTCGACGCGCTCGCGAAGGTTGCGTCCGCGGCTTCGGCGCTTCCGAAGGCGTTGCGGCGGGAGTCAGTTCTTCCACTTTTTCAGGAATTGCGTCACGGATTCTGGATTCATATGGCGCATATCGTTAAATTCGCCCGTTGCCTGTGAATACAGGACCTTGCCCTCCGGCGCCAGCACCGCGAGCGCGGGGACGCCTTTGTTGATGGGGACGCCGTATTTCGCCGCGATATCGATATTTTTATCCATCTGGCCGATCCAAACATGGACCAGGACGAAGTTTCTCTGCAGCAGATCGGCGTTCGGAGCCTGGTGGAAGTAGATATCCAGCACCTGGCAGTCGCCGCACCAGTCGCCGCCAAAGTCGAGGATCACCCGCTTGTGCTCGCGGCGCGCCTTCGTCAGGGCGGCGGCGATGTCTGCCTTCGGATTCGCTGTCTCGGAGTAGATGTGTTTCGATGTCGCGGCCGGGCCAATGATTTGTGCGCTGCTGACGGCTGGGAGCAATCCCATGCTGGCGATAAGGAGCGTTGCCGTTAGAGCGGGCGCAAGAAAAAGACGCAAAGGTGTGCGAGCGAAGCGCGCAGGCTGGGCCGAGCATGATCTCGTGATGGGCACTGGTCTCCTTGGCGGCCGCATTCAGCGTTTGTGGGCCGGTTCAAACCGATTCGTTCTCCATGATGCACCTTGGACGGGCCGCGAGGCAAAGCACTTCTCTTCCCGTGCCGCCGGGCTGGTGTATTCTTTATCAAAGCGATGATTTTCTCTAAAGATTATGTTGGATATCTGGCGCGCCAGACGGTGAAACGCCTGGTCGATGCGAAGATGATCGAGACCGCGAAGCCTGCCGTCCTGAATGAGCGTGTAGCGTCTTCCATGATTGAGGAACTGGCCTTGGAAGACCGCATCAACGAAGAGGTTCGCGTCATCCTCGAAGCGTTTCAGGACGACATGCGCAAGACCGGAGCCAGCTACCCCGAGATGTTCAAGAAGGTGAAGAACGAGCTCGCCCGCAAGTACAAGGCGGTGCTATGAGAATCTCGCGCGATAAGGTAAATAAGCTCGCCCACACAGTGGCCGACACTCTGGCGGAGATTCCCGAATGTGATTTTCTGGAAGACCGCAATACGATCCGGCAGGAGGCGCGGAAGGCGCTTGAAGAGTTGCTGACTGCGGAGACCAAGCTGGATGCCGGTGCCCGGCAGAAGATTGCGTCACAGCGGAAGATCATCCTCGAAGGCTCGCAGGAGTGGGAGATTCTTTACCGGAAGTATTACAACGACGAGGTAAAGAAGCTCGGCCTGTAGGTGACGCGTTTTTGTCGATCGATACGGGCTGTGCAGTTTGAGTCGTCCGCGACAGGCTGATATACTTGATTTCTGCAATGGAGTGGTCACCCTCCTGCCGCAAACATGGCGTTATGGTGTAACTGGTTAACACGTCGCCCTCTCAAGGCGAAGAGTCCGGGTTCGAGCCCCGGTAACGCTACCAGCCTCTTATCAGTAAGTTAGACGGCATTTCAAGGGTAGGATTTTGCCCTCTATTTTGGCGATCGGGACGCTGTCGGAACGCTATAGCACCAACTCAGGCAGCGGGAAGTCATTCAGCACTTCGGTGCTACGATGCGGTCAAGCAAGATGAAGCGTTGTACCTTGCGCAGGATCGAAGGAGGACGGCTCTCCGATACGTAATGCGAGTTGGCGAGGTTCGTGTCTCACAAGGGTATAGGCATAACGGAGTCTTCGCTATTTCGCGAGCGGCGTCCGGTGGGCGGCTCGCCCGAAGATCTGTGCACAGAAACCCAACACCTTCAACTTCTGCCAAGTGGTCGCGGGTTGTCCAACAAAGACGTGATCGATCCAGGGCGAAACGAGGATATGGGCATCCCGATTGTGTGCAAGTTCCTGGCGCATCCACTCGACCTCACCTTCCGGGAAGACGATATCGCCTGAGCCATGCAGGATGTAAATAGGGATTGTGAGGTTAGCCAGTACGCTCGAGGGCGAGATTGCCGCTATCTCGGCGCGGTGGCTCGTCAGAACCCTGAGGTAGAGCTGGCGTATTTGGGGGGTACTCGCTTCCTGCAGTTCGTCCCACTCCTGCCTCTGCTTGGCATTCAAGCCCCGCATTGCGGGATCGTTCGGGGGCAGTGGGCGGCCCTCGTTGTCATCGAACTGACGAACGGCGGGACTGAGGGCTGCGGCGTCTTGAGGCGGCACGAGTTCACTGAGGTATGGGGAGGTGATTGCCAAGGGGCCCGGCGCGTGGCCTTGATATGGATGTCCCGAGGGATCGAGGACGTGCTGATGAATGTAGTAGCGGCCGATGGAGTCCAGGTTGTTGTACCCGGAGAAACAGAAAATGAGCTTGACGAAGGGTGAAGCTGAAGGTTGTGCCCCAGCAGGGATGACAAGTCCCCCGCCGAAACTGATGCCGAAGAGCGTCACCTTCTGTCCGGTGGTGTGGGCGGTCCAGCGTACGACGTCTCCAATGACCTGAAGGTCGCTGGCTCGCATTTCGGAGTGGGAGGCGGACGGCACGGTCGGGATCGCTACGAAAAAGCCAACGGTGGCCAGA
Organism: Acidobacteriaceae bacterium; assembly: GCA_035943695.1. Lineage (GTDB taxonomy): Bacteria > Acidobacteriota > Terriglobia > Terriglobales > Acidobacteriaceae > Edaphobacter. The sequence goes on along the minus strand of DASZBW010000027.1, from coordinate 171,767 downwards.
TGTTTCGCCAGGGCGTTGAGGTAGAGATTCTTGTTTCCTTCATGGGCAAAGCCGTGGATGAGAACAATCGGTGCCGGGTTTCTGGCTCCCGTCGGCGTGTAAACGCGCATCTCAATTTGGCCAAGAGTTCCGGGAATGAATGTATCGCGTATTGTGTATTGAAAGTCGAAGAAATGGTCGTAAATGCGCAGTAGGGCGGGCTTGGTATCGACATGGTGGAGAATGGACACGGCCCTCATCGTCCAGAACCAGACTGGCAGGACGACAGAGACGAGCAGCGCCATGAAGACGAAAGCGAACGAAATTCTGCGCGCAAGAGGCTTTTTCGCTCGCGTGCGCTCTGCTCGATTCTTTGCCTCAATCTCAGATGCGCTGAGGACGGAGAAGGACATTCTCATTAGATAATACTTGTCGTATTTTGTGTTTCCAGAGAGCGTCGAGTCATTTGCCACGATTTTTTCGGCGACGCTGGACAAACTCATTCACGCCGCCGACTGAGACGTATCGTGAAGCTCTGTCCCAGAAAGCGGATTTGAGTTGATCTTAACGTTGAGGATGTTGTCCTTGAGGACATCCCGGTCGAGTCCTTCAGCTTCAACTCTGCGCTTCAGATGCCGTTCGATTGCTGGATTTCGCAAAGCGGAAGAGACCCATGAAACCGGAATTCTTGCACCCCAACGCTCGCCCGTGAGCGTCTAGTGGTACAGGCTTGGAGGGGTCTCCGCAGTAACTTGGCGGACTCGTCTCGCGTAGGCGACAAGAAAACCGAGTCCACCGGAGTGCCGCGTGCTTATTTCACCGTAATGACTTTAACCCCATCGTGTGGCGCTGTCTTACTGACATATGCGATTATGCCCGGGTTGTGAGCGACGTAGTCGACGGCTGCCTCGTCGCTCTCGAACGACCTTGGCATTGTGGCCTGGCCGGTGAAGACCAGGGAACGCCATCCGGTGCGAAACGCCAGATCCGACTTGCCGATATAGGATGACAGGAACTCATCGTTTACCGGGCCAGCCTTCAACAGTATTGGAGTGACATGAGTGCTTCCTGCGGTGGACGCCGCTCCTGAAAAAATATCTTTCAAGTCGGACTTGGAGATTTCACTGGCTTTGACGTTGCTGCTCACGATGATCATCTGTGCGTGAGCGCTGGCGGCAGAGGTCGCGGCAGCCGCCGCGAAGAGCAATTTGACGATAAGTTGATTCATACTGTTCTCTCCTTTTGGCGGAAATTAAAAGCTGACGCCGACCTTCAAAATTGTAAGTTTGCTTGTGGGTTTCAGTCCGCCCAGATTCAGGTTGGTGTCGTAGCTGAGTACGGTGCCATCCAGGAAGTGCTGCTCCGCCTTGACGTATATGAACTGGTTGAAGTCATAGCGTCCTGATACGTCCCAATCTTTCTGGTAGTGCGCCGGACCTGGCGGAAGCCTGCGGTCGAAGGCCTGGCTGTTGTATGCGCCAACGGTAAATTTGTCCGTCACCTTGTACGTTGCCATGGCGTACCACGAACGCAGGTCAAAAAAGATATTCGAATTGGGCACCCCGGTCAGCGCAATCGTTACCGTCGCCGGAACTCTCGATCGTTCCGCAGCCAGCATCCATCGGCCTCTTTCGTATTTGCCGAAAAAATTGGGAGAGGTGAGGGCTTCAATGGTCTCGTGGCCCGAAAGTCCGAAAGCAGGATATTGCAACAGCGCGTTTCCATGCTGTTGTCTGTAATCGGAGATACCCAGTGTCAATCCGGTCAGGGGTGTCTTCCAGCGCAGCGCCGCCCCTGAGACGGGGACGGAAAATCCATTCGGGAGGATGAGGCCCTTCTCGACCTGCGGCACGAAGTAGCCATCGCCGCTGTTGAGCACCCGCTGTCCTGCCCAGCCGCGATACTCGAGCTTGCCTAAATGCTTCCCAAGACGAACTCTGCCGTAGACGACTCCGCCAAAGTGGGAAAGCACCGAGTTGCGGCTGCCGATCGGGTAAACCGACTGTGGCAGTAGCGACCACATATAGGAAGGATCTATATCCTGCATCTCGTTGAACAGGCCCGAAGGGGACTTCACCTTGCCAAAGCGTACCCCCAGGAAGTCGTTCACCTTGTAGTCCGCGTTCGCATAGTCCAGGGAGATCTGATTCGTGGCGTTACCGAAAGATTCAAATCGACCCTGCACCGCCACGCGCAGCTTCGGAGTAGGCTGTGCGCTGATGTTGACAACGCCCTCAAACCAATTGGGACTTCCGTCACTCGAATTGGTAGTCAGTATGTTGTTGTTCGTGGTGTAAAGAAATCCCTGCGTCGCGAAGCCGTGGATCTGAATATTAAGGTCATCGACGGTCTGCGCGAATCCCGGAACCGCGGCGGCGAATAGCACTGCGAACGCACCGGTAAGAAGTCGTTTCATTCTCATCCCCCATGTCATTGGAACGAAGTGCGGCATACCGCTGTTCGCCCATCTCTTTTGGATCTATCGGCCATGTAGGGGAACGCTTCATTCAAATGACGGATATCGCAGGCTGAACGCATATTTCCTTTGTGGATGAGGCGCATTTGCAATGCTGGCGGTTAGTTCGGTGGTGCTGCTCAAGAAGTTCAGCGTAAAAGCCGATGAAAGTAATGTGACCGGAACTGTGCATCATTCGAAAAAATATGCTGTTCGCAGGCTGGTCGCAGTGGATGTCGGTTCGGCCGACATGCGCCTCTGTAAAGAGATGATTGCCAAAGAGGGTGAGGCGGCACTATGAATCGTTCCGGTATTCGAACCAAACTCCTGTGGAGCGTGGGAGCGCTTGCGATGGGTTATCTGTTGTTCCTGGGGCTCGTCCAATGGACGGCCTCGACCACGGGAAAGCATCTACAGCTGCTCTCGGATTCCATCTATCCCGCCGCTCTCAAGATTGAGAAGGCGAAGTCGTACCAGCAGAACGTCGTAAAGGACTATAAGGACGCGGTGTTGATGCAGGATAAGAACGCCCTGACCGCGGCGGAAAAGGATTCCAACAGCGTCATCAACAATCTCTCGCAGACGGGCAAGATTCTCGCCATGGAGCCTGCGTTGCAGCAACAGGTTAACGTGGTCATCGACCAGTACCGCACCCTGCACGAATCATCTAAGAACGCCTACACCGCGATGGTCCTCAGTCCGGAAGAGTCCGCCGATACGACACAATCTTCCATGGCGGCCCTGAACCGGGATAGTAGCGCGATGACGCAGAGTCTCAATACCCTTCAGGATGAGATCGGCGTTAAAGCATTCCAAGCCGAACTCGACAGCGTCGCTGCGTCGAATTCGCATCAGCGTATCCTGGCCTTTCTGCTCTTCGTCTTTGCGCTCGCAGTAGCCGCTGTGACCTTCATGGTGATGGAGCGACAGGTCTCCGGGCCTCTGCGTGAACTGGTCTCCCGCCTGGCCGAAGGAGCGCGTCGAGTTGCCGACGCCGCACATCAAGTCTCAGATTCGGGCGTCTCACTGGCGGCCGGAGCCTCCCGGCAGGCTGATTCGCTTGAAGAGACCTCGTCCTCCTCGCAGGAAATCAGCTCGATGGCCGAGCGTAGCGCAGCTGACTGCGAAGCGACGGCAGAGCTTGTGACGCGATCGCAGGCAAAGTTCCACGACACCAACCAGTCCCTCATCAAGCTCGTAGTCGCGATGGACGAGATCGGCGTCTCCAGCGGCAAGGTTTCGAAGATCATCAAGGTCATCGATGACATCGCCTTCAAGACCAACATCCTCGCTCTTAACGCTGCGATCGAAGCCGCTCGCGCAGGCGACGCCGGTGCAGGCTTCGCAGTGGTCGCCGACGAGGTTCGCAATCTCGCCCAGAAGTGTGCCCAAGCGGCCAGTGATTCGGCCCAGATCGTTGAGGAATCGATCAGCCGTTCCAACGAAGGGAAGACGCGACTCGACGGAGTGTCGTCGTCGATCCATGCGGTGACCGTCGATTCCGCCAAAGTGAAAGAGCTTGTCGACCAGATCAACGTCGCCAGCACCGAACAGACGCGCGGCATCAGCCAGATCGCCAGGGCAATATCCGAGATGGAAGAGGTGACGCAGGCCTCCGCTGCCTCTGCCGATCAGAGCGCCGCCGCAGCGCAGGAATTGACTGCCCAATCGAGCAGGCTGAACGAGATTGTCGACAGCTTGACCCTAGTCATCGGCGGAGGCGATTCCGTCAAGGTGAGAGCGGCTTAGAAGTTCGTGCCGCCGCCGCTGCTTCTCGCATGAGGTGCGCATCTATCGAGACAAAAGATACCTAACGGAAACGGCGCATCGCGAATCACGATGCGCCGTTCCACTGCAAGTCGGCTTCGTTCTAAGCAAACGTGCCGTTGAGCCCGCTGGGGAAAAATACTCCTTGCGCCTTTGTACCTGCTGTCGCAGCGTGACCGCCAGTCACGATATTCAGCACTTGCGTTGTTGTACGAGAGAATGCGATCACGTTGGTCTGGTCCGCATCGACGATGGTGGTTGCACTGACGGCTGCCGCGCCGGCCAGAGAGTAAGTTGTAGTTCCCGCAGTTAGTGGCACATCGTCGCCGTACGTTCCAGCCGGATAGGCAGGAGATGTCGGAGCGACGGCCTTCGACAGCGACGCGCGCAACGCCGATACCTGCTGTGTCAGCGTGATGTAGCCGGAGGAGTTGTTTGGATCGAGCGCGTTGATCGTCGTCCGGATCAATCCGGCGTGATATGCCTCGACTGCGAGAATGCTTGCAGCCGCCTGCAGATACGCCTTGCCCTGAGTGGTCGTGCTGAGCAGCGGAGCAGCGCCGTGGTAGGCCGTAACGCCGACGTCCTCAAAGATATAAGCGCCAATGAGGAAGAATGCGTCGGCTAAGTAAGGATTGAAAGTTCCAGTGATGCCAGCAGCGTTCGCCACCGTCGTAAACGCTACGGGGCTGACATCGATTGCTGGTTGAGCAACCGCTGCACCTCCAAGCTGGGTGCGCAGGAAAGTAACGTGCTTGCCTTCCTCAATGGCCGTTTCCGTCGCGTACGCCCGCACTGCGGGCAGCGCGAAGGGCACCATACCTCCGATGCCTATCGTTGCCGCGGTGCCGGTTGTCGTTGCGCCAGCCCCTATGCCGATGCCGGCGCTGGGACCGCCCGCAGCCATCGATGCTGCGTTGGGCTTATCGATTGTGGTTCCGAAGGCTGCGAGGTAATAGAAATTCGCTTCCAGGTATTCGAGGTTCAGCGCGAAGTTGAGGATGTCCGCATCTGTGTACGAGCTCACCGTGATGGCTGCTTTAGCCGTGCTGGTTAGCGCAAGAGCGGCAAGTGCACCACCGCCCAGAAGCATCGCACGACGACTGGCGATGATGTTGTCAACGAGTTGTGTCTCTTGGTTTGCCATGTCGTTTTCCTTTAGCTCTGAGTTACGGTGATGTTGCCGTTGAGGCCGTTGGGGAAGAATCCGCCCTTGGCAACGCCTGCCGCCGGGGTGGTCGAGCCGGCCGTATTGGAGAAAGTGCCATACACGATGTGCAGCACCTGATCCGTATTCCGGTGGTATGCCAGAGCGTTGGTGTCCGAGGCGACAACTGTGCTCGGCGTGGCATTCGGCGTTGTTGTGGCTGCTGTTCCCGGGCCCGCGAGTGCAGTCTCGTTGCTTCCGCCAAGCAAGGCGCGCACCGCAGAGATCCGGTTTGCGAAACCAAGATACGGATAAGCCGTCGTTCCCATGAGGTATGCGTTGGCGGTGAGTGTAGTGCGAACATAGGCGGCGTGATACGCCTCAACTGCAAGGATGCCCGCCGCGGCTGCAAGATAACCGGCTGCGATTCCCGCTGTACTGATGAGAGGTGCTGCGCCGTTGTACGCTGTCACGCCTACATCCTCAAAAACGAATGCGCCTACCAGGAAGCTGTTGAAGTCCGCAAACGGACTGAAGCCGGATGGAATTGGAGCAGCACCAGAGACGGTCAGCGTGTTGGCTACGGTCGCGACGGCCGCGAAGGAATTGGTCAGGTCCAGGTTCGGGCGTGACACGGGTGTTCCTCCGGCAGCGGTAATCGTCGCACGCAAAGCACGTACGTGTTGCTGCTCGTCGTAGGCGATTTCGTTCACAACATTTTGTTGCGCGGCAGAAAGACTCGGCACTTTGGCTCCGCCCACGACCGTACCCGGATTGGAACCAATGTCTGCGGTCGTAAGGCCCAATCCTGTTGCAGCGCGCAGATAGAACTCCGCCTCAAGATACTCAAGATTGAGGGCAAAGTTCAGCACATCGACATCGGATACTCCGCTGGTTGTGGGCGTGAATGCGCCGCTGTTATCGCTGCACCCGGCAATCAGACCTGCCGCCGCCGCAGTTCCCGCCCCCGCCAGAAAAGTTCGGCGGGAGAGGGCACTCTTCAAAACTGTTTTGGGATTATCCACTGTAGTCTCCTGGTTCGGTCGCGGCGAACGTGCCCGGCGCATCCCGTCTGGTGCTTGCCTAACTCAGGGGGTACGCTTCAGGATTGCGATTGGATTGACGCAACGATGAAATTAATCCCGTCTATTCCGAAAGCAGGTTAAACAGGTTGGACGTGGCAACTGCCGTCCAATTAAAAGTCCCTTAGTTCGTATTGGTGAAATACTGGAAGCCGGATCAAAAAAATGCCCATCGAGGGCGACATCTGGAGAGATATGGAAAAGGCAAGTTGTGATATCGGTCTGATCGGTCTGGCAGTCATGGGGCAGAACCTCGTGCTCAATATGAACGACCACGGATATAAGGTGGCGGTGTTCAACCGCACCGTCTCGAAGGTCGACGACTTTCTCGCCGACGAAGCCAAGGGCACCCAGGTCGTCGGCACTCACTCCATTGAAGAGTTCTGCGCCTCGCTCAAGCTGCCGCGTCGCGTCATGATCATGGTCAAGGCCGGCGATGTCGTCGACCAGACCATCGACCACGTGCTCCCGTACCTCGAAAAGGGCGACATCATCATCGATGGCGGCAACTCGCTGTTCACCGATTCGAACCGCCGTACCAAGGACCTCGCGGCGAAGGGCATCCTCTACGTCGGCACCGGCGTCTCTGGCGGAGAAGAGGGCGCCCGCTTCGGCCCGTCCATCATGCCCGGCGGCAATTCCGAAGCATGGCCGCACGTGAAAGAGATCTTCCAGGCTATCGCCGCGAAGGTTGAAGACGGCACCCCCTGCTGCGACTGGGTCGGCGAAGACGGCGCAGGCCACTACGTCAAGATGGTGCACAACGGCATCGAGTACGGTGATATGCAGCTGATTGGCGAAGCCTATCAACTCCTCAAGGATGGCCTGGGACTTTCCGCAGATGAGCTGCACGACATCTTCGCCGAGTGGAACAAGGGCGAGCTTGATAGCTACCTGGTCGAAATCTCAACCACCATCTTTGCCAAGAAAGATGACGACGGCCAGCCGATGATCGACAAGATTCTCGACGCCGCTGGCCAGAAGGGAACCGGCAAGTGGACCGCCATCTCTGCGCTCGACCTCGGCATGCCCCTGACGCTGATCGGCGAGAGCGTCTTCGCCCGCTGCCTTTCCGCGTTGAAGGATGAACGCGTGCAGGCCGCGAAGGTGCTCAACGGCCCGGCGAAGGTGACGACGGTCGCTGAAAAGAAGGAGTTCATTGAAGATGTACGCCGCGCGCTCTACTGCTCGAAGATGATCAGCTATGCGCAGGGCTACATGCTTCTGCGCGCGGCGGAGAAGGACCAGGGCTGGCACCTGAACATGGGTGGCATCGCTCTGATGTGGCGCGGTGGCTGCATTATCCGCTCAGTCTTCCTCGGCAACATCAAGGCCGCGTTTGACAAGAATGCTGCACTCGCAAATCTGCTGCTCGATGAGTTCTTCTCCGGCGCGTTGAACAAGTACCAGGCAAGCTGGCGCAAGGCGATCATCCACGCAATCGAGATCGGGGTCCCCACGCCGGCCTTCTCGACCGCGCTCGCCTTCTACGATGGCTACCGCACCGAGCGTCTGCCGGCAAACCTGCTGCAAGCGCAACGCGACTTCTTCGGAGCGCACACCTACGAGCGCCTCGACAAGCCACGCGGTGAGTTCTTCCACACAAACTGGACAGGTCGCGGCGGCCGCGTCTCATCCACCACCTACAACGCCTGATGCGGTACGAGCCAGCTTCGCATATGCGAAGCTGGCTCGTATAGATCCGAATCTCTATGGTGTATCAGGCCTGCGTAAGGCTAGTGGATCTCTCGCCACGCATCCAGCGTGTAGATGGCAATAACCAGGACCGTCATCACGGCAGACACCGCTCCGGTGAGCCGGATATACGGAAGCACTTTGTTGATTTTTCCAACGATTGTGGTGTGAGACTGCTCATAGCCGGCCTTGTTGCCATCCAGAAACAACTGGCTCTCTTCGTATCGGCTCAGGGTAGAGTTGTAGGCAAGCAGCGCTAGAAACAGGCCGGTAAAGATAGCCCAGACGATAATCAGCACGGGTAACGCGTTCATCATAACAAGCCTCCTCCATCGGGCTGTACGGTAGTTCGATTTTGAGGCCGAACAGCCTGCGTGGCAAGTGATTTGTCGACGCAACGCCGTACTCAATAGTAACTCCGGCCAGGTAACGCGTTCCGTGAATCTGTCCCATTTGGGACGTATGGTTGTTGGCGAGCCAGATTCGCCCTAAGAATGGGCGAGCGATAGATGCAGCAGCCAGGCCACCACACCCAGCGCCAGAACCACGGCACAAAGCATCAGGGCGATCACCTTGCCCGCCTGTAGCTGGTTCTCCGGCGTAGGCGGCGTGATGCCAAAGGTGTTGACGAAGATGGTCACGAGCCAGCGTAGAGGGTTCACTCACCTCTATCTTAGCGCGTCCGTGGTGTAGTCAAACCTGCATCCGAAGAGGTCTCCGCGTCATCCAAATAGACAAAGGCGTGTTGCGACGACCGGTTTGGTCGCATATACTTTGTGCTAAGGGTTCAAAGGAGTTTTCTTATGTCTACGGCAACTGTCACACCTACTGCGGAAGTCGTCACGGGAACGCCCAAGGCCCAGCCCGTAACCCTGACGCCGGCGGCAATCGTCAAGGTTAAAGAGATCATGGCGACCCAGGATCCAGTCCCAGCCGGACTGCGGATCGGCGTAGTTGGCGGCGGCTGTTCCGGCTTTCAATACTCCATGTCATTTGAGAACCAGAGCGGCATGATGGACAAGGTTTATAAGTTCGAAGATCTGAAGGTATTCCTGGACGCGACATCCGCGATGTACCTGAATAACTGCGTAGTCGATTACGTCGAGACGCTGGAAGCCGCAGGCTTCAAGTTCGAGAACGCCGCCGTCAAGAGCACCTGCGGATGCGGTTCTTCCTTCAGCGTCTAACATCGGAACCCATCTCCAAAGAAGGCATCTTCCACCGGAAGATGCCTTCTTCCATATGGAGCGTTCGATCGCTTACCGGCCCATTCAAATACTTCTTCGTCGGGGCACTGCTGCATGAGTTCCAGTAAACTGGTGACGCCCCGCCATGACTTCGATCGCCTCACCTGAGTTCGCGACCCACTCCTCCACCGCTTTCAAGTTTCGGAAATCTCATGCGCTCTGGCTGCTGTCCGCCTTGTGGGCGCTGTTGTTTGTAGCGTCTCTCTTTTCGCCGCCTGTGCTGGACGATGCCGACGGAACCCACGCCAACGCAGCCCGCCAGATGCTGCTCTCCGGCGATTGGGTAACACTGCGCGTCAACAATGTGCGCTACCTGGAGAAGGCGCCCCTGCCTTACTGGCTTGCCGCCGCAAGCTTCCGTCTCTTCGGCTTTAACAGCTTCGCGGCGCATCTTCCCGGAGCAATCAGCGTTCTGCTTCTTACGCTCCTCGGCTTCAGTTGGGCCGCGAAGGCCTTCGGGGATCGAGCCGCGCTCTATACCGGCTTCGGGATTCTTACCTCTGCGGGCGTCTTCCTGTTTACCCGCGTCTTCATCCCCGATGTCCTGCTCTCTCTCCTGCTGGCGATTGCGCTCTACTGTTTTTTGCAATCGATCTCGGACGGAGTGCGCTACTCCGCAGGGATGCCCTACGCCATGTGGGCCGCTCTCGCACTGGCTGTGCTAACTAAAGGGCTGGTGGCAATCGTCTTCCTCCTGGGCACCGTACTTCTTTTTGGGGCGGTGACGGGCGGACTTGGCAGATGGCGTTTGCTCAAACCCTTCAGCGGCGCTCTGGTCTTCCTTCTCATCGCGGCGCCCTGGCACATCCTCGCGGGGCTTCGCAATACCGGAGGAATGAACGGTCACGGCTTCTTCTGGTTCTACTTCATCAACGAGCATGTCCTCCGCTTTCTCGGCCAGCGCATTCCACGGGACTACAACAAGCTTCCAGGCTATCTGTATTGGAGTCTCCATCTTGTCTGGCTCTTTCCATGGAGTCTCTTTGCGCCGCTGGTTCTCATTGATGGCTGGAGACGATGGACCAGTCGCAGAGAAGCCCTGACCAATCCAGGCGAGCTCCGATTCAACTTGGCTACGAACTCCAGGCTTCTTCTGGCGATCTGTGCCGGATTCGTGCTCCTGTTTTTTTCCTTTTCCACCAATCAGGAGTACTACACCTTTCCCGCTTATCTTCCGCTGCTGATGTTGATAGCAGCTTCGCTCGCAAGCGCCGAAGCCGGCCGGTCCGATCACTCGAACGAAGCATCTTCCGCCCGCCGATGGATCACGCTTGCCCATGCTGCCTATACGCTTGTTGGAGCATTGATCGCGGCAGCACTCGCCTACGGTCTCTGGACCTCGCGCCATCTTGCTGCGGCGCGGGATGTAGGTGAGCTGCTCGCCCATCGCGGCGTGGGCGATTACACGCTCTCGATGTCCAGCCTCTTCGACCTCACCGGGCCGAGTTTTGCCGCGCTTCGGCTGCCCGCAGTGCTTGCCCTTGGCGCATTCGCCTTTGGGCCAGGCATTGCCTGGATTCTCCGGACCCGCCGCCGCGATCTGGCCGCGACGACAACGATCGCCCTCACCTCGGCAGTCTTCCTTATTGCGGCTCACCTTGCACTCGCCCGCTTCTCGCCGATGCTTTCCTCGCAGGATATGGCCGCCACGATTCAGCAGCGTGAAGCAAGTGGTGCAATCTCGCGCAACAATACGTTCCTGCTTTACGGGGATCAGGCCTATGGCTCATCCATCCCGTTCTATCTGAATCGCCCGCTCAACCACCCTGCGTTGCTGGTGGACGGCCGGTCGTCGTCCATGCTGTTCGGTTCAACTTTCCCCGATGCACAATCGCTATTTCTTAGCCCGACCGACCTGCTTGCGCAATGGGGATCCGGTCCGCGCAAGCTGCTATTTGTTCCGCTGGAACACCGCAATGACGCAGATCGCCTCCTCGGTTCGCGCGCCATTCTGCTCAAGGAGACAGCGGGCAAAGTTCTGATTACCGACCGCCCCTTGGATCGCTAGTTTGTAAGGAGCAAACGACTCGTCGAATTGGTTCCTCAACTTGTAGTATGACTAGGACCCCTCAAGCTGAGATTGATCGTCAACGCAGACCCTTCCGTGAGCCTGAACTATCCACAACTCGAAGTGCTGCATCCTCGCGCCCGCCGCTGGAACCCGCTGTCCATCTCCGCAATCGTCTTCGCGTGGCTTGTGCTGCACATTGGATGCCTGTTTACCCCGGGTTTGCTGGACGATGTGGACTCCGTCTATCTCGAAATTGCACGCGAGATGCTGCGCCGCCACGACTTCGTCACGCCCTGCATCGATGGCATCCGCTTTTTCGATAAGCCGCCGCTGATGTATTGGCTCGCTGCGGGATCCATGCATCTCTTCGGCGTGCACGATTGGGCCGGCCGACTGCCGCTGGCGCTGCTTACACTGGCACTGCTGCTCGCAACTTATGCGCTTGGTCTGCGGCTCTTCGAACGCGTATCTCCAGCCGCCCATCCGGACCGCGGAGCCCTCTATTCCGCTCTCGCGCTGGCTACCTGCATCGGCCCCTACCTCTACACGCGTTTCTTCATCCCGGACATCCTTATCGCGCTTTGGATGACGCTCGCCGTACACGCATTTCTCTTCGCCTACGAGAGAATTTTGGCTGCCAAAGCGTCCGGACAAGCAGACAGCGCGCTCATTCCATGCCTCGTCTTCGCATCCGTCACTGCTCTCAACCTGCTTACCAAGGGATTGATCGGCCTCGTCTTCCCACTGGGCTTTGTAATTCTTTACCTGGCATTCACGCGCCAGTTGCGAACGATTACGAAGTTCCATGTCATACCATCAGCACTGGTCTTTCTTGCAATCGCCGCGCCGTGGCACATCCTCGCCGCACTGCGAAACCCCGCGATTGCGCTTCCGTCCGGACTGGGCCTTCCAACTCACGGAGGGTGGGCCTGGTTCTACCTCTACAACGAGCACGTCGCGCGCTTTCTTTCGCGCCGCATTCCGCATGACTATGGCCAGGTGCCCATCCCGCTCTTCTGGCTGCTCGCCGCCATCTGGATCTTTCCCTGGACAGCGTTCCTTCCCGGCGCCATCCGTCAGCACATCCGTGACCTTCGCGAATCGAACTCCCGCGATGCTGCACCCGGCCATGCAAAAGAAGCCGCCCTCTCCGTGCTGCTTTGGAGTGGACTTGTGCTGGTCTTCTTCACTTTTTCTGCAAGGCAGGAGTATTATTCGCTGCCCGCGCTCCCTGCGCTGGCGCTGATGGCTGGCGGTCTTCTCGCTCAGGCTGAGCGGCGCGCAGAGGACCGCGCATCTCGACGCGCATCCCAAAGCGCATTGCTATGGCATCGATGGTTGCTGATTCCAGTCTGCAGTCTCTGTTCAGCCATTGCGCTCTTCTTCGCCATCAGCGCGCCCCACACCGACCCGCACACCGATATCTCGACCCTGCTCTCGCAAGGCAGCGCCTACAACCTCTCCCTGGGCCACCTGTTCGATCTCACCGGCCGCGCGATGGGACTCTTCCGTGGCCCGCTCGCCGTCGTCGGCCTCAGCATGTTAGTCGTCGGCCCACTCTCCTACATCCTCCGCCGCCGTGGACGCGGATATGCCGCAAACCTCGCGCTCGCAACCGCCGCTGGGTGCCTGCTGCTCTGCATGCATCAGGGGCTGTCCCGCTTCTATCCCACGTTGGGGTCGAAGGAGCTGGCACTTGCCATAGTCAACGATCAGCAGATGCATCCTCGCCCCGATGACCTGATCGTGATCGACGGCGAGCTGACCGCAGGCTCCACGCTGCTCTTCTACACACAGCAGCCAGTCCACCTCGTAAATGGCCGCATCAATGGACCCTGGTACGGCAGCTTCTGGCCGGACGCGCCCGCGATCTTTGAAACCGACGACACCCTGCGGCAGCTCTGGGCCGGCCCCCGCCGCATCTTTCTACTGACGTATCACCCCGACGTCCGCACCCCGGATCTATCGCGCTTCGGCGCGGTCAACACCCTGGCTGCAGCCGGCGGAAAATCCATCCTCACCAATCGCTAGCGCACTATTTGCCTTGCGCCGGAGCCTGTGGCAACTTGCCCCCACGCACCTTCGAGGCTCCACCCGTCGTGCCTTCCACCCGTTCAAACCTGCCCCCCACACCGAGCGAATACCTGCCGCCGTGGTACTGCATGCGATCGCCCATGTAGCTCGCAACCCAAACGGCAAACCCCAGCAGGTCGCGCAAAGGATAGATCAGCGTAGGCTTGCCAGCCTGCTCATCCTCCAATGCCCACAACACCACCGCCGCCATCAGCCACCGATTCACGCACATCGCCGCAAGCCACAACAAGCCAAGCTCAACACGCCCGGCGCAGACTCCCCACGCAAATCCCAAAACCCCGAACGGCACCGCATATGTCAGTCCGGTGCCCAGATGCCCCGCAGGCCGCGACCTCCGCGTACTCTTCATCCAGCGAAGCTGATCCGCAAACGACCGGCGAAAGCTTTGCGGCAGCACCATCAGCCGAACCACATGATTCGCCATCCGCACGCCCATGCCTTGCGCCGCCAGGCGGTTGCCCAGCACAAAATCTTCCGCATAATACTGCCCCAGATCCTCGTACCCACCAGCCTCAGCGAAGGCCTCTCGCCGCAGAATCATGCTGACGCCAAGCGCGAAGTGCGTCCCACCCTCAATCATGTCCGCAACCAGGATTCCCGCCGACATCTCCACACTTTTGCCCACCGCATCCAGCTGAGCCGCAAAGCCGCCCGTCGTACGTCCCACGTAAAGGCACGACGCCAGTTGCCGCTTCGGGTCAGCCAGCTCCGACACAAAGCGCCGCAAATAATCTCTGCTCACCCGGCAATCGGCATCGCTGCTTGCGAGCGTCTCGTAGCTCGCAGCCTCGGCCAACGCCGCCATCGACCACATCTTCGCGTTCGGAAAGCGCGGCTCCCCGCAGGTAAGAAAGCGCGCTCGCACCTGCGGATAGCCCGCAGCAACGCGCTGCGCCATCTGCAGCCCGGCATCCGCATCGTGCCGCGCACAAAAGAGTATCTCGTACTCCGGATAGTCCAGCTCGAAAAACCGCTTCAGATTCTCTTCAAGATCCGGTTCAGTACCATGCAGCGGCTTCAGAATGCTCACCGGAGGCAGAAACTCAACCGGAAAACGCTCTTCGCGGCGCTTCCGGCGCGCAAACCGCACCGCACCCACCAGCACCATGCCGCAATAGACCGTGGATGTTACCGTGCCGGCAAGGGCAGCGTAAAACAGAATTCGCAGAAACAAACTCATCGCACCTTATTCAGCCATGCACGGAGGCGCGGCAGGTTCTGGCACAGGGCCACTCCTCCAGTTTAGAGCATCGCTGCCACAACCCAGCCACGCATTCCGTCGGCCGTCTTGATAGCCGGCCCTATTTGGTTTTCAAGCCCTTCGCCGAACTCTTGCCTTTGCTGCCGGGCGCCTTCAAAGCGGCAGTCCTCGCCGCCGCAGCGCGATGCGGAATCATCGTTGGCCGCGAAACAGGCACCAACCCGGCGCCCGGAGCGTGTTGCATCCTGCTCAACATCTCCGTACGCACGTAATCGACAAAGCCCTGCATCTGCCGGTTCATCTCTTCCATCCGTTCGCGCATCTGCAGCACGATTGCGATGCCTGCGATGTTAACCCCCAGGTCGCGAGCCAGGTTCAAAATAAACTCCAGCCGCTCCAGATCTTCATCCGTATAAAGACGCGTATTGCCATCCGACCGGCTGGGCGCGAGCAATCCCTCGCGCTCATACAGCCGCAGCGTCTGCGGGTGGATCTCGTACATCTCGGCTACTGCCGAGATCATGTACGCGCCCCTCGATTTTCGCTTCGTTGCCATCGCCAGAAGGATACCGCGAATCCCATGCAACGCGCATCCAAGGTTTCTATGCCCACCAACGCCTCTCTCCTCCGAACTGCTGCGCTGGCCGGCGGCGTAGTCACAGGAACAGCACTGGCCGGCACCGCGCTGGCCGCAGCCGCCGTCGTACTTGGCACGCGCGCCCTGCGTTCGCAGTCCGTTCCTGATGACGCCGTCGTCCTCATCACCGGCGGCTCCCGCGGACTTGGCTTCGCAATCGCCGATAGGTTCGCGCGAAGCGGACGCGTCCGCCTGGTGCTGGCCGCGCGCCATCGCGAGGAGCTCCAGCAGGCCCAGGCGAATCTGCTCGCACAGCACCCGCGTCTGCAGCAGGAAAATTTCTACCTCGTCGCAGCCGATCTCTCCCACCCCGCCGAATGCCAGCGCCTGATCGACGAGACGCTCGCACACTTCGGCCGCATTGACGTGCTGGTCAACAACGCAGGCATCATCGAGGTCGGACCCATCGAAGCCCAGACGACTGAAGCCTTTGAGCGCGCCATGCGCATCAATTTTTTTGCGGCGCTCTACACCACCTGGGCCGCGCTTCCACACTTGCGCATCCAGACTCCGCTCGCTGGATGGAACCGCCGCGCAGCCGTCGTCAACATCGCCAGCATCGGCGGCAAGGTTGCCGTACCGCACATGTTGCCCTACTCAGCCAGCAAATTCGCCATGGTCGGCTTCTCCCAGGGTCTCCATGCCGAGTTGCGACACAAAGGCATCCGCGTCACCACCGTCTGCCCGGGCCTCATGCGCACCGGCGGCGAGGACCATGCTCACTTTGTCGGCGACGTGGAAGCCGAGAAGAGGTGGTTTATGCTCTCCGCGAAGACGCCCGGCATCGCCACCACTGCCTCGCACGCAGCAAATCGCATCTACTCCGCCGTCGCTGCGGGGCGCGCGGAGATAACCATCACCCCCCAGGCCTGGCTCATCGCACGCAAAGCCGGCCTGATGCCCGAGACCACGCAACTCGGAGCAAGCCTTGTGAACCGTTATGTACTGCCGAATGCGTAAGGTTCTCCCTCGGAGTCGTGACTGCACAATATGCGGTGCATAAGCGGGCATTTGATTTTTTTGTCCACAAATGCTTGCCAATTGTGCTAACCTTTTCACATCGTTTGAAACAGATTGGTTTTCTGCATCGGTTGTATCTGTCGAACCCCGATTTGGATCTTGCGTCAATTCAATTTGTACTAAGGAATAAATCAACATGGAACAGGGAACAGTGAAGTGGTTTAACGATGCCAAGGGGTTTGGCTTCATCAGCCGTCAGAACGGCGAGGACGTGTTTGTTCACTACTCGGCGATCAATTCGAACGGTTTCAAGAGCCTTCAAGAAGGTCAGGCTGTGCAGTTTAACGTAGTCAAGGGGCCCAAGGGTTGGCAGGCGTCTGACGTTCAGCCTCTCTAGTCTTCTACCTCGGGCTTAGGTTAAGCTGTCAAGCTTCACTTAGCTTCGATCAAGTTTTGCGGGAGGGACGGCTTCGGCTGTCCCTCTTCGCCGTTAACCCGCCCGCAGCTCACGGCGCAACCACCGGCTCGGGTTGAACAGGCGAGCCGGACGGTACCTCTGCAGAACCCCCCACTGAACCCGGCGAATCGACAGGCGTCTCGCTGGGACGAAGTGTCGAGCTCGTGCGGAACTTGCGGTAGTCCGAGTTCACCACCTTTACACCCCCGTTGAACCCGAAGAACAGCAGCGCGTGGAACGACCCTTCGCCTTCGAAACGCGCCGGCAGCCAAACCTCGTCATTCACCTTGATCTGATCCATGGCGAAGTGCGTGTCTTTCTGAACGCTGGCAACCAGGCCGCCCGCGATCTTGAAGGAGTTCACAAAGTGACCTTCAACGCGTTCGAGCACACGATCCTGCTCGTCGATCCATGCCGTCCCGGCCAGGTCGCGAATCACCTCCTCCGCACGGTTGCGTGTCTTCGCCCTGGGATCCCCTGCGAAATCGACCGCTATAGTATCCCGCCCCTTCACTTGTACCCGCCGAGGATTGGTAAAGGCGCCCAGCTCCAACAGGCGCGAGACGGTAACCTCCTCATTGCCGCGCGGGTCCGTCTCCTTGCCCTTCGCGTCGGCCTGGCTGCGCTTCTCTGCCGCTTTGGCAGCAATCTTGTCGATGCGTTCGTCTTCTTTGGCAATCTCGTCCGTGCTCAGCGGCTTGCCGTCTTTCCTGGTCATCCGCCGCACCGGCACACCGCTCACCCAGAAGTTGTCATACTCGGTCACGGTGGTCTTCTTGATCTGCCCGCCGCTTCCTTGCTCCTGTCTTGTCGCGACCGAACGATAGATATAGTTCTTTTCGACAGCTTCGAGCCTGCGCTGATTGGCCTCGACATCGCGTATCATGCCAACGATGTCCGGCAGCGGCTTCGCTCCGGCGGCAGGCATTTGCTCCACCTGCGAGGGAGACGCCTCACTCCCCGCCGACTGGCAGACGCCGGAGTGGCAGGACACGATGCATGCCAGGAGGACGAAGGCGGTTGCGCGAAATGTTTTCACATGGACAGCCATCGTTTGAGCTTTGGACGCGTGTACCGCATTCTTAGGCATTTCGACCTCGACAATTTTCCTCGTACCACCCAGAAGATCCCAGGGCAATCGCATTTCAACTTCGCGCTCGTTGAGTCGTCCTTCCGGCCCGCTTTTGGGCCGGAAACTCCGTATTTAAGAGGCGCTCACCGAAATAATGTCAAAGCTATTCAGAACCTAAGCGGATATTCAAAACAACAGACCCTAAAATGCGATTGCCCTGCAGGCGGTCCAGCCCGCCCTTGACACCGCCCATATAATTAACTCAGGCACAACAGAATCCTCTGGAAGTCGGATTGTGTTTGGCAGGGTAGCCAAAAAATAGCTAACTTACGTGTTATCAAGATTTTGAAAATTATCCCCTTTGTTTTCAAGATCTTGAAAATCGATCTACTAGCTAACTAGTTTGTTTATAAGATGATACGAATTATGGATAGGGGAGGGGGTAGGCCAGATCGATCTAAACCGTGACCGCAAGCTCTTCTTCGAGCTGCTGTTTCTCGGCCAGCGCAGTGTAGTAGCCGTTCCGTGCGATCAACTCATCGTGCGTGCCCAGTTCGGCGATTCGTCCGCCCACGAGGACAGCAATCTGGTCGGCGTTGCGCGCAGTCGAGATGCGATGCGAGATGAAAATGGTCGTTCGTCCGCGCATCACATCCCGCAGCCCGGAGAGGATGCGCTCCTCGGTATACGTATCGACGGAGGCAAGAGCGTCGTCCAGGATAAGGATCGAAGAGGAGCGGATCAGCGCACGTGCAATCGCCGTCCGCTGCTTCTGGCCACCGGAGAGCGTGATGCCGCGCTCCCCGACGCGCGTGTCGAAGCCTGCGGGAAACTCGAGAATTTCCGCGGCGATATGCGCGGTTGTTGCAGCGTCGAGGATCTCGGGCGCCGTGGCCTCGGGCCGGCCGAAGGCAATGTTCTGAGCGATCGTGTCGGAGAACAGGAACGTCTCCTGCGGCACGAAGCCAATGCTGGCGCGCAGCTGATCGAGCGTGTAGTCGCGGACCGGCCGGCCATCGATCAGCATCGTCCCCTCAGGCGCTTCGTGCAGCCGAGGAATCAGTCCGACCAGCGTTGATTTGCCCGAACCCGTAGGTCCGACGATGGCAAGCGAAGAGCCCGCGGCGATGCGCAGATCGATGCCGTGCAGAACCTCAGGACCGCCCGTCGAATAGGTGAAGCTGAGGTTGCGAAATTCGATCTCACCACGCAGCGGCTGCGTCGAGGCCGTCTCGCTCGCTGACAAGGATGAATCGGAAGTGGAGGAAGTTCGAGAGGAGTCGTCAGCGATGGCAGGCTGTTGCTTCAGCAGTTCATCAATGCGGACCACCGAAGCGGTGCCCCGCTGGAACAGGTTGACCACCCAGCCGATGGCGATCATGGGCCAGATCAGTTGCACCATGTACACGTTGAACGCAGCGAAGTTGCCGACCGAAATGCGATGGCTGACGACCTCGTGGCCTCCAACCAGCAACGTAATCATCAACCCCAGGCCAAGCACGAGTTCGAGTGAGGGCCAAAGCATAGCCATCAAACGCACAAGGTGCAGCGATCGAGAGATGTACTCCTGGTTCGCTCGCTCAAAGGACGCAATCTCCGCATCCTCCTGCGCGAATGCACGAATCAGCCTCGCGCCCGAAAAGTTCTCCTGCGCCTTGGCCGAGATGTCGGAGAACATGGCCTGGATGCGCTCGAAACGACGGTGGATGCGCTGCCCGAAGGACTGCACCAGGATCGACGCCAGCGGCAGCGGGCCCACCGCGCACAGTGTGAGTTTCGGACTGATGCGGATCATGAACGGCAGCGCAGCGGCGGTGAACACAAGACAGTTCGCCGAATACATGATGGCAGGACCAAGCAGTTGGCGGACGGCGTTGAGGTCGTTCGTCGTACGCGCCATAATGTCGCCGGTGCGGTGCGTATGGTAGAAGCCTGCAGACTGCCGCGCAAGATTGGCGAAGAGGTCGTTGCGCAGGTCGTACTCGATCTCGCGCGACGCGCCGATGATGACCTGCCGCGTGGTGTAGAGAAAGACCGCCGAGAGCGCCGCCACCAGCAGCAGCCGCAGCGCGTGGTGGATAATCTTAGTCTGCGTGACGCCGTGGCTCATGTCGTCGATCGCGTGACCGACGATCAGCGGGAGCAGCACCCGGAAGACGTTATAGGCGATCACCGCCGCGCCACCCCAGGCGAGACTCTTCCAGTAGCGTTTCAGGTAGGGCGTAAGCGGTCGAATGCGATTGAGCATAGGGAAGAATGGCGCAGCACTTTAGATGCCGCGCCATCGGTGAGGATTCGTTACTGTTTTGCAGCGGGTGCAGGCTGCGCCGTGGCGGGCGCCGCAGGCTTGGCCGCGGTTGGCGGCGCTGGTGCTGCAGGCTGCGCTCCAGCAGGTGACGCAGCGGGTGGCGGCGTCGCAGGAGTAGCGGAAGGCTTCGGCACGGTCGAGGTGGGCGGTGCAGGCGCAGGCTTGGGCATCGGCCTCTCGTCGCTCTGACTCACCAGCTCGACGTCGAAGATAAGCTCCGCTTTTGCAGGGATGGCAGGTGGATGACCCGCCGCTCCGTACGCGAGTTCGTAAGGGATGAAGAGTCGGCGTTTGCCGCCTACACGCATTCCGTCCAGCCCCGTGTCCCAGCCGGGGATGACGTTGTGCTCGCCGTACTGAATGACGATCGGCTCATTGCCATGTTTCGCGGAGGAGTCGAACTCGGTCCCATCTGTAAGATAGCCAGTGTAAAGAAGACTATCGAACTTACCGTGCGCGACGATCGGTCCAGTGCCGACCTTCGTATCCACGTAAGCCAGGGTGACCGAGGAGCTATCGATGCCGAAAGTTTCGTGCAGCGCCGCCTGGTCTTCCATGGGAGACACGTAATCCAGCTTGACGACCGGCATCTTACTAACGACGTACAAAGCTTTTGGGCAGGATGCTGCAGAGGGCAGAGCCGGAATTTTAGGGGACAGTGCTTCCAGCTTGACGCAGCCGTGCAAATCCGAATGTGCGGCGGCTGATGTATGTGTTGTGGCGGGATGAGATGCCTTGGCCGCGCCCTGGGCAACGGCTGGCTTCTGCGTAAGCGCGAACGAGATGACAGACACAACGATGAGCAATTTCATAGTGCATCCATCGTAACGTATCGGCTCCGAATGCGACTTTTTCGACGGCGGCGAGCCATCAGGCCACGTAGCTACGTCGGTGTCCGCAGAAGCAGATACGAGCCTGTGACCGCGAACAGCAGATCGGGAGACCACGCAGCAAGTGGAGGCGGCAGCGTGTTGATGTCTCCCATCGAAGTGAAGATAAGTGCAACGACCCAATAGGCGATCGCCAGGCCAATGGCAGTGGCAATGCCAGCGAGGCCCCCCCGCTTGCCCATCGAGACCGCGAATGGCACCGCAATGATCGCCATCACCAGCGTGATGGCCGGAACGGCAAGCTTATTAGCTAGTTGGACGCGGAGTTTGACAGTATCGAAGCCAGATTGGCTTAGGTCGGCGATGTATCTGCTCAGTTCGCCGTAGCTCATCGCTTCGGAGGGCTTGTACTCCTTCGTAAAATATCCGGGCTGCTCGTGGATCTCGGGGAATGTGTCGATAGAGAAGGTGCTGTAGCTGGTAACCGCCTGGCCCGCGAACGTACGCTGCCAGCCATTCTCGAAGATCCAACGGTTGACGCCCGCATCCCATCGCACAGTCTTGGCATAGATGCGTCGCTGCAGTGTGAAACTCTTGCGATCGAATTCGAAGACGGTGAGGTCGGCAAAGATCTGGCGCTCCTGATCAAATGCAACGTAGTAGAAGATGCGCGCCGGTTCTCCCGCTAAGCCCGTTTTCCCGGAGATGAATTGACGGCCAGGCAATAGGAAGGTCTGTGCGGGCTTGTGTTTTATCTGCGCACGCAGCTGCTCCTGGCGCCGATTGGCATCCGGCAGGTAGGACTCGTCGAAGGCAAATAGCGCAGCAGCGATAACGGCAGCCAGTACGAGGATGGGCGCCACGAGCCGGTAGAGCGATATGCCGGTAGCCTTCATCGCGGTCAGCTCTGAGGAGCGATTGAGCGCACCGAAGGTAATAAGCACTGCGAGCAGGGAACAGAGTGGAGTCACGGCATTGACGATGAACGGCAACAGATTAAACAAATATTCGCCAACGATAATGAAGGGAGTCTGATTGCGCACGATGTCGCCCATCAATTCGAAGAAGGTGAAGACGACATAGAGCATGGCGAAGGAGCCGAGCGCGAGTAGGAAATTCATGGCATACGCGCGCATTACGTATTCATCGAGTAGCAGTGGAAAGCTGGTTCCGAAGAACCTTCTCAGGCGCTGAATGAGGGTGATGTCCGGCTGTTCGGAAGGCAGCGTTCGCTGGCGTGAATCGAGAGTTAATCCCGAAGAGTTGAATTCGTCACGCTTCCCCGTCGATCTGACGAACTGAAGGAGTGCCGCTCCCATTCGCCCTGGGGCGAGTTTCGATAAGCGCCTGCCCGCCGAATTGCCGAACGCAGTAAAAAAGTTCAGTAGGATGCCGCCGCCCGAAAGCTGTTGCAGCAGAATAATGCCAAGCACAGCAAAGATGCAGTTTGCTCCCCATACTCCTACGTAGGGCGAAACCTTGCCGGATCGCGCGAATCCGCTGCCTACCTCTGACACCAGGTAGTACGCGAACACCAGCAGCAGTGTCAGGATCACGCCAGTACTTTTGCCACCGCGCTTCGAGGACAGGCCCAAAGGAACGCCAATCAGCATCAGCACCAGGCACGCGAAGGGGTAAGAGAATCGAGTATTCAGCTCAATTTTTGCAGCGCGCACGTCCGCTTCTGATGGAGCGTGTCCGTCGCTCCCAACTCCCCCTGACCGTAGCCAGAGTTCGCGCATGGGAAGAGCCTGGAGATGTGCGTTTTGGTGCGAGATGTGGGTGGAGTCCTGCGCCTCAGGCTGAAGCAAAAGATCCGTCGAGGTGAAGCCGGAGATGGGGTACTGATTCGGATCGGTCGGCGAAATCTGGTGGGTGCCACCATTGATGAGGTGGACCAGCAGCCCTTGCGATTCAGGCCCGGGGCTTCCTACTACCGCCTGCTCGGCGGTCGTAACGACGGGATTGGCTGGTTGGGTGAGATCGGCAAGGAAGACGTTATGCCACGCCGCATTCGCTGTCGGTTTAACTTCCTGAACATATAAAACATAGTCCTTGAAACTTTCATAAAACACGCGAGGCTCGATCGACACAGAGGCCTGAGAAGTCTTAAGTTCATTTTCGAGATTGAGTAAATCTGCCGCCCCCCGGGGAGCGAAATAAAGCGCGTTGAAAAGGCCAAAGCCCAGCGCGGTGAAGGCAAGGATAGAGACGATGCGGACAAAGCCGAGCGCCCCTATACCGCTGGCCCGCATGGCAGTGACTTCCGAATCTGCGGCCAGGCGGCCCAGCCCAAGTAGAATGCCCGCGAGAACTGCAGTGGGAAGAGTGACGGTGAGGGTGTTCGGCAAGAGGTCGGCAAAGATGCGCCAGATGTCATGGAAGGATGCAGAGTCGCGTACCAGCAGGTCGAGGATCTGCGGCAGGGAACGCATGAAAAGCACGAACGTAAACAAGACTCCGCTAAGCACGGCGTAGGAAGCGACTTCGCGAAGGATGTAGCGAGTGAAGATGCGCATTGAGTACTGTCTTCGAGTGTAGCGCGCGGGCAGGAGGCCAGCGTTTTTGGCAGCCCGCCCGCGCTCGAACCTAAAACTTGAAGCGATACCTCAATTCTCCATAAATCTGGCGTGGATCGTTGTAATGAAATCCGCCGAAGGTGAGCGAATTGTCGAGCAGCACTCGCCGGTTCGCTACATTGATCGCGGTAATCGAAGCCGAGAGGTTGTCGCCGATACTCTTGCCAACGGTCAGATCGAAGGTAGTATGAGCCGGTAGATATTGATTGGGATAACGAGGATCGGCTGGCGGTCCACCGGCCGGATCGAACCCGCCATTAATGAATCCAGACCCGTAATAGACATTTGTTGAAGCTGTGAACGCATGCGGCAGGCTGGCATTGAAGCCGAAGTTGAGTGTGTTCCGCTGATCATGATCCACCGGCGTGTAGTTGAAGCCCGCATCGCAGGAGGGATCGCCGACGGGGATGCAGATGAGACCGCCAGTAATAGCGCCGCGCTGTTCCGCAATCTGGTTCGAGTAGGCAAGATGTGCCTGGCCCAGATGTGCGAGCCGTGGTGAGCGCAGAGAAACCTCCCACGCACGAACCAGCGCGCCGTCGACAGTGACCGGAAAATAGAGGCTGGATTCGCCGATGTTTGAGTGGTCGAGAAAGTTGTTGACGCGATTCTTGAAGGTATCGACATCAAGCATCCATCCACGGAACGGAATCTGCACACCAAACTGATGCTCTTCGTCGCGCTCCCCGTACAGCTTGGCAATCGCGGTGTTATTGCTATTTGCATACGCGAGCACCGGCCCCGACGCGGTAAGCAGCGGTGGCGGCTGGTAGAAACGGCCATAGAACGCGCGAAACACCCAGTTGAGCCGCGGTATCTGCAAGGCGATGCCGGTGCGAGGAGCTGTGTAGTCTTCCGTCACCTGGCCTTCGAAGCGGGATTGCCGCAGTCCGGCTGTCAGCGTCAGCCATGAGGTTGGCTTGAAAGTGTCCGAGAGATACTCTTCGATCACGCTGCCGCTGGTCGACGCGGGTTCGTGGATCGTGGTTCCGCTCCCGTCGTTGAAGATCGCGCCAAAGAAGTAGCCGTCGTGTTGGCCAAAGGCGTAGACACCCCCTTGCAACGTATTGTGCGCAAAAAAACCATGACTCGGCTGCACGTTGACCGTAAGCTGACCCCCGCTAAAGTTGGAAGTGCGGTGCAACGTGCTTGCGATCTGCAACTCGCCCGGAAGCGAGTCGTAGTCAGCGCGGTTGTAGTGATAAAACGGCGAAACCTGCAGCATCGCTGCCGGATTGAAGGTGTGAGCGTAGGTGAATGCGGCAACGCCGTCCGTCTCATTCTGCGTATCTCGCAATCCGCTTGTATCGGCCTCCGGATCGCCGGCACTGTTCGGGTCATACGGTATCTGGAAGAAGTCGTGACGGAGCTGCGTGATCAGGCGCAATTGGTCTTTTGGAGTGCGGTTGTAGATAAGCGAAGCAAAGCCGCCATACCCATCGGCTGCATCGTGCCGAACCGTTTCAATCGGCGGCGCGAGGCCATAGTCAGTGCGATTGCCGCTAAGGCTCGTATACCAGGCGAATTTTTGAGTGTGGTCTCCAAAGCTGAGTTGATCGTTCGTCTGCAGGAAGTTTCCGGCTGAAACCACCAGCTCTGCCTCGCGATCCCGCTCGAACCCCGTGCGCGGTACAACGTTGAAGGCTCCATAGGTGCGGTCGCCCACGTCGGCGGTGTAACTACCCCGCTGGACCTCCAGGTAGTCGATATCCTTGGGATCGATCTGCGCCGCAACATTGCTCGCGATGTTTGTGTTGGGAATCTCGACCCCATCGAGTAGCCAGGAGACTTGGTGGCCTCCACGCATATGCAGCATGTCATGCGTCATGTACGCGCCAGGAACATAGTCTGTAATCATCGCCATCGAGTTGCTGCGGTCCGCGCCAGGGGTAGTCGCAATATCAAGACGATCGATCAGGGTCGTCGGGGTAACCGTATCCACGCTCGCTGTTTGCGGAGGCGCGGTCACCGTGACCGTCTCCGACACGTGCCCCACCTCAAGCTCAAAATGGAGCACAGGAGAGGTATCCGAGTGAACAACGATTGTCTGCTTCAGAGTCTCGAACCCCGAGTGCGCGATGGTAACGACGTAATCACCCAGCGGGATGTTGGTAAACGCAAACGCACCTTCACCGTTGCTCTCCGCCGTTTGACTGAAAGCGGAGTGAGCCGAAACCAGCACCACGTGCGCGTGGGGAAGGGGCCGGTGCTGAGAATCGTGCACCACCCCCTGAAGCTGCGAAAAAACAGTTGCCCGGGCAGTCATCGGCAACATGAGCAATAGGACTGAAAGGAAGTAGAAACTTTGTGCGAACTTACGAAAAGCAAGAAGAGTCATAACGCTCCGCGGTCGCAAACCTGCGACCAGATTCTGGGCCCGGCAAGTAAGCGCCTGCCTGGATAGTGTGGATTTTGTATGGAGGGGGAGGTTTACGCGAAGAAGCAGGGAGGGCCGCGCTTGAGGTGCGCAAATGCACTGACCGCCCGTGCCTTCCCTTCGCGTAGACCGAGCAAGGCGAAGACCTGATGGCTTTGCACGGACGCTCTCTGCGCTATGGTGAGCGAGACGCCGCTGGTCCGCGTTTGCTGCGTCGCTCCGGGGCAGAACGGGCAAGGCGGACCCTGCAGAACAGCGCCGTTGGAACTGCCCTGGCCGCCGCCTTCAGGCATACTGCAATGATGCTTGCCGTGCAGGCGGCAGCAGGCAGGCAGACTTGCCTGAGCGCTCGCTGTGGCCGCCAGGATGGGCGCGACAAACGGACTACCGAATGCGATCAGTAACGCGAGTGTAAGCATTCGGCGGAGCATTCAGGGAGTATACGTCTCTCTGCGACCCTTAGCGAGCCGTCGGCGTCTTCGGATTCGCGGATGGCAGGCGTTCTGGGCAGTCGCCCTCAATGCAAACGCAGCGCAAAATGCCGCAGAGAACCGCAAGACCGATGCCCACCGCAAGATAGATCACAGCGCTCGAAAAGTGTCCCGTAACGTAGGGGTACAGAAAGACGGCGACGCCAGCGTAGATGAGAACGGTGAAGATGTTTCGTAAAGTACAGCGGGACATGGAATCTCCCCTCGCTGAAGTGGCATTGGTGAGGCCCCTTGCGGCGCGCGGCAAGTCTACCGCACTTTGACGACGCCTGGCGACCGGACGGTTGCCGCCGCTCATCGACTGAACCCACACCAGCCTCACCCCCACATCTACGGCTCGGCAAGGAAGCGGTACCCGACACCGCGCACCGTCGTCAGGTGTTGCGGATTCGCCGGATCGTCCTCGATATAGCGGCGCAGCCGAACCACGAAGTTGTCGATGGCGCGCGTATCGGTATCCGCATGGACATGCCAGACCTTCTCCAGAATTTCGCTGCGCGGAATAATCTTGCCTTCGCGCTCCGCGAAGTAGCGGAGCAGCTCAGCTTCCATCAGCGTAAGCTGCGTAATCCGATTCGGCGCCACCAGCTCCAGTGCATCGAAGCGGATAGTCCGGTGATTGAAGTGGAAAGTATCCACCAAAGCAGGCTCGACCGCCGCCTCTGCCGGCACTTTCGACTCCATCGCATGCCACACGGAGCGACGCAGCAGACTCTTGATGCGGACGATGAGAATGTTCAGCTCGAACGGCTTGGGCAGGTAGTCGTCCGCGCCGGCCTCCAGCCCTTCCAGTATGTCTTCCGGCCGCGTTCTTGCGGTAAGCATCAGGATCGGCGTATAGCGCTGCGCCTCACGAAGAGCACGCGTGATCGCGAAGCCGTCCCTGCCTGGAAGCATGCAATCCAGTACGATCACCCCGACCTTCTCCGGCCCCGATTGCGGGGTGTCGAGCAGATACGCCATTGCCGAATCCCCGTCCACCTCATGGTGCGTGCGAAAGCCCTCTGCTTCCAGGTTGAAGAGCAGTCCCCGCGCCAGGTGTTCTTCGTCTTCGACCAGCACAATCAGCGGTAATGGAGTATCAGGATTCATAGCTCAGGATCACGCAGGATGAAGCAGGCTGGAAAGCAGCGGAGCCAAACCATTCCACGCAATCTGCACACCGATGCAAAGCAGGATGAATGCCATCACGCGGAGCACGCCGTGAGCCGTGGAGGGCGAGATGCGATCCGCAATGCGGTGTGCATGCGCGTAGCAGAAGTATACCGAGAGGCACAGCACCAGAATCGCCAGCAGCAACCCGGCATGCGCCAGCAGATTCTCCCGAATTGGCCTCTGCGGCGTGTGCGCAGCCAGCGTCAACATCACCACAATACAGCCGGGTCCTGCAGTAATGGGAAACGTAAAAGGGTAGAACGTCTTATGCTTTAGATCACTGCCCAATTCATTCGTCTGCACCTGCTCCGCACCGCGCATCTTTTCTGCGCTTGGCTCGTTGCCTTGCTGGTTGAGCATGGACCACCCGATCGCACCGATCACCAGACCTCCCGCTACCTGGACGATCGGCAGCGAGATTCCGAAGAAGCGCAGCAGTCCCGACCCGATCAGGTCGATGATGCCCAGAAACAATACCGTATTGATCGCGATACGCCGCGATAGCGAATGGTACAGCTCGACCGGTACCTGCCCCACCAGGCCGACAAAGATCAGCGCCGATCCAATCGGATTGATCAGCGGCAGCAGCGCGCTGAACGACAGAACGAAATAATCCCAAAACAATGCCATCGTGTTTCAGTATGGCAGGAATCGAGCAGCGGCTACAGGGCCTTCTTACTGCGAGCTGCTTTCCGATGAGTTCGCCAGCGGCAGCTTCAGCGTAATCGTCGTCCCCAGGTTTGGTCCGGGGCTGCTCGCAATAATATTTCCTCCATGTTGTTTCGCAATCGCGCGAACCAGAAACAGCCCAAGGCCAGTCCCCTTAATTTTGATCGCATTGCGTCCCGGCACACGGTAGAAGCGTTTGAAGATGCGCTTCAGGTCCTTGGGTGCCAGCCCCAGCCCCTTGTCCGTAATGGTCAGAGCTACTTCCGTATAACGCACGATGGCCAACGTACAGATCACCGCAACGCCACTCGGCGAATACTTGATCGCATTGTCCAGAAGGTTGAGAATGGCCGTGCGCAGGTCTTCCGGAATTCCCCGGACATGCAGTCGCACACCCAGAGGGACAGGCGTCAGCTGGATGGCTTCAGCGGGCAAATGGTGGCGTTGAAGCGCAATGGCGATGCATTCGGCCACCAGCGGCGCTAGTTCAACCACAACACGGCTGCGGCTAGTGCGCGCCCCCAGTTCGCCCGCCTTCAATACCTGCTCAACCGTGCCCAGCAACCGGTCTGAGTCGGCCAGCATGATCTTATAGAACTCCTGCCGCTGCGCCTCGGGCACGTCGCGCCGCTGCAACGTCTCCAGATAGAGCCGGATGGATGCGATAGGCGTCTTCAACTCGTGGGTCACGGCATTCAGGAACGAGTCCTGGCGTTCGTTGCGCCGCACCTCGCGCACCAGAAAGACGGTGTTCAGCACTGCGCCCGCGGTGAGCAATGAAAAGAAAATAGCTCCGAGAACTACCTCCGCGATCCGTCCTTTGTAGTGGATAATCCAGGCGATATTGTAGGTAACCAGGCCGCCGACGAGGAGCACACCAAGGGTGATCGAAAGGGCAATGGCTCCGCGTCGTCGGTTCGTATTCATGGCGTGCAGATGAGTATAGTTGCCGTGCGGAAGAGACGCTAAACTTTGCTCTCCCCGGTCGATCTTGTCCTTGCCTTACTTCGCTCGATCCATGCCTATTCCTTCGTCTGCAACATTTGCAGGCAAAGCGGCCGCTCCAGCATGCAGTCGAGCTTTGCGATCGCAGTGACCGCCTTCTCGATGGTTGAGCTCAGGCAAGGTTCCGTCGTCACCACGAAAGGCAGTCGGTGCTTCGGATGGCCTGGATGCTGAAGCAGGGAATCGATGTTCGCTCCTACCTTCGCCAGCGCACCGGCAATTCCTGCGACGATCCCGGGCTTGTCATCCACCACGAAACGAAGATACTGCGGTGCCAGGAACTCGCCGGTCACCTCTCGCCGATGTACAGGGAGTTGCACGGCAAAGGACCGTTGCGCGACCGCGAGTATGTCGGAAACAACAGCCACTGCTGTGGGTTCACCGCCTGCCCCATGGCCGGAGAAAACGACGTCGCCGCCGAACCGGCCCGAGGTTACCACCATGTTCTGCGTACCGTGCGACCAGGCAATAGGCGAAGACAAGGGCACCAGCATAGGCGCCACCCGGGCGTGGACTGTTTTGCCCTCCAGTTGCGCGCACGACACCTGCCGAATAGTGCAGTTCAACTCTTTCGCATACGCAAAGTCGATCGCTTCCACGCTGGAGATGGACTGCGTCGCAACCTGGTCGGGATCGAGTTCAGCGTGCATCGCAACGCGAGAGAGGATACACAGCTTGGCGCGCGCGTCGAAGCCGTCGACGTCGGCGGACGGGTTGGCCTCGGCGTAGCCCAGCGCTTGCGCGTCGGCAAGCACGGCGGCATAGCTTGCTCCGGTTTCCATCCGGCTCAAAATGTAATTGCAGGTGCCGTTCACGATGCCGCTGATCCGCGTAATGCGATCGCCCGAGAGGCCTTGCAGCATTCCTGCAATGACAGGAACGCCGCCAGCCACAGCCGCTCCATGCACCAGCTGCACATTGTGCTTTGCTGCAAGCCGTGCAAGTGCTGCACCGCGATACGCAATCAGCTGCTTGTTGGCGGTGACAACGGACTTGCCTGCGGCGAAGCATTTGCGCAGCCAGTCCTCAGCCGGGACAAGGCCGCCCACCAGCTCCACCACTACGTCCACGTCCGAGTGGAGGATGTCGGCAAAATTCTCGGTCCACTTCACAGATCCCGGCACGCACCGAGCCGCCTCGGAGGTCCGCTTGCGCTGGACGCTGCGATTGTAGATATGCGTCAGCTCGATACCAGGAAACTTCGATTCCGCCAGTACGCGCGCCACCGAGCTGCCGACGGTACCAAAACCCAGCAAGGCAATCTTTACAGTTGCATTGGTCTTTTTGTTCGTCATGGAGATGCGTGTGGTCTTCCGTTGAGAGGTGTTTCTTTGGATTGCCATATCAATACTTGATCTTATCTATCTCCGCCCGCCATGCGTCGAAACTTTCCATGGCCTCGTTACCAAGCATGCGCGTTGCAGAAATCCTGCGTTCAGTCAGCGAGCGGCGAACCTCCGCATACAGGAAGGAATCATCGAATCCTGCCTCGGCTGCATCCGCTGCTGAGTTGCCATAAAAAATAGCTCCACAGTGTGCCCAGTAGATCGCAGCAAGGCACATAGGGCAAGGTTCGCAGCTCGTGTACATCTCGCAACCAGCCAGCTGAAAATCACCCAACGCCATGCAGGCCGCACGGATCGCCACCACCTCGGCATGAGCTGTAGGATCGTTGGTCAAGGTGACCTGATTCACGCCGGTGGCGATAATCTCGCCTTTGCGCACGATCACAGCTCCGAAAGGCCCTCCCGCTCCAGACCGTACATTCTCAGTCGCCAGCGCGATTGCTTTCTTCATGAAGATGGGATTGCCTTCGATGGCGCGCCTCCCTTCCTTTTCAAGCAGCCGGGTCAAAGCTTCTGCACGTCATACGGCGGCAGAGTATAGCGATTATGGCATACGACCATGTTTCCGCCGGGTTGCCGTTTCAACCCGTTTCCAAGCCCTTGACACGCCCTATATAATCAAACAAGAGCCAGATACAAGGCCAGCGTCGTGTCCACTTTCGGACCGGACCTGTAGCCAGGATGAGCTCGGGTGGAGTAGGGACAATGAGAGAAATAATGAAGCAGCCATTTATCTCGCTGTGGAACAAGGAACTTGGGGTGCCTCCCGCTGACCCGCGTTCAGAATTCAAACATGGAGAGATGCTGGGTGTGGCCGTTTATATACACGACGCTACAACCCCTTCAGTGTCAACACTTCACTGTGGCTATTTGACGACACGACAAAATAACCACAATAGAATCAACAAAGCCAGGTGGATATACCGGGGGGGGGTATACCCCACTATCCCCAGAACCGAGTCTCGCCCCGCTTTCGCACCATCGCAACATTCAAGTCCCATGCTCGGAAGCGTCTCTACGAGCCCTTCGACACAAGGTTTCGCCCAACGACCTGCGTAAGGACCGCGCAAGTTGCACCCACTCTTGGTAAGCTTGCATCGGACTAGACGCATGCCAATCCAATCCATCAATCCGGCGGACGGAAAGCTTCTGCAGGAATTTTCCGCCCTCTCCGAAGAAGCGCTTTCCTCGAAGATTGCCCTCGCAGAGATCGCCTTCGCCAGCTATGCCGATGTTCCGCTCGACCATCGCGCCCTTTGCATGCGCAAACTCGCGCATCTTTTGGAACAGGAAACCGATGAACTCGCCCGGCTGATCACTTTGGAGATGGGCAAACCGATCACGCAAGCGCGAGCGGAGATTTTGAAATGTGCCAGCGTCTGCCACTACTACGCCGAGCATGCAAAACGCATTCTTGCCCCAGAGCCAGTGGAAGTTGAAGCAACTGACACATTCGTGCGATGGGATCCACTCGGCGTCATCCTCGCTGTTATGCCGTGGAACTTCCCCTTCTGGCAGGTCTTCCGCTTCCTCGCACCTGCGCTGATGGCCGGCAACGTCTGCTTGCTGAAGCACTCTTCGAACGTACCCCAATGTGCCCTTGCAATCGAAGGCCTGGTGCGTCGCGCGGGCTTTCCGCGCGGAACGTTTCAATCTTTGCTCATCAACGCTGGCCAGGTGGAATCTGTGCTTGCCGATGATCGCGTGGCTGCGGTGACGGTTACGGGGAGTGAAGCGGCCGGCCGGGCGATCGCCGCCCAGGCCGGGTGGCTGATCAAGAAATGCGTGCTCGAGCTCGGCGGCAGCGATCCATTTATCGTGACGGCGTCGGCTGACCTGGACGCGGCAGTTGATGCAGCGGTCCGGGCTCGGTGTATCAACACAGGCCAATCATGCATTGCTGCAAAACGTTTCATCGTCTCCGATTCGATCTACAAAGAATTTGAAACGCGCTTTGTCGCCGGAATGGAAGCGATGAAGATCGGGGATCCGATGCGTGAGGCCACCGAGATTGGTCCGCTGGCTACTGTGGCGCAGGCTGAAGAAGTAGACGCGCATGTGCAGGCTGCAGTCCGCGCCGGCGCCCGAGTGCTCACGGGCGGCGAGCGCATGTTAGGAGCAGGCAACTACTATGAGCCGACGGTGCTAGCGGGTGTCCCTCCCAGGTCGGCGATCTGTCGCGAGGAGATCTTCGGGCCGGTGGCAATGCTATTTCGCGCGCGCGACGTCGACGAAGCCATTGCATTCGCTAACGACACACCGTTTGGACTTGGTGCTTCGGTGTGGACTCGCAAAGCGAGTGAGCAAAGACGATTCGTGGGGGAACTGGAATGCGGTTCAGTCTTTGTGAACGCGCCCGTCGCCAGTGACCCGAGGCTTCCGTTCGGTGGCATCAAGCGCTCGGGCTTTGGCCGCGAACTATCCGCCGCAGGTATGCGCGAATTTATGAATGCTAAGACCGTCATGATCGCTGACGCGCTGCCAAGGGAGCAACCGAAACAGATTCGCCAAGAGGTCGACTCATCTGGAGCGGCGCAGCACCCGCAGCTTCGCCCTTTGGAATTTCGTGAACTATTGGAGGCGAAGGTTGAATCCAGTTAACTTCGTAGCTCTTGCTGGACCGAGTACTCTGCATGGGTCGGAATTGGACACTTTGGATGCAAAGCAACGTAAAAGCGCGACCCGCTTAGGATCGCGCCTTCGTTGAAACGGCACTCAGTTAGAACGAGAAGTTAGCCTGTAGCGTAATGCGCCGCACCGCCGTCCCTCCGGAATTGACGCCGCCTTGAAGTTGGGTGGATTTTCCAAAAAGCGGAGAATTAAGACTGCTCGTCGGATTCGAGTAGGCCACTTGGTTGAAGATGTTTTGGGCGAAAACGCCGAGGCTGAGGTTATATTTTCGTCCAGTGTTGGAGCCGCTGCGGCCTCCTCCGCCATCTCCGCCACGGCCTCCGCCGCCACCAAACCCGCCGCGTCCACCACCACGACCGCCGCCAGGACCGCCAAATCCACCCGGGCCTCCCGGGCCGCCGTTGCCTCCACGATTCGGTTGCGTTTTCGGGCCGAAGCCAAAGGTTCGCGAGAGACGCATATTGAGCGTGACGCTGGCCGGGCCAGTGCAGTAATTGACCGGAATCAAGGTAGCCGAAGATTGAGGATGGGCATCGAACGAACTTGCTGCCAGGCATTTGCCGGAGGTTGCATTGTTGGCGAAACTGGGGCGGTCATCAAAAACGCCGTCCTGGTTATTATCGATACCCGTGGTGACGTTATACGGGGATCCGGATTGCGCAACGAGGAAGGGGCTTGCCGTAATGAGATACGGCAGCGGTATTGTTCCGAAAATCGCAATCCGATTACGTACCGCAAATGCTGCACGACCATAGTCAACACTGGGATGATACGGGTCGGTAATGCCGCTTAGGTTGGAGTTCGCCCAGTTGGCTGAGTAATAACCCGTAATGGTGGTTCCCTTCGGAGTCCGGACGTTGAGACTGGTATTGATCTGGTTCTGGCGATAGATACCCTCCGATTGAATGCAATTGATGTAGTACGCGTTTGCCGGGGCTGCAGCACAGACGCTGGGCGGCGTCTGGGAAGCGCCCGGACCGAAAAAGGTGCGAGTGAAAAACTGGTGCTCTCCGCGAATATTCTGGTAGGTGACGGAGAGGCTGGTGTACTTACCAATCTGCTGCTCCAGAGTGGCTGCTGATTGTATGTTGTACGCGCTGCGCAGACCATGCCCGGCTATCGATACCTGGGGCCGCGCTGCAGACGTTCCTGTTCCTGCAGTGCATCCGCCTGTAGATATGGTTGTGGGCGTGCAGCCAGAATCAAGGTTCGTATAAAGGTAGTTCTGATGGTTTGCCGGGTCGCTTTCTATAATGTTTTCAATCTGCCCGAGACCAAATCTGTCATAAAAAATGCCGAAGCCAGCTCGCAGCACAGTGGTTGTCTTTCCATTTTTATGCGGTATGCCGTATGCCACAGAAGTGCGAGGTGCAAAGTCGTGTGTACTGTTGATATAGTTCTGCGTTTCCAGGCGGAGACCGTAACTCCAGGTAAAGTTCGGAGTCACTTTCCAGTCATCCTCGGCATAAAACTCCGCATCGGTTTGACGCGCTTTGATTGTCGGATTGTTGATCGTAGTCAGGTTGAACTGGAGCGGTATACCGCACTGGTAAGACGAAATCCTGTTCGAAACCGTGTTATTGCCGGCTGCGCAGGCTGGTCCGGTTACCGGCCCCGTGCAATTGCTCGGCCTGTTGGTTAAGCCCGGGTCAGTGCATGGGTCCAGCAGGTAGCTGTAGGTCAGCGATCCGGCATTACCTCCATTTGAGCTAGTGGTCGATCCATTGGTGCGAAGCCGTGCTCCGAGGCGAATAAAGTTCTTCACCAATTGAATGGACGTATAGTTTTGTAGCTCGTAGTGATTTTGGCTGCTGTTATCAATACTGCCTCCGCCTGACCCACCCGCATTCACGACGCCCTGGACTGAGATGCCTGGGCCCGCGTCGGATGGTGTCGAGCTTGATGATTCGCGCTGAAACTCAAAACGGGTCTCGTTGATTACGCTATTGCTCCACAGCTGGGTGTCGCTC
Organism: Acidobacteriaceae bacterium; assembly: GCA_035943695.1. GTDB lineage: Bacteria > Acidobacteriota > Terriglobia > Terriglobales > Acidobacteriaceae > Edaphobacter. Next base: position 136,602 of record DASZBW010000027.1, on the reverse strand, counting down.
AATTGCAGGGTTATTTCATTGCCGGAAGATTTGCTTCCACGGGACGGTAGGCTCAGACCTCCGCCGTTGTTAGTGCGGCTATTCGATTCATATTCGAAGCGGGTGGTCAGCGTGTTTTTCGAACCGATCATGGTGTCGAATCGTGGGTTGATATCCCAACGAAGCTGCGGCGTAGCCACCGCACGGGCCGTCGTGGGATAGGCATTAGCGGTACATCCGCTAGGTCCGGGAGGGCACATCGTAGTGGAGGTGGGCGAACTACTGTAGATTGCCGTCGGATTGATGATCGCGTTGTTTTGGATATTTCGGTAGGATCCGCCCAGCGTGAACGACATCCCGGGACGTATGGGGCCGGTCACGTTGCCTAGCGCGAAAATTGTGTAATAGTTCGGCTGGACATTTTGTGAACCCAGAAACGGGTTCGATGTATTGAAGACTTTATCGCCCAACTGGAAACTGCTACTACCGTGAAACTTGTCTGTGCCTGGCTTGGTGAGGACTTCGATGCGTCCATAACCCGCTTCGTCATACTGGGCGGAGAACGGGTTTGAGTTGATGCGAATTGCCAAGATGGAGGACTTCGGTGGGAGTTGTCCACCGGTGAAACCGTCGATATAGACCTGTCCCCCGTTAGGACCGGCGGAGGGCCCCGCTAGCGCGGAGAGTTCCGTCGCCAGCTCGTCCGGGTCATCCGAGAGGGCATTCAATGAATCTCCGGTTATCACAGTAGAACTGGCGTTATTTTCCGGATCTACGCTTAGTTGCACAGTATCTGTCGTCACGTTGACGGTCTGGGTTGTGTCCTGCAGGGCGAGCGTGGCGTCTGCGGTGATATCAGCACCCGCCGCGATGTGAAGTCCCAGCTTGACGTACGGAGCGAACCCAGGGGCGGTTACGGTAAGAGTATAAGTTCCTGCAGGGACGGCGTGAAACGTATAGGTCCCATCACCATTGGATGGCATCGTCAGCACTTTGCCGGTAGCCGAGGTGAATGTAACTGTGGCACCCGGAACGAGGGCGTTGTCGGGATCGACAACCGTTCCGTGGACTGCCGCACCTGAAGGTCCCTGATTTTGTGCACGGGCAAAGCAAGGGAGCAGAGCTACACACAACAGCAAAAGAGTGGCGAGTTTACTTCGCAAAGGCATCCTCATTCCTGAAAAAAATCTCGTATAAACAGTTGTCGGGCTGGCGCATAACTTGTCACTGTCCGCCGCCGCCGCCCATACTCATCGCAAGATCCATACCACCGTTGGGATTCGCGGTGAGTATTGGGTCAACGCCCGTTAGCACTGTGACCGCCGTAACCGACTTAGAGATTGACGTCGTCTGACTCGCCACCACGATTACGGCATCTCCTTTGTGCAGTTCCGCGAGGGGGACAGTAGGGAATTTTCCGATCATCTGGGATAAATCTGCGCCCGCTGATCTTTGTGAACCTGCATTTTGCCCGGCGGCTTGTTCCCCAGTGCGGCCGCCACGACCGCTGCTGCTGCTTTGAGACGCAAACCGCGCTGCCGCCTGGGGCGGCAAATTACGAATTTCCGAGTTAGACGTGACATTCACCGTCACCATCTTTTTTGTAGCGAGGTCCTTGAAGCTAATGGTGCTAGCCGCAGGGTCGACACTTATTAGGACCCCCGACAGATTCTCGAATGACCCGCTAATTACCTCCTCGGCCTGGACAGATCCATCTGCCGATCGTGTTCCCCGAGCCTGCAATTGATCCTTAATTCGAATATCGCTAAGCGTACCCGGCTTCGCATCCTGATATTTCACTGAATCGCCAGCGAACCTTCGAAAGTCGGTCTTGCTCGAGGTATGAATCAAAGTCTTGGTTGAGCCTGCGGCGATAGTGATGGAACCCGTGGATAGATCGACGGCATCTACTATTCCGCCCGCCCCCCGCGCTTTCCAGTCTGCTTGTTGCTCCGCCTGTCGCTGAGCGATGTCGGAAGCCTTCATCAAAATGACACGCTTTGCAGTGAATGTGTCCGGGGCATCTCCGCCGCTGCCCGTGACGAGAACGCGGTCGCCAGCAACTATTTCCGACAACAGACTCGGCTTCGCTGTCTTCAGGTCTGTGCTGCCAGCGAGTTGAAGCACTTTGGCCCCGTCGGCTATGGTCACCGTAACTGCCGCGCCTTTGTCCGTCGTCATCGCAAACCCATTACCTGCAACCGTCTTGATCGTGCCAAGCAGGTTCGTTGTGGCTGCTGTTGCAGGGGTCGGTACCTGTGCGCCGAGGCGCATTCCAGGCAAGCCGGACGGTGCACCAAGAAAGAGCCAAGTGAGAGCAACTGCTGCGACGAGTGAGTAGGATCGTTTTGCCATGTACTTCCTTAGTTTGACTTGCACCAGTAGCGCCCGGGACAGAAAATAAAGTTCCGCTTGCCGAAGGAACGGGATGTCAACTCTATAAGGATACGATGGGAAGATTTAAAAGTTTCGTCATATGCGAACAGGAAGAAGGAAGCATACTCCGAGTCCTGACGGGAGCTCGGTCCGAACTTCAATACGTAGCTGTTTGAGTATCTATAGGGCTTCCGCCGAAATAATGGTTACGGTGTTCGGTGCGATCGAAATCGTTTTTGATGCCTCTGGCCTCCCACCGCGCGAACTGAGTACAACCCGGAAGCCCTCTGGAATTTCGAACTCGGCGTTTTCCGTGCCGAGGTTCACAAAAACGCGAACTGCACCACGATTCACCACCATCCAACGCTTCCGCTCGTCGCATGACACGGTCAGATGCCCGCGGTCTCCATCGTTCAGGGCAAGGGAGTTGCGCCGAAGACGAATGAGTGCTCTGTACCAATCGAGCATATCTTTGTGGGATTGCTCGGCTATCTCATCCCAATTCAGACGGGAGCGCTCAAAGGTCCCGCGGGCTTCTGGGTCTGGGATTTCCTGCTGTTCAAAACCGAACGCAGCAAATTCCTTCTTGCGGCCTTCAGATACGGCCTTCGCCATCTCAGCGTCTTCATGGTCCGCGAAGTAGAGAAATGGCGTGGACGCAGCGTACTCCTCGCCCTGGAAGATCAGCGGCACGAAGGGCGCAGTCAAGAGGATGCCAGCTGCGACTCGTGCAGAGTCCGCTCCGACGATATCCGCCAGGCGATCTCCCGTGGCGCGATTGCCGACCTGATCGTGGTTCTGAATGAATCCGAGAAAGTGATGCGCCGAAAGTCCATCCACCGGCCTGCCATGTTTGCGCTGACGATACGTCGAATATTCACCGTCATACACAAAAACATGGTTGAGCGACTTTGCTAATTTCTCAATCGAGCCGAAATCGGTGTAATACCCGCCCCCATCTTCAAAGTGCAGCAGTGTGAAAAGGGCATGATGAAAGTCGTCGCTCCACTGGGCATCGATGCCATAGCCTAAAGCCTCGCGAGGCCGAACGATCCTGGGATCGTTCAAATCGCTCTCTGCTATGAGCACCTTACGCCCACCCAGCGTGGCCGCGAGTACTTCGACTTCGGCCGATAATTGCTCCAGAAAGTGAACGGCAGAGCGATCAACAAACTCGTGCACGGCATCGAGCCGCAGACCATCTATATGAAAGTCGCGCAGCCACATCAGCGCGTTATCGCAGAAAAACCGTCGTACCTCATCGCTGCCCTGGCTCTCGAAATTTACGGCATCTCCCCAGGGCGTGCAGTGATGGTCCGTGAGATAAGGCCCGAACTTTCCGCTGTAGGCCCCTACGGGTCCAAAGTGGTTATAAACCACGTCGAGTACAACTGCCAGCCCACGAACGTGACATGCATCGACAAAGCGCTTGAGCGCATCTGGACCACCGTAATTCTCTGTTACAGCAAAGAGTGCAACTCCGTCGTAGCCCCAACCCCGATCGCCTGCATACGCGGCCACAGGCATGATCTCAATATGAGTGACGCCTAAATCGCAGAGATAGTCGAGTCGGTCGATGGCGCTGTCGAAAGTGCCGCTCGGCGTGAACGTTCCAATGTGGAGTTCATAAAGGATGGCGCTAGCCAGCGGAGGTGCCTGCCAGCGTCCGTCGTGCCATTCGAATGCCTTCTGGTCATACAGACGTGACATTCCATGCACGCCATTCGGCTGCCACTGGCTGCGGGGATCTGGATAAACTGTCTCGTCATCATCCAGGAGAAAGCCATAGTCAGTACCCATATCCGCGGTTTCCACACGAACCTTCCACCAACCTCGTGTGTCAGGCCCGCTCATCGCGTATTTCTGATCACCGGCCTGTACGGCCATTTTTTGCGCACGAGGCGCCCACACTGTGAACTCATGCATCTCTTCGCTCCTATGGTCCTCTATCGTGCCAAAACACGCTCACCCATTCAGTTCTTTACGAGAAGTGCAACCGGAAAATTCCGGAAAATCTCTCCCATCTTGATGGCGCCCCCGTTAAATTCTTCTCCGCTCAATCGATTCGTCCAGGTTCCGGACGGCAATTCGATGGTTGTTTCACCCCAGTTATCTCCGCGTTTTAAGGTCCACCGCGGCACGATGGTTGCCACCTCGGCGCCACGCAGATATCCGAGGAAATGACTGGTTTCCGTGCCGGAGAACTGCAGAGGGCGATAGTGCGCAGCGGCACCAAATGCTTCTGGACGCTCTCGCCGCAGCAGGAGCGCCTGGTGAGTCGTCCATAGCTTCGGCAACCCTTCATCGGCTCGACGCAGAACCTCAGCAGCCGCCTTTTGGACGGGCAAAGTTTTGATCTCTTGAAGCAATTTCGCTCGCTGACGATAATCGACTGGCCTGCGATTATCGGGATCGACCAAGCTGAAATCCCATAACTCGGACCCCTGGTATAAGTCCGGAACGCCCGGCGACGTATATTTCATCAACGTTTGTGCGAGCGAATTGGTTCGACCTGGTTGCTGAATTCGATGTACAAACCGTTCAAGCTCGGCGACAAATGTAGGTTCGCGCAAGATCGCTTCAATAAATTTCGCCAATGCTGTCTCGAACTCAGAGTTATTAGCGGTCCAGGTTGTCTGTTGCTTCGCCTCCCGGGTAGCTTTGAGCATGTACTGTGTCACGCGGTCCAGTTCAATGGGCCATGCGCCAATCAGAGTTTGATAAAGCAAGTATTCCGTATTGCGATCGGGATACTCGCCCAGTTTTAGCTCAGCGCGTAGATCATTGTTTCTTCGCGACCAGCGGTGGAGTGCGTCTCCGAACTCGTCCGGGATCTCCGAAAGTACAGATAACCGTGCGCGGACATCGTCGCTTCGTTTCGTGTCATGCGTAGAAAGCGTAGTCATGGTATGCGGATGAGTCATCTGCATCTTCGCGTTATAGGCGTGAAACTCTTCAGCGCTCAATCCATCTGAGCCGGGATCTCCTCCTACCTCGCACATTGCGATGAGCCGGTTGTAGCAATAGAAGGCGGTGTCTTCCACACCTTTGGCCATCACGGGCGGGGTGAACTGCTGGAACCGCAGCAGAAACTCCGCTTCCAGGTCTCCCTTTACTTCGGATTTGAGTAGGGCACCGATGAAGTCAAATAGTCCTGCGTCGATATCCTGGCGTTTCTGCTTCGCGCACTCAACGGCACCGTCGATATGTGCACGATCTTCCGGCGTGATCTCTCCACGGGTCGGCTCGACGTAGGTACGGTAGACTCGGAAACAAGCGGCAAGCTCACGAATGGCGCGACGCATATCGGTACGTGTATAGTCGCGCTGATCGCGATTCGCCTCACAGATGTCGACGAGCAGAGATGTCAGCCGATTCACATCGCTTCCAAGTGCCTCCTGAGTCACATTGATCTTTTTGTCGTGTGCAATCGCAGGAAACGAAGCCGGCTCAGCGGTGAAGTCCTCGTATATTGCATTCAGTTGCTTCATGCCCTCCGGCGAAACCAGGACGCCCAGCGCAACGTTAAGAAAATCGTAGCCACTGGTGCCTTCGATCGGCCAGCTCTCCCGCAGAAATTCGCCGGGTTCCAGTATCTTTTCGGCCACAATCCATGCATCGGGCGCGTGGCTGCGCAGACGCTTCATATATCGTGCTGGATCTCGCAGTCCATCCGGATGATCGATCCGAACGCCATCCAGGACCCCGCGCTGCAACCAGTCCAGCACGAGGGCATGTGTCTCATCGAATACATGCTCTCGTTCCACCCGCAGGCCAATCAGCGTATTCACATCGAAGAAACGCCTGTATCCAAGCTGCTGGTCGGCGGTCTTCCAATATGCCAAGCGGTAGTTCTGCTGATTCAGAAACTCATCCAATGCGTCTTTATTCTCATTTAGCTCCGCCACCGCACGATCGAGCGCATCGCCAATCGCTGGTTCCTCTAGGCAAAGTCTTGCCAGCAGGCCCTTCACAACACGTTGATCGCGATGGCGCGCAAGAATCGTCTGTCGATCTGCATATTCCGGCGCGGGCAGGCGTCCAAACGATGCCGCTAAAAAGTTGAGCGTGTCAGACGCAGCAAGTTCCGCCGCTCGTCCGAGAATGACAGGCAGGGATTGTGGTGCAATTGGAAAGTTCTGGCCGGCGCACTCCACCTGAAAACTATTTCCATGGCGGACCACATTGATTTCGCCAGCGCGTAGTACTTTTCCATACTGGTCGGCAAGCACGGGTACCAACACCTTATTTCGTAATCGTTCCTCGTGTGGTTGCCAGTCAATATCGAAGAACGATGCATATCGGCTGGAAGCCCCGTTTTCCAAAACATCGCACCAGAACCGATTTTCTTTGCCGAGCGACATATGGTTGGGGACAATGTCCAGCACCTGCCCGAGGCCGACCTCACCCAAACGCTTGCAGAAGCGTTCATGCCCCTCTGCACCGCCCAGTTCCGTATTCACACGCTGATGGTCGACCACATCATAGCCATGCATGCTATCCGGCGCGGCCTGCAGATAGGGCGAGCTATACACGTGCGACACACCAAGATCGCGCAGATAGTTCGCGATGCTGGCGGCATCGTCGAAGGTGAAACCTTTATGCAGTTGCAGTCGATACGTTGAAGATGGAATTCTGGGCATGTGGGGTCAGTTCATCTCAGTTCTATAGCCAATGAGTTGGGCAATTCCGATATCTACAAAATGCAGCAGGTAATGGTTTCTATGATCGTTCCCTTGGCGCTTTGGTTGCATTCTTTGCTGTTACGCGGCGGAATTCAGCTGCGTCCGACCGTCATCGGATAATGGCGGCGCCCACGCCCCAGAAATGGCGAAGGCGGCATGCACCAGAGCAATATGCGATAGTGCCTGTGGAAAGTTTCCAACCATCCGGTTGCGAGAGGGATCATATTCCTCCGCGAGCAGGCCAAGGTCGTTGCTCAACGTGAGCAGTCGTTCGAACAGCGTTGTTGCATCTTTCTTGCGTCCAACGAGCCAAAGATTGATGACCAGCCAGAAGCTACAGGCCAAGAATTGACCCTCGCTCCCTTTTAATCCGTCGTGGGTCTGGCGCGTCTTGTACCGCTCGACCAGGCCATCCTTCATCAGGTTCTTTTCGATGGCATTGATCGTGCCGAGCACGCGAGGATCCGATGCGGGGAGGAATCCAACCAACGCGATCCGCAAGCAGGATGCATCCAGTGTCTTCGTCCCATACGACTGAACAAAGCTGTTCAGCTTCTTGTCGAACCCCTTGCGACAAACCTCGCGGTGAATTTGTCCGCGGACCTTTTTCCACCGCTCGATATCTTTCATGTTTTGGCGCTGGGCGGCAGCCTGTTGTCGCCGCATGCTGTGTTCCGCCATTTGGATTGCTCGATCCAATGCGACCCATGCCATCACTTTAGAGTGGACAAAGTGCTTTGCGCCTCCACGCACCTCCCATATGCCGTCGTCTGGAAAGTGCCAAACTTTGCAAAGGTGATTCGCCAGTGCAGTCTGCAGACTCAACGCTGATACGCGAACATCGTCATCCTGCGCATCCGGGACACCCGAGAGCGCCGAAATGACCTCGCCGTAGACGTCCAACTGGAATTGATTCGCCGCTCCGTTGCCAATGCGGACGGGCCGCGACCCTTTGTACCCAGGGAGCCATTCGGCTTCCCACTCGATGATATTTCGCTCGCCGGCGATGCCATAGAGAGTTTGAAGTTGGTCCGGCGACCCGGCCGCGGCCCGGAGCAACCACCGACGCCAGTCGACCGCCTCATCGTGATAGCCAGCGCCGAGGAGGACCTGCAGCGCAAACGCCGTGTCACGCAGCCAGCAAAAGCGATAGTCCCAATTTCGTGATCCCCCAATTCGCTCAGGCAGGGAAGTGGTGACCGCCGCGACGATCCCCCCGGTCGGCGCATAACTCAATGCCTTCAGCGTCATCAGCGATCGTGACACGGCTGTCTTATAGCGCCCATCGTATGTACTGCGAGCCAGCCAGCGCGTCCAGAACTTCTCGGTGCTCTTGTCGCACGGCGCGGCGACGTTTCTTTTGGAATTTTTTTAAGAGAAGAGCAATATGTGAGCGTGAACGTCATGGTCTCGCCCTCGCGCACGGTGAAGTCACTGCTCGTCGTGTGATCTTCTCCGTGCAGCACCGCCTCAGTTCGCAAGACGACCATATCCGAGCCGGCAACCGCACGCCATTCGCCGTTTGAGGTCACCCATGGCACCGTTCTTCCGTAGTCAAAACGCACCGCCAGATCCATCCTCATACGTACGCGACCACGTTCACCGCGCACCATTCTAACCAGTTGAGAGTACTTCCCCCGCGGCGGCATGAAGTCGGTCACGCAGACTTCCCCGGACGCTGTCTTAAATACTGTCTCGACGATCAGTGTTCCCTTCCTGTATTGGCGGTACGTTTTTATAATTTTGTTTGCCGGCGCGATCTTCCAAAAGCCGTTGTCGCGCGTGCCCAGGAGGGCGGCAAAGCATGCCGGCGAAGAAAATGTCGGCCAGCACAGCCAATCGATCGAACCTTGACGCGAGACGAGAGCTGCGGTCTCGAGGTCCCCGATTAGTGCGTAATCTTCAATCGCGGACCCGTGCCACGCTTCTTTGGGGACCGCACGCGTCAGATTATGCTTGCTGATGCCCTTGCTGCTTCGTCCCCTGCCTCGTTCCATCTACCTTCTCCTCTTCCATCAATCTCATCCATACGCGCTGCGCGACAACCTCGCACTATCAACCAAGCATCTGTGTGACTAGGTGCTGCGAATACCGGGCAGCAAAGACATAGAATTCATCACTCTTCGATAAGATGCAGTGAGACACACAATGGCGACGAAACTATATATCTGCAGACAGTGAGAGATTCGGTAGAAACCACACATGAAACCTGACGAAGGCCGCAAGCGAGTCATCATCGAAGACATCCAGCCCCAGGTCGGCTGTGGCCGGTATCCAGTCCGCCGATTCCATGGCGATGTAGTCAAAGTATCCGCAGCTATTTTTTCTGACGGCCATGACCATGTTGCGGCACGGCTGCTTTATAAGCACGAGAGCGAACGTGACTGGCGCGTAGCCCCGATGCTGGAGCATTCCAACGATCTGTGGACATCGACCTTCACTGTAGACCGGCTTGGTGGCTGGGTCTTCACCATACAGGCGTGGGTGGATCACTTCGACACCTGGTGCGCAGACCTGAAGAAGCGCCTCGCCGCGCAGTCCGATCCGGCCAGTCCAGACACCGCACAGCGGAACCTCCCGCCGCAGGACATCCCGCTCGCATTCAACATTGGAGCAACGCTGCTCGATCAGGCGGCAGCCCGCGCCGCCGGCGCAGACGCAAAGCAGTTACGATCGATCGCGGCTTCTTTGCGCTTGCTGGCGGAAAAGAAAGCGGCTTTATATGAAGATCCTTTGACGCTGGAGATCGATGAGCTCGCCGCCCGCTATCCTGACCTCAGCTATGCCACGTCCGCGGACCGGGAGATTACCCTCTGGGTTGATCGCGAGCGCGCACGGTTCTCCAGCTGGTACGAACTTTTTCCGCGATCCGCGTCGCCGGATCCAAGTCGACACGGAACCTTCGCGGACGTAGAGCTTCTGCTGCCCGAGATCGCTGCCATGGGCTTTGACGTTCTCTATATGCCCCCCATCCATCCCATCGGAACCGCCTACCGCAAAGGGCCGAACAATTCCGTTACAGCAGGTCCGAACGATGAAGGAAGTCCCTGGGCGATCGGAGGTTCTGAGGGTGGACACAAATCGATCCATCCCAAGCTAGGCACCTTCGCAGATTTCGATCATCTGGTTGCAAAGGCCAATGCCCACGGTATGGAGATTGCCCTCGACATTGCGTTTCAATGCTCGCCGGATCATCCCTGGGTCAAGGAACATCCCGAATGGTTCATTCACCGGCCGGACGGGTCGATTCAATACGCGGAAAACCCGCCAAAGAAATATCAGGACATTTATCCGCTCAACTTTGAGTCGCCCGACTGGAAAGCATTGTGGGACGAACTCCGCTCGGTGTTTCAATTTTGGATTGAGCGCGGTGTTCGCATCTTTCGGGTCGATAATCCCCACACCAAGGCTCTGCCTTTTTGGGAGTGGTGCATCGGTGACTTGCATGCCGAAGCGCCCGACGTAATCTTTCTCGCCGAAGCGTTCACTCGCCCGCACATAATGTACTCCTTGGCCAAAGGAGGGTTCTCGCAGTCCTACACCTACTTCACCTGGCGGACAGAAAAAAAGGAGCTCCAGTCCTACTTTGAAGAGATAACGCGGCCACCAGTCTCTGATTTCTTCACCCCCAATGTCTGGCCGAATACGCCGGATATCCTGCATGCCTCTTTACAGACGGGCGGACGTGCAGCTTTTATGCAGCGGCTTATCCTCGCCACCACGCTTGCGGCAAGCTATGGGATTTACGGTCCTGCCTACGAACTCGGCGAAAATTCGCCAGCAAAACCAGCTGAAGGGAAGACCGGCTCTGAAGAATATCTCGACAGTGAAAAGTATCAGGTTCGTCGTTGGGACCGCACCGCAGCGCACTCCCTCGCGCCTCTCGTGACACGCCTGAACCAGATTCGCCGCACCAATCCCGCCTTGCAGAGTGATCTCTCGCTGCACTTCCATGATGTAGATAACCCACAGATCATTGCCTACTCAAAGTTCGAGCCTTCGACTGACCGTATCCCAGCCAACGTAATCCTGACGGTCGTTAATCTCGACGCCCATAACGAGCAGGCTGGGTGGCTTGACCTCGACCTGAAACAACTCGGCATTGCCCATAATGAATTCTTTGACGTGGAGGACCTCCTCACCGGCATTCACTACCAATGGCATGACCGATCCAACTACGTAGCGTTGCGTCCGAATGTGATGCCAGCGCACGTCTTTCGCGTCTCTCGCAAAGCGACCGCATCCGATATGCTTGATATCAGTACGATCTGAGGCGGCACTAGTTTTGCTCCTCTAGGGCGCAGGCAGACGCATCCGTTGAAACCGGGGCGTTCCCGGTGTATACTTGCGACTGCAAGCGAGTTTGTTCCGTCGTTGCAGCAACCGGCCGTGATCGTACCGGCAAAATGGCGGAAGAGATGAGTGGGCGAGAGCCCACTTTTTGCTGCTTGAAGGAAAGTTTGATAAGTCCAAGTCACAAACAAGCCTCCTTTTCGAGGCGCGAGAGTTTAGAAATCTATGGCATTACAGATGGACGAAATTCGACGACTGGCTGATCGTGTCGCGGCGTCGCACCATCTGGAAGTCGTAGATTTGGAATTTGGCGGCGGAGGCAAGAGCCGTGCGCTGCGGGTTTTTCTGGAAAAGGATGCGACGGAGCGCAGGCGATTGGCCGAGAAAGCGGCTGCCGGCGAAGTGGAGGACCTCCCAAAAGGAGTTCCGGTGGAGCTGCTGTCCGGCGTAACGCACGAGGATTGCGCGACGTTCGCTACAGATTTCGGCACGCTCCTGGATGTCGAAGACGTCGTGCCGGGGAGCGAATACACGCTGGAAGTTTCATCGCCTGGCCTTGAGCGCTCGTTGAAACGGCCAGAAGAGTTTCAACGCTTTGCCGGAAGCCTGGCAAAGTTAAAGACGTTCACGCCGGTCAATGGCGGTCGCATTTTGACCGGACGATTGATGGGATTCGCAGATGGTGTACTCAGGATCGATCTGACAGTCGCCAAACAGAAAGCTAAGGCAAAGAGGTCGGCCGGCAAAAGCGAGACAGCAGCAAGCAGCGTCATAGAGATTGAACTGAAGAACGTGGAGAAGGCGAATCTGGTAGTCGAGATCTAAAAGGCTATTTTGAGCCTGTGCAACGGGCTGGCAATCAATGTGAACTTGAAGGAATGAGTGAAGCGTATGGCAAGTGTTCTGTACCAATCGATTGAGATGTTGAGCCGCGATAAGGGCATCGAGGCCGACGTGGTTGTGGGTGCGGTAGAAGACGCGATCGCTCTAGCCACGCGCAAGTATTACAAGACGCAGGAGAATATGCGCGCCGAGATGGATCGCGAGACAGGCGAGATCCGCGCCTACGTCTTCAAGACGGTTGTCGAGAGTCCCGAGCAGGTGGAGGACGAGGTTAACCAGATGACCCTGGAAGCCGCGCGCGAGCTGGCCCCTGAGGTCGAGGTTGGCGGCGAGCTGCGCTTCTACAAGGACACATCTCCTCTCGGCCGCATCGCCGCGCAGATGGCCAAGCAGGTCATCTTTCAGAAGGTCCGAGAGGCTGAACGAGACACCGTATTTCTCGAGTACAACCACCGGGCCGGCGAAGTGATGAACGCGACGGTGAAGCGTCTGGAGCCGATGGACGTCATCTTCGACCTTGGCAAAGCAGAAGCACGCATGCCCAAGCGCGAGCAGTCGCGCCTTGAGCAGTTCGCCGTAGGCGAGCGTGTTCGCGTCGTCCTGCTGCGGGTCGATCGCGCAGCGAAAGGTCCGCAGGTAATCGTCAGCCGTGCCGCCCCCGCGCTGGTTCAGAACTTGTTTCAGAGCGAGGTGCCTGAAATCTATGACGGTACCGTATCCATTCGCGCAATCGCGCGCGAAGCGGGGGAACGCACCAAGATCGCCGTCATGAGCCGTGATAAGGACGTCGACCCCGTAGGTGCCTGCGTCGGCATGAAGGGCATGCGCGTGCAGTCGATCATCCGCGAACTGCGCGGCGAAAAAATTGACATCATCGAGTTTTCCGAGGAGATCACCACCTTCGCAGAGAAGGCGTTGCAGCCAGCCAAGGTAAGCCGGGTGTCGATCACTGATCTCGCGGATAAACAGATCGAAGTCATCGTCGACGACACGCAGCTGTCGCTTGCCATCGGCAAGAAGGGCCAGAATGTACGCCTTGCCGCCAAACTCCTTGGCTGGAAGATCGACATCAAGAGCGAAGAGGAGAAGCGTCAAGAGGTCGAGCAGCAGATGCAGGCCATGGGTGGAGGCCCCACAACCCCAGTCGAGCAGATCACGGAACTCGGTGAGTCAATCCAGGAAAAGCTGATTGCCGCGGGCATTACGACGGTGGAAGAACTTGCCGATATGACGCCCGAGCAATTGGAAGAGATCCCGGGCATCGGCGAAAAGACGCTTGAAAAGATATCCGTCGCTGTTCGCCACTACTTTGGTCAGTACGAAGAAGGCGAAGAGCGTCCCGCAGCACCCGCGTTGCCTGAGTCGCATCCAACCGTCCAGACGGAAGAGGAGGATACAGTGGCAAAGACACCGGAGGAGATTTTGGCAGCCGATGCAGCCGCAGTTGGCGAGATCGAAGAGGTCAGCGATCTGTCCACTGAAGATATCGCAGCTGTGGAGGAAGCGGATTCAGAGAGCGACGCGTTTTCGGACGCCGATGCTCGAGAAGAGAAGATTGAACTAGAGAATGACGCCGTCGATAGCCTGGTGAACGAAAGCCAGGAGCTGTCCGACGAAGGCATCGACACGGATGGACACGATCGTGGCTAGCGTTTTCGGCCATGCAGACAGATTCATTCCTGGGCCGCGGCAGGTTTCAAATGCTGCGATTTCGGGGATAATAAAAGACTACGATTCAGAAGCACTAATAGAGTTGCACCAGATTCCTACTTCGATTGAGGCTGATATGAACAGCTAAGCGCGCAGGGGAAATGAAAAGGGACGGATGAGCAAAGTTCGAATCAACGATCTCGCACGAGAACTCGAAGTCAAGAGTCGATCCATTCTGGATGCTCTGACCGCAGTCGGCGTGACCGAGAGCAAGACGCATTCCAGTTCAATTGAGGCCGATGAGGCCGAAAAGGTCCGCAGCTATTTTAGTGGCCAGCGCAGCGGCACAACGTCCGCGAAGTCGCGCACCGAAGTCAAACCTGCGGCATTCAATCTATCTCACGTTTCCAAGCCCGGAGATGCGCTCAAGGCAATTCTCGAGCGGAAGCAGGCCGAGGCAGCTGCCCGCAGCGCACCACCCCCTCGCCCCGCCGCGGTGGTAGTTCCTCCAGCGCCTCGTAGCGAGACAGCCGCGAGTACTAAACCAGCTGTGCCAGCAAGCAATCCTGCGACCGCAACACCCATCGTTGCTGCTCCCGCACCACGCCGCATCGTGCCCCAGCCACGGCAAGGCGCACAGATCGTCGCACCCGCGTCCACGCCGGCAATTGCGACGAAACCACCGGTAGGCCCTGTAGTGGGTCGGCCTCCCATAGTGGTCATCGCTCCTTCGTCGCCAGTACTACCTGCGCAGCCTCTAAATCCAGGTGATCGCGCGCAGGGAACAGCGCCGACCGCCGGAGCGTCAGCAGTCAAGACCGCGGCTTCGCAGAGCGCAGCAATCTCAGTCACCGCACCGGCAGACGAAACTGTTGCCGAACAACAAAATGCTGGGGCCGTGGTGGATGGTATTGCCGCCAGCGCGGAGCCGTCAGCGCCAGCCCAGCCCGCTCCGGTGGTTCGCCGCGTGGTCATGCCGCAGACGGGGCCGCGGCCGATCTATACGGCACCCGCAGGCGCAGCAGGAGGCATCCAGCGCGGACGCCCGATCTTCGAGCGCCCGAGACCTCAAGCTCCCGGCGCACCGGGTTCGCGCCCCTCCACCATGGCTCCCGGCGCACGCCGGCCAATGCATCCTACTCGTACCTTTCCCGCAGGAGCAGGCGGCCCCGGCGGCCCTCCGCGTCCGGGTTTCACTCCAGGCGGAGCGCGTCCACCCTTCGGCGCGCGGCCCGGCGGACCAGGTGCAGCACCCGGACCAGGTGAATCGCCTACTGGCATGCGCCCCGCTGCAAGGCCGGGCCAACGCCGCGGAGGCCAGCGTTACGAGAAGGTGAAGGAAGGCCCAATGAAGGGCTTCCAGCCGCCACCGCGTTATGGCGGCCAGTCCATCTCGCGCGAGCCGCTGCCCATCACCAAAACCATCACCGTCACCGAAGGAATCAGCGTCAAGGACCTTGCCGAGAAGCTCGACGTTCGCGGCAAGGATCTCATCGCTACCCTCCTGATGAAGGGCGTCTTCGTCACCGTCAACCAGTCGCTCGAAGGTGAGCTGGTCAAAGAAGTGGCACGCCAGTTCGGAGCCGACGCCACGGTCATTTCGGTCGAAGAACAGCTCGAAAACGAAGCTATCGAGGGCTTCCTCGAAGACACCACGGGCATGGTCGAGATCACCCGCTCGCCAGTCGTCACCGTCATGGGCCACGTCGATCACGGTAAGACCTCACTGCTCGACGCCATCCGCTCGACCGATGTAGCCGCAGGCGAAGCAGGCGGTATCACCCAGCACATCGGTGCCTACAAGGTGAAGATCACCAAGCCCGACTCTCCCGCTTTCGGACGCGAAATCGTATTCCTCGACACCCCCGGTCACGAGGCGTTCACCCGCATGCGTGCACGCGGCGCGAAGGTTACCGACATCGTCGTCGTTGTTGTCGCTGCCGATGACGGCGTGATGCCCCAGACGCTCGAAGCCATCGACCACGCCAAGGCAGCTAACGTGCCGATCATTGTGGCGGTCAACAAGATCGATAAGCCGGATGCCAACCCCGACAAGGTCAAGCAGCAGCTCGCCGATCGCGGCCTGCAGCCCGAAGCCTGGGGCGGCACTACGGTCTTCGTCGATGTCTCCGCCAAGAAGCGCACCAACCTCGATCTTCTCGAAGAGATGATCTGCCTCGTCGCGGATGTCGCAAATCTCAAGGCGGTAGCAGACCGTCCTGCGGTCGGCACTGTCATCGAAGCCAAGCTCGATCGCGGTCGCGGCGCCGTCGCCTCTGTCCTTGTGCAAAACGGAACCCTCCGTACCGGTGATAGCTATATCGTCGGCAACACCTTCGGCAAGATCCGTGCCATGTTCGATGATCGCGGCCGTCCCGTTACCGAAGCAGGCCCTTCCACACCAGTCGAGATTCTCGGCCTCGAAGGCATGCCGGATGCCGGCGATACCTTCCTGGTGATGGCGGATCGCGACAAGGCCAAGGGCATTGCCCAGTACCGCAAGATGAAGGAGCGCGAAGCTCAGCTTGCCAAGAGCTCGCGCGTCTCGCTCGAAGGCCTCGCCGAGCAGATCAAGCAGGCCGGCATGAAGGACCTCAATCTCATCGTCAAGGGCGACGTGCAGGGTTCGGTGGAAGTCATCGCTGAAGACCTGCAGCGCATGTCCACCGAGAAGGTCCGCGTCCGCGTACTTCACTCCGGCGTTGGCGCGATCACCGAGTCCGACGTGCTGCTCGCTTCGGCTTCGAACGCCGTCATCATCGGCTTCAACGTCCGCCCCGATCGCAAATCCAGCGAGGTCGCCGAGCGCGAGAACGTCGAAATACGTCTCCACTCCATCATCTACGAACTGCGTACCGAGATCGAAAAGGCCATGTACGGACTCCTTGATCCCGTCTTCAAGGAGAACTACGCAGGTCGCGCCGAGGTTCTCAACGTCTTCAAGATCACCAAGGTCGGCCAGATCGCCGGCTGCCGCGTCACCGACGGCCTCATCACCCGCGCCGCACAGGTTCGCGTCCTGCGCGAAGGCACCGAGGTCTGGCGCGGCAAAATCGGCTCGCTCAAACGCTTCAAGGATGACGTCTCTGAAGTCCGCCAGGGCGTCGAGTGCGGCATTGACCTCAACGGTTTCAAAGACATTCGTGCAGGCGATATCATCGAGTCCTTCACCACGGAGAAACTCGCTGACGAACTGGGCCAGAACTCAATCGCCGCTCGCAAACAAGAGAAGGCCGAGAAGGAAGCGGCCGCTGCTGCCGCGAGCGAAGCAGCGGCAGAAGCCGCTGTCGCTGCCGACGCCTGATCCCTTCACAATCATCACAAGAAAAGGCTGAGACTTCGTCTCAGCCTTTTCTTATGCGACACTGCTCCTTCTTATGCAACATTGCTCGGAAGTAAAAGTGAGAACCGCTTTCATGGCGACAGCAATTGGCTTCGTTGGGTTCAGGCCAATAGCATCGCGCGATAGCCCATCTCACGTCTCGCGGGCTGGAAGCCGGCATCGCGAATGATGCGATTGATGTCTTCTTCCCTGCCGCCGTCGTCCAGAGCGATCAGCCCGAGATCATTTGCGCCAAACCGCAGACAAGTCTGGAGTACTTTCAAGCCTCCCCGTGTCACGTCCACTTGCACAGTGGCTATGTTGTCGAGGAGCATGCGACTGATCGCTATCGTTTTCAATTGCTGCACCGCAGTGACGCCATCCAGTTCGCGTCCGCCAGGCGCCTCGGCGGGCCTGGGAGCAAACGCCGCAAATCCTCCGGTCTCTTCCTGTAGTTGCCGCACCGATAGCATGAAATCGACGCGCTGACTCAGGGTTTCGGCTCCTCCGAAGATCATCCCAGCGACTGTTCGCATCCCCAACTCCTGAGCTGCCCGGTGGACGACGAGCCATTGCGCAAGAGCGTGTGAGGCTGAGTGCGCTGGCATATCCGCTAACAGAACGCCGTCGTCTGCAAGCGAATTCAAACCGGCATCGATCATTCGTGTCAGCATCTCTCGGATATTCACCCCGAGCGTCTCCGCAATCGAATGTACCTCGACAACCGAGAAGGCCTCAAGCCACATTGAGGGAAAACGCTGCCGAATTCCTTGCAGCAGGCCTTCAACTCGACCCGCGTCGCCGCAACCCAGCAGTCGCAGGTCCTCCACGCCCCGCTCCTCAGCTTGATCGATAGCTGCATAGAGGCGATCCAGCGTCGCACTAGCATTCCCATCCGGCAGCGCTGTGCAGTCGATTTGAGCCTGCATCGCGTAGCCGACAACACCTTCAGGATGCAGCCGCCGGCGCACCGCGTCCGCTTCCATTCCTATGCCTACCAGGTCATCGCTTTGGAAGCAATCCAGAGCCTGTTCGCGGCTTATACCCATCGTTCTATTTTACTCAGCCGAACTATCGCAGCGCGTGGACGACCAGGATAATCAGCAGGGCGAAGACGACGATCAGCAGACCAAGCACGGCTCCCAGCAACTTTACGGCTGAGGCGGCTTTCGTCTCGACCGCTCCCATGGAAGCCTCTAGTCTGGCTGCACGCGTTTCCATGCCTTCGACGACCATGCGAAGCCGCGTTACGTCGAGCGCCACTTCGCCCAGATGCGCTGTGTGCTCCTGCATCTGGCGCCGCAGAGCCGCCTGCGCGTCGACGGCACGGGCTAGTTCACCGCGCATGTCGTCGGCAAATGTGGCGAGTGCGGCTTCCTGCGCTTTCTCGCTTGCGCTGCGCGTGGAGAAAAACTTGTCCGCCATGGGCACCAGACGTGCGAAGTGGGGCAGCAGTTCAAAGAGCATTTTGGGCCACATCTATCTAGTCTACGTGTTCTGCCAAAACCGAGGCCATGGAGTGCGCGCGCCTTCGACGCCGCAGCAGCAGGTCAGCGATGCTGACAAGCAGAATTACGGTAATGATGCCCTGGGATTTGAGGCAATAGATGCACCACTTGTGGATGACGTACGCCTCGAGATAGCTGAGGAATGCCGCGCAGAAAAATCCAATGCGAGCGAACTCGAGGACCAGACGCCGCTGTCCGAAGAGCGCACAGATGAGGATCGCTGCATATCCGATGATGCCGACGGTGGCTACGGGAATGTGCGGCTTGTTGGCCTGGAACTGGCCAGTGTTGGGGTCGAACTCATCGTCGCTTTGGGGCGGGAAGACGGAGTACTTGCTGTGATTCACGGCGCCGCAGTCGAACTGTTCCGAAACAGCACAAGGTGGCGCGGTTCCTGGGTCCATATAGTGGACGTGGAGCGCCTGGGAACTCACGATGATTCCTGCGACCGCTAAAAGCGCAATCAGGTATTTCATGCAGTCCATCTTACGTCGTTTCACTACTGGACAGTGCGCCGGCAGAAGCTAAGTCCTGCGGGCGGCTAATTATTGGCGGTCCTTTTCCGATAAACAAAAGGAAGCGAGCAAAGGGTCCCCATTTGAGCAAATCCCCGTACATTGCGAAGCCCATCGTGACCGCACAGGACGCCATCGCCAGCCACGTGCGCTGGAAGGTGACGCTGCTGCTTGCAGTGCGCATGCGCGAACCGCTCAGCGAGCGAGCTACGGTCTCGATCAATCGGCCGCACGAATGCTCCATCCACAGATGGTTGTTATCCAAATACACGTTAGGCCTGCGGGGTACACCGGAGTACCGTGTTGCTCTTGATCGCCATCTGGCTTTTCATGTCCAGATGCAGCGCATCGCCCTGCTGTTGAACACGGGTGAGTTTGAGCAGGCGGCCCGCTTACTCAGCTCTCCTGAGAATTTTCAGAGCGCGTCGAACGCGTTCGCCAATGCGTTGATGGCACTCGATCGCCGAGCCCAGGCAGCGTAGCTCATTAGCTTAGTTACACTGGCTGCTCAGCTCGACTTCCTCACAGATTATCCGTTTTACTTGAACTGCTCGCCGCGCATCTGCAACCGTTTTTCCATGACTGCGATCGCTTCGGGACTTTCGTCGATCAGGCTGAAGGCACGTCCGTTTCTTGCGGCCGCTTCGCCCGTGGTGCCGCTGCCGGCGAAGAAGTCCAGTACCATGTCGCCAGGGTTCGAGTGGACTCGTACGATGCGCTCGAGGACTCCGAGCGGCTTCTGGGTGGCGTAGCCAGTCTTCTCCTTCCCGGTGGGCGAGACGATGGTATGCCACCAGACATCGGTTGGTGTTTTGCCCCGAGCGGCTTTCTCAGCGCCGACGAGCCCTGGAGCCATGTAGGGGATGCGGTCGCTGGCGTCGAGGTTGAAGGTGTAGCGCTCAGGGTGTCGGGTGTACCACAGGATGTTATCGTGCTTGGCGGGCCAGCGCTTGGTTGAGCGTGCACCGTAGTCGTAGGCCCAGATGATCTCGTTCTGGAAACAGTCACGGCCAAAGATCTCGTCGAGCATAACCTTGCAGTAGTGGACCTCGCGATAGTCGATGTGGAAGAAAAGACTGCCGGTCGGGGTCAGGATGCGGTGAGCTTCGACGAGGCGCGGGCGCAGAAAGCCGAGGAAGTCGTCGAAGCGATCCGCGTATCCGGAAATCTCGTCGGACGGGCGGTCGCCGGTTCCGATCAGTTCGGTCCGGTAACGGCGCCCGCCAAATCCTATGCGGTCACCGGCCTCATCCTGCACAGTCTTCATGCGCTGCCGGGTTTGGCGTCGGCCGGTATTGAAGGGCGGATCGATATAGATCAGCGCTGACGAGGCGGTCTCCATCTGCCGCAGGACGGTCAGGTTGTCGCCGTGAATGATCCGGTTCAAATGATGTATCTCCTTTTCCATATTCCGTTCGGCATTCTTCAGGCAGGACTTTCTCAGACTAAACCGGTTCAGCGGCCAGTCGTTGGAGTCCGCCGCTTTGAGGTGTATTGTTGCAACGACCCCCTGAATCATCGCGAAGGCCGAGACTGCTATGCCGAACCCTACCAATCCTCAAGTCTTGCCGGAAGCGAGGTCACCGAGTCACGTCTTCGCTATGCTCTCGGATCAAGGACGTGTGCGCCACGTGAATCAGGACAATTGCGCTGCGCAGCCCGACCTCGGAGCTTTCGTGGTCTGCGATGGCGTGGGAGGAGCGGTTGGGGGAGAGGTAGCCAGCCAACTCGCTGCGCAAGCCTTCCTCGAAGCCTTGCGTCAACCTCGTCGGCGGAGGGTGCGGCGCACAGCAATCGACGCAGGGTGGGATGCCGGAAGGGACACAGCGGCACCCGCAGCGCCCAACAGCTATTCCGAAGGCCATCCGCACAGTCGGCTGCGTGAGGCGATCTGTGCTGCCAATCTGACGGTCTTCCGTCAATCTCGCAGGACGTCTGGTCTGCGCGGAATGGGCACTACGCTCGTCGCCGCGTTTTGCGATCCCGCCGAGAAGGCGCTCTGGCTTGCTCACGTGGGTGACAGCCGAGGCTATCGATTGCGCGGCGGCGAACTCGATCTGCTCACCGAGGACCACTCGCTTGTAGCAGAGCAGGTGCGCGCGGGCACGCTGAGCCGCGTCCAGGCTGAGGTATCGCCCATTCGCAACATCATCACCCGCGCTATCGGTGCGGAGGCCGCGGTCGATCCTGAAATTGTGGCACATACCATGCAGGCGGGGGACGTCTACCTGCTGGCCACGGACGGGCTCACGCGAGAACTCGACGACTCACAGATAGCGAAAATTCTAACTGAAGTCTTGCCTGATGGGATCTCTGCGGCCGCAGACGGCGGGTTCCAAAGTGTTGCGCTTGAGACCGCCTGCCGTGCGCTGGTGGACGCAGCCAATGCCCAGGGCGGACGCGACAACATTACTGTGCTGCTGATCGCTTGTACCTAGGCCGCAAGACATTCAATGAAGAATCGGCTGAGGTCGCGTATGCATCGCATACACTGACAAGAGTCAGGAGAACAGGATGACCAGGGAACTTTACTTCGAAGACTTTCAGCTTGGCCAGCGATTCGACTCGGCCGGCACGTATACCGTCACTGCGCAGGAGATCAAGGAGTTCGGCCAGAAGTACGATCCGCAGCCGTTCCACCTGGATGAGGCGGCCGGGGAAGGCTCGTTCTTCAACGGCCTCGCGGCATCGGGCTGGCTGACGGCCGCGATCGTGATGCGGCTGCGGGTGCAGTCGATTACCGTCTCGGGTGGCATGATCGGCGCGGGCGTGGAGGAGATGCGCTGGACCGAGCCGGTGCGTCCGGGCGATACGCTGCGCACGGAGATCGAGGTGAGTGGCCTGCGCTTCTCCCGCAAGCGGGAGAGCTACGGCGTTGTGACCACCACGACGAACGCTTACAACCAGCGTGGGCAAGTGGTGCTGCGGGCTACGGTCAATTTCCTGGCGCCGCGACGCCCTAAGGCCTGAGGCGGGGCCTGAAACGGGCAGGAATCTGCTGCGTGACCCCCTGTGTCTATGCGGATGGGCGTGCATATCCACATGGGGGCGGCGTATCGTAGACGAATGCGGATGACCGTACTAGCCTCCGGGTCGAAGGGCAACTCGACGGTCATTGCGTCGGAGCATACGCGACTGCTTGTGGACGCGGGGCTTTCGTGCCGTGAGCTGCTGCGGCGGATGGCGCTGGCCGGGGAAGATCCGGCGGCTCTCGATGCCATCCTGATTACGCATGAGCATCAGGACCACATTGCAGGGCTGGCTACGCTGGCGCGAAAGCTGCGCATTCCTGTTTACTTTACCGAGCCGACGCACCGTGCCTGGGTGCGGATGATGAAGCCGCGCACCACGATGACTTACGCAAAGTGGCTGGACCACGTACAGCGCGAGAAAGAGGCGCGCGCTGAGGCCGTGGCTGCCGAGGTGGCGAGCAAGGCTGAGGCACCGTCCTCCGTTGCGGCTGCCTCGGGACTGACGGAACAGGGCGGCAATTCCGTCTCGCTTGAGGCTTCTGCCGGTAGCGATGCGGCGGACGATCCGGATGAGCTTTGCGAGCCTGCAGCGCCGAAGGCTGATCCCGCGTTTCTGCCGGTGGTGGAGTACTTCCACGCCGGGACGAGCTTTGCTGTCGGCGACATCTCTGTGACGCCGTTTACGATTCCGCATGATGCGGCGGACCCTTGCGGGTTTGTCTTCGAGTCGAAGACGGAGTCGGTCCGGATGGCGATTGCGACGGACCTGGGGTACATGCCTCCAAACGTGAAGGCGGCGCTGAAGCGGATCGATGTGCTGCTGCTGGAGTCGAATCATGACCTCGAGATGCTGCGTGACGGACCGTATCCGTGGTCGGTGAAGCAGCGAGTGCTCTCGCGGGTGGGCCATCTTTCGAACCATGCTACGGCGGACTTCCTGGCGCGGGACTACGACGGTGGGGCGGAGTACATCGTGCTGGGTCACCTTTCTGAGTCGAACAATGCGCCTGAACTTGCGCTGCTGGCAGCGGAACAGGCGATCGGCGGACGGATGACGCTGCTGGGCAACCGGGTATTGCTGGCTCAGCAGGCGGCTCCGCTTGCACCTATCTGCGCCTGAGCAAGTACTTTCGCCGGCTTCGGACAGGATGGCGATGCATCTGGAGGCTAACTTCGGCTTGCATCTTTTTGCACTCTGCGCGTATCAAATCTTGTAGAATGATGTCTATAGGCCTATGGTGAATTCTGATTCAAGTACGTCCGCTCCAGGCGAGACAGGTCTACCCCGCATGCGCGCTCTACATTGCACCGACCCGTTGATCGGCAACATTCTGGCCGGATGGCGATACGATATCTCCGGACTTTCGCCGGCAATGCGCACCGATTACGATCAGCATCTGGCGGAGTGCGGGCACTGCCGCCGGCGCCAGCGCGTGGCCCGTACCATCGATGTGCTGCTGATTACGGTAAGTTCGCTGTCGATCCTGGCGTTTCTGCTGGCTGCGGCGGTGCTGCACCGCATCGAGGCGATGGCGCACCTGAGCAGCAGTCTGCACGGGCATTTGTACCATACTCCGATTACGATCTCGCTCGAGGCGGCTGCGGTGGCCGGGTTGGTGATCTCCCTGTTGCTGTGGGTACTGATCGCCGTGGCTACCCCAATTCCGGGGCTGGTGGCCGATGCGTTGCAGCAACGGATTCCTGCTCATATTCGCGAACGTATTATGAAAAACGCGGCCTGAGCCGTTTCGGATACGGGGGTATCCCGTGTGTTTTTCCTGGGGGTATCTCTTCTCTAAAATACCCCTTTGAAAGGACTTAGCGGAGGGGGTATACCCCCGACCCGGCGCTAAGTTGCTGATTCGTCATCGCTTGATACCTAAAATACCCCTTCTAAAGAAGTTAGCTGTGCCTCTTCCAAGCTGGCGCAGTGCGTCCAAGTTCGCTGAGAGGTGCTATCGGTGGCGCCTACTCGAAGCCATGAGGTCCTGTTCTGCTCGCAGGAACGCATTGATGCCTGCGATTGAAGCAAAAGAGCCAGGCCCGAGGGCCTGGCTCTTTTTATTAATTCTTATAAGTCTATTCTAGCAGGTTGACCATAACTGTATGACAGGCTGTATCCATTTTGAAATGAATTACTTAGCGTAGTTTTGAGCTTGACATGCGGTTTTGCTGAGGGAATTTGGGAAGAATAGTTTTAGGCAAAGGAATGAAGAGTGGGGGCGGAGTGCTTGAGGATGAGGGCTCCGGAGGAAAAGGCGAAAAGCAGATTTCCTTCGGGAATGACAAACAGAAAAGCGAGGGGGTGCGTGGCTTCGTGGCAGTGGGAACGGTGCCTGGGCATGGGAGGCGAAAAGCAGATTCCCTTCGGGAATGACAACAGAAGGGCAGGGCGATGGGTGGGGTAGTGGTCGGTGGATGGTGACCTTTGGGGATGTGTCTGCTGGGGTGGAATATCGCGCGGGGCGGAAATGCGGTAGCGTAGAAGGACACTATGTCTTTCGATGAATTGCAGAGGGAAGGCGAGGTACTTTCGCCGTCAGGTACTGGGGTGGGTGCTTCGCATGGGGTGCCTGCAGAGGCTTATTCGCCGGCAGAAGCACGGCGGCGGCGTGAGTATTCGGTTTGGGATCCGAGGTCTGCGCCGGGGACCTACCTGATGCTGGCGGTGAACATCGCGGTTTATCTGTGGATGGCTTTTCATGGTGTCGGATTTGGGGAGCCGTCCGAGACGGCGCTGCTGCACTATGGGGCAAATCAAACGTGGTCGGTGCTGCATGGGGAGTGGTATCGGCTACTGACAGCGATCTTTGTGCATGTGGGTTTCTGGCATATTGCCACCAACATGTGGTGCTTGTGGAACCTGGGGATCCTGGGGGAGCCACTGATTGGACCGTACGGCATGGTGGCGGTCTACATGATTACCGGGGTAGCTGGGAACCTGTTGAGCATGGGTACGAATCTGCTGTTTTTTCATGTGCTTCATTCGAACGTTGTGCTGTTTATTCCGGGGGCTGGGGCTTCGGGTGCGGTGTTCGGGATTGCGGGGATCCTGATTGTGCTGCTATCGAATCGGCGGCTACCGTTTCCCTGGGATGAGCTGCGGCGGCTGCGGTCGAGCGTGATTAAATTCGCGGCGATTAACCTGGTGATCGGTGTGAGTACGATGGTCGTTCCAGTGGGGATACGGATCGATAACTCGGCGCATATTGGAGGATTTTTGTCGGGGTTGATGCTGGGCGTGCCGCTGGTGCCGCGGATGACGGCGGGTAGGGAACGGTATTTTGCGCGGCAGAAGGTTAGTTTTGGGTTTGCGTGTCTGGTGCTGGCGCTGGTGGGTTATTTTATGGCGCGGTTCGCGTAAGCGGGTGGACGGGGGACTGCCTGAGGGCGGCGACCTGGGTGCTGGGTTTGGTTGGACTGGTTGGCGGAAAGGTGCCGGGCGGCCCTGGTTGGGCCCTGTGCATCGGAATTCGTCGCTTCGCTCAGAATGACAGCAGGAAGAGGCAAACAGCGAATGCAGATCCTTCGCTTTTGCGGTGACGGGGCGAGACGCAGGTCCTTCGACTCCGCTGCGCTTCGCTCAGGATGACAACTTTTTTGTGGCCTATGAAACTGCTGCTTCGCTCAGGATCACAAGTTTAGTGTTCCACGAGCGGCTACTCCGCTCAGGATGGCGAGTTTGGGTAAGCCTAGTGCGGGGAATGCAGTTTGGGTTTGCCCAGGCGCACGTTGATGCCGAACATGGGGCCGTAGACGTTGATGCCGTAGTCTTCGAGTTTGGGTTCGGAGAGAAACATGTTGGAGATGTGGTAGTAGTTGAGGCCAGCGGTGAGGCTGTAACGGGGGTTGAAGTTATAGCGCCATCCCGCACCCATCATGTAGGTGAAGGTGAGGTCCTGGCCCTGGCCGTATAGGACTTTGTAGCCTTTGGAGTTGATGTTGCCAATGCCTCCGCGCATTTCGAAGTAGGGGGTGGCGCGCCAGCGTCGAGGGATGAAGTTGCGGCGGATGCCGTAGTCGAAGGCGAGGTAGCGGGTCTCGGGACCGCGGACTACGTCGGTGTAATCGGCGCTGAAGGTGAAGTCCCAGTTGCCGCGCAGAACCACGGGGCCCTTGATGTCACCTCGCTGCCAGCGGAGGGAGAGGATGTTGGGTTCGAGTGTGTATTGGAGGGTGTAGGCGGTATACGCACTGCCCACGAGAAAGTCGTAGACCAGCGGGATGTTGTACTGGAGCCAGCCTGACTCGAACGAGGCCTCGAGCTTGTTCTTGTAGTAGATGTCCTGGTTGAAGTCGGGGAGCTTGAGGGTGGTTTGCTGGGTTTGCTTCGCGGCGAAGACGAGGGAGTCCTGGGCTTTCGCGGGACGATTGCAGAGAGCGAAGAGGGCTATGGAAGCGAGGGAGAGATTTCGGATTGGAGTGGTGATGTGCAGGGAAGCTCCTGGAGCGCGGGGCACTCATTAGAATTTTCTAATGTTACAAAGCGCAGAATCCGTGCGCCCGGTGCGCCTGCGTGATTTGGGACTGGCTTTTGAGGCGGTAGGGCGTTTTGTGCTTTAGACCAAGGTTGTCTGGGCGAACTTGCGGACCATGGCGAGGAGGAGCTTGCGGTCGTTGTCGTTGAGGCGTGAGGCGTAGCGCTGGATCTGGGTGAGGAAGCGAATCTCCTCTTCGCTGAGGCGGAGCGAGGACATCTCGCGGCTGACGGACTCGTCGGAGAAGAACTCGGCTAGCTGGAGGTCAAGGGCGTAGGCGATCTTCTGGAGGGTTTCGAGCGAGGGGACGGTGTGGCCGTTCTCGACGCGGGAGAGGTAGCAGCGGAGGAGGCCGGTGCGCTTCTCGATGTCGCCCTGGGACATGCCCTTTTGCAGGCGGTAGGCGCGGATGGTGCTGCCTATGTTGGTCGCGATGGTGTCGGCGGGGGGCACGGGCATGGGAATGGGCGCGCTGACGGGTGTGGGCATGGTTTGCATCTGAGTCATTAGCCACAAAGTAACTAGCCAGAGGGCCGCGGTCAATGACTAAATTGCGGTTGGGTGCTATTTGCGCATCACCAAAGGTTCGGGACGGGCTTAGCCCATGTACATGCCGCCGTTGACGTCGAGGGTGTGGCCGGTGATGTAGGCGGCGTCGTCGGAGGCGAGGAAGGCTACGGCTGCGGCGATGTCCTGGTCTGTGCCGGGGCGGGCGAGGGGGATCTGGGAGGTCATGGCGGTGCGCTGCCCCGCGGTGAGGATGGCAGTCATGGCAGTCTCGATATAGCCGGGGGCTACGGCGTTGACGGTGATGCTGCGGCTGGCGAGCTCGCGGGCGAGGGATTTGGTGAGGCCGATGAGGCCGGCTTTGGAGGCGGCATAGTTGGCCTGGCCGGCCTGGCCGGTTTCGCCTACGACGGACGCGATGTTGATGATGCGGCCCTGGCGGGTCTTGAGCATGGAGGACATGACGGCCTGGGTGATGAGGAAGGTGCCGGTGAGGTTGGTGGAGAGGACGTCGTCCCAGTCCTTGCGCTTCATGCGGAGGGTGAGGATGTCGCGGGTGATGCCGGCGTTGTTGACGAGGATGTCGACGCGGCCGAGCTGCGCGATGACGGCCTTGGCGCAGGATTTGATGGATTCTTCGTCGGCGATGTCGAGGGGGAAGATGTGGGCGGCTTGGGCTTCGGCTGCGCCGTCAGGGTCGCCGTCGTCGATGTGGGCTGAAGATGCGCCGCCGAGGATGGCTGCGGTGTCGTCGATCTCGCCGGCGGCTTCTACGCGGGCTGAGTTTAGCTGGTTGGGCTGATTGATCTGGGCGGCTACTTCGGCGAGCTTGTCGAGATTGCGGGCGCAGAGGGCTACGGTTGCGCCGCGACGTGCGAGCTCGAGGGCGCAGGCGCGGCCTATGCCTTGCGATGCTCCGGTGATGAGGGCTACTTTGCCTGCGAGGGTGGTCATGGGTCTCCGTTGGTGCGATTGCGTGAAGATAAGTTTAGCGCGAGCCTTTGGGCTGCTCAAAGACAATGCAAGGCTAGGCGGCACGGACGAACCATCGGAGGCGGTGATCCGGGATTTGGGCGGTGAAAAAAACGCATACCCCAGGGGCTAAAGCCCCTCATTCAGGGGAGAATGGAGATGTCTGGGCTAAAGCCCAGCCCTACCTAGAAGCAAAGACGAAAGCAAGCGTTCCGAATTCGTGAGCTATCATCTAGTGCTTGATGGCGTACATGAGCCAGCTGGCGGCGATGGTGCCTCCGACGAAGAGGGCGAAGGAGAAGGCGGCGAGGCGGATCATCATTTTGGGGTCGGCGCGCTGGGTGATGCCGAAGACGACCGAGGTAAAGAGCGAGAAGAGGATGACGGCGGAGAAGTGTGTGATGGTCATGAGCGCTTCCTGCCGCTGGCGAGAGAGTGGGCGTCGATGGCGGAGATGACGTTGAGCAGGCCGGCGACGACGATGAATTTTGTTCCGTAGTCGGCTACGGCGGTGAGGATGGGCAACTGTCCCCAGCCGAGGAGGCGGGCCAGGAGATAAAGCAGGCCGGAGCCGAGGTCGCCTGCGAAGCCAAGCATATCGAGGGGCTCGCCGGTGTTGGGAGTGTAGACCTTGCCCTGGAGGGCGACGCCGATGGCGAACATGCCGAGGATGGAGGCGGCGAGAAGAAGGCCGCGCACCCATTTACCGAGGAGGAGATGGCCTGCGCCGGGGAAGAGCCAACCCGCGATGAGTGCGTAGGCGGGCGGGGTTCCGTTGGTGGAGATTTGGGTGAGGCCTTTGTCGCTCGGAGTCAGGGGGTAGTTGTTTGCGCTGGTGGTCATTCAGGGAACATCATATCAGCCGAGGTGAGATGGGTTTGGATGCGACCGGTGACGTGGGCCTGGGTGGGGGAGGTGATCATGTTGATCTCGGAGCGGAGACCGAATTCGCCGGGGAAGTAGAGGCCGGGTTCGACGGAGAAGCAGGTGTAGGGGAGGATGCGGCGGGTGTCGTGGGTTTCGAGGTTGTCGAGGTGGGCACCGGCGCCGTGGAGTTCGGTAGCGATGTTGTGGCCGGTGCGATGGGTGAAGGCTTCGGCTAGACCGGCGGTGTGGATTACGTTGCGGGCTGCGTCGTCGGCTTCGTAACCTGCGATGGCGCGCGCGGCGGTGAAGGCGGCCTGGATTGCGGTGACGGCGGCGTCGCGGGCGGCGGCTACGGTGCGGAAGATGGATTGTTCGCGGTCGGTCGGTGGGCGGCCTACGGTGGAGGTCCAGGTGATGTCGTAGTAGACGGCGTGGGGAGTGGGTAGCTTGGCCCAGAGGTCGATGAGGAGGAAGTCGCCGGTGCGGATGGGGCGGGAGTTCGTGGCGGTGGGCTCGTAGTGGGAGTCGGCGGAGTTGGGGCCGCAGCTTACGTTCGGGCCATGCTCCCAGATGAGGTTTTCGCGGCGGAAGGCTTCGGCGATCCACTGGACTATGGTGAACTCGTCGGTGGCTCCGGTGCGGGTGCGTTGGCTGATCTCTTTCCAGGCTTCGGTGAGGATGCGGTCTATTTTTTTCTGGGCGGCGTAGTGGGTGGCGATCTGGTCGGCGGTGAGGACGGCTTCGAACTGGGCTACGAGGTCAGCGGAGGAGACAATCTCTTTGCCGAGGGAGCGGAGGAGGTCGATGGTGCCGGCGTCGACGATGGAGATCGAGGGGATCGCGTTATTCGCGGAGTACTGCATGGCGACTCGCGTGTAGCCCGTGAGCATGGCGGCGAGGTGGGTTTCGAGTTCCTGCCAGGAGGAGTATTCGTCCCGTGACCCGGGCAGGGAATCGAGGCGGGTGGACTCGATGCGGTGGACCAGTTTTTGTGGATCGCCGTGGGCGGGGATGAGGTAGAACCAGCGGCGGGTGATGTGGGCCTTGGGCGAGAGCGAGAGGATTGCGTAGGCGAGGGGGTCGCGATGGTGGTGGTCGTAGAAGAGCCAGGCGTCGAGGGAGGCTTCGCGCAGGGTGTGTTGGATGGCGGCCAGGTCCATGGGGGCGATTGTATCGAACGCAACCGGGGACTGCAGGGGTCACATGGCCTGGTCTGCGGTGGAATGAATGGGCATAGTAACGAGGGTCTACTCACCTCTACCGGATTGTGGTGTTGAAAATTTCAGGGGTGGACACATTGTCATATGGGACGTCAAACGGGCGCGCAAAAAATCCTCAAGCGACAAGAAGATGTTTTGGATGAGGTGCCTCATGCTGGGCTTATGACGAGACGCAGAACGGTTCCCCGGGCTGGCGCAGGACGTAGCAATTCCGAGCCTTGGCATGAAGATTTTTCGACAACTTCGTGCCCGCTATGGGGTTTAGCTCGAGTGGGAATTTGGTATCGTCCCGAATGGACCTGGATTGGAGGCGATACGGGTCCGGGGAAGCAGTGGGCGTAGCTGAGAGGAATCAGAATGCGGTAATGCTGGGCTGTGGGCAATGTTTCGACTGCCTTATAATATGGGTTGGGTCGATGCAGTGGTAGAGTGCCATTTGCAGAAGTGCTTGTTATATCGAACGGTAATATCTGAGGTCCACGTTGCGTCAGAATGGTCGACAGATTTTATGAGATTCCAGCGGCTGTTGCATGGATTGCGAAACGGAGTTGTGCCATGGCGACAATTGTAGATACGTTATCGTCCGTTGGCTGTGGCGTGGATCGATCGCAAGTTGCGGTGATTATTCCCACCTGCAACGCGGCGAAGCATTGGAAGGGTTTGAGTTCGGGATTGCAGCAGCAGGGGCTGGCCGCGGCCCAGGTGCTGATTGTTGATTCGAGCTCCGAAGATGAGACGCGTGAGTTAGCGGCGGCGGAAGGTTACCAGGTTTTTCGGATCGATCGCTGCGCTTTTAATCATGGTGGAACGCGCAAGCTTGCGGTGGAGCTGGTTCCCTGGGCGCGTGTGGTGGTGTATCTGACGCAGGATGCGGTGCTGGCAACCCCGGATGCGGTGGATCTGCTGCTGACGGCGTTTGGAGATAGCAGTGTTGCTGCGGCGTACGGACGGCAGTTGCCGAGGCCTGGTGCTGGGCCGATCGAGGCTCATGCACGGCTGTTCAATTATCCTGCGCAGAGCGATGTGCGCGACTTTGAAAGCCGCCATGCGCTCGGAATCAAAGCGGCGTTTATGTCGAACAGTTTTGCCGCTTACCGTGTGAATGAACTGCAAGAGGTTGGAGGATTTCCCTCCGAGGTGATCATGGCCGAGGACGCGATGGTTGCAGGTAGACTATTGCTGGCCGGATGGAAGACGGCGTACGTTGCGGAGGCACAGGTTTATCATTCGCATCCGTTTACCGTTGGGGAGGAGTTTCGGAGGTATTTTGATACGGGGGTGTATCACAGGCAGGAAGCTTGGTTGAGAGAGCGATTTGGCGATCCAGGCGGAGAAGGCAAACGGTTTGTTCTGTCAGAGCTCGGTTTCTTATTTTCGCGGCACATGTATCTTGTTCCATCTGCCTTACTGCGAACTGTGGCTAAGGCAATTGGGTATCATCTTGGGTTACGGGAATCTTTTCTGGGGAGACGATGGTCCAAGAGGTTTTCGTACCACAAGACATACTGGGATCGGCTGGATGCCATGCAGTAAAGGCAAAGGTGGTGCAATCGCCGTGCAGTATGTGGGTGCATGATCTTCGGTTTAAGGAAAGCGCATAGGAAATAACTCTCTTGATGAAAACGGTAGTTCTTTTCGGTGGAACGGGTTTTATAGGGACCCACCTGACACAGCATTTTTTGAAGATCAATCTGGCTGAGAAGATTGTTCTGATTGATATGGAGCCGCCGCGTAAAGCTCCGTATAGTCAACTCCTTCTGAGCGGCCTTGCGTCCGGGCAAGTTGCTTTTGTGCCGCACGATATTCGCAAGGCTGTTCCTGACGGCTTATTGCCAAAAGAGGCAGACCTCATCTTCAATTTGGCTGCTGTGCATCGAGAGCCGGGACACAAGCCGCAGGAATATTTTGAGACCAATTTGCTGGGCGCGGAAAATGTCTGCAAGTGGGCCGATGAGGTAGGCTGCCGAGCGATGGTGTTCACCAGTAGTATCTCGCCGTATGGCCCTTCCGAAGAGCGAAAGACAGAGGAATCGTTGCCGGCTCCTGAGACTCCCTATGGCAGCTCGAAACTGGCGGCGGAAAAAATTCATTTGAGGTGGCAAGCTGCTGAACCAGGAAGGAAGCTGCTGATCCTTCGTCCTGGCGTTGTGTATGGCCCTGGAGAAGGCGGGAATGTCACACGGCTGGTGCGAAGTTTGGTTAACGGGTATTTCGTCTATTTGGGAAATCGGAAGACGGTGAAGGCGGCTGGCTACATCAAGGAGCTTTGCCTCGTTGCTGTATTTGGGCTGGAAAAGCTTTGCGTTAAAGATTCGGCCACACTAATGCTGAATTTTACGATGGAGCCTCCGCCCGACATGGAAAGCATGGTTAATGCGATCCTCAAGGTGATCGGAAAGAACCGCAGGCCCCTGAACGTTCCGTCGGGCCTGCTACTGGGTTTGTCGTATCTGGGGTCGGCATTTGAGCGAATCTTCGGACTGAATCTGCCAATTAACCCGCTGCGGGTTCGAAAGCTTGTCCGATCCAATAATGTGTGGCCAGAGCTACTGAAATCGCTTGGATATGTGTACAGCTATAGCCTGGAAAGTTCGTTTCGCGATTGGAAGCAAGATGTGCCGAGTGATTTTTCTCGTTGATGCCGATGTCCAGATGTAGCACGCTGCCTGGGCTTTATATACTACGAGTGGAGAATGAGTTCATGAAGGCAGTTATTTTGGCGGGTGGATTGGGTACGCGGATTAGTGAAGAGACTTCGTCGCGGCCTAAGCCTATGGTGGAGATTGGCGGCAAGCCTATCTTATGGCACATCCTGAAAATTTATTCTCATTACGGTATTAATGACTTCGTGATTTGTCTCGGCTACAAGGGTTACATAATCAAGGAATTTTTCTCAAACTACTTTTTGCATACCGCTGATGTGACTTTTCACATGGCAGAGAATCGCATGGAGGTTCACGACAATGTGACCGAACCGTGGAAGGTTACGCTGGTGGACACAGGCGACGCGACGCTGACGGGTGGACGGCTGAAACGGGTAAGCAAACATCTGGTGGGCGAAGAGGAATTTTGCCTGACGTATGGAGATGGGTTGGCTGATATTGATATTGCTAAGTCTATTGAGGCTCACCGCCGGCATGGGAAGCTGGCGACGATGACAGTAGTTCAACCAGGAGGCCGCTGGGGCTCGCTGGAGATGGATGGTGACCGGGTTACGGCGTTTCGCGAGAAGCCTGCGGGCGACGGAGCATGGGTGAATGGCGGGTTCTTTGTGCTTTCGCCGAAGGTGCTGGAGTACATCGACGGCGACGAGACGGTGTGGGAGAGAGGTCCGTTGGAGCGTCTGGCGGAGGGCGGTAATTTGAACGCATTCCATCACCGGGGATTCTGGCAACCGATGGACACACTGCGCGACAAGACTTATTTGGAAGAGCTATGGCAATCCGGGGCGGCTCCGTGGATGAAGTGGTAAGGCAGATGCGGAATGCTGATATTCGTCATGTAGCAAAAAATCTGCGTGCTCATGCAGTACGCATGGTACACCGCTCAAAAGCCTCTCACCTGGGTAGCTGTTTATCGATGGCAGATATTCTTGCGTGTCTTTACTGGGGGACGCTACGGATTCGACCTGAAGAGCCTGGGTGGGAGATGCGCGATCGGTTCATTCTGAGCAAGGGACATGGCGCGGCAATACTCTATGCGACATTGGCCGAGCGAGGCTTTTTCCCTGTGGAGGAATTGGCTACATATTGCGAAGGGGGATCCAGGCTTACTGGGCATGTAACCAGCGGGGTGGCTGGGGTGGAATTGTCGTCTGGTTCGCTTGGACACGGGTTGCCGGTTGGTTGTGGGCTCGCATTGGCAGCGGCGCGGGAGAGTCTCGATCGCAGATGCTTTGTGCTGCTGAGTGATGGGGAACTGGACGAGGGATCAAACTGGGAGGCCATCTTGTTTGCGCCCCAACACCGGTTGGACAATCTTACCGTGATCGTTGACTACAACAAGATACAAAGTTTTGGGCGCGTGGAAGACGTGCTTGATCTCGAGCCGCTGGCCGATAAGTTTCGAGCGTTTCGGTGGGCCGTGCGCGAAGTGGATGGTCATAATGTCGATGAGTTGCTGGAGACGTTCTCCGCTCTTCCGTTCGAACCTGGAAAGCCGAGTGTGGTGATCGCGCATACTGTGAAAGGCAAGGGGATCGACTTCATGGAAGACGATCTGCAGTGGCATTACAAATTTCCCACGACGGAACAGATGCAGGCAGCGCTGGATGAGTTGGAGACCGCAGAATGAGAACGGCATTCATTGAAGAGTTGTGCCTTCTGGCGGAGCGGGATGAACGGATTTGGCTAGTCTGTGGCGATTTAGGGTATTCAGTTTTGGAAGCATTTTCCAATCGTTTTCCCGGGCGGTATCTGAATGCCGGCGTTGCGGAACAAAACATGACTGGAATTGCTGCAGGGCTGGCACTTGCAGGCAAGACAGTCTTTACGTATTCGATTGCAAACTTTCCGGTGATGCGTTGTCTGGAGCAGATTCGCAATGATGTGTGTTATCACAATTTGAATGTCAAGATCGTATCTGTCGGAGGTGGTCTTGCGTATGGCAGCCATGGCTATACTCATCATGGTGTGGAAGACATCGCTGTGATGTCGGCAATGCCCAATATGATGGTGGTCGCTCCGGGAGATCCGGTGGAAGCGCGGGCGGCGACGGCAGCACTTGCTGGCAGTCCAGGGCCGGCTTACCTGCGATTGGGCAAGGCTGGAGAGAAGTTGCTTCATCGGCGACCGATTGACTTCGAAATTGGCAAGGCGATCCAAGTGGAGGATGGGCGGGACATTACACTCATCTCAACTGGAGGCATGCTTGAGACTGCGTTGGAGGCAGCGGAACTGCTGCGGGATAAAAAGTATTCGGTGCGTTTGTTGAGCATGCCTACTTTGGTTCCTCTGGACGTTGAGGCCGTTGGCCAGGCGGCGATGGAGACGCATGCTTTACTGACAATCGAGGAGCATGGTGTCGGCGGTCTTGGGGCACTGGTTGCTGAGGTCCTGGCGGAGGGTGGTACGGGCATCCGGTTTCACGCGGTACGCCTTGGGCGTGCTCCGATAAAAGTTGCGGGTACGCAAAGACAGCTGAGAGAGGCGCAGGGTTTAAGTGCCGTTGCGATCGCTATTGCGGCCGAAAAATTATTCAATCGAATGGGTCCCGGGAGCAAGTGGAAGGCACTGGACGAGGACATAGTAGCGCTGGAACCGTCGAGCAGACAATAGAGCGCGAAGCACATTGCTGAAGGACGTCGTCTGTCCGGTCGGGCTTTTATTGAATAGATTTGAAGTGTGGCGTTTTTATTTTAACGACTGCAGAATTTGATCTCGCACAGAGTCGTTCTTGCTTTCGATTGCATCGCGGTTGATGGCTAAGTTCATCTCGTAAATTTTCATCGCGGAAAGCCAGCGGTAGTAAACCATTTGGCATACGAGGAAATAGGCCGGCATACCCCCTTTGTAGCCTCGATGGTAGACGAGTTGCAAAAATACAGTTTTGATAGCTGATCCTACAAGCCGAAGTTTTGTTGGAACAGGCCTGTCCTCCGTGCTCTCAATATCGGTATAGCGGTCCATCGCCTGAAGGTATGACTTTGCTGTGTTTGAAATGAAATGATGCACGAATCGTTCCGGGGGGAATTTACAGATGCGAGATCCCGGGACTGCCTTGCCCATGCAATGGATTTTATTCCCGGTGAAGTCGATACATTCTTTGCGGAAGATCCGGTTCATGCGATCGGCGAATAAGTCGTAACAGAATTGGCCGTAGTAATAATTCTTACGTGCGATATTGATGATGTCCCAGCGGCCAGAGTGGACGGTTTGGACGATCGTCTCGAGTGTCTGTTCGTCTACCATCTCATCCGCGAAGCCCCAATATATCCAGTCGGTCGTCACCTGGGCTTTTACCCGTGCTGTGGTGACCTCGTCTTCCACCCATCCGGAATTTTTGTTGATTAGGATGTCGCAGCCGTATTGTAAGGCGATTTCGCAGGTGCGGTCCGTACTCTCGTTGTCGACGACTAGAATTTCGCCAGCATTTTTAAAGTTTAGGATGGCACGCTCGATTCGCTTCTCTTCGTTGAATGTAAAGAGTACGAAGGTGATGGCTTCTGAACGACTAGACATGGACGGCCTCGCAGGAGATGTCTTTCTTTGCACGATAGAAAAGGATGGCACAGACGAGAATCTGCGAGAGAGCAAGGACAGAGCCAAGCATGTAGTAGTTGTGAGGTCTCCATCTCAGGCAGATTGCGAGTCCGAGACCTGAGGCCGTGAGTCCAGCCATGTTTGCGGCCACGAGATGAAAGGAAGCATGCCTGATGGTGAAGTATGCTGAAGCCGCTCCGATCAGCAGGTTGCCCCCCTCAACAATGATGCCGAAGATCATGAGCCCGGCATAGGGGACGAACTCTTTTTTTGTAAGCACGAAGAGCAGTACCTTTCCAAGAGCGATGTATCCCATGATTACGGCAAGCAATAGAAGGAATGCATATTTCACGTACTGAAAGATGTACTCGCCCCGGGTGGAGTAGACCTTCGGGAGGAGCATTTGAGAGAACACGGTAGAGGATGCGTTCATTCCCATCGTGCCGACATTTGAAACAGCTGCATACAGGCCAGCCACCGCTGGTAATCCAAGCCATACATAAAGGATGCGGTAGCTTTGCAGTTGGAGCCAGTTGCACAATGCCGAGAAGGAGACGGAGCTGGAGTTTTTGAGCAGAGAGGTGAACGTCATGTCCGTGACTGTGGTAACGGAAAACGGAACCCGCATGTAGAAGAAAATTGCGAGACCGAGGGACTCTATCAGGAAAGCGGTAACAGTAGACATTACGAACGCGCTGATATGGGACATGCCTGAGGCAAGAAAGAGCAGGAAGCTAGCGACTTTCAGGGATGCCTCCAGAAAAAGCATCCAGCCGGTAAACAAGGCATGTCCGCGATTATTCAAGTAATTCCGTAATGATGTGGAGACATAGAGCGAAAGGGCTAATCCGAAGATCAGAAGCAGGTCGAGCGGACTGATCTTACCGGCAATCCACACGGGGATACCCAGGGCCGCTGCGAGACCGCCCGCGAGTAAAAATATTTTCTTATTCAGCGAAATGACCGAGCCAAGCGGAAAGATTCCGTCGTAGCTGGTGCTGAGGTGTGCCTGCTGGTAAAAGTCTGCTGGAACCAGGATGAGAGCGTTGACGGCGTAAGACAGTGCAGTGAGATAGAAGCAATATCCCAGTTCGGTAAGAGTCAGGTAGTGGGTGTAGGACTTGACATAGCCAAGTTGCAATACGATAGAAAATATTCGGAGGAATAC
The DNA here is from genome assembly GCA_035943695.1 of Acidobacteriaceae bacterium. Taxonomy (GTDB): domain Bacteria; phylum Acidobacteriota; class Terriglobia; order Terriglobales; family Acidobacteriaceae; genus Edaphobacter. The sequence goes on along the minus strand of DASZBW010000027.1, from coordinate 99,047 downwards.
GGGAAGGGATTTTTTCATCATATTCGGCTGTGCAGCGAGGTTACCCAAATCATTTGACCCCAGAGGCCTGTACTGTGGTTGCGCAATACGTCGCTGCGAACGACTAATCCCAGATTCTTTGCTTGAATATAAATGATTATAGCTGGCAGGGCGGGAGAGACGGCCTATGAAGCGGGTCAAGGAATTCTAAAAATATAAGGTAATGATTTCTGGTTCTGAGCGATTCGTGACGAACGATGTCCTGCAATTTGACGCGGAGTGGCCGACGCGGATGGTTTGAGATTCTTCGGTCTGAACAACCGGAACGCAGATTAGGATACCGGTAACCAGCGATCTTCCTGAGGGTTATAGCGAAGCATAATCTTTGCGGGATTTCCTGCTGCAACGCAGTGATCGGGAACGCTTCGACGCACCACCGAATTCGGGCCGATTACGGAACCCTTTCCGATCCGCACGTTCGGAGTAATGAAAGTACCTGCGCCGATCTGTGCGCCTTCCCCAATCTCAACAAAAGATGGGCCGGTAGAAAGCCTCTTATAGATAGGCCTGGGATCATTTACGTCCATGAAGGGATGACTGGCATCCATGATTACGCATCGTGGGCCAATCCCCGCGTTCCGGCGAATCACGACACTACAATGCGCAATCAATTGAACGTGATTTTCGATGTTGACGAGATCTTCGATGATCAAGCTGGGACTTCCCTGTGGAGAGGAAAAAATAGCCTCCAGACGGGTGCCTATTCCAATGTTGACTCCAGCTCCGATGTGGATAAGCTGAGGATTGTGCAACCGAAGCGGAGTTTCGAGTATTGTCCCGCGTCCGATGGAGCCAAAGATGCGTCGATAATATACCGCTGTAATCAGCCGCGCCCAGAGAACTTGAAGAGAGCGAAATTTATGCGGTAGAGGACTACGGAAAAACTTGAGGAGCTTAGCTCTGTAATTCACTGTCCCATCGTAACATTTACTGTTTTGATTTAATGCCTTAACTGCTGTGATTGGGGGTAGTCAGCTAGTGGAAGACCGTCTCGGTGCCCAAGCAGACCTCGAATATAATAGACGCATGGATTCAGGATGCGGGCCTGTATTGTCATGGCTGCCACAAGTTGCCCCATGGGATGATGCGATTGCAGCAGCCCGTGCCGCAGAAGAACCGGAGATTGCTTGGCGGGCGCTCTTAGCTTTGGCGAACAGCCGCATGGATTTCCTGCAAACAGCTCAACTGGATCGCGCGATCCAGAAACGGTTGAAAATTTCCGGGTTGGCGCCGCCGCAACTCAAGCCCGTATGCGTCGCTCTGCTCGGCTCCTCGACTTTGAAACATCTCGTACCTTCGATCCGTGTAGCAGGTCTGCGGCGGGGCTTATTGATTGATGTCTTTGAAGGAGACTACGGACAGTATCTTCCCGAACTCCTTGATAACAGCTCTGCACTGTACGCCTTTCAGCCCCAATTTATCTGTTTCGCTTTCGATGCTCCGCATCTACTTGAAATCTCCGCAGGTGATCCATCGTCTGCTTTGGAGCGCCTTCATACCTGCTGGAAGCTCGCAATGGATGCTTTCGCCTGTACCGTTCTACAGCAGACTGTGCTTCCAGTATTTCCTGACGCCTTTGGGAATAATGAGCATCGCTTGGCCGGCTCGCCTCAACGATTCGTTGAAGAGCTGAATCGTGAGCTCGAGACAGCAGTGGATGGTCGCGGAACCCATTTGCTTTCGGTGCATAAGTACGCCACTCTCGATGGCCTGTCGCAATGGCATGATCCTGCGCTTTGGTTGCGCACGCGGCAGGAGATTCATCCGGGCGTCGCACCGCTATATGGAGATTTTTTGGTGCGAATGATCGCTGCCCAGCTAGGGCGCAGCGCAAAATGCCTGGTGCTTGATCTCGATAACACTCTCTGGGGCGGTGTAATCGGGGATGACGGGATACATGGAATTGTACTGGGGCCAGGAAGTCCTGCGGGAGAGGCGTTTTGCGCCTTACAAAGCTATGCGCTTCGGTTGAAAGAAAGAGGAGTTCTGCTTGCCATTTGTTCCAAGAACGACGAGCAAAACGCCCTTTCTCCCTTTGAATTGCATGCTCACATGGTTCTCAAGAGGACCGATATTGCATGTTTCGTCGCCAATTGGAATGATAAGGCCAGCAACCTGCGCTATATCGCTGCCACGCTTAATATCGGCATCGACTCGCTTGTCTTCGTCGATGACAATCCGTTTGAGCGGAACCTGATCCGCCAGGAACTGCCCGAGGTTGCGGTGCTGGAATTGCCGGAGGATCCGGCTCTATATACCGATTGCATTGCACGCAGCGGATACTTTGAGGCACTCGCTCTAACCGCCGAAGACCGTGCTCGTGCCGAGCAGTATCGTGCGAATTCGGAACGTGAGTCACTGCGGAATACCGCGACGGACCTTACCGGATATCTCCGAAGCCTGGCCATGCAGCTGAGTTGGAGCTCCTTTGACGAGGCGGGCTTGCAACGGATCGTTCAATTGATCAACAAGACCAATCAGTTCAACCTCACAACACGTCGTTATTCCGAGGCAGAGGTGCGAGAGTTGCTGCACGATGCAGACGTGCTTACCTGGCAACTTCGGCTTAAGGACAGGTTTGGCGATAACGGTGTTATTTCTCTGCTGATCGCCAGACTCAACCGAGAGGGAGATTTGGAGATGGATTCGTGGCTGATGAGTTGCCGCGTTCTGGGGCGCGAAGTCGAACAGGCTGCTTTGGATCTTGTTGTTGCTGCGGCAAAGAATCGTGCTGTCCGCAAAATTATAGGAATATATCGGCCCACTCCGAAAAATACTATTGTCAAAGACATGTATAGCAAGCTGGGATTCTCGCTGATCCAGGATGAAGACCAGGAAGGCACCACCCGTTGGGCGTTGGATGTTGTATCCTACGTGCCTCGACATACGCAGATCCAGACCGTGGAGCTATTGCATGCAGGAAGCTGAGATTTATTCCAGATTGGCGAAGATCTTCCGCGACACCTTCGACGAGGACGTCGCTCTGAAACCCAGCACCACGGCACAAGATGTTGATGGCTGGGATTCCTTTGCTCACATCAACCTGATTCTCACCGTCGAGCGCGAGTTCGCGATCAAATTTACGACGTCTGACGTGGAGCGTATGCGGAGCGTCGGAGATCTCGCCACCTTCATCGGCCAACATGCCTCAAATTAATCTGTATCGGTGGAATCCTGTACCATTTGGGTTGTCGCTGCCGCACGCATTGTAGGCTTCGCTCGAAAAGCGCATTGAATTAAGTTCGGAGATTCGGATTGTCACGCAACATACTTATCACTGGCGGTGCTGGTTTTATCGGAACTCGTCTGGCACGAACTCTTCTTCAGAACGGAGATTCTGTAACTCTTCTCGACAACTTCAGTCCGCAGATTCATGGGGATGATAGCCAACTTCCTGATGACCTTCAGCCAGAGGTTCGCTTGGTTCGCGGAAGTGTGTGTGATGAGTCTGTCTGGGCCATGGCATTGCCCGGTCACCAAGTTGTGATCCATCTCGCGGCAGAGACGGGGACCGGGCAGTCGATGTACGAAGTTGCCAAGTACGAACAGGTCAACCTGGCTGGGACCGCTCTGCTCTATGACTTGCTGACCAAGAACTCCGGCTATGGCGTGGAGCGCATTGTTGTTGCTTCGTCGCGCGCGATCTACGGCGAAGGAGCCTATGAATGCTGCGAACATGGCCGGGTGTATCCTCGACCCCGACCGACTACGGACAAGAAGGTGGGCATCTTTGATCCTGTGTGTCCGATCTGTGCTGGAGTCTGTCTTCCGGTACCCACGCCGGAGTCCGCTCCACTTCAGCCGTCTTCGTTCTACGGACTAACCAAGCAAATGCAAGAGCAGATGACTCTGCTTTTTGGGGGTGTCCTCGGGATTCCATCGTTTGCGCTGCGGTACCAGAATGTGTATGGACCTGGGCAGTCGATGAAAAATCCCTATACAGGTATCCTCGCCATCTTTTCGAATTTGGCTCGAGCGGGTGCCGATATCAACGTCTTTGAAGACGGCAAAGAGAGCCGCGACTTTGTTTATATCGATGACGTTGTCCGTGCGACTGTGGCGTGCCTAGAGAGTGCCGAGCGATCTTCCCTTGCTGTGAATGTCGGCTCAAATGAGCGCACCAGCGTGATGCAGGTAGCGAAGGCGGTGAATGCATACTATGGCGGAAGATCAAAAGTGGAGGTCAACGGAGCTTTCCGCGAGGGCGATATTCGTCACGGTATGGCTGATATTGCACTGGCCGGATCTTTGCTTTGCTACGAACCAAGCACCAAGTTTTCCGATGGGCTTCGCGAATTTTTGAAGTGGGCGAATGAGAGCGAGCCCGAAGTTACAGCCTATGATCGTTCGCTGCAAGAGATGAAAGACCGGGGACTTTTGCATGGCGGGTAAGTATACGGAAGAATTTCTCGTGCTGCCAGAGATATTTACTCCGGGCAGGATCGGTGTGGTTACGGTGCTCTACGATAGTGCGTCCGTGCTGGATGATTTTTTTACGTCGATTGAGCGGCAGACATACTCAGAGTTTTCGGTCTATTGCGTCGATAATGCGTCGACCGATAATTCAGTGGCGCTGTGCCGCTCTCGCAGCGAACGTTATGTGGTGATTGAGAATGGCAAGAACCTCGGCGTAGCTGCAGGCAATAATGTTGGGACGCGGTCCGCCATTTCTGATGGCTGCGAGCTTGTACTTTATCTTAATAACGATGTGGTCTTTGGACCTGACCTTTTCCAGCAGTTAGTAGACGGCTTGAATCGACACGGTTGCTCGATGGCCGCACCAATCATGTACTACCATGACCGGTCGAATGTGATTTGGGCTGCTGGAGGCCACTTTCAATCGTGGCTGGGCGATCGTTGCCAGCATTATGGGGATGGTGACGTTGATGAGGGCCAGTACGCCACTTCGATGCAGGTTGCTTATACTCCCACCTGCTGCGTCCTCGTGCGGCGCGAGATCTTCTCGACGATCGGCATGATGGATGAACGCTATTTCGTCTACTATGACGACACGGATTTTATGCTGCGGGCTTACCGGGCGGGTAAATCGCTTTATATTCTTCCGCATGCCAAACTTTGGCACAAGGTGAGCAGCCTGGTGGGAACGGATTCACCCTTCCGGACGCGTTTTGTTCATCGCAATCATGCACTGTTCGGACATAAAAATTTGTCTGCGCCGTTTGCTTGCCTCATTTCCATTGTTTATTGCGCGGGATATCTGGCTTTGTCGTTGTGTGGACGAATTTCATTTTCACAAGCGCGTGATCGCATTCGTTTCTGGATGGAAGGGATTCGTGTGGCACGTCTTTCGCGCGTCGATTGAAGTTGAAGGAGCGATAGCGCCCTCGGCCCATCAGGAATTCAAAATGTGAACTAATCCATGCCTTGGCTTCTCTTGTTCCAGAATAGTTTCCCAGCGCTGCATGAGCTTGAGCGCCACTGTTTCCGGTTCGATACTGTTTAGGCAATATATCTCGGGTTGGCTGCATACTGCTTTCTTGCAAGGCTGGCAAGGAAAGCGCTGCTCGTATATGGTAGCAACGCAACCATTGATGTCGATAATATCTGCCGGATCGGTATAGCCGAAGACGGCGACGGAAGGTACACCGAGGATTTGTGCGAAATGCATGTTTCCACTGTCCATCAGAAGCAGCATCCTCGCGGAGGCGAGCGTTTGTATCGATTGCCGAATTGAGCCCGTGACGTAGTCGTAGGGTCTGGTAGATGGCATCGCGGCTTTTATGAGAGCCATATCAGAAGGAAGTCCCAGAAACGCGATTCGCCAGGAGGAAGGAAGGAAGGCTACGAGAGGGGCATATTTTTCGATTGGCCACATTCGATTCTTTGCATTCGCGCCTGGATGGATGACCAGATCGTAGAGTCGGGGGACCGTTCTCCGCTCTGCGATCTCGGATATGAAGGTAATCTTAGGGGGTATCTCGGAGAGAGAAGGTCCTCGTAACAGACGATAAGCACTCCACTCACGCTGCTGCAGAGGGAGCTGCCGATCAACAGATAGTTTCTGATGGAGGAGAGCGGGGAATCTTTCAGTGTCTGCTCCAACCAGGCGCGCATTTTTCCAGAAAAGCAGCTGAATCGCTCGTAGCACCAAGGGAATCTTCCAGCTGGAATCCTTCTTCGGGGCATGTGGAGAGATCCAGACCATTTCTGGCGAGATGGCCTGCATCTCTGCAAGAAATCGTCTCCATTGCTTAGGGCTGATGGAATCGGGGATGGAATGCAGATGGAGACTGCTGTGGTAGGGACTGACATCGATGCAACTGCAAAACTCTCGCAGGGTGGCGTTTGGAAAGAGCAGAAGGTGGACGGATCTGTTTCGTTGAAGTTCGGCAAGAATTACCGGGGCCGCGCAGAGCAGATCCCCCATACCCTTGAAGACTCCGATGACGATGCTCGGCTTCATGTTCCACCCATGTAATTAAAGCCTGCTACTCCGCGCGTACGGGAAATAAAACCTCATATGTTTTACCGCAGCGTTCGTCTGAGTCCTTCCAATTTGTTGGCGACCTCAGGACTCTGTTGCATTGCCGTCCAAAAGTGTGCGACGAACGTCCAAATACACGCGCCAAGAAAGCCCACGAGAAGGCATCCAATCACAATGAGGAGACGCTTTGGCCCGGTTTTCTGGTCGGGGGGGGTTGCGTGATCGATTACTTGGATGATGGGCGCAGACTTCGCTTCATCGATACGCGCGGTCTCGTACTGGCGGGAAAGTAAATCGTTTAAGGTTTCCTGGTACTTCACTTCCCGGTACTTGCGCGCGAATTCAAGGCTCCCCTGTGCAAGGCTCCCGGCGGATTCGGCGAGATCTCCGGCAGGCTCCTGTCTTTGCTGGTTGTTTTCTAACCCCTCCAACTGGGCTCGCATAGTAGATATTTCTTCCCGCAGTCGGATTACGCTTGGATTCTGATCCGTCGACGATACTTTTATAGACTGCAACTCAACTTCGCGGCTTTCGATCTGTGCACGAAGGCGAGTGATGGATTCAATGATTGCTTGAGCTTGGCCGCTCACCTGAATCATTCCTGTTTTTTGCTCGGTTGCATGCAACTGGTCTTCTGCCGTTGCCAGGTCTTTTTTCTGACTGTCGATTTGTTGTTGGAAGAAAGCGCGTCGCTGGCCTGCCTCGGCTACGGCTAATTCGGAATTAAGCAGGTAGAGTTGATCCAGGTAGCCATTCGCTAGGTCGCTCGCGCGGCGAGGATCGGCATCAGTAACCGCAATGTGAATTAGTCCATCTTTGCCGGCATCGAAAGCCGTGTGCGATTTGAGCTGGACCCGAGTGTCAGTCAACGACTTCTGTTTGTAGACCGATTGAAGATTGAATTGGGCGATCAGCCGGTCTGCGATGGTTCGGCTCTCGAGAATTCCGATGTATAAATCCGCGGGACTCTTGAGACCCAGAGCGGAAGCTCCAGAACCTGCTGCAGCCAGGGATCCCAGTTGACCCAGCAGAGCGGAGGATGGGGACTGCTGCTGCGGCGGAAGGATTACGGCGGTCGCGGTGAAGTATGGTGTGAGCTTGAAACAGAGGCCAAGTCCGACAAGGAGTGACACTAATGTGGTGAACGCTATCATTCGCCGACGGCGTGCAAGCAAGACAAGCACGTCGTAAAGATCGACGGTCTCGACACTGGCTTCCGGCTGAGACGAGCTAGCGCAAACTTCCTTTTCTTCGACCGTATCCATGCGATTCTTCATTGTAATTCATAAGTATGTTGGTACACGAGCGAGTGAACCGGAAGCTTGGGTCACCCTAGAGACCTTTGGTGGTGCGGATCCGTACTAAGGAGGGGGCTTCCGAACGCGATCAGCCAGAAGGCAATCCACAAGCCATTGATAGACGAGATTAACGTGTGTCCCACGGTGCAGCCTAGAAGTGCGATCGTGACGATCAATGTCTTTCGCTCTGGCGAGAGGCCGCGCCAATTCTTTAGCTGTGCTGCGCGCCAGATCAAACTTGCTGTCAAGAATAATCCAAGCACGCCGACACGTGCCAGATAGTCGAACAAGTCGATTTCGTACATGAAATATCCCGTTTGCGCGTCAGCGAAGCCTTCTGGCTTAACTTGAAGTTGCAGTCCGAAAAGAACGTCTAAAGACGAGCGAATAGAAGCGAAATATGCGAGTACCTTCTGGTCACGGAAGGATAAAAGGCTTGTAAGTAGCCCGCTTTCCTGGTAGATCCGAAGTAATTGCGTATAGCTGATGAAGTTTAAAATTGAAGTGAAATAATTGATGGAGAGATATGCGACGACTCCGATTAGGCAGAGGCTGGCGATCCACCAAAATGCAACCCGTGGCCGGATGGCCAGCCTGCGAAGTATGAATGGGCTGCGCAAGCCGCGGGCAAAGAAGAAGTACAGGATTGGAACCACTATTGCGCCAAGGAGGGCGGTTTTCGAACCCAATCCCAGCAGAAATAGTCCAGTGAAAGCAACTGCCGCATAGAGCCATCGGCGGGTCCTTAGCAAAGAAATGGCATAGATAAGCGATATCAAATAGAACACGCCGGTATCGTTTTCGGATAAGAATAAGCCCTTATATCCTCCTCTCCCCTGTTCTCGGTATGCGGCGAAGAAACCCCAATGGAATAGCATCCCCCCGAGCTGACATAAGACGCTTAGGACGATTGTGGCAACACTGGCGCGCAGGACATATTGCAGAAGCCGGGTATGGTGCCGCTTTTCGTAAAAGAGTAGGAGCCAGGTAATAAAGAATAGGATCCTGAAGAAAAAGGTAGAATCGCCCACGACCGAAATGTCGTGGTTAGTGATGGTTATATTCAGCTCTCGGATCGCAAAGATGGCGATAAAAGTCAGTGTAATGCAATAGCTATACAGCGTACGAAAGCAGACCAATACGAGAATGAGTATCAGACCCTTGAGTGGTGGTACGACTGGACTAGGGTCAAAGATGTTAGTCAGGACGTCCAGTCCGATGGAGATAACGACCGCCAGCAAGAGCAATACGTCTGTCTTCGCGAGGCTTGATGTATCGGCTACGGGAAGATGTCCGATCTCCAAGTTCCTCGTGGCTGGAATCGCTGGTTCTGAGTAGCTCATGGGATAGATTCGAGTATAAACGTGCTGCTGATAAGAAGGCGCTTATGTTGTTGCGAATGAAATGTGGAGGATGTTGACCTGAGGAACGAAGGATCCATTCGTTTTTAGACCTGCGATTTGAAACAAGACCGCATCCTAGATGGCACTGAAGTAGCATATAGAACATGTCAAAAGTTGATTCGTCCGATGTCCAGGTTGCAGCTCGGTTGGCGCATCGGCGCACTGCCTCGCAGAAGCTTATTGCGCTGGGAACCTTTTTGACGCTGTTTGGCGTTTTGCCTAGGTACCTGAAGGCAGTATCCTTGCCGCAATGCCAGACTGCTTCGGGTACCAGGCGCCCGGCGGACGTTTACGTTCCGTTGGATAACTGGGCTTATCCGGCGCTGGATCGGCTGCATGGGCTTGGATATCTCGATACGGGGTTCCTTGGACTTCGTCCTTGGACCAGACGTAGCATTCAGCGGATGGTCGCAGATTCGGCCCAAGATAATGGCATACAGAAGAATTCGCAGGCGGTTGAGATTCTTGCCGCACTGCAACGTGAGTTTGGTAATGAAGACGATGACGGCAACGGCCAATTTTCCTATGCCTGCGAAGGGTTGTATACGCGAGTGCAGGGAATTGGCGGGCTGACCTTGCGGGATAGCTATCACCTCGGCCAGACGATTGCAAACGATTATGGTCGCCCGTATCAACCTGGTTTTAATACGGTGAATGGCGTCAGCGGAAGCGCAGAATACGGCAGGTTCAGCTTGTATGCGCGTGGCGAGTACCAGCATGCACCGAGTTCAGCGGGATACTCGGCGCCTCTTGTTGCGACGCTTTCCAATCTTGATACGGCGGGTTTGTCAACTGGTCCAGTTCTGACAACTCTTCCAGCGGGACCCGTGGCGGCTTCAAATACTTTCCGCATTATCGAAGCGAATCTTTCTTATCGGGTATTGAATCACGAGATATCCTTCGGCAAGAGCGATCACTGGTTTGCGCCGACGGTTGGTGGCGCTTTCACCTACAGCAACAACGCTGAGAACATCTATGCATTTCAGATTGATCGTACGGAACCTTTGTACGTGCCTTGGTTGTCGCGGCTGGTGGGGCCTTTTCGGTACGACTTTTTTGTAGGCAGCCTGAAAGGACACTCTTCTCCGAACGATCCATGGATGCATATTGAAAAGATCAACTTTAAACCGACCTCGAACCTGGAGTTTGGCTTTGAACGCTCCGTGATCTGGGGTGGTGAGGGACATGTGCCGATCACGGTCCATACTTTTCTTCGGAGCTTTTTCAGCGTAGCCAATGTGACACCAGCTCAGAAGTTTTCCCGGGACGACCCGGGGGCGCGGTTTTCATCGTTTGACTTCAGTTGGCGGTTGCCTTGGCTGAAGCATTGGGCGACTTTGTATTCCGATGCGATGGCCCATGACGATGTGAACCCTGTGGATGCTCCGCGCCATGCGTCCGTCCGTCCCGGAGTGTATCTCTCTCGCCTCCCCGGCCTGCAAAGGGTGGATCTTCGTATGGAGGGCGTGAACACGGATCCTAAATCGTGGCGGAGCGTCAATGGGCGGTACATGTATTGGGAGGGGGTCCAGGTCCAGGGCTACACGAATAAGAGTCTCTTGATGGGAGACGCTATCGGCCGGCAGGGCAAGGGGGGGCAGGCGTGGCTTACCTATCATCTGTCGCCGAGCGAACTGATTCAGACTTCCTATCGTCATTCGAAGGCAGATAATAGTTTTATTCCCGGCGGGACCACACAGAATAGCTTCGATGTGCATGTCGTAAAGCGACTGGGGAAAGATATTGAATTGTCCGCCGATGTTCAGCGCGAGTGGTGGAAAGTTCCGCTCTATCAGATGGGACAAAGGGGGGATACGGTCGCTACGTTCCAGTTGACGATTTATCCGCAACCTGGAGTCACCCCTCGAAAAACTCCATAGGACAAGTCTAAGAAAACGCCGCAAATATCGACTACGGTTCTACGGGTTATTTACTTGAGCACTTGAATCGCTGCCGCACCTATGCCGAAGCCCTGGACGATGGTCGAGATATTGAGGATTTCGCGCATGATCGCGCCTTTTTCGATGATGGGGGGCACGATGATTGTGTCTCCGGGGAAGATCGGCTGGTGTCCAAAATCAGCATCGGCAAAGAGGGCCCTACGGGCTAGCCCGGAAGATTGCCGGCTCACCACGCTGCCGTCCGCACGTAGGATATATTCTCGCTTCTGATCAGCGATCCTGTCTGGTCCACCCGCGATGCGCAGATAATCCTTGACGCGGAGACCATCCTTATACAGGAAGGCATTTGCGCTATAGACCTGGCCCTGGACGGTTATGGTTGCCGGGGTTCTGGGTACAAGAAAGCGATCGCCATCCTGGAGCTCAATATCGGGAATTGCGTCGATTCCGGTGCTGTCAGGCTGAAGATTCAGGACGATTCGTCCAGAGGGCTGAGCGCGCCGGAGATTCTCCACAGCTGTACGAGCGGCAGCTGCAGAGGCCTGGGATGCGGCGGCATCTCGATCTGTGAGAGCGCTGGCCGCGGAAGCTGCGCTGGTCGCTGCTATTTGCGATTCGAGAGTGTCGGCATATTCCTGGATGCGCTGTTGTTGTATGCGCCGGACGGATTCGCGGGTGAAACTCGATGCAAAAAGGTATGCATCAGGCGAGAGGCCACCTGCGCGAACGAGTAGCTGCCGAAGCGTCTCACCTGGAAGTACGCTGTATATTCCCGATGCTTCGAACTCCCCTTCAAGCTTTACGAATTTAGTCTGTTTTGCACTGGGCACTCGGATATCGGCTTTTGAAAAAATAGTGACTACATCGCCGGCGCGAAGCTCAAGGTTTTGCGTGGGGTCCTTCTTAAGGATGGCTTTGCCTAGGTTGAATGGGAGCAGCGAGGTCGTAAGGTCGCCGGCGTTCTGCCTTTCAATAACTGCGTAGTCCCAGTCGATATCGGGAGCGCTGAGCAGGACGTCATTGGTTGCAGTAAACGGCCCATTATTATCGAGTAATGCGGTGCCCAGGGTTTGTCGACCGAGACCGGCACCGTTCGTGCTTCGTGAAGGAGAGGACTGAACTTCCAGGTTGCCTTGCGGGAATCGGCTGCGATCTCCGGTGTTGGGGGAAATGATTTCGGAGGATGAATTGGAATTGGCTTCGTTGGGATTTGAAAGAGGCATGGTGCCGTTGGAGGGCGAACCTGAAGTTCCGTTCGTGCCCGCAAGATCCGTGTTTGAGAGTTCCGGCTTGGTCTGGCCCAGCTTGTCGAGCGCCCTGTAATATTGGCGTGTAACTAACATCTCCGAATTGGGGATCAGGTCGGAGATGCGCATGCCCGGGTGCCATTCCACCCGTCCCGGATTAGCTACGTTACCGCGCAATGTAACTGCGTTATGAAACCGGTCGATGACGGGGTTGACGGATATGATGTCGCCATCTTGAACAGGAGGGGTGTTTTCGGTTTCAAGGCTGATATCCAGTTCACTACGCTGCGAATGGTTTGAGATTCTCTCCACCCGAAGCTGCGATCCAACCGCGGTGTTCGTTAAGCCACCAGCGAGCGCCACGACATCTCTGAAGCGCGTTTCGTCTCGGAGCTCGTAGACAGCAGGATTGGTTACGCTTCCAAGTACGGCAACTTGAGGACCCACCTTCGGGATGAAGATGACATCCCCTGGCTCAAGCTTGACATCTTTACTCTTATCTCCGCGGAGGAGTAAGTCGTAGAGGTCGAAATGAACGATGGTTTCCGTGCCTCGCTTGAGCTGGATGTCGCGTAGGCTGCCTTGGGACAGTGGGCCGCCCGACGCAAAGACCGCGTTGAGCAAGGTGCTGAGCGAACTGATGGTGTAGGTTGCTGGCCTTCGTGCCTGGCCGACGACGAACACCTGGATTGATCGCAGCTGGCCCAGATTTACATTAACGTCAAAGTTGCGATAAATACGGGCCAACTGGGCTTTGAGGAACTCGTTGAGCTGAGAGTAACTGAGGCCTGCGACATGGACAGACCCGACCTGTGGCAGAGCGATGGAGCCCGTTCGGTCGACGATGAACGAGCCATGCTGATTCACCTGCCCCCATATTTGAATGCGGAGTTCGTCGCCCGGACCGATGACGTAGTCTGGCGCAACCGGAATGTTATCGACGGGTGCAAACGTGGAGGGCACTGTATCGAAAAGATTGGACCCGAAGATAGGGAGGGTCCTGCCCGTGCTGTCGCGAATAATCTGCTGGAACTCTGACAGGGGCTGGGGCTTGAAAGGCTGTGGACGAAGATATTGCTGTCTCGATTCGATCGGTTTCGAAGAAGATATATCTAGATCCTGCCCTTGCCCTGCCGTGGAGGGAGTGGCTGGATAGGAGCTTTGGTTGGGGATTGAAGGGGCTGCCTGGTTGGACTGGCTGAAGTAGATCGGCTGCTGTGGGGGCGCGTCCCCTGCTGCAGCCGGAGACTGTGCGCAGGCCGAGCCAGACAACGCAAAGGCGATGCAAGAGATGATCAACGCGGTGCAAAGGGATCTAGGGATGCTCGGGAATGAACGGATGTTCAATGAATTCACGTTAATAGATTTCCTGTCTCGCTCGCGGTGTAGTACTCAACTCGTATGAAAGCTTATCCACTTTCCTGCCAGTTTACCCGATTTGCGATAAAGTCTGCGTGGCTTGCGCGCTGCTCTTAGAGATGGCAGGCTCGGAGGGTTCTGGGCGCAACTTAGAATGACCCAATCGCGTTTTGGCAATTCCCACAAAGTGGTCATGGAGTAGCGTTGCGGCCTGCTAATCTCAATGGTGGCAGGATGGTCTGGTTAGTCGTTTATTTTTGAGGAGAGTTTGTCATGCAACGAGTTCCCACGACGCTCAAGGATGTCGTTGTTCTGGAGCCAAAGGTCTTTGGCGACGAAAGGGGATTCTTTCTGGAGGCGTATAACGAGATTACGTTCAAAAGTTTGGGTTTGCCGACACATTTCATGCAGGACAATCACTCGGGCTCGCGCAAGGGAGTCCTGCGGGGACTGCATTATCAGTTGGTACATCCACAGGGCAAACTGGTGCGGGCGCTGCGTGGTGAAATATTCGATGTGGCTGTGGATTTGCGTAAAGATTCGGCGCAGTATGGCGAATGGTTTGGCGTGGAATTAAGTGCAGAGAATAAGCGCATGCTTTGGATTCCACCCGGATTTGGCCATGGATTTCTGGTGTTAAGCGATATTGCGGAGGTATCTTACAAGGCGACGGCGTTGTATTCGCCGGCGTCGGAGCGGTCTATTTTGTGGAACGATCCGGCAATTGGAATTCGCTGGCCGTTGGATGGTGAGCCTACACTTTCGGACAAGGATCGGGCGGGGGTATTGCTGGCGGATGCGGAGACATATCCCGATTCACAGGTGGGGTGAAGGCTATGACTATGGTTCCGATTTGGATGAGTCACCTGGCAAGAATTTGATGGAAGAATCCGGCAGAGGGAGAATTGATGAGATCGCGAGTTTTACTGGTGACCGGAGGCGCTGGATTCATTGGTTCCAACTTTGTGCTGCAGGCGGTGGGCCGCGGGCATAAAGTGGTGAATCTGGATGCGCTGACCTATGCGGGCAATATGGATAATCTGGAATCGCTGCATGGGCACGCTTCTCATGTTTTTGTTCAGGGCTCGATTCTGGATGGCGAGCTTGTCAGCAAATTGTTAGCCGAACATAAGCCCGATGCAGTTGTTCATTTTGCGGCTGAGAGTCATGTGGATCGCTCGATTGTCGGTCCGAGGGCGTTTGTAGACACCAATATTACTGGGACCTTTACGCTGCTCGATGCGGCATTGAAACACACTCGGACGCTGTCGGAGGCAGATCGGAGCAGCTTCCGCTTTCTCCATGTTTCGACCGATGAAGTGTATGGTTCGCTGGGGCCGGATGAAGCGGCGTTTCATGAAGAGACTTCCTATAAGCCGAATAGTCCTTATTCGGCGTCGAAGGCTGCGTCGGATCATCTAGTGCGGGCTTACTTTCATACCTATGGACTGCCTGTAGTTACTACGAACTGCTCGAATAACTATGGGCCTTATCAATTTCCCGAGAAATTGATTCCGCTGATGATCCACAATGCAATCAATGCGAAGCCGCTTCCTGTGTATGGCGACGGACAGAATGTCCGCGACTGGCTTTATGTTACGGATCATTGCGATGCGATTTTGACTGTGCTGGAGCGGGGCCGTCTGGGTGAAACGTATAACGTGGGGGGATTGAACGAGCAAAAAAATCTGGATGTGGTGAAGGTACTTTGCGGAATACTGGACGAGTTGTCCCCGGCGGGTGCGCCGCACGAGCGGTTGATTACCTATGTGAAGGATCGACCGGGGCATGACCGCCGATACGCCATCGATTGCAGGAAGCTACAGAACGAACTTGGGTGGGCACCGAAGGAGTCGTTTGCGACGGGGATTCGCAAGACGGTGCAGTGGTATCTGCAGAACCCGGCGTGGGTGGAGAAGATCGTCAGCGGTGAGTACAGGCAATGGATTGAAGGCAATTACTCATTCAGAAAATAGGGATGTAGATAGCTCAGGCAAGAGGAGTAAGTAGAGCGATGAAGGGAATTATTCTTGCGGGTGGATCCGGGACGCGGCTGCATCCGGTAACGGAATCTATATCGAAGCAGTTGCTGCCGGTGTACGACAAGCCGATGATTTACTATCCGCTGTCGGCGCTGATGCTGGCGGGGATTCGAGACATTCTGATTATTTCCACGCCGTCGGATACTCCGAGGTTCGAGCAGCTTCTTGGGTCTGGAGAGCGTTGGGGCATATCTCTGGCGTATGCGGTGCAGCCTTCGCCGGATGGGTTGGCCCAGGCGTTTCTGATTGGCAAAGAGTTTCTTGCGGGCGAGGGATGTTGTCTTGTGCTCGGCGACAATATCTTTTTCGGACATGACTTTGCAAAGCAGTTGCGTGCGGCGGCTGAGAACAAGAGCGGTGCGACTGTATTTGCGTATGCGGTGCATGATCCGCAACGCTATGGCGTGGTGGAGTTCGATGAAAATCGTAAGGCGATTTCGCTCGAAGAAAAGCCTGCTCATCCTAAGTCGCGGTATGCGGTGACGGGTATTTATTTCTATGACAACCAGATTGTTAAAGTTGCGGAATCCATCAAGCCGTCGCCTCGTGGCGAACTTGAAATTACCGATGTGAATCGTTGGTATCTGGAGCGCGGTCAGCTGACGACCGAGCTGCTGGGACGCGGGATGGCGTGGCTGGATACGGGTACGCACGATTCGCTGCTGGAAGCTTCGCTGTTTATTCAGACCATCGAGAAGCGGCAGGGGTTGAAGGTTTCCTGCCTGGAAGAGATCGCCTACCGGCAGGGATATATTGATGCGGCGCAATTGCGAGCGCTTTCGGCGAAGATGGCCAAGAGCTCGTACGGGGAGTATTTGAAGAGCATTCTTGACGATCAGGTCTATTGATGGCTGCGCGATACTCCATTCTTGTGACCGGCGGAAGTGGGCAGGTGGGCGAGGCTCTGCGGCGAACGCTTGCGCCACTGGGTGAGATTGTGGCTCCGTCCAGTGCGGAGTTGAACCTTGCGAATGCGGATTCAATTCGGAGCGCCATGCGGAGAATCGAGCCGCGCTGGGTCGTGAATGCGGGCGCGCATACGGCCGTCGACAAGGCGGAGAGTGAGCCCGAGCGAGCGATGGCGATTAATGCGATTGCGCCGGCGGTGTTTGCGGACGAGGCGAAGAAGATCGGCGGGGCTGTAATCCATTTTTCGACGGATTATGTCTTCGATGGATCGAAGCCGACTCCATACGTTGAGACAGATGAGACTGGGCCGCTGAATGAATATGGACGGAGCAAGCTGGCGGGCGAGAGAGCTCTGAGTGCCAGCGGTGCAAGCCATCTTATCTTTCGGACGAGTTGGGTTTATGGGGCCACTGGGAATAATTTTGTGAAGTCGATGCTGCGGCTTGGTCGAGAGCGGGAGCATTTGAAGATTGTCGCGGATCAGCATGGGGGACCTACGTGGAGCTATGAACTGGCACGCATGACGGCACATGTGATTGGTCAACTGGAGGCCGTTGCGGTGCGGGACGGAGCTTCGCTGGACCAGGCTGTACAGCCTGTGACCGGTATCTATCATGCGACGGGAGCGGGCGCTACGACGTGGTTTGAATTTGCAAAGCAGGCGATTGCCGAGCTGCAGAAGCTTCAGCCCGATACCAGGCTTGCTGAGGTGGAAGCGATTCCTACCGCGCAGTATCCGACTCCCGCGAAGCGGCCAGTGAACTCTGTATTGGATTGCGGAAAGCTGGAGCGAGTGTTCGGATGGAAAATGCCCGAGTGGAGCGAGTCGCTTGCTGCGGTGGTTGGAGAGCTGGCGGGTTAGTCAGGAATCAGAGAATTGAGCACGTCATGCGCTGCGCTTGGAGACGGGGGATGCTGTGATCGGTGACGAGAACGGTCCTGGGATCGAACTGGACGGGGCCGAGTTTCGGCGGCTGCTGATGGAGTGGTACGGTGCAGAGGCGAGGGTGCTGCCCTGGCGCGGCACGACGGACCCGTACCGTATATGGCTGTCGGAGGTTATGCTGCAGCAGACGCGGGTGGCTGCCGTCATTGAGCACTACAACGAGTTTGTGCGACGCTTTCCGACGCTGGTCTCGCTTTCGCTGGCTACGGATGCGGATGTGCTGGCGGCCTGGTCGGGCCTGGGCTACTACAGGCGTGCGCGGATGCTGCACAAAGCTGCGCAATTCATCGTGCTCGAACGGCATGGGCAGTTGCCGACGACGGCGGTGGAGTTGCGGACGCTGCCGGGGATTGGCGAATACACGGCCGCAGCGGTTGCGAGTATCGCCTTCGGCGAGCGCGTGGCGGTGGTGGATGGGAATGTTGAGCGGGTGATTCTGCGACTGGTGGGACGCCCCGAGGATGCTACGGCGGCGGGGCGACACTTTGTGCGGGCACAGGCGCAGGCACTACTTCCGGACTTTGGCGGTCGGATTGCGGAACGAGCAAAGCCGCGTGGGAAGGCAGCCGCTTTCAAGCTGCAAGCTGCGAAGACCTGGAGCGCGGAGGAGCGCCATGTATTGGCGGCTACGGCGCATCCTCACCAAACTGCTGGGGGTGACGGTACAGCGCAGAGGCCTAGGAGCAATCCTGCCGGAGACCACAACCAGGCGATGATGGAACTGGGCGCGATGATTTGCCTGCCGCGAGGGCCGTTGTGCGATCGATGCCCGGTGTACGAACTATGCCGGACTCGCGGTGAGCATTCGACACCGGCGCGATCTCCGCAGCGGAGTGTTCCAGCGGCCTGCCTGCTGGACCTGCGGAAGCGCGGCACTGGGACGGAGAT
Source organism: Acidobacteriaceae bacterium (assembly GCA_035943695.1). Classification (GTDB taxonomy): domain Bacteria; phylum Acidobacteriota; class Terriglobia; order Terriglobales; family Acidobacteriaceae; genus Edaphobacter. The sequence goes on along the minus strand of DASZBW010000027.1, from coordinate 80,570 downwards.
ATTGCTGAACCTGCGTGCGGGGGATGCTTCGATCATGCCGGCGATGTTTGAGCTACCGGCGCTGCCGCTGGACCTGGTCGATGGGCGAGAACCGGTGTTGAGGGTGCGCCATTCCATCACGAACACGAACTACTATGTGCAGGTCTTCGCGCCGAGAGGCGAGAATACGGCAGCCATGGCAGAACCACGGCGCGGCGGTGTGCCGGAGTTGCGGAGATCCATTCCGAAGGGGTCCGGCGAACTCCACTGGGTGAATGTGCAGCGATTGCCGGGCATGCCGATGACCGGGCTCGCGCGGAAGATACTCCAACGGGTGAAAGTGATGGAGCCGCTACGGATGAATGTGCTGGAGTGACGTGCAGCGGCTATTCGTGGAAGTGGTAGGCCACGCCGAGGGTGAAGACGTTGGGATGGAGGTTGGTGATGGGGAATCCCATCCAGGTCTGATACTCGTAGTCGGCGCGGATGTTGATGGAGGGGCGGATGGCGAAGTCGAAGCCTGCGCCGCCTGTATACATGTTGTAGGCGACGTTTGCTATGTTCGCATGGAAGTTGTACACGCCGCGGCCATAAAGGACTTTGGCGTAGGGGACGAGTCGGCCGCGGTGGAGGAAGAAGCGGGGGCCGATCTCGTAGGTGCGCTCGTAGACGGTGGCATCGGCTGAATCTTTGGCCTGGTGAAAGATGAACTCGCCGCCCCAGTGAGGGCGCCTGGCGAAGTCGACGTACGCCGCGCCGCCGAGCAGGTGGATGGGGTCGAAGTTGTAATTGGATTTGGCGAAGACGAAGCCCGCTCCTAGCTGAAGGTCGCCGGCGCGATCTGCGGTGGGCATGGACTGCGCGGAGGCCGGGCCGGAGACGGCGCTCGCAGCCAGGACGAAGAGGAGGAGACCGAGGAGCCAGCAGGGGACTGCGAGAGCGCGAATTCCGGTGCGGCGAGGGCGGGGCAGACGTGTACCTCGGTGCGTCGAAGCGATCATCCCTGGCTCCTTAGTGGCATAGACGAAGTGCGGTTCATGTGTTTAGGCGGCTGCGACAGAGTATCACCGGAAGGGCATAGGGGTCGCGTTGGATTTGATGGAGCGACGAGAAAACTGGCGGTTCGATTCCCAAATCTGCGTGGCGGGCAGGGAAGTGCAGAAACAAAAGTTTGCTTATCGATAGTCGGTTGATGTATCACTGGCTACTGCTATGCGCAGGGTTATCTCTTCGATACTGAGTTTATTGGCCGTGCTGGCTGTGGCGGGTGAGCCCGCTGCGGCGCAGGTATGCATAGGCTCCGCCTGTCAGCAGAGTTGTTCCGGAGGCGGGACGACATCGATTAGCGGGATCGTGTATGCGCCAAATGGTACCGATCCGCTGCCAAATGTAACGGTCTATATTCCGACTGTGGCTCCCGGACCACTGCCTTCTGGCCTGACCTGTGCAGTCGTCGGAGCAGCACCCGATGGATCGCCGCTGGTGGGCACCGAGACCGATGTGAACGGACATTTTGAGCTGGACAATGTTCCCGTAGGAAGCAATGTTCCGCTTGTGATTCTGGCCGGCAAGTGGCGGAGGCAGTTTGTTATTTCGACGGTGACGGCATGCACAAACAACGTGCTTCCATCTGCCCCTTATAACAGCAGCAGCAATCCGGTAATGCCGATGGTTGCAATGCCGCAGAACCAGGCTGAGGGAGACATCCCTAAGTTCGCGATTGCGACGGGAGCGGTGGACCAGGTGGAGTGCGTGCTGCGGAAGGTGGGGATTGCGGATTCGGAGTTTACCGATCCTAGCGGGAGTGGACGCATAAATCTGTTCCTCGGGAGTGGAGCGCCAGGTTCGGGTATCGATGCGACAACGCCTACGCAGGCTACGTTAATGGAAAATGCATCGACGCTCAGTCAGTATGACGTACTGATGCTTCCTTGCCAGGGGACGCCCAATGGCGACGTTGTGTCCGGCGCGCTGGGTGCACAGGAGTTGGCTAATTTCATCGGTTTCGCGAACGGGGGTGGCCGAGTTTATTCCAGCCACTACAGCTACGTATGGATGTATCAGAATCCGCCGTTCGACAAGGTGGCCAACTGGACCGTGAATATGGGCGGGTATGCGGACGGACCGGCGACCATTAATACAAGCTTTACTGCAGGACAGACGCTTTCTACGTGGTTGGGCAATGTGGGGGCTTCAGTAGCGCCGGGGCAGATGAATCTCAACTCGTTGAAGCATGACCTTGCCGGTGTCAATCCGCCAACGCAGTCATGGCTGACACTGAATACTCCGGGCAATCCTGTGATGCAGTTGGTTTTCGACACGCCGATTCCTCAGGCGGGAACTACGGTGAACCAATGCGGGCGGGTTTTGTATAACGAGTACCACGTTGAGGGCAACTCGAGTTCCCCCCTGCGACCGTTTCCGACGGAATGCGTAGCGGGGCCGATGACTCCGCAGGAGAAGTTGCTGGAGTACATGCTTTTTGAATTGACGGATGATGGCGGGCAACCTACGCTCGATCCGACGACGCAGGACTTTGGTGCGGAGGCGATTGGCTTTCCGAGCGCACCCTTTACGTTTACGTGGACGAATAATTCGAGCTTTACTTCGCAGGTGACATCCACCGCGATTACTGCGGGCGGGACCGACTTTGCGGTTACGAGTAATACCTGCGCCAACGCGACCATTCCAGGTGGAACAAGCTGCCGGATCCAGGTGGTGTTCACACCAACGGCGCTGGGTGCGCGGGCCGGAACGCTGAGCGTGGTGGCGCAGGGAAATACGCAGACATCTACCTTGACGGGGACCGGCACGCCCGGATTTATCCTTTCGGGGAGTTCGCTGACCTACGGGAATGTGGATGTAGGTGCGACGCCGGCGCAAACTTTGACGTTGACCAGTATCGCGGGCGGCCCGCTGCCAGTGCCTCCGTTTGTGACGACCGGCCAATATGGAGTGAGTACGGCTGCTTGTGGAGCGACCGTCGCGGCAGGCGCGAGTTGCCTCGTGAGCGTAAGCTTCGATCCGACCACGACAGGACCGCTCAGCGGGACTTTGGGAGTGAACTCGAGCAACCTGCTGTACACGGGTTTGAGCGCTACGATGGCCGGGACCGGCGTGGACTTTACGATCAGCTTGAATCCGACCTCGGGCAAGGTTGTGGCGGGTGACGGCTTGAGTACGACGGCTACGATTACGCCTGTGGCGGGATTTGCGAATCCGTTGACTGTGACCTGCCAGGTGCAGGGTGCAAACGGGGCGACGTCGTGCGGGCTTTCTGCCACGTCGGTGACGCCTGTATCGCCAGTTACGATCACCGCGAACCTGACCACTACTTCGCAATACACGGTGATCGGATACGGGGGGTATGGCGGGCGCGGATATCTTTGGCTCGTGGGCATCGGTACGGGCTGCCTGTTGTGGTGGCGACGGCGAGGGACGAGTGCAGCGCTGCGATCCGGCTTGCTGATTGTGTTGGTGGCGGCGATGGGCCTGTCGCTGACGGGATGCAGCGGCAAGGTGCCGGCGCAGAATGCGATTTATACCGGGCCAGGCACTTATACGGTTACGGTGACAGCCACGGATGGATTTCTGGTGCATTCGGCTACCTATACGCTGACGGTGACAGCGAAATAAGAGTGCGAATCTGCAATAACCTTGTCCCCTTAAACATGACCATGTAAATTGGCTGCGGATGCTTTTATCTCCTCGTGCCGTTTTGTGCCTGGAGGGCGGAGTTGTCTTCGCGCAATTGTGGAACACATTCTGGAGGCAGTATGAAACGTTCGTGGATAGCAGCGCTATGCGTGATAGGCGGAATCGTTCCGGGTGCACATGCGAGCGGGAATAATTACAAGAATTTCGACGTGACCACCTATGCTACCGTGCGTGACGTGGTGCAGATGCACGACCCGGCTTATCTTGAGAGCCGTTGGGAAGGGATGTCGAAGTATGTGAAGTTCGACAAGATTTATCTGGAGACGAGTCGGGACATGATCATCGCAGACCAGGCAAGCCTGGACGCGGGCAAAAAGTTCTTTGCGAGCAAGGGCCTGAAGGTCTCAGGTGGAATTACGTGGACTACAGATGAGAGGAACGGAGTTACCTTCTGCTATTCCGACCCCGCGCAGCGGAAGAAAGCGATTGAAATTATCCAGTTTACGGCGCGGAACTTCGATGAGATTTTGTTCGATGACTGGGGATTTACGAACTGCAAAACGGATGACGCCATCGCCGCCAAAGGAAATCAAAGTTGGGCGCAGTACCGGCTGAAGTTGATGGACCAGGTGGGACGGGACCTGGTAAGTGCGGCTAAGTCTGCGAACCCAAAGGTGAAGGTAGTTATTAAATATCCGCAGTGGTACGACCATTTTCAGGAGACGGGCTTCAACCTGGAGACGCAGCCAAAATATTTTGACGGGATCTATACGGGCACGGAGACGCGCGATCCCGTCAGCAATCCGATGCAGATCCAGCAATATCATGGGTATTCCATATCGCGGTACCTGATGAACCTGAACCACAATGACCGCGGTGGCTGGGTGGATGCCGGGGATAGCGACCTGCCCAGTCGCTACGCGGAGCAGCTTTGGATTACGTTGTTCGCCAAGCTACCCGAGATTACGCTGTGGCCAATCTATACGCAATATCAGCCCTCAATGAATGCGGATGGAAAGATGGTTCCGGATTCGAAGCTGGGGAAAATTGCCGGATCGGTATTTGAGCAGGTGGATCAGTTTATCGGTAAGTTGGGCGAACCAGTCGGCGTGAAGAGCTATAAGCCTTTTCACTCTTCCGGTGAGGACTATCTCCAAAGCTATCTGGGGATGATTGGCATACCGATGGATATTGTGTCCCAGTTCCCTGACGATGCGCAGACTGTTCTGCTGACCGAGCAGGCACGGTTCGATCCTGACATCGTAGCGAAGATGAAGAAGCATCTTGCCGAGGGCAAGACCGTGGTGATTACTTCGGGACTGCTGAAGGCCCTGCAAGGGAAGGGCATTGCGGATATCGCCGACATTACTTATACCGGCGGCGTGGTTTCAACTCACGAGTTTATGTCGGAGCGCAAGTTTGTCGACGTGAAGGCAGACTCAGAGATTCTGCTGCCGCAGATCACGTATTTTACGAATGATGCAGGTGCACCAATCCAGGCCTACACCTCGGCATCGCGAACTTCTGGCGATCCGATTCTGCTGAAGGCCAAGTACTCAAAGGGACTGCTGTATGTGCTGACGATTCCAGAGGCGATGGGTGATCTCTACAGCTATCCTCAGCCTGTACTGGATGGGATTCGCCGGGTATTGGCTGAAGATATGTACGTGCGGCTGGATGCGCCGAGCCGCGTGAGCTTGTTTGTGTATGACAACGATAAGTTTATTGTGGAGTCCTTCCAGGAGCGGACTGTGCAAGCCAAGGTTGTAACGGCGGCGCGCATTACGAAGCTGCAGGATATGCAGACCGGCCAGGTGCTAACGGGAACTCCTACGGGTACGACTACGGTGTTCGAGATGCCGGTGGCTTCGGGAACTTATCGTGTCTTCTCAGCGGAATAGCAGGGCAATGTCATTGCAGGTATTGCTACGTTCCTGGCTTAAAGGAGTATCTGTTGCGAACTACATTTTATCGTCTTGTTGTAATGGGTGCATTCTTCGCATGGATGCCCGGTGTACATGCTGCAGATAGCTCGCTGCCTAGAAGTACGCCAGAAGCTCAGGGCGTCTCTTCACGGGCGGTTCAGGATTTTGTTCGAGCAGTAGACAGGAATGTAAACACGCTCCATAGCTTCATGATTTTGAGGCATGGCCATGTAATCGCTGAAGGTTCCTGGAAGCCGGAAAAGCTGGAGGAGCCGCATGTCCTGAACTCGGTGACCAAAAGCTTCACGGCGACTGCGGTCGGTCTGGCTATCGAAAGCGGTAAGTTGAAGCTGGATGACCGAGTGGTGAAGTTTTTTCCGGAGGATGTACCGGCGGACGCATTGGACAACTTAAAAGCTATGACTGTCCGCGACCTGTTGACGATGTCGGGAGGCCACGACACCGAGCCGCAGTCGGGTCCGGGTGGGCCGACGGTGAAGCAGTTTCTTGCGCATCCAGTGGTGTTTAGTCCCGGGACACATTTCCAATACAACACGATGGGCAGCTATGTGTTGTCATCGATCGTTACAAGGGTGAGCGGCCAGACTGTGCGAGAGTATTTGACAACACGTCTATTTGAGCCGCTGGGGGTTGCAGCGCCTAGATGGGCGAGCAGTCCTGAAGGCAATTCACTGGGTGGATCGGGACTGTGGCTGCGCACGGAGGACATTGCGAAGTTTGGACAGCTCTATTTGCAGCGGGGCAAATGGCATGGGAAGCAGTTGGTGCCGGAGAAGTGGGTCGAGCAGGCGACGAGGAAACAGATCGAGAATAAGGATGAATGGCACGCCCAGATAGGGCCGGACTGGCGCGAAGGATATGGATTCCAGTTCTGGCGGTGCAGGCATAACGCCTATCGTGCGGACGGCGCGGGAGGGCAGTTCATCGTGGTCATGCCGGAGCAGGATATGGTGGTGGCGATGACTGCGGAGAGTGACAATTTTCAGGCACAGCTAGATGCTATCTGGGATCATCTGCTGCCTGCGGCCCGCGCCAAGGTCTTTCCGGAAGATGCTGTAGCGCAGAAAGATTTGGAGCATGCCATAGCGGATCTTGCAGCCCATCCGGCGAAGTAGAGCGATGCGAATGATGGTGAGGTCCGCTGATGGGGTGAGAGCCTATGCGGCTTCGGTCTCTGCCTTCAGCTTCTCAGCCGTGTAGTGCGCGATGAGTGCATCGATGGTGGGTTGCAGCTGGCCTTCCATGACCATCGCCAGCTGATGGTTGGTGAGGCCGATGCGGTGATCCGTCATACGGTTCTGCGGAAAGTTATAAGTGCGAATCTTTTCGCTGCGGTCGCCCGAACCGATCTGCTGCTTGCGGTCCTTGGCTTGAATCTGGTGGATGCGTTCGGCCTCGACTTCATACAGGCGGGCGCGGAGGACACGCATACCCTTTTCGCGATTCTTGATCTGTGACTTTTCATCCTGGCAGCTAACCACTGTGTTCGTAGGCAGGTGAGTGATGCGGACTGCGGAGTAAGTCGTGTTTACGGACTGACCGCCGGGACCGGACGAACAAAAGGTGTCGATACGCAGGTCTTTCGCTTCGATCTTAATGTCGACTTCTTCGGCCTCAGGGAGCACCGCCACGGTGATTGCCGAGGTATGAACGCGACCCTGTGTTTCCGTAGCAGGGACGCGCTGCACGCGGTGGACGCCGGACTCGTACTTCAACAGGGAGTAGACGTTGTTGCCTTCGATGATCGCGGTCACGTCCTTGAGTCCGTGGCCGATCCCGGATTCTGTCTGGGAGAGGACCTCGACCTTCCAGCGGTGCTGCTCCGCGAAGCGCATGTACATGCGGAAGACCTCTGCGACGAAAAGGGCGGCCTCGTCTCCGCCTGTCCCCGCGCGGAGTTCGAGGATTACGTTCTTCTCGTCATTGGGATCTTTAGGCAGCAGCAGAATCTTGAGGGCCTCTTCGACGGGAGAAAGCTGTGGCTCCAGCTCGTCAAGCTCGGCCTGGGCCATCTCGCGCATCTCAGGGTCGGCGAGCATGGCCTTAGCCTCTGCTATGCCATCTTTGATCCGGCGGTACTCACGGAACTTTTCTACTGTCGGCTCCATGTCGCGATGCGCCTTGGAGACCTTGCGGTAGTTTTCCTGGTCGTTGACGATTGAGGGGTCGGAGAGCTGTCGTCCGAGTTCTTCATAGCGAGTTTCCAACTGGTCCAATCGATCGAACATGGTCCTTCTCCTGAAGTGAAACGATAGATGTGCTTTGGGGTATTGCCGTCAATGAATTGCGAGGAAACAGGAGACAGCAGCTAGTGCTGATGACGCAGAGGCGCGACGCGGGAAAGGTTCACCGGGTTTGCAGAGGGGGACATCATCGCTTCCTCCATGGTATCGCGAAACGGACGCAGAGGAGCTGAGGTCGTTTTTCCGGCATCCAAAGATGTGCCCGGTTGTCCGGTGATAGCGGCCGGAGATCGATCTTCTTAGAAAGTAGATTGTGCCTGATGGCATTGTTCCTTCAACTCGCCGAATTGGCTGAACGGATGGCGGGCACCGGGAGCCGGCTGAAGAAGCGTGCGTCGATTGCGGAAGCGATTTGCGCCGTTCATTCCGCGGCACCCGAAAGTACGGATGCGGGCCTGTTTGCGCTGTACCTAGCAGGCGAAGCGTTTGCGGAATCAGATCCTCGCAAGATCAACGTAGGGGGAGCGCTGCTTAGTAAAGCAATCCTTGCCGTCTCGGGCGGGGGGGAGACGGCGCTGAATGCGGCGTATCGACGCCACGGCGATCTCGGCGCGGCGGCTTATGATCTGTTTGCAGAGGGCGTAGCAAAGCAGCGGCATTTTGCCGCCGAAGGGCTGACGCTGGAGGAAGTCGCCACTGCATTTGGTGAGATGGCGACTGCACGCACCACGGTTCGGCGGTCGGATCTTGTGCAAGCCTTGCTGCGCCGCGCCACTCCCCTCGAGGTGAAATACCTTATCAAGCTGATGCTGGGCGATATGCGGATCGGCGTGAAGCAGTCACTCGTCGAAGAGGCCATTGCTGCGGCTGCGTCCAGCGAAGATGCAAAGGTAGCGGCTGCTGAAGTGCGGCATGCCGTTATGCTGGAGGCGGATCTTGGATTGGCGGTTCGGCGGGCCTTCAGCGGAACGTTGCGCGAGGCAAGGATGCGCCTGTTTCATCCGCTGGGCTTTATGCTCGCTTCGCCTGTCGGTTCATCGGAGGAGGCGGTAGCGCGGTTTCGGCAGACCTCGTCCGAGGGTGTGCAAGATACGACGGTCCATGCGTTCCTTGAAGATAAATATGACGGAATGCGCGCTCAACTGCACTGCGGAGACCAGGAACAGCTTGGCAGGGTGGCGATCTACTCGCGCAACCGCGAAGACATCACAGATAGTTTTCCGGAGTTGGCAGAGGCATTCGCCCGGGTTGATTGTGCGGGGAACGGACCGCTGATTTTGGATGGAGAAATTCTTGCGTGGGATTTCGGCGCAACATTGGGCGGAGCTATTGAACAGGACGGAGCGCTCGATGCAGCTGATAAATCGCCTCTCCGGAATGCGGTTGAGGCGCCGTCTCTTCCGCGAGCTCTACCTTTTTCGATGCTGGGAGAAAGAATTGGCCGCAAGCGCGTATCGGACGAACTTCGCGTGCGTGTTCCGATTGTCTTTATGGCGTTCGATGTTCTTTATGCAGAGGGAAAACTTACGCTGGACATGCCACTGCGCGAGAGACGCAATTGCCTGGAAACCATTGCCGAGGGTCTGAGGCACCATGCCATTTCTCCGTTGAAGCGAGCGGATGAAGTTAACACTGTCCAATCAAATCTTTTTGATCCCGCGATGGAAGGGGAGCAGAACGGATCGGGCGTTGCGCGATTGATCCTGTCGCCTTGCCGGTTGGTTGAGAGCGCCGACGATATCGATCGGGCCTACGTAGCGGCGCGCGCTCGCTCGAATGAAGGCGTGATGATCAAAGCCGCCGAATCGAAGTATCAACCGGGACGACGCGGACTGAGCTGGGTTAAGTTGAAGCGTGAGTTAGCCACGCTCGATGTTGTCATTACGGGTGCCGAGTATGGGCATGGCAAACGCGCCGGGCTGCTGAGCGACTACACCTTCGCTGTGCGCGATACCTCTGGTGAATTGCTCAACGTCGGGAAGGCTTACTCGGGACTGACAGACTCTGAGATTCTGCAACTGACTGAATCGCTGAAGGGCCTAACGCTGGAAGACCAGGGACACTTCCGTACGGTTGAACCGCTGATCGTACTTGAAGTTGCTTTCAATAATGTGATGCGTAGCACGCGGCATGCGAGCGGATTTGCACTGCGCTTTCCCCGGATCCTTCGCCTGCGGCCGGATAAGCCGGTCGGTGAAATCGACACAATAGAGCGCGTTGGAGAAATCTACCAGTCGCAAGTTGACAAGCCGGCGGAAGCCAGCGTTGTGTGAGTTCATCAACGGGTAGAAAGCCTAATCGAAGAGAGCTTCAAAGTTTTGAAGATCCTCAGGAGTGTCGATGTCGAGCTCACCATGCGGTAGGTCGATGGTTGGTGCCGTATACAGTAGCGCTCGTGCCCCGGTGTCGCCGCGCAATTTGTTTAGGTCAGCAAACATGGACGCAGGAAAGTATGCAGGCACACCACGCCGGTGTGCGTAGGAAGAGGCAGTAAGTACGCGGGTAGCGATAAGGTTGCGCAGATGACCTGCGGAGATGGCCGGCTGATCGCACGTTAGCAGAAGAACGCCTCGGGCGGAGTCTGGTATGGCTTCGAGCCCGCGTCGCACGGAACTCGCCATCCCTTCGTGCCACGCGCTGTTGATGACCGGGACCGCCTGGCGCAGTTTTGATTGAGCGAGGATCTCTGAATGCGAGGCGCCAAGGACAACGATGACGGGATCGCAGCCCGCTTCGTTCGCAATACGCACGGTGCGTTCAAGCAATGTTTCGCCGGCGAATCGTATGAGTTGTTTCGGCTGCCCCATGCGCTTCGATGATCCGGCGGCGAGGATGATTGCAGGCGTCACCTCGACGCGCACTCTGTCTGGAGATAGCGCGCGGAGATGCGATTGGCGATCTGTTCAGCGACGCGCTCGGCCGTGAGTCTGCGCGAGGCAGCGAGTTTGCCGTTGTGCCACGCCTGAATTTCAGAGACGACGGCGAGAGCAATAGCTTCGGGTCCGTCACCGCCGAGATCCAACCCAACGGGGGACCAGATCCGCGCGCAACATTCGGCGACGGTGCGGCCTAAGATCGCGGCGGTCTCGTGCACCAGTAAGCTGCTGCGATGCGATGCACCGAGCAGGCCAATATATTCCGGCGGAGCGCCGCTACGAAGTAGAGCAGTCAGCAGTGTGCGGTCTTGCTCGTAACTGTGGGTCATGAGGACTACGCAATCTTTGCTGGCGATGCCAAGATCTTCGACGGATGCAGTCGCAATCGCACTTTGTGCTCCAGGAAAACGATCGATGCGAGCGAGCTGTGCACGCCCGTCTGCAACGATCACGTTCCATCCGAGAAGCGCAGCTATCGTCACGACGGGCTTGGCGTCGTCGCCCGCACCAAGGACAAATAAGCGTTGCGGCGGACAAAGGTGCTCGATATAGATCGAAGGATCAACTGCAGAACCGGTCGCTAGAGCGTCTGCGATTTTCGCGACGTCGGTAGAAGTAAGACTCTCGCTGCGAAAGAGCACCTCGCCTGTACTGCTCAAGACTGCACGTCTGAGGGCCCTACCTTCATGGGGAAGCCATGTCGCAGCTATCCGGACTGCGTGGTCCAGCGAGGCCTCGGCAGCCTGGATGAAGGCGTGACACTCCGGACTGTCGGTCGACTCGATCAGTAGATCGACGATGCCGCCGCAGCCGAGACCGAAGGGAATTTCTGCTGTGTCGTCGAAGAGGGTGGAGTACCGTTCGACGACCGCGCCATTGCGCGCCATCCACGTGGCTTTGCGTACTACCTCGGCTTCGAGACAGCCGCCGCTGATGGAGCCTGAGAATTCGCCATGGGGGCCGATGAGCAGATGAGCCCCGGGAGCACGGTAGGAGGATCCTTCGGCGCGGACCAGAGTCACCAGCGCCGCCGCTGCACCGCGGTTCCATTGCTGGACGATTCGCCTTCGGTCCATCATCGGCTCACTCCTTGAATGAGGAGTCTAAATCTTTTCGGAAAAGGTATGGATGCCGCACTCGAGCTTCTTGCCGCCCCAGCGTCCGCTGCGTGCATCGGCTCCCGACTCGGGGATGGCAGTGCAGGGCTCGCAGCCGATGCTGGTGTAGCCGCGGGAATAGAGTTCAAGCTTCGGGATGCCGTTAGCATCAGCGTAGGCGTTGACCTGGTCCATCGTCCAGTCGGCGAGGATGCTTACCTTCTTCATCTGCTTGCCGGTGGGAATCTTGTGGTCTTCCACCTTTCGCAGATTGGCGCGCGTGGGCGACTGCTCGCGGCGCAGACCGGTAAACCACCAGTCGAAGGGCTCGAGCGAACGCATGAGCGGTTCGACCTTGCGGATGGCGCAGCATTGCGTTGGCTGCACTATGTGGAGCAGCCCGTATTGTGCTTCGTGTTCGGCGAGCGTAGTGACGGGAAGAGCATTGACCAGATTCAGATTCCACTCGGCCGTCATGCGATCGCGGTACGCGAGCAGTTCCTTGAAGTGATAGCCCGTCTCAAGAAAGATGACAGGCACGTTGGGCAGATGCTGGCGCAGCATGTGCAGGACAACCATGTCTTCCGTCTGGAAGCTGCTGGTGAGGCAGACCGGAGCCCCTGCCGCTTCACGCACAATGTGCGCAGTCAGATCTTCGGCCGTGAGAGATTCAACGTCCTCTACTATTTCTGTCGCATTCATAGCTTCACCGTGAACGAGTTGACTATTGCCTGGTCATCCGAGGATTCTTCAAGGCGGACTGAGTTGGACGCAAAGGCTTCGATCTCGGCGATCGTCGTCTTCCCTAACGAGCGAGACGAAACTGCGATGACTCCAGCGAGCATGAGCGCTCGCACCACTGGAGGAATCGACGCTTCGGGGATCAGAGGATCATCGACGATGACTGCGCGATCGCCGCTGGCAATCAGCGCATCGCGAACCTGGATAGCCAGCTCCGCGCGCCCGGGAAGCAGGATGATCGAGGCGTTTGCGTTTTCTGTAGACGAGCTGTCTGCGGCAGGTGCAGCGATCATTGCAGCACCTACCGTTGCATTGGTAAGCACGTCGATGAGAATCAACGAACCGGTCCACCGGCAGACGCTATAACTATCGAAGAAGAGTGGAAGATTGGTCTCAAACTCGACCTCTGCAATCTCGTTCATTGCGATGGAGGACGAGCTCAGATGATGCAGATCGTTCACGTCCATGCGGTAATGGATGGCTCGGACGGTGGCCCTGACGGTGCGGGTTGTGTGCTTCGCAATGTAGGTGCGACCAACTACCAAAGGATCTTCATGCATCCACACGACCATGGCGCGAAAGCGATTGCCGATGTTGGGAAGCGTTTCGCCAGCTGACTCTGCTGCCACGAGCATCTCGCCGCGGCTGAGGTCGATCTCGTCTTCCAGTTCCACTGTTACACTCTGCGGATAGCTCGCTGAAGCGAGGTCGCCATCGTAGGTAACGATGTGGCTGACCCTTGTTTCCTTACGCGACGGCAAAGCCATCACTGCATCTCCGGCGCGGAGAGTGCCGCGCGCCACTTGCCCGGCGAAGCCGCGAAAATCTGCATTGGGACGCAAGACGAGCTGCACGGGGAAACGCATAGGGCCAGAGGTCTCAGCAGCGGCCAGAGGCACCGTCTCCAGATATTCGAGCAGCGTCGGGCCGGCATACCAGGGCATCGCTGCGCTGGGCGTAACAACGTTATCGCCTTCAAGCGCACTCAGCGGAATCATCGCTACGCCATGCAGACCGAGCTGCGCGCACAGAGATTGAAACTCTCGCTGAATGATCTCGAAACTTTGCTCTGAATAGTCGACGAGGTCCATCTTGTTGACTGCGGCTACAACATGAGGAATGCCAAGCAGGGATGCAATGTAAGTGTGGCGTCGCGATTGCGGAAGCAGGCCGCCGGCCTTGGCGAAGGCTTTCGCGTCGATCAGGATGATGGCGACGTCTGCGGTGGATGCGCCGGTCGCCATGTTGCGCGTGTACTGCTCGTGACCGGGTGTGTCCGCGATGATGAATTTGCGGCGCGCGGTGGAGAAGTAGCGGTAGGCCACGTCAATGGTGATGCCTTGTTCGCGCTCCGCCTTGAGGCCGTCGGTGAGGAGGGAGAAGTCAACGTGGCCATTGGCGGCGCGGTTGACGCGGCTCTTCTTCACTGCCGCGAGTTGATCCTCGTAGACGCTCTTGGTGTCGTGGAGCAGGCGGCCGATCAGTGTCGACTTGCCATCATCTACGCTGCCTGCCGTAGTGAAGCGAAGCATCTCCTGGCCGAGGTGGGCCTCTAGAAAATCTTCAAACGAACGAGTTGGAATCGCTTCTTCAAGCGGCGTGACCATGTGTGTGCTCATTAGAAGTAGCCCTCCCGCTTCTTCACTTCCATCGAACCTTCTTCATCGTGATCGATGGCTCGATTTTCACGTTCGCTGCGGCGGAAGGTAATCAGCTCTTCAATGATCTTGGGTAGAGTGTCGGCCTCGCTGCGCATGGCGCCAGTGCAGGGAGCGCACCCGAGAGAGCGCATGCGGACCTTGATCTGCTCGACTTTTTCGCCGGGCATGAGCTTCATCTCTTCGTGGACAAGCGTAAGTGCCCCGCCGCGAATGGTGATGGGGCGCTCTTTGGCGAAGTACAGCGGGACGATAGGAATTTTCTCTGCATAAAGGTAAAGCCAGATGTCCAGCTCGGTCCAGTTGGAGAGCGGAAAGACGCGAATACTCTCCCCTTTGCGCAGGCGGGAGTTGTAGAGACTCCAAAGCTCCGGGCGCTGATTTTTCGGATCCCATTGGCCAGCTGCATCTCGAAATGAGTAGACGCGCTCTTTGGCTCGACTCTTCTCTTCATCGCGTCGCGCACCGCCAAAAGCTGCGTCATATCCGCCTTCTTCGAGCGCGTCGAGCAAGCTGCGCGTCTTCAGTAGGCCGCAGCAGTTCTGCGTGCCGAGAGTGTATGGATTGGCACCGGCAGCAATCGCAGCTTCATTGCGATGCACGATCAAATCGGCGCCGATCTCTTTCACGTACTCATCGCGGAAACGAATCATCTCCGGAAATTTGTAGCTGGTATCGACGTGGAGGAGAGGGAAGGGAATCTTTCCGGGGAAGAAGGCCTTCTGCGCGAGGCGCAGCATGACAGATGAATCTTTGCCGATCGAGTAGAGCATCACCGGGCGCGCGAACTCGGCGACCGCTTCACGCAGGATCGAGATGCTTTCCGCCTCAAGCGCTTGAAGATGGTTCAGGCGGGCCGGGTGGATCTCGTACGTTTCGGGTTTCAGAGGTGCAAGCGTGGCCATCGAGGTCAGTGTCTCCATCGCGTCACAACTATTAAGAGATGCGGGACGCCGCCGCTAAGAGTCAAAAAGTAGAAGCTGGGTGGACTTCAGGAAGGATGAGGTCGCTATCTCTGGGCGGAATAGCCTGCCATCCTCGGACAGCCGCATCCTGTTTGCTACAGCAAAACACTCATCTCACACAAGTATATCTGCCGCGCAGTCGCGTCGCAATCCGCCGACCCCTTTGGTCCCGGCGGCGAGGGTCACGTTTTCGCCAGCGTGCAACCCACGTCGCTGACATGTACGTTCAATATTCTGCTAAACTGCTTGAGGTGGTGATGTGATTCAGCAGGCTGCCCCTGCGGCATGCGGATCGCACTTCTGCACCAGTATTTCCACCCAGTGTCAAAAGTTCGGGGCGTAGCGCAGTCTGGTAGCGCACCTGGTTCGGGACCAGGGGGTCGGAGGTTCGAATCCTCTCGCCCCGACCATTTAAAATCCATAAGATCCCGATTTTTGGGAAGGCTGAAAATCGGGATGTGTACGGAAATGTACCTGTCACGCCCGAGATATACAATCCGCTTCCAGACTGCTGGTCGCAGATGAATACATTTAGAAGATTTCAGCGGCTCGTGTGTTGGTTAGTTGAGCATCTTCGGACGTACCATGTCGGAAATGTGTCAGGGCAAATTTGACGAGCCAAAGGCTAGCCTTACTCTTCACCTAGCTAACCAATCGCGTAGATCGCACGCGATCTGAGTAATGCAATAGCTCGATGCGCGGAGAGTGCTGCGCCTTCCATCCAGGCAACGATGTGACTGGCATGATCGCCAATACTATCGCATGGTCACCACAGCCGATGAAATTCATGTCCAGGGCAAGCGAGACCTCCTTCCCGGCTATAACACCGACGTCTTGATGCAGGTTGACAAACCGGGAAAATAATCGGGCCTTCTGTCGAGATGAGAATTTCGTAGTTGGTGTTGATGTCGCCAAAGAGAAGATCCCTCTTTCGTCTGCTGGCTGCAGCTTGCCAGGCTGATCTGCGGACACGATGGGTATTGGCGGACGGTTGCATGATTGCCCCTCTGCTATATTAAAAATATCGTGGACAGATCCCAACTTTAAGACAGGGAAAAGTTCTACACAAACGTAGCGCAACCGGATACCAACGAAAGGCTTGCCCTTATGTTGATACGTTTAGGCTACGACATCCGCTTCTCTCTGCCGGCGCCGGTCTCGATGGTGGCAATGCTGCATGTCCACCCGAGTCGACGTGCTGATCTATTGAAACCAGATCCCATGCTGACGGAACCTACTGTTCCGGTCTCCGAGTATCAGGATTCCTTTGGCAATATCTGTTCGCGTATCTTCGCGCCTGCTGGCCCGTTGCGCCTTTATGGCGAGACTTTGATACGGGACACGGGGGAGCCAGATCCAATCAATACAGATGCGCGGGAGCACCCCGTAGAAGAACTGCCAAACGAAGCGCTTGTCTACCTGCTGAACAGCCGCTACTGTGAGGTGGACCGGCTCTCTGCCGTGGCGCTGGATCTCTTTGGGCACGTTGCACCCGGCTGGTCACGCGTCTACGCCGTCTGCAGTTGGGTGCACTCACACGTTAGATTCGGCTATGAGTTTGCCAGGCCCACCCGGACTGCCCTTGATACCTTTACCGAGCGTGTAGGCGTGTGCCGTGATTTTCAACATCTGGCCGTTACTTTTTGCCGCGGACTGAACATTCCCGCGCGGTACACGACTGGATATCTCGGGGACATTCGTTTTCCCGTCTCCGGCCCGATGGACTTCAGCGCGTGGTTCGAAGTGTATCTCGACAATCGCTGGTGGACCTTCGATGCCCGTCATAACCATCCCCGCATCGGGCGGGCTCTCGTAGCCGTTGGACGGGATGCCTCCGATGTCGCCATTACGACCTCCTTCGGCATTGCGAATCTTAACCAATTCACCGTCATTACTGAAGAGGTGGTGTCAGATGGAGCAAATGAGCAGTGAAGTTCGCGCGCAAACGGATCCGTCACGAAGACCGCAACATGACGACCCGATCTTTGACGAGTACTTTCTCGACAGTGCCTACGACGAGATGTTCGATGATGAAGGGATAGTTCGCCCTCCTTATGCGGCCCTTCTCAGTGCCATAACTGCTTTGCCCAAGGGAGAGTTGCACCGGCGCAAGAAGGCTGCTGACCTTGCCTTCCTGATGCAGGGCATCACATTCACCGTTTACGGTCGCGATGAGGGTACGGAACGTATCTTCCCCTACGACCTGCTTCCTCGCATCATTACCGCCCAGGAATGGAAGCGCATCGAAGATGGTCTTACCCAACGCATCACTGCGTTGAATCTCTTTCTGCACGATGTCTACAACGAGGGCAAGATCCTTGCAGATGGTTTCGTGCCGCGCGAGATCGTCTACAGTTGCCGCCACTTCCGCAGGGAGATGCGTGGCCTGCAGGTTCCCAGGAATGTCTATATAGCCGTCACTGGATCCGATCTATTGCGCCTGAATACCGGAGAATTCGTCGTGCTGGAGGATAACCTGCGCGTACCAAGCGGCGTGAGTTACATGCTTAACAGCCGGCGCGTCATGAAGCGAATCTTCCCGCAGCTCTTCGGCAAATATGGCGTACGGCCCATCGAAAATTACGCTCAGGTCCTGCTCAGCACGTTGCGCTCGCTCGCTCCGGAAGGGCGGCCCGAACCTACGATTGTGCTGCTCACTCCGGGCGTTTACAACTCAGCGTATTTCGAGCACACGTATCTCGCCCGGCAGATGGGCATTGAGTTGGTCGAAGGCCGCGATCTGGTCATCCACGACAACATTGTTTATATGCGTACGATTGCCGGCCTGAAACGGGTGGACGTGATCTATCGGCGTGTGGATGACGATTTCATCGATCCGCTGGCCTTCCGCTCAAATTCGATCCTAGGTGTCGCAGGTCTTTTCAATGCTTATCGCGCCGGCAATGTCACCCTGGCGAATGCTTTTGGCACAGGCCTGGCAGATGACAAGGCTCTTTACGCCTATGTTCCAGCGATCATCCGCTATTATCTCGGCGAAGAGCCGCTACTCAATAACGTCGAGACATACCTGATGACGGATCCCGTGCAACGGCAGCACACGCTCGAGAATCTCGACAAACTGGTCGTAAAAGCGGTGGGTGAATCAGGTGGCTACGGTATGTTGATCGGGCCGAAGAGCACACAGGCCCAGCGTGCTGAATTTCGTGACCTCATCCAGGCGAATCCGCGTAACTACATCGCACAGCCTACGCTGGATTTCTCTCGGACTCCGTGCCTGATGGGCAGCCCGGATTCTCCTCTCATCGAACCCCGTCACGTCGATCTGAGACCGTACATCCTATATGGAGACAAGGTCAACATTGTTCCTGGCGGCTTGACGAGGGTTGCCTTGCCGAAGGGTTCGCTGATAGTCAACTCGTCACAAGGCGGCGGCAGTAAAGACACCTGGGTCCTCAACGAGTAGGAGGAAACATGCTTTCAAGAGTGGCTGACAATCTCTACTGGATGAGCCGATACCTCGAACGTGCAGAACACACGGTGCGTCTGCTCGACGTCAACATGGGCCTGATGCTCGATCACTCGAGCACCAGTACAGAAGGCCGTTGGGTGCGGGTACTGGCTGCACTCGGCAAGCCTGCGGATCTGCGATGGCAGGGGGACCATATTCAACTTGTTCGCTCGCTTACGTTCGATCTCAACATTCACGCCTCGATTACTGCATGCATCGTCTCCGCTCGCGGAAACGCATGTCAGATTCGAGATGAGCTAAGCACTGAACAGTGGCAACGCTTGAATCATCTTTATCATCGTGTAACGGCACCCAGTTCCCCCAGTAACGGGATTCAGATTGAGGAGTTTCTTCCCGTCGTGATCGACGGGCTTCATCTCTTCCAGGGCGTTACTGACACTACGATGAGCCATGGCGAAGGCTGGAAGTTTATCCAGATGGGCCGTTCGATCGAACGGGCATTAGCTACAGTGAGACTTCTGGATATTTACTATCGCGATTTCTTTGTAACTCCTCAGGGAAAAGCAGATAGCCATCATTTTCTGGAATGGATAGGACTGCTGCGCAGCTGCACCGCATTCGAGGCATACTGCCGGGTATACACCGCCGATCTGAGCCACGAGTGGATACTCGAATTCCTTTTACTCAATCCGGATTTCCCCCACTCCGTTCGCTATTGCATCGATGGTTTGAGGAAGGCGGTGCTCTCTGTACAGCAATCCAGTGGAAGGCATGCGGCGGATGAATTGAGCCGGATGGCCGGGCGATTGCAAGCCTCGCTCAACTTTGCCGAGATCAAAGAGGTCCTGGATCAGGACCCCGCGGCATATCTCTCGGGTATCCTGCGCCAGTGTAATCAGATCCACGACCTCGTATACGACTCCTACATCAACTATTCCGTACAAACTGCGCTTTCTGCTTGAATTCCGCACTTTGGGAGGCAAAATGAAATTCTACTCTATAAGGCACCTCACCAAATTCCGCTACGGCGTTCCCGTGCGCGAGAGCGTTATGGAAACGCGCATGCATCCGTTGAGCGACGCCAGTCAACGGTGCTTGACCTTTTCACTGTCCGTGAGCCCACGATGCCGTGTTTTTTCTTACAAAGACCATCTGGGCAATAATGTCCATCACTTCGATATCCCAGGCGGTCACTCGCAGTTGGTGATCGTGGCGGAAGCGCTGGTGGAACAGCAGCCACCACCGCATCCGCCGGACGCCCTGGATGCCAGCGCATGGCAGCTGCTGGATAACCTGGTCGCCCAGGGAGACTATTGGGAGATGCTTCTGCCGAGCGAATTCTCCAAGCCTACGGCAGCTCTAATGGGGCTTGTAGATCGCTTTCAACTATGCCGCAGGGACGATCCCCTGACTGTGCTTAGGGACTTGAACGAACAGGTGTACAACTATTTCAATTATTTGCCGCGGAGCACGCGGGCCGATTCACCCATCGACGAAGCCATCGAGTCCCGCAAGGGCGTCTGCCAGGATTTTGCCCACACGATGATCGCCCTTGTTCGCTATCTCCGTATTCCGTGCCGCTATGTCAGCGGCTACCTTTGCCGGGGCGAACAAGACACCGATCGTTGTGTTGCAGATGCCATGCACGCCTGGATCGAGGCTTTTCTCCCTCAGATCGGCTGGATAGGCTTTGATCCAACCAACAATCTTCTCGCGCATGACCGGCACATCCGAACTGCGATAGGCCGGGACTACGCAGACGTTCCGCCTACCAGCGGCGTCTACAGCGGTCACTCCGACAGTGAGCTATACGTCGCTGTGCAGGTGACCGCCTTTGATGAACTTCCGCCCTTCGATCAAGAGATGCCCGTGCCTAAAGACTGGTCGATTTTGGTGGAGCGAGCGCAGGAGCCGTCGCCTGTTTCACCGCTGATTCAGCTTCAACAGATGCAGCAGCAGCAACTCTCTGAAACACACCACGAAACCAGTTAAAGCTTCTACCCGATCGTTGCGGTACGTCTCGGCGAGCGGGAAATCAGGAGTCAACGGGCTCCATGTCAACTGCAACCTTGAGCGTGTGCGCTCCGCCACCCAGGATCAGACCGCGCAAAGGACTTACGTCCCCGTAATCACGCCCCCACGCGAGCGTTACGTGACCGCTGGATGGTACAAGATTGTTCGTAGAATCCAGGTCGAGCCAGCCAACGCCGGGACAATAAGCAGACACCCACGCGTGAGAAGCGTCGGCACCTATCAGTCGCGCTCTTCCGGGAGGTGGATAGGTTCTCAGATATCCGCTTACATACCGCGCGGCTAAATTCAACGAGCGGAGGCAGGCGATCTGCAAGTGGGCGAAGTCCTGGCAGACTCCACGGCGCTTTCGAAAGAATTCTTCGGTGGAGGTGCGTACATTGGTCACGCTTGAATCGAAGCAAAAATCCCGATGGATGCGCGCGTTCAAATCCAGCAACGCCTCAGCCATGGACCTCTTCGGGGTAAATGACTGCAGCGCATAGGAGGCGAACTCGGGCTGCCTCCGGATACGGGGGGACTCGAACGCGAATTGGTAGGCTTCGAGCCCCTCGGGAGTGTGGTCGTTCGAAAGCGCTCCTATTACCTCTTCCCACGGAAGTGAATGCTGAGGCCAGGGGTTCTCATTTTGCTCCAGCCTCACCTCGCTGCGTGCTTCCACTACAAGCTCTTTATGTGGCTCATCAACCGTAAAAAAGCAGAGGACATTTCCGAAGTAGTCTTTTCGTTCTGTACGGGTTGCTGGTGCGGGGTAGATGTTCAGCTCGCTTTGAGCCAATTGATGGTGTGGCATCGATCGGGGCCTGAGGCAGGCAACGTGGTTTCCGACCGAGACGGAATATTTGTATTTGTAAGTCGTTCGATGGAGGATTCTATAGATCATTGGCCTATGGTGATGGGCAAGGTTCGCGCGTGGCTGAAGTAGCGAGTCGACAGATTATTCGACCACGAGGGTAACAGTCGTTCCAGCTCTTTAAGAAAACGCTGTAATCGGAAGAGGCCATCGGAACGGCGCGAACCGGCGTCGGCACCGGGCAGCGGATATTTGATCTCTCTCAAATCGAAGCTGCGTAACAATGTTAGTGTGTCCCGCATCGCCTGCCAGTCGTCAGGAAGATGGCGGGGAAGTTTTTGATAGAGGTCGACAAGGTGGCTCAGTTGAAAATCCAGAGAACGAGGATTCGTCTCATCGGCCATGAGCACATCAAGGACAGCCAACGGCTGCAACGTGGTGAAGTAACGCGCACGATACGTCATGGAGCTATCCGCGACTTCGAGCATGCACTCCAGGAAGGGCCAGTCCTTTTCAGTAAGCGGCGTAGTCATCTCACGCAACTGCCTCGTTAGATAGATAGCCCGTTCGAGCCGTCTCCCGATGGTCATGAATAACCAGCCCGATCCGCGGTTGATGTTTTCACGTTCCATGCCGGAAAAAGCGGAGAGCAGTTCCAGGCAGCCCGTCAACAGCGCAGGACAGGCGAGGATCTGCGGGGCCTCGTTGGCCGGAATCGACATGCGCAGGTTGCCGATGAGATACATCATATCGGCGGACAGCCTCTCCCTTACGGTCCCGCCTATCCGAGAGATCTCTGCGAGCGTGGAGACCAGGCTATCGGGTCGTTTAACATCGATCACCAGCGACATTAACTCTTTCTCGAATTCGGTAACCGTGGGTCGCCTGTTTTTGCCCTTTGGCAGCTTCTTGTGGCGAGACTCGAGGCAGCTGTGCAACCGAAGGAGGCAGCTGAACTCCCCCTCCTCCGCGCGTTGTACGCGAGACGTCAGGGGGCGCAGGATCCGAGCGATGCTTTCCGCCCGCTCCACATATCGGCCCAACCAGAAGACATTGTCGGCCACACTGCTGGGCACCATCTGGGAAACGCGGCGCAACTTTACCGGTTCGTTGCGCGGATGCAGCATGCTGAAGGTATCGACTGGGCTGTCCCATAAGACCCACGCGTCCTTGCTGTGGCCCCCACGCTGCATGGAGACGACCGCCCCTTGAGCTTCAGCGACACGGACTAGACCTCCCGGGAGCGCAAGCCAGCCTTTGCCGGTATTGAGGACGTAGGCGCGCAGCACAAGACAGCGCGAGTCCAAATGGCCGCTGTCCCAGACCGGCACAGTGGACAACGCGATTCGCTCCTGCGCAACAAATTCATGCGGCCGTGCCCGCAGGTGATCGGCTAACTTCTGTTTTTGAGCCTGAGTAAGGTCAGCACCGAATACGGGTTCTATGCCGCTATATGGAAATGCAGGCTTGACCACGACGGAATCGAGATTGTTGAGCACCCAATCCAGTGCATCCTTCTGACCGCACCACCAGGTAGCCACGGATGGAAGCTTCAGCTTTTCGTCCAGCAAATGCCGGCACAGGCCAGGAAGGAAGGGCATAACTGCGGCCGTCTCAATGAGACCGCTTCCCAGCGCGTTGGCGACCTGCAGATTTCCCGCCGCGATGGCATCGACCATGCCAGACACGCCTAGAAGAGAGTCACCCCGCAATTCGAGAGGGTCGCAAAAGCCATCGTCCACCCGGCGCAAGATGATGTCGACCTGCTCCAGACCATCCACCGTCTTCAGATAGACGCGCCGGTCGCGCACTGTGAGGTCCGCTCCCTCGACCAGGGTCAATCCCAGGTATCGCGCGAGATAGGAGTGCTCAAAGTAGGTCTCATTATGAGGGCCAGGGGTCAACAGAGCGATTCTCGGATTCTCGCGCGGTGAGAGGTTGATCAGCGCATCGCGCTGGGCGCGAAAAAAAGGAGCGAGCCGCAGTACGTTCGAAGTACGGAAGGGTGTCGGCAGAACATCTGAGACGATGGTTCGATTCTCAAGAGCATATCCGCTGCCCGAAGGGGCCTGGGTGCGGTCGGCGACCACCCACCAGTGTCCATCCGGAGAACGCGCCAGATCGACTGCCAGCATGTGCAGATAGCTGTGCGCGGGAACCGCCACTCCCACCATAGGTCGAAGGAACGCGGGATTCGCATAGACGAGCTCGGCAGGAAAGTGACCGTGCGCCAACAGAGACTGCTTTCCGTAGAGATCCTCGAGCAACAGGCTCAGCAGCTGGGCACGCTGAATGATGCCCGCCTCGAGGAAGCGCCACTCATCCGCTGGAATCATCAACGGGATGGTGTCGATCTTCCAGGGGCGGTTTGCTCCGAGTGGGTCACTGTAGATGTTGTACGTGATTCCGTTCTCGCGAATGCGCCGCTCGGCACGACTCCATCTCCGGCCCAGTTCCTCGGGCCCAATCTCCCGCAGGGACTTCATCAGCTGCTCCCAGTGCGGACGCGGAGTCACGGCATCGGCAGACGATTCATCGTAGGCCGATGCGTAGTGCAGCGAAGTTTGAAAGAGATCAACGCTCATGAGTCGGATCTCACGTCCTGGATGTGGGTCTCTGAATAAAGTCCTGGCAAACGCAGATCCAGAGTCATTGGGAATATGGGGTTACTATCTTCCTCCCGCATTGCTATCGAGGTCAGCGGCGGAGGAGAACATTCAAACCGTAGCCGACGTCTCGCTTCAGCCTCCGCTGCATTGGAAGGACGAGTGCTGTAGATGCCGCCATCGGGAGAGCCGACGTGATAGATGCATCGGCCAATCGAACGAGCTTTCCAGACGTCGACGATGTCGAAGCATAGCGGTGCATGGACTGGGATGGTGGGATGCAGTGTATCCGACAACCGTCGGGCGCGGAAGCGCACTGCAGCCACCAGCTCCCCGGGCTGCCCTGTCGGATGGAGCGGCACCCTGCGCCCATTGCACGTGACCGCGTAATGGGATTCCGCACCAACGCCGGACAGCTTTACCTGGATCCTTTCGAGCGAGGAGTCCACGCTGCGGGCCGTTCCACCGGAAGTTGTCTCTTCCGCGAGCACATTCCATGGTTCAAGAGCATGGCGCAATTCCAGTTCGACTCCCTCTGTAGCAATGGATCCGATCCTTGGAAAACGGAATTCAAGATGCGAAGCGAACCATCTGTCTTCGAAGTGATATCCAGACCCGCGTAGTTGATCGAGCACATCGTAAAAATCGCGCATAACAAAATGGGGCAGCATGAAGCGGTCGTGAAGCGATGTACCCCAACGGACCAGGTTGCCGTCAAACGGCTGCTTCCAGAACCTGCAAATCAGAGCCCGCACCAGCAACATCGCAAGAAGGTTCATCTTCCCATCAGGGGCCATCTCGAAGGCACGTAGTTCGAGCAAGCCAAGCCGAAGCCCGCTGCCTTCCGGCGGATAGAGCTTGTCTATACAGAACTCTGCGCGGTGAGAGTTTCCCGTGACGTCGACCAGCAGGCTGCGGAACAGTCCGCCCAGAACATCCGGGGGGCAATCGTCTCGCCGCAACTGGCGGAAGGCGACCTCCAGTTCGTACAAGGCATCCATGCGAGCCTCATCCACTCGGGGATATTGGCTGGTGGGACCAACATACATGCCGGAAAAGAGATACGAAAGCGAGGGATGGTTCTGCCAAAATGCCACCATGCTACGCAATAAATCGGGTCGGCGGAGAAATGGGCTATCGAGCACCGTCCTGCCGCCGACGACAATGTGGCTGCCGCCTCCAGTAGCGAGATGGCTTCCATCGAACCCAAATTTTTCGGCGGCCAACCGATTCTGCCGCGCCTGCTCGAAGAGGACAGTGTAGGTCCCTTCAAGTTCATCCCACGTACTCGCTGGCGGCAGATTAACTTCCAGGACGCCAGGGTCCGGAGTGACACTGAAGGATTGCAAGCGGGGATCTAAGGGAGGACCGTAGCCCTCCAGCCACACCGGCTGTTGCAGGTATTGACACGTATCCTCGACCGCAGCTACAAGATCTAAATAGTCCGCGAGCGAGGAAGCGTACGGAAGAAAAACATGCAGGCGACCGTCCCGCGCCTGCACGCAGAGTGATGGACGAATCAGTTCCGTTGCCGTTTCCGCGGTGCTCGAAAGAGCGGGCAACTCATCCGCGGCAGCATCGATCTCGAAGAGGTCCATCCGCCGCACAGGACGAGCCGGCAGCTTGATTCGATCGGCGAAAGGTGCAGCTTCGTACTCGTATTCAACTTCGTCAGGCGCCACCCACGGCATTGTGTCGGTGGGGATCCGATAGCCTATCGGTGAATCGCCGTAGGTCAGCAACAGCCTTTCCGGATGAGCAAACCACAACTGACTCGACCAGCGCAGCCTGCCTGCGGACTGTCTCCGGCGCAGGGGTAGGATGTACCCGGCAGGCTCTCCTGTTTCAGCTCCGGAGTTGTAAGCCGGTAGCAGACTTTCAGCCCTCACCTCAAGGCGACGCGCAAGCGCTTGTATGAACCTGGCCGCATCGACGGCGCCACAGCCATAGTCCCGATCTTCCTTCGCAATGAGGTTGACGTCTTCCCAGACCGGAACTCCGTCACTGCGCCAAAAACAACTCAGCGCCCAACGCGGCAGCGGCTCTCCTGGATACCACTTCCCTTGACCGTAGTGGAGCATGCCTCCGGGGGCCATCTTTTCGCGGAGACACTGGATGAGCATCGACCCGCGAGCTCTCTTATCGGCTCCCAGTGCATCAATATTCCATTGCGCGCTCTCAGGCTCGTCGATGCCAACGAAGGTGGGCTCGCCACCCATGGTCAGGCGCACGTCATTGGCCACCAGATCCGCATCGACGCTGTGCGCAACTTGCTCGACCTTGGCCCAGGCTTCCTCCGTGAAAGGCTCGGAGGACTGCGGCGTTTCATTCAGCCGGCGAACGGAAATCGAATAACTGAAGTCCACGCCCGCGCGTTCGACGGTGCCTCCGATCGGCGCGGCTTGTGATGCAGTCGATGTGCAGGCGAGTGGGATGTGTCCTTCGCTGGCTAACAGGCCCGAGGTAGGATCCATTCCAATCCAGCCTGCTCCGGGTAGAAAGGCCTCAGTCCAGGCATGTAGATCAGCGGAGTCACTGGTCGTGCCGTGCGTCCCTGTCTGCGTTTTGTCGTCCGGCACCATCTGAATCAGATATCCCGAGACAAAGCGTGCAGCAATTCCCATCTGCCGAAGCACCTGAACAAGCAGCCATGCAGAATCACGGCAGGAACCCGTCTTCAGCGCCAGGGTCTCTTCGCATGTTTGGACGCCAGGATCCAGCCGCGACACGTAGCCGATTCGATCACGCACTTTCTGATTGAGCTGGATCAAAAGGTCTATCGTCCCCAGCTTCTCACGGGATATTTCTCCCATAAAAGCGTTCAGGAGAGGGCCGGTAGAATCCACGGACCGGTACGGCTCGAGATCTTTGGCAAGCTCCGGCGCATAGTTAAAAGGGAATTCCCCGGCTTCCGGTTCGAGAAAAAAATCGAAAGGATTGAATGGTGTCAGGTCGGCAACAAGGTCAACTTCAACCACAAACTCCATCGTCTTTTCCGGAAAGAGGAGACGTGCCAGACGATTTGCTTGAGGATCGAACTGCCAGTTGAGGTGATGCCGAGTAGGAGTTACGTTGAGCGAATAGTTGAGGATCGGTGTACGACAATGCGGAGCCGGGCGCAACTGAACGATCTGTGGGCCCAGCGATACCGCTTTGTCGTACCGATACTCTGTACGGTGACTCAAAGCAACCAGGATACTCATCCACCCTCGTGCGGTACGCGTTTGAAGTTGCCGTGATCGTTTTTCCTGGCTCAACGAGCCATGGGTGTTCAAACCATTTCGCGGGAGCTACTACTGTCAAACTACCTCAAGAGAGGCTTTCATGGTGCATTCGTCCGATAATCGTCTCGGAATGATCCACAACCCAAGACGAAGACATACCTTTCCGGCTATCTGGAACGCCCTCTCAGTGGGAGCGTAGCCCTCAAGCGACTCTGCTTAAACTCTGCCGTTGGCTATGATTCACAGCAGGCTGCCAATGCACACAGTGCCCAGATGGCCCCGCGAGTGCGCGACTCTAGTCTTCGAGCCCATGCTGTTTCAGGACTTCGAAGGGCCGCATCATGTCATTGGCTTCATGTTCGAGGACGTGGCAATGGTAGAGATACTTGCCGGGGTAGCCTTCGAAGTGGATGATGATGCGGGTGATGAAGCCGGGCGGGCACTGGACTACGTCTTTCCAGCCAAGTTCGTTGGGCTCGGGCGAGATGGCCGGGCCGAGGAAGCGCAGCTTCTTGTACATCAGATATTGGAAGGTATCGAACTGGCGGCGGTCGAGGACCTGGAAGCGCACCAGGTGTAGGTGCATGGGATGGGTATCTTCGGTCTGATTGACGAACTCCCAGATTTCGGTGGTGTTCAGGCGCGGCTGCTCGGTGACGGGCTCATGGAAGCGTTTGCGGTTTAGCAGCATGACCATCGGGTTGCCGGCGGGGTCCGGGAACTCGTTGAGCGTGATGGTTCTGGTGGTGACGGCGGAGGACTCCGCGAGGGCTGGGATCTCGCGAAGCTGTGCCGGGATGGAAGCCAGCCCTGGTGCGGATGTGGATGAGCTGCCTTTGGCTACGCGCAGTTCGAGAATCTCGGCGGCTCCGTTGAGCATATGGATCGTTTCACCAGCGGAATGGGTGAGATCGATGAGGATGTCGGCTCGCTCGGCCGGGGCGAGAAGAATGTTTTTGAGCTGGATAGGCGCGCGCAGCAAGCCCTGGTCGGCACCGATTTGTATCAGAGGCAGATCGTGCGAAACGGACAGCGCGAAGAAGCGGCTATTGGCGGCATTGAGGATGCGCAGCCGGTAGAGGCGCGGCTCAACCTCGAGGTAAGGATTGATCTTGCCGTTGATAAGGATGGCGTCGGCGTAGAACTCGGGGACCCATGGGCGGTCGGGGTAGGGAGAAACAGGGTAAAAGAGCTGGCCGTCGGCGGAAAAGTCGCGATCGTAGAGGGTGAGGGGAATCTCGAAAGGCCCACTTGGGAGATTCAGGGCGTCTTCGTTGGCGTCGCGGACGAGGACCATGCCGAAAAGTCCGGCATAGGTGTTCAGGCGATTGATGCCCATGGCATGGTCGTGATACCAGAGGGTGGCGCCGTCCTGCTGGAGCGGGTAGGTGCAGGTGCGGGATTGACCAGGGAGAAACCAGTCTGTAGGAAAGCCGTCGTCTTGGGAGGGTACGCGGGCACCGTGGAGATGGGTGACGCAGCGCACGTCGGGAATGTAGGTGCCACAGCCGTGCAGAGTGTGGTCGATGGGAAGAAAATGCTGATGCGGAAGTTGATTGATCCACTCGATGCGCAGGGCCTGGTTGGTGCGGGCTTCAATGAGTGGGGCGAGGGCGGAATGTTGGGTGGCGGAGGCTTCGGTGTAGGCCCAGAGCCGAGTGGGTGGAACGTCGCGGTGCACCTGGGCATGAATCTCGCGCATGGCGATGCGGAGAGGTCGGTGGCCTGGGGTGAGGCGGACGGGAAGAGGCAGCGGATCTACGAAGGGAGGGAGTTCCAGAGAGTGCAGCATGGGCTTCGCGAGGTGGTTGGCAGGCGAAGGAGCCTGGTCCATGGTCATCCTCATGGATCCTGTGCCATGCTGGGCGAGAGAGCGAAGTGGACTGGAGGCGAGCGCTAGAGTGCAGGCTTGCTCAAGAAAAGTACGGCGGGTTGGAGACAATGGAAACTCCGTGGGAGTGAATGGAACAAAAAAGCACGCACCGACCAACAGGTGCGTGCTTCTGAAGATACTGCGGCTGTGTGAAACTTATGTGAATCGTTAGCTGCAGGCAGAAGTGCTGGGGCTGCATGCCTTGCCGGTGCTGGGGCTGAGATACAGCGGCGTCGGATTGGGTGGAGCGGCACCGTTGGAGAAGTTGAACATGCCGTTGAGGGACCCTGCAATGGCATCGAAGGAACCGCCGCCGATGCGAGTACCGCTGACGAATGTGTCCTCGATGAAGCGCAGGATCGAGGCCTGATCGGTGACGGTGTTGTCGATGTAGTTGCCGTTCGCCCACGGAGAGATGACCAGCAGGGGCTGACGCGGACCATAGCCGCAGCGACCCTGGACGGGCTTGCCGGCGGAATTAGGACCGGGCAGAGCTGCTGCGGCTGCCGTGTTGCTGATGCATATGCCGGTGCCGTTGACCGAGTCGGCAGTGGTGGCTGAGCCGTTGATAAGGTTGGGTACATGATCGTACCAGCCATCGGAGTCATCGTAGGCGATGATAATCGCGGTGGAGGACCAGAAGGGCGAGGCTTGGATGGCGTTGATCTCGTTGACGATGAAGGTCTGCTCGTCGAGGGGATCGGAGTAGCCGGCGTGTCCATCCTGGAAGCCGGAGGCCTTTAGGAAACTGACGGCGGGCAGGTTGCCTGCTGCGAGGGCAGCATCGAAGTCAGTCATATCGTACTGATGATTGGCGGTGGTGGGTCCGGTCTCTGCGCCGATGGCCGCAACCGACGCGGGACGGATATGCGTCGGATTGGCGGTACTTGCGTAGTACTGAAATGGCTGATGGTGAGGGATGTAGTCGGCCTTTGTGCCGGGGTAGGAGACGGCTGTGGTGGAGCGGGCGCAGCCGGTCGTGCCGTTGCTATTGGTGGCACTAAGGTTGAATCCGCCTTCGAAGAAGCCCCAGGAGATCCCGGCAATATTCAGTAGGTCGCCGATGTTTTTATTTACGGCTGCTGCGCTCGTGGTGGCCGCCGACATGCTGACGTTGGAGCTGGCCGAAGAGCAGATGTCATAAGTAGGGTCGGAGTCGCTGATGAGGGTAAGACCGCCTTGTCCGTCGGCAATAGTGGAGGAGGCGGCACCGGCGGCGGTGACGGTAACGCCATTGGTCTGGCCCGCGACCAGGTTGAGGGCGCCCGGCGTGGAAGGTCCAAATGTAGTGCTGAATGAGTGGTCATTCATGGCATAGTGCTGGGCGTAGTTCCACAAGGCGGTCACGGTATTGCCGTCGTAATAAGCCATGTTGAGCGCATTGCTGGCGGATATGGCCGAGGCTCCAGTGCTGGTGGCGAGAGAGGAAGAGTCAGGCACACCGACGGAGAGCGGAAAAAGGTCCATCTTTCCGCCGTCGTACGCCAGTTCTTCCGCGCCATAATTGTGGTTCTGATCGGCGGTAGCTGCCTGCCGGCGGGCGAGACGATACGGGTTAGAAGCACCCGCCCCGTTGGCGACGCTGGTGTTTGGATTGTTAGTCAGGAGGCCAGGCGAGCTGACGTAATTCGCGATGTTGGTAGGCGTTCCGGCAGCGGCTGTGAAGGATGGTTCGCCCGGCAGGTTGGCTGCGTTGGGATAAGTGCCGAAGTAGTGATCGAAGGAGACGTTCTCCTGAAAGATGACTACTACATGCTTAATGGCCTTGGCAGAGGTAGTCGGCGTGATGACCGCGGCGGGTGGATTGAGCGATGGGAGCGGCGTGGTGCTCGAGCAGCCGGATAGAACCAGCGTCGCGGATAAGGAGACGGCGAGACACTTACGAATCATGTGCAACAGGCCTCATGCAATGGGAGTTTGGGTGTACCTGCCCATTGTCGTCTTCGGCCATGGCTTACTTGATGTCTGCAGAGTGAACGGAAGATTAATTTGCTGAATTGTTTCTGGCTCGTCTGGGAGCAGGTGCAGCGCTGAAGCCGTGACAGCTACGGCAATCGCACGGCTAGTGAACATAGTGCCGTAATTCGCCTGAGACGTCGCCGTATAGAGTTTGAGAGCGCGCACGCATCCGAACGCAGGATGAAACCGCCGCGCCCGATACATGCGAGTAATTTAACCCTGCTCTGGATGCAGTCTCAATACGTCATGAGATCGGCGCGTCAGGCGGTCCAATATCGAACTTCAGATCTGCCTCGACAGCCATCACGCCGTGAATCCGGCGAGCCTTCTCTGCCTGATCTTCTGTGCCGGAGACGATAAACATTGATGCCGGCAACAGGAATTGTTCAATCGTGAATCCCGTCGACGCGATGGCGCGCCGTGTCTCCTCCACGGGCGCGCCATCCTTGAGGGTGACAATCCAGGTCGTTGAGCCTGGGCGTTCTGATGTCTCTACTGGCATACGCCTCCTGGAACAGGTGCCTGCACCAGTCCTGCACCTACGTCGGTTGCCGGCTGGCTGAGACTCTTGGCGGCCGCAGTAACGGTCGACCATAAAGCCTGGCCGCGAAGTGTTGCATCACTCTGCGCCCACAGTGCAGCGATACCTGAAACATGCGGAGTCGCCATGCTTGTACCGCTCTTTGTTCCGTACTGCGTGGGCATCGGCACGGAAGACAACACATCAACGCCGGGCCCAGCAATTTCAACCTTGCCGCCATTTGAAAAGGATGCGATGTTGCAACTGCAATCCACGGCAGCGACCGACATTACCGTAGGCGAGTTGGCAGGCGCACCCGTGTTAGCGATTGATCCTGGTCGGCTACTGTCGTTGCCCGCAGCCGCGATAAAAATTGAATTTTGATTGAGCGCCCTCCGCCCAAGTTGCGTATAGGTCTGCTGCGGACCAACGGGAGATCGCAGGGACATCGAAACGATGTCGCAGCCATTTGCGAGCGCCCAGTTCATGCCTGCAATGATCGAGCCGCCCACACCTACCCCTCCATTGCTGAGCACCTTGCCGATATACAGCGAAGCGTTGTAGGCCACACCGTAGCGCGGACCGGAGGTTGGCGTCTTCGGTCCGGCGGCCGTGCCGGCCGTATGCGTTCCATGGCTGTGCCCGTCCTGCACCGCCTGGCCCGGAATGAAGCTCGAACTCACAATGGCGCGGCCGGCGAAATCGGGGTGGTTCAGGTCGATGCCCGTATCCAGCACGCAAAGCTTGATGCCCGTGCCGTCGTTGGCGCTGGTTGCCACCTTAGTAATGTCCAGCCCGCATGTGACGTTGACAGTGCTTACGGTCGATGGATCCACCGAGGCCGGCGTCGACTGGTCCGCCGGGGTCTCCGTGGCGGCGGCGTCGTCATCCGCGTAGAAGAAAGTCTCTGGTTCCCAGACATCCACCGGGCTGTCGGCAGCAGAGCCTGCCGCGGTTGCGTCAGGCAAGGTCCCGTCGGCGGAGGCCACAGCCGCATTATTGTTGGGCGCCTGCAGCGCGGCGTATGCTTCGGCAGATACAAGGGCCACACCCGCATTGGGGAACGTGACCACCTCGGCGGTCCCTAAATCTCCGAACGAAACGGCCTGGCCGTCGAACGATGCAGCGGATGCCGACTGGATACTCGCGTTGGTCAGAAATTGCTGGATCGCATCCGGAGTGGCGTCAGCCTTGAAGACGGCGATATAGCGGCCTGTATAGACCGGCTGGGCCGAAGTGGTCGTCCCATCGGAAGTGGCAGTCGCTGCCTGGGATGCGGCGGCAAACAAGTCGTCGATAGATGTAGTCAGCGGCATAAGTTTTTCTCCATTTAAATCAGGTTGTGGGGAGGGACTCCGGCTGCCCAGTCCCTTGCGACATCCTGGCAAGGTACTTGTGACAGCCGTCGAACGATCTTGGGGTCACCAAGATCGCTGTGTCGAAGGGGAAGACTTCATAAGTGATAACGCCGGATTTTCCGGCCCCGGGTTGGTAGTTCCTGGCGGTCTTCCGATCTGCGTCGGAACGTTCAGGCTTTTCGAGTTGCTGAATGCAATACAACCTGGGAAGTTAAGCCGCCTTGTGGAGGCGACTCTCGAGCTTGGGCCGAAAGCCTCTTCTCTCGAGATATCCTTTATCGCCCAAATCGGACGACAAGTCCAGCACCAATCTCGACCGTGTTCTGAATACTATTGGTGCCGTTCGGGAGCTTGGTCCGAAGCCATGCCGCCTGCAGCGCGCGGGCGGAGAATCGCTCGGAGATCCGGTAGTCGATGCCCCCGCCAATCTGCGTCGCAAGCGAGTTGGTGCTGCGCAGCGTGCCGGAAGGCCCGGGAAAAAGACTGGAGAAGCCGTCCGCCTCGCCTGCCAGTGCTTCGCCATAAAGAGAGAATTTTCTCCCGGTGTGCCAGCGATAGCGTGGGCCAAACGTAATCGTGACCAGCGAAATCGGTACGGCGCTCGAGCCGATAGAATCCGAGTGAATCCCAGTCAGGTTGGCGGCGACACCCAATCCCTTCACCGCATCCGCTCCCAACTCAATGGAACCGCCCTGCATCCAGAAGCTCTGGGATGCATTCGCCTTCACCGAACGTCCTGCGACATATGTCACAGCGAGGTCAAGCCGCTTCGCACTGGATTGCGCGAACAGCAAAGTCGTAGGTCCAGCAAGCAGCAACATGCCGAGCGCAAGGCGGAACGACGTGGGCACGAGGTGCAATCTTCCGGAAGAATTCAATATTGAAAGTGTCATTGTCTATTGCACCGTCAGCGTGACAGGGATGGAATGTTGTAGCGTTGCGCCGCCTGCTCCGGTCGCTGTGCCGACAATGTTGATGGTGTAAGTCTGCGACGGCTGTGCGAAGAAGCCGCTGTTACTGCCGCACCCGCTCAGTCCACCGATGGCTGCGAGGCTGAACAACACCGCGAGGCACAGCGTCAACGGACGCAGGCCGCGAAGCCTGTGGCGCTTCCAGAAGGAAAACGGCAGAAGCATCAGACTCAACGCAACCACGCCTCCCCCGAAAAGACTGTGCGGGGCCAGCGATGCGGTCGTTGCGGAGGTCTTGATCGCCACAGTGAAGCTGGCGGGTGACGCTCCAAGCGTGATCGTTTGCGGCGTAAAGGTCACCGTCGCGCCGGCCGGAACTCCCGTAGCTGTCAGCGTGATGGGCAGAGTAAACGCACCGCCGATCGGCTGCACGTTGAACGCGTAGCTGGCCGTCTGACCCGGCTGAACAGTCTGATTGAGCAGCACGGAGGAGCCGGGCGCGAAGCTGAAATCCGTAACAAGCTCGCTGAGCGCTGGCGACGTATTGCCGGTGAAGTTGGTGTCGCCACCGTAGACAGCCGTCAGCGTCTGCGGGCCCGCTGGCAGGGTCGTCGTGAACGAGGCTGAGCCCGAGTTCACCGTTGCCGTATTGAGCAGCGTCGTGCCTTCGTAGAACAACACCGTCCCGGTCGGGGTGCCAACTCCCGCAGGCTGTATCGCCGCAGTAAGAACGACGGGTTGATTTACAAACGGTGCCGCGACATTGGAACTCAGCGTTACGGTAGTCGTGGATTGAAGTGCCGTTCCGCCGAGCAGGATGGTCTGCGGAATCACCCCGCTTCCACTCAATACTACGGAGCCGGAGGCTGGTCCGAATGCAGTCGGCAGGAAGGCAATACTCTCTGTGCAGTTCGCGCCTGCGGCAAGCGTAATCGGCGTCGCCGTGCACGAGCCGCCTGTGGTTGTCGTGAACGCGCCACTGAGTACGATGGAGGAGACTGTAATCGGCGCTGAGCCGGTATTCGCCAGGGTGACGGATTGCGGCGTGCTCAGAATCCCAACACCGCTATTGGCGAAGCTGAGAGAGGGAAGAGTGGTGGTACGGATGCGCTGGTTCAACTTATCCGCGATGGCCAGCCCACCGGAGCCATTCGCTGCAACTGCCCTGGGCATGTTCAGGGTCGCATTCGTAGCGGCACCGGCATCTCCGGCAAACCCTTGCTGGTTGCTGCCCGCAACGGAGCCGATCGTTCCGCCAGCCCCGCCAGCGATAATTCGTATGCGCTGGTTGCCCGTGTCGGCGATGTAGATTTTGCCGCCTGCATCCACGCTTACGCCGCTTGGTCTGGATAGCGAAGCCAAGGCCGGGCTCGCCCCATCGCCACCGTATGCACCGGAGAAGCTCGCTCCTCCGCTCCCGGCCAGTGTGGAGATCGTTCCACCGGGCGTGACCATGCGAATGCGCTGATTATGGCGATCCGCGATGTAAACGTTGCCCGCTGCGTCAACGGCAACGCCAACTGGCGAGTCCAGAACGGCGGCAGTTGCGGCCGCTCCGTCGCCTGCGAAAAGCTCCTCCCCATCGCCCGCAATCGTAGTGATGGTCGAGCCGGAGATCTTCCGGATTCGTTGGTTGTTGGTGTCGGCGACATAGACGTTTCCGCTCGCATCGACGGCGACCGCACTTGGGAGCCAGAGCTGTGCCGCAGTAGCTGCTCCCCCATCTCCAGCGAAGCCCGGCGTCCCCGTGCCCGCGATGGTGCTGATCGTTCCGCCGCTCACCTTGCGGATGCGATGGTTATGCGAGTCTGCAATGTAAATATTCCCGGACGCATCGACCGCAACCCCGGTCGGAGTGTCGAGAGTGGCCGCCGTAGCCGCGGCATTGTCTCCGCCGTAACCTTCAAGTCCATTGCCCGCGACCGTCGAGATCTGCCCGCTCCTGGATATCTCGCGGACAACATGATTCTGCGCATCGGCGAAGAACAGATTCCCGGCTGCGTCATAAGCCACGGCACTCGGCGCAGCCAGAGTCGCCGCAGACGCTGCACCCCCGTCTCCGCTATAGCCAGTGGCACCTGTGCCTGCAAGGGTAGTGAGTGTGCTGGAAGGAGTCACCGTCAGGATGCCTTGCGCCTGTGTATGGCTCGCCATTGCCAAAAGAGAAGCTCCCACAATGAATGTGAGCCCCATCCTTCGAGCCGCTCCATGGGGGGCCATGCAGCGCGTCCCCACTGCGTCAGGGCAATGGGAGTCGGTAGAGTTTGCAAAGGCGCTCGAATCGGTCAGGGAATTCTTCATAGTTTAGGAGTGCTGCAGGACCATCTCGTAAGCAAGCTCGTCCTCGTTGACTGCGGTGAAACCCAGGCGCGTGTAGAGGCGCAGGGCAGGGTTATTTTTCTCAACACGAAGGCTGAAGATGCCCTTGGCTGCGGCGACCATTCCGGAGATCTGCCGCAGCACCTGGCTGCCTATGCCGCGATTGCGATGCTCCGGCAGAACGCCAAGATCAATCATGCGCATACCCTGCGCTGTCTGTTGCAGGGAGTATCGCCCGACTGGAGTTCCATCCGCTAGAGAGATGACCCAGTCCTCGCTGTCGGGGTACTGCTCCGCATACGTGAGGTTGCGGCCGCTCCACTGCATCTGCACCAGCATCTCGGCCTGACTCTGCGGTACTCCGGCAGCCGCAAACTGCGCGAGCTTGTCCGAGGCAAACAGGCGATAGGCAAAGGAGTCAAAACCGGCAGCCGCGCTAGCGTTCGCCATCGTGAGACCTTCGGGCTGGAGAGTGATCTGCATATTGAAAGTACGAATACGGCCCGGGAGCGTGCCTCGCAGCACGCTCCCGCAGATGCGAGCTTAACCGCGGGATGGGAAGACGCCCGAAAGCGCAATGATGAAGGAGACCGCCAGATATGGATTTTGAACACTGAAGGGAAGACCGGTGCCCGTCAAAGCGTTAGTTACAGTGCCACCGGATCCGCCGCCAGTGATCGTGGCGCTGACTCCGGCGATGTTGCCTAACGTTCCGGCATTAGCGGGAGGTACGTAGAGATCGGAGGTCTTTACGCCCGTTGTGCCGATATTGCTCGTGACACCGGCGATGTAGTTCCCTGCGGCTGTGGCGGTGGTCCCGGTACCGGAGGCACCCTGCACGGTCACGTTTACGGTAGGAGTACTGCCGCCGGACGGAGTGAAGGTCGCTACGTGAGTATGAGACGGCAACTGGCTATTCGTAAGTATGACGTTCGATGTGCCGGCCTTTTGCCCTTGGGTGTAGACGGGCAAGCCTGCGCCGGCGCCCGCATGCAGAGGAAAGCGCCCCTGCAGGTCGGGAAGATTGAAAGTGGTTTGGCCATCACCGCCATAGATGGTTCCCAGCAGCGCGAATAGTGCACTGTTCTGGCTGATGGACATCGCCTGGCCGTTGCACAGAGCCCAGCCGACCGGTGCAAAGTTGAAGCCCACCATACGAATTTCCCCAAGATACGGATCACTCACTTTGATACTCCCTTTCGTTAGCCACTTCGTTTTTGTTTTCGCTGAGAAAAATTACTCGTCGCAGCAGCGGAACAGTTCGTGACCCAGAGAAAGAAGTGAAGCAAGAGAGCCGGTCCTACTGACTGCCTCTCGTTCTGCTGCCGGTCGGAATCCATGCTCAAACCCGTGCAGTGTCAAATTTCATCCACTATGGAGTGAAAAGGGTGGATGGATCGGCGACTGTGGTGGTAAGCGTCAGGCCAGCTCCGCCTGCGCCTCCTGCCTGGGAGACGCCGGAAGCGTGACCCCCGTTGCCGCCTGAGGCTCCGCCGCCGTCACCGTAGTAGTTCAGGTTGGCATTGGCGCCCGCAGCCCCTCCGGCGACGCTTTCACTACCGATGGTAATCTGCCCGGACGGAGCCAGGAGATGGATGACACCACCGCCACCTCCGCCACCATTGCCTATCATGGCGCCGCTGTTACCCGCTCCACCTTGACCGCCATTCGCGGTCAAAGTGCCGCCGTTCGTGACGGATGTTTTGGAGGCCAGAATGATCCAGCCGCCGCCGCCGCCGCCGCTGGCGAACGAGTCGGACGTATCAAGAACTCCGGTAACCCCATTCGCAGTAATCGACCCGCTACCGCCAATGGTAATAGCGCCAGAAGCAAGAATGACGATACTTCCGCCGCCCTGACCACCACTGCTGTTCGCAAAATTTCCATTGCCGCCGCCGTACGGCCCCGGGTTGAGTGTTTTCCTGATCGTGAAGGTGCTCAGGGCGAGCCCACCGGTGGTCGGCGCGGCTTCGCCAGCCACATCGGCGGGCGATAGCGCGTAGAGTCCCTGCGCTGCCCCAGCCACGACCACGATACTGCCGGTGATGGTAACCGTACCCGTGGCATGGATTAGGGTGCCGGAAGGAACGGTCAACGTGACCCCTGAGTTGACAACAAAGTTAGTGCATTGAATACCCGTAGTGGGCGGGTTAGTAACCCAGCTATAACTTGAGGAGATAGTGCAAACGTTGGTTGTCGTGCCATCCGAGCCATCCCCATAGATGCCGCCGCCAGTCGGGAAGGTCAGGTTGATCGTCGGGTTGGCCGAGGTGCCCCCGATCGTGGCTGAGCCGGTTGAGCCGGAGGTAGTGACCGTTCCGATGGTGATGGCCTGCACTACACCGGAGGGCCCGGTTGCACCGTTCGCGCCAGGTGACCCGGCTGCGCCAGTCGCGCCGGTGTTTCCAGTTGCGCCGGTTGCGCCAGTACTTCCCGCTTGGGCGATGAGATGCCAGACACCGGAGTGCGTAGGAGGATCAACGTTCGTATTACTCGAAATCGCAATATAACTGGAGCCGTTGCTGGTGCAGGCGGCGCAGAATACAACCTGTCCGGTTGTGTAGGCCGTGGCCGAGGACCAGTTGACTACCGTGCTAAGAGTGCCCGTTGCTCCCGTTGCGCCCGTCGGTCCAGCTACGCCTGAGATCGACACCAGGGACAGAGTCGCGGTGAGAGAGCTGTTCGACGAATAGGTTGAATTGGTGAAATACGGAGACACCAGCGTCACTTTGTCTCCCGCATTCAGTGGAATCGACCCATGGCCCCTGACGGACTGGTTGTTGTCGTAGAACTGGGAGACAGATGAGCCATTGACGTAGATCGCAAACTCCTGGCCTCCCGAAACGTAGAAGTCAAAGTCATAGACGCCGGCTGTAGGGACGGTGATCTCTCCGGTTGAAGAGTTATACGTAAGACCTGAACTGTACGTCAGGCTGGGGAAGATGAATGTCCCGCCAGATGTGAACGAAATGTTGCTGCTCGTTTGTAGATATATATAGTCAGGCGTTCCGGACGATCCGCTACCACTGCCGGTGGTAGGAAGCCAGTAGGCAACGTTCGAACCTGGCGTAATCACGCTGGTGGATGGCCCATTCGCCTGCAACGCGACGTAAGTGATCGCAGAGTTTACGACGACCGATCCTGCCGGATAGTCCACACTGGCCGAATACGTACCACCCACGAAAGGCCCCGCAGGACCTGTTGCACCCGTAGCACCTGTTGCACCCGTAGCACCGGCTGCACCCGTAGCACCGGTTGCTCCCGTAGCTCCAGCTGTGCCGGTGGCACCTGTCGGACCTGCGGGCCCCGTTGCTCCTGTAGAGCCTGTCGCTCCAGTTGGGCCTGCGGGACCTATTGGTCCGATCGCTCCAGTAGCACCCGTGGCTCCAGTCGGCCCGGTCGGTCCCAATGGACCAATTGGTCCGGTCGCACCGGTTGGTCCTATCGGCCCGGTCGCCCCGGTCGGTCCGATCGCTCCCGTAGCCCCGGTGTTGACCAGTGTGATGTCGAGCTTCGCTGCATGGCCGGTTTCGTCATTCTCCTTGCTGTCGAGCAAAATGTTCGCGCCCGAAGAGGTCAGCTCCAGGCCATTGTTGTTGCCATTGGTAATCCAGCTCTGCACCTGGGCCGTCACATCGACAGTGACGTATTGGCCGGCCGTGGCGGCGGTAAAGCTGCCGGCGGCCGTAGTTCCATAGGTTGGCTGCGTATTGTAAGAAACTGTCGACTCGGCCCACGATGACGTGATCGGGTAGAGAGTGACCACGCCGGGTGTGTTGACGCGGTTGACGAACACAGTCAGCGTAGCCCGCGAGATCTGGCTCGCCGTCAGCGATCCGGGCAGCGTGCTGAGGTCGAACTGCAGCAGGGTCGCATTGTTGTTGCCGACGTATAAATTGGCCAGCGTGCCGTACATGGTCGAAGAGCGCACCGAATTGACGTGCGCGTCGCCAGTCAGCGCGACTTCGGTTGCGTGGGCTGCGAAGCAGGAGGAGGCCAGGGCGAGGGAGGCGGTCAGCAGACGATGGATCGAGATACGCTTCAAGGCAATACTCCTTCCTGGGGAAGGATGCTCTCGAAGAGATCATCGAGTATCAGTTCCCAGGACAGCTCAGAATGGGTCGCAAACTACAAAAGTGCAGGGAGAAAGGAACTTCTAAATCCTGACAATAGTACAGGACGCAAGAATCGGTGGAGATTAAATTTGCGAGTTGGACGCCCCCTTCTACAACTTTCAGTGTAGAAAGCCTCAATATCAGTCAGTCAGCCCGCCATCTCCGTCCCAGATATCAAATCCAGGTCTGTCCCAAAAGCGGAATGCGTCGGTCTTCGCCTTGCCTGTGGTGTGGGACAATCGTCATGGAAGAGTAAACGAAACCCACCAGGAGACGACGACATGGAGCGCAGTGCAAGTGCAGTTTGGAACGGCAGCCTGAAAGAAGGCAACGGAACCATTTCCAGCCAAAGCGGTACCCTCAAGAATCAGCAGTACAGCTTTGCCGCCCGGTTTGCCGAGGGCGTCGGCACAAACCCCGAGGAGCTCATCGCTGCAGCCCACGCGGGCTGTTTTTCCATGGCGTTCAGCGGCCAGTTGACCAGCGCAAACTTCGTCCCGGACTCGATTGAGACCACTGCCGTCGTCACTCTGGACATGCACGACAAGCCGACCGTGACGAAGATACACCTGACGACCAGGGCGAAGGTTCCCAACATCGATAAAGCCAAGTTCGACGAGCTGGCAAAAAATGCCAAGGAAGGCTGCCCCATCTCCCGACTGCTCCAGGCAGCGGAGATTACGCTGGATGCTTCACTGGTCTAACCATCGCTCGTGGAGTCGCTATCGCCGCACTACTGCGCTGCTACTTTCACTGCACCTTGTTTCATTTTTCAAAGCAAAAGCCCGGCTACCACAGCCGGGCTTTTTTGCCGATGTGTGAGTTCCGGCCCCTTTGCCTGCTTCAGAGCAATACCGAATACGCACCGCTTTAGGAGATCGGCCGCCGCCCTCTGAGTTCTAGTGGGCGTGCGAATGGTCGTGATGACGGTGGTGTGCGTCCGCATCAAGTGGCGGCGGAGCGGAGCAGCCATGCGTAGTATGGCACCCCAGCGTCTCGAACTGGATGGTCGTGTGGTGGATGCGAAATTCATTTCGCAAAGCGCAGTTGATCGCGTCCAGGATTCCGGAACACTCCGAGACAGGCATCTCAGCGATGGTGATGTGGCTGGCGAGCGCGTGGGACGAAGAGCCCAGAGACCACACGTGCAGGTCGTGAACGTCAAGCACCCCCGGTACCTGCCCCAGGGCCGTGCGGATGTCGGGTAGAGATACGGCGCGCGGCGTGCCTTCCAGCAGGATGTTCAGCGTCTCGCGCACGATGGTCACCGAAGACCAGAGGATCATGCCTGCGATGATCAGCGACAGCGCCGGGTCGATCCACAGGGTGCGTGTGAAGAGGATGGCCACGCCGCCGGCGATCACTGCCGCAGTCGAAAGCGTATCCCCCAGCATGTGCAGGAAGACGGACCGGATATTCACGTCGCCCGAGAACTTCCAGAGCAGCCCCGCAATGGCGCCGTTCATCAGCACCCCGGCGGCGGCAACGTACATCATCAACTTCGGCTGCACAGCCACCGGCGCGTACAAGCGATGGATGGCCGAGAACGCAATCCACGCGGCAAGAACGATAAGCGTCACGGCGTTGACGAACGCGGCGAGCACGCCCGCACGCTGGTAGCCGAAGGTCTTCTGGTCTGTCGCCGGTCGCCGCTGGAAGTACACCGCGACGAAGGAGAGACCAATCGCCAGCATGTCGGAGAGATTGTGCCCCGCCTCGGAGATGAGCGCGAGAGAGTGCGCACGGAGGCCAAAGTAGAGAGTGGCCACAACGTACAGGCCGGTGACACAGAGAGAGGTGATAAGCACTCGCTGCATCTTGCCGTCGCTGGATGCCACCATATGCATGGGTACAGTTTAGCGCGCGCGGGCAGAGCGGAGATACTACGTTCCACCCACCGCAGCCGGGTTCAGTTGTTGTGCTCTCGGATGGTTGTGGGCTGACGGGGAGGAGACTCCTATGCTCCCGCTGCTGGATGACAAATAAGGGGATGGCAGCCGGACATGGGCGATATACTGAAGGTTGCCCATGAAATCTTCCATTTACGACGCCGCTAATATTTCGAAGATACAAAACAATACTGGAATAAAGACTCATCCGCTGGACCTGGGCGACGGCCGCCGCGTGCGCTCGACCACCGTACTCTGCGTGCGGCGTGGCGATAGCGTCGTAATGGCCGCCGACGGACAGGTCACGCTGGGCTCTAGCGTGATGAAGCATTCTGCCAGGAAGATTCGCAGGCTGTACCAGGACAAAGTGCTGGCCGGATTTGCCGGCTCGACGGCGGATGCATTCTCGCTCTTTGGCCGCTTCGAGACCAAGCTCGAGCAATACGCCGGAAATCTCGGCCGCAGTGCGGTGGAGCTCGCAAAGGACTGGCGAACCGACAAAATGCTGCGCCACCTGGAGGCCCTGCTGATCGTGACCGACCTTTCAGCCACGTTTGTGCTGAGCGGCAATGGCGACGTCATCGAGCCGGATGAAGGAATCGTAGCGATTGGCTCAGGCGGCAGCTACGCACTCGCCAGCGCGCGCGCACTGATCGAAAACACCGAGCTGAGCGCCCGCGAAATTGCCGAAAAGAGCCTGAAGATCGCCGGACAAATCTGTATCTACACCAACGACCAGTTGACCGTAGAAGAGTTGAAGAAGGTGTAAGTAGCTATGGCAATTTTGAGCGATCACGAAATCTATGAACGCATCGTCAACCAGCTTCCTTTTACGGACGAGGAGCAGATCGCGAGAGATCGCTACTGGTCCAGTCTCACACCGAAGGACTGGATGGGCGCATCGCATGAGATGCTTCGAAGGCACTACCGGAAATTAGGAATCGATGTGGATTCGCTTGTGATGGATAAGAGCATTGTGCGTGTTACTCGACGGCGTGACCAGGGGCGCCAGGCCAGCCACAGCGCAAGGGATGCATAAGTTTTTATTGCTGGCCAGGATTGTGCATGAGAAGAAGGGGTTGAAGTAATGGCGATATTTTTACCGGGAACGGCGGACGACCAGGCCTTGGCACTGGATGAGATGACTCCGCGCGAAATTGTCGCAGAGCTGGATAAGTATGTCGTGGGCCAGCACGCCGCCAAGCGCGCCGTCGCGATTGCGCTGCGCAACCGGATGCGGCGGCAGAAGCTTTCGCCGGAGCTGGCCGACGACATAATGCCGAAGAACATCATCATGATCGGGCCCACAGGCGTGGGCAAGACGGAGATTGCGCGGCGGCTGGCGAAGTTGACTAACTCACCCTTTCTTAAAGTAGAGGCCTCGAA
Source organism: Acidobacteriaceae bacterium (assembly GCA_035943695.1). GTDB lineage: Bacteria > Acidobacteriota > Terriglobia > Terriglobales > Acidobacteriaceae > Edaphobacter. The sequence continues at coordinate 37,054 of DASZBW010000027.1, read as the reverse complement.
GTTTACTGAGGTGGGCTACGTCGGACGGGATGTCGAGTCGATCGTGCGCGATCTGGTGGAGATCGCAATTGACATGGTGCGCGAAGAAAAGATGGAGGACGTCGAAGATAAGGCCGAGATGAATGCGGAGGATCGCCTGCTCGACCTGCTGCTGCCCCGCGTCCCTTCGCAAAGTGGCGGTTCGAATTCAGTGAAGAGCGCTGGACCGGCCGCGGTGGTGATGACTCCGAGTGGCATGCGTGCGGTGCAGGTAATGCAGGTGACCGCTGCGGCTTCCACGGAAAAAGCGCCCGACGGCACCACAGACACTTCCGCCGAGAGCAGGGCCGACGATGCCGAAGCGCAGTCGAGTTACGAGAAGAGCAGGGAAAAGCTCCGGCAGCAGTTCCGCGAAGGCAGGCTGGATGAGCGCATGGTGGACATCGACGTGCGGGATCGTAATCAGCCGAGCTTCGAGTTCATGCAGGCCAATGGCCCGGAAGATATGGACATGAGTCTGAAGGACATGTTGCCGGGGCTCTTCGGTCAGCGAACCAAGAAGCGAAAGATGAAGGTAGTGGAGGCCTTTGAATACCTGGTGCAGGAGGAAGAGAGCCGGCTTATCGATATGGACCAGGTCACTCGCCTGGCTGTCGAACGAGTAGAAGATTCCGGGATAGTGTTTCTTGATGAGATCGACAAGATCGCCGGTCGCGAGGGCGGTCATGGCCCCGACGTCTCGCGCGAGGGCGTGCAGCGCGATATTCTGCCCATCGTCGAAGGGACGACCGTCAACACGAAGTACGGTATGGTTTCGACCGACCACATCTTGTTCATCGCCGCTGGTGCCTTCCACGTGTCAAAGCCAAGCGACCTGATTCCGGAGCTGCAGGGCCGCTTTCCCATCCGTGTCGAGCTACAGTCGCTCACCGTCGAAGACTTTGTCAGAATTCTCACCGAGCCGAAGTCTTCGCTGGTGAAGCAATCGACGGCGCTGCTGGAGACCGAAGGGCTGCGACTGGAGTTTACGCCCGAGGCTCTCGCTGAGATGGCGCAGTTTGCCTTCCGCGTGAATGAGACCACGGAAAATATTGGCGCACGGCGTCTGCATACCATCATGGAGCGCGTGCTCGACGAGATCAGCTTCCAGGCTCCAGACCTCTTCAAGAGCCCACGGGCCGAGGCAACGCAGGAGGGTGTCGTGGCGGAGATCGGCGCCTCGGCTTCCCTCACCGGAGAGTCTCAGAAGGCGCTGCCCCCGCTGCCCGTGATCGAGCGGCGGAAAGAAGACGGCACCACCGAAAAAGTGATCGTCGTCGACCCGGAATATGTGCGGCAGCAGGTAGCAGAAATCGTGAAGGATCAGGACCTCAGCCGCTATATCCTGTAGACGGTTCCATGTCCGAAAAGCACAATCCAGCGCGCTTCAAAGCAGAGAAAACCCCATGTCTGTGGACATGGGGTTTTTCCGTATAAAGTGCGCTTTGCTTAGTGCGCGCCTACAGCCTGCTTTTCACCGATCTCGCTCAGGCGATTCGCAAGTAGCTTTTCCAGGTCTTCGAGCGCCTTCGAGAAGCCTTCGATCCCTTCCTTCAGCTTGTCGTGCGCCATGCGATCTTCGGCGTGCATTCTGTCGAACGTGGCCTTGTCGATGGTGAGCTTCTCGATGTTCATCGAAGCCGCCTTCGAGGCATCCAGCTTGCGCGGCAGCTCGCCTTCCTTGGATTCCAGCTCCGCCAGCAGCTTCGGCGCAATGGTAAGCAGGTCGCATCCGGCCAGCTCGATGATCTCGCCAATGTTGCGGAAGCTCGCCCCCATAACCACGGTCTTGTAGCCGAATTTCTTGTAGTAGTTGTAGATGGTAGTGACGGACTGAACGCCGGGATCCTCTGCGCCCTGGTAATCCTTGCCAGTGTCCTTTTTGTACCAATCGAGAATGCGACCGACGAAGGGCGAGATCAGCGTAACCTTAGCCTCGGCGCACGCCACGGCCTGGTGCAGACCGAACAGCAGAGTCATGTTGCAGTGGATGCCTTCTTTTTCCAGCTGTTCCGCAGCCTTGATGCCTTCCCAGGTGGCCGCCAGCTTGATCAGCACGCGTTCGCGAGAGATGCCTGCATCTTCATACTGCTTGATAATGTCCCGCGCGGTGGCGATCGATGCTTCCGTGTCGTACGAGATGCGCGCATCCACTTCGGTGGAAACCCGGCCGGGGATGATGTCGAGAATCTTGCGTCCGAAGGCGACCGCAAGCGTCTTGAAGGCCAGTGCGGCGACGTCTTTGTCGGACGCGTTAGCACCCGCGTTCTTGCGGGCTGTCTTTAACACGTCATCGACGATGGAGGCGTACGCAGGCATCTCTGCCGCGGCGGCGATCAGCGAAGGATTTGTGGTGGAATCAGTGGGCTTGAACTCCTTGATGGAGTTGATGTCGCCGGAGTCCGAGACCACGGTTGTCATACTGCGAAGTTGTTCGAGAAGATTGGCCATGAGAGCTCCTTGGGCGCCATGCGCGTCATCTCTATTCTAGCAAGCGACCGGCAAGGCTACACGTAGGATGCGAGTTGTTGCAGCGCGGCTGCGTCAGAGTGGGAAAGCGCCCGCCATCGGCATCGGTCCGAATGGCATCCCCCTTGCCCATGCTGACCGCGTCTGCTGTTTGTCTAGGTGGCCTTCAAATCCTCGCCTTGCTGCCGCGACGCAATCTCTTCCAACTGCCGCCGCCAGTCAAGCTCTTCGACGAAACCGCGGCTGGAGCGCCACTCTTCCTGCACCTTGACGAAAAGCTCGAGAAAAACTCGTGTGCCAAGCAGGCTTTCTATCTCCTTGCGGGCCGTGCTGCCGATCTGCTTCAGCATGGCCCCCTGCTTGCCGATCAGAATAGCTTTCTGGCCCGTCCGTTCGCAATAGATAGCCGCAGCGATCTTGGTCACCGGCAGCCGCCCGTCCTTCATTTTTTTAGCGGAGACAGGTTCTTCGAAACGCTCGATGACGACGGCGGTAGCATAGGGCACCTCTTCGCCAGTCAGCATCAGGATCTTTTCGCGAATCAGTTCAGCGACCAGGAAACGCTCGGGCTGATCCGTCACCTGGCTGCGCGGAAAGTACCGCTGTCCTTCCGGCAGGGTCGCGACGATCTTATCCAGCAGCAGCTCGAGACCCTCCTTTTTGCGCGCCGAGATGGGGACGACATCAGCGAAGCTGTGCTGCGCGCTCCAGTGCGCGATCAGCGGAAGCAGCTCCGTCTTGCGAATATCGTCGATCTTGTTCAGCACCAGAATCACCGGACAATCAAGCCGCTTGACCAGCGAAAGCGCGAAGTCATCTTCCGCCGCACTCAGCGCCATGCGTCCCGTCGCTTTCACCTTTTCGCCCGGAACCTCCGCCTTTGCCAGACGATGCGTCACATCGACGATGAAGAGCACTGCATCGCGCGATTCCAGCGCATCTTGCACCTCCTGCATCATGCGCCGATCGAGCTGCGTGTCCGGCTTATGGATGCCCGGCGTATCGACCAGCACCACCTGCGCGGCCGGGTGGCCGGCCTCAGCCTTCGTCTTCTTTTTCAGCGGCACTTCCAGCACCCCGTGGATCCGGGTGCGCGTCGTTTGCGGCTTGTGCGTAACAATCGCGATCTTCTGCCCCAGCAGGGCATTCAAAAGCGTCGATTTGCCTGCGTTAGGGCGACCGATGATAGAGACGAAGCCGGAGCGAAATGCCATCCCTCTATTATCTCTCGGCTTCGTCCGCACGCGCGAAGAGGGCAGCCGCGAAGACGAACAGTATAGGGAAAAATTCGAGCGTGTAGCGCGGCTCCGAGTTATCGATGGTCAGCAGCAACGCGGCGCGCAGCAGGATCGCGGCAACCATTGCGGCAGCCAGCTCGCGGGAGCCCGACGCTTCCTCAGTCCGCCATCGACGGCCCTTCCACACCAGGAACCCGGCGAGACCCAGGGCAATATACGCGACGTCCAGTGCGGCATATGCAGTGGCGTACGCGGTCTGCGCACGGTGTTTCCCCCACGCCCACCAGTCCAGCGGAACCGGAATCATCTCGGTGCGCGGCCTGAAGGTCATATCCAGCACCCGCGCCACCGGCAGAGCAAAATAGTAGAGAACAGGATGTGCGTGGATGCGTTCCGCAGCGAGTTCGCCGAATCGGGCATCCATCACCGGATCGACCTCCGTGCTGTCCGTCCCCGTGGCGTTGTAGTCCGCCAGCAGCTTGGTCGTGCGCGCCCGCATCCCCTGCGTACCAGCAGCAGAGCCTCCATCCAAAGCGCGGCTCGGTACGTCTGCGAGCGCAATCGGCGTGCCGGCGTAGTTCCAGTAAACATTTTCCGTGTCCGCAAATTCAATCGCCCAGGTGCGGTACCACCGGGCGAAGCCAAGTGGCGGCAGGTCCCCAGGATCGTTCGCGTACCTCGGCGCCAGCGGTTGCAAGACGTGGAACGTGCGCTGGTTGCGAATCGCCCAGGGCACAAGTGGAAGCACCACGCAGACAGCGGCAGCTAAGACCGGAAGCGTCGCCTCGGCAAAGCGACGCCCCGCATGGCGTTGTCGCAGCAAGCACCAGAACATGCCTGCCAATACTGCCACGGCGAACAGAACCTGCTCCGGCCGCAGCAGGATCGAATAGGCAAGCGCCGCCGCCGTGATCCAAAGCCAGCGATTGTAGCCCAGGCCCCCATGCTGCCAGCGGGCGAAGGCGTAGAGTGCTGCAGCGATCGTCGTCAGCACCAGCGACTCCGTTAGCGGCTGCGCGGCGTACGCGGCGGTGAACGGACAGAGTGCCGCGAACCACACTGCGAACAGCGCGGCACGCCTGCCGAAGAGACGATTCACCAGCCCCGCGATCAGGCAGCAGGTGGCCAGGTCCGTGGCAACCTGCGTCCACAGCACAGCCCTAAAATTTTGCAGCCCGAAGACGCGAAAGCAGGCGGCCAGGAAAAGCGGATAACCGGGCAGGCGGATCAGTGTGGGATGGATCTCGCCTGGGCTGGATCCGCTAATGCCATAAATTCCATGCTTGAGCCAGTTTGTAGCGATGTCCGCATAGACGAGGCTGTCGCCCGCGATCAGTGCCAGGTGCCGAACGCACCAGACGCGAAGCAGCAGCCCGGCAAGCAGAGCTGCGCCGGACCATACCCGGAATCCCTTCAGTTGCTTCTCCATCTAGCAGCATCATACTGGGGACAGCTCCTCCGTTGCATTGACTCCGATGGTGGCGCTGCATACGATTGCGCAGGGCCCTACTTCGGCGGCAACGCCGGATGTAGTCGGACTCAGAACGACGATCAAGGAACTATGAACAAGCAAGTATTTTTCGATCCACAACGCAAACGGTGGAAGCGCCTGCGGCGAATCTTCGACGTCATGGCCCTCGCCGGCGTGGTGGTTGGCGTGCTGTTCGTCATCGGGCTGCTGCGGATGACGCCGCTGCCGGAGCTTCTGTTGTCCAGTCCGAAGCGCAACATCAGCGCTCTGCAGTCGGAAGTCACGCCTCCGCGCGGTGGGCAAAAGCCGCATAAAACGCCTGCGCGCCGCAAGACCACCAAGCTCGCCTCCGACGTGACCCTCAACTCCGGCGAAGGATTGCGGGCAGCGTATTACGTCGAAGACGATCCTGCCAGCTACTCCTCGCTCAAGCAGCATATTCACCAGATCGATCTCCTCTTTCCGGAATGGATTCACGTGGTCAGTCCCGACGGCGGCTTGACCTCATACAGCCTGGACAACCGCGCGTTCAATGTAGTCGATGCCAACGGCGTCCGCCCTGTAGATCATGAGCAACGCGTGGCGCGTGCCATAGCGTCAGCCGGAGTGGACGCTACGCCCGCTGAAATATTTCCCATGGTCAATAACTATGACCCCATCAGCAATTCCTTCCTCCAGTCGATAGGGGACTTCCTCGCCAACCCCACGGCGCGGGCGAATTTCGTTCAACAGATCGATAAATTTCTGGGCGCAAATCCAAGCTATCGGGGAATCTCACTCGACTTTGAAGAGATCCCCAGCGAAGCACAGCAGAGCTATATGGCCCTGCTGGCAACGCTCTATCAGGATTTTCAGGCGCGTCACCTCCGACTCTACGTAAATGTTCCGGTGAATGATGATGATTTTGATCTGAAATACATCGCCGATCATTCAGACGGTCTGCTGCTGATGAATTACGAGCAGCACCTGATAGGCACAGGTCCTGGGCCCATCGCATCGCAGGACTGGTTCATCAACAACCTGAAAAATGTGCTGCAGATCGTACCCAAGGAAAAGGTCATCTGTTCCATCGGCAGCTACGGCTACGACTGGACCACCACCATTCCAGTCGCTGCAAAGAAGGGAACCAAGGCGCAACCTGCAAAGGTGCTCTCGACGGACGAGATGTCCACCCAGGCTGCATGGCAGGCGGCGGAGGACGCAGATGCGCACATCGAGCTCGACCCCGATTCGCTCAACGTGCATTTTGCCTACGATGACGACGATGCGCATGTCCGCCACCAGATCTGGTTTCTGGACGCGGTGACCGTACTGAACGAGATGCGTGCAGCACGGCAGCTTGGCATCGAGACCTTCGCCTTGTGGCGTCTGGGCTCCGAAGATAACTCGCTGTGGAAGATCTGGGACAAGCCAATTCATGCAGATCCCGCCACCGATCTCGCCCAGGTAGAACCTGGCTACGACGTAGATACAGAAGGGGACGGCGACATCCTGCGCGTAACGCGCGGAATGCAGGTGGGCCATCGCACCGTCACTCTGGAGGACGACGATTCAATCCCCGCAGGCTACAAGATGGTGACGGCGGAGTCCATGGACCCGAATCCTCTCTCCTACACGGTAGGACAGACCGGCTATCACTCCAAAGAAGTCGCGCTGACCTTCGACGACGGCCCCGATCCCACATGGACCCCGAAGATCCTGAAGATTCTCAAAGAAAATCGCGTCGTCGGAACGTTCTTTATGATCGGCTCCGAGGCGCAGAACAACATAGGCGTGATGCAGCAGGTCTATCGTGAAGGCCACGAGATTGGCAATCATACCTGGTTCCATCCGGACATCAGCGAAATCTCAAACGCCAGCGTCGATCTCGAACTCAACCTCACCGAACGCCTCTTCGCGTCAGAACTCGGAGTCCAGCCGCTCTACTTCCGCCCGCCGTATTCCATCGATCAGGAGCCAGATACAAACGATCAGGCTGCACCGGCACAGCGAATTCAGAATCTTGGCTACATCATCGTCGGCGACAAGATTGACACCGATGACTGGGACGAGAACCCACGCAAAACGCCGCAGGAAATCGTTCAGAGCGTCTTTGAGCAGATTGACGCCATGCAGGCCAAACCCTGGATGCGCGGCTCCATCATCCTCCTGCACGATGGGGGAGGGAACCGCCAGCCAACCGTGGACGCGCTTCCCGTACTCATCAAGGCACTGCGCGACCGCGGCTACAACATCGTGCCGGTCTCGGCGCTGATGGGCAAAACGCGCGCCGACGTCATGCCGCCGTTGAACTCGCACCAGAAATGGCTCGCCAGGGTAGATTCCGTAGCCTTCTTCGTCTGGGCCTTCTTCAACCATTTCGTTATCGCAGTCTTCTTTGTCGGCGACATCTTGATGAGCGCGCGACTCATCATCATCGGCGTCTTTGCCGTGATCGACCGCTTCCGCAAGCGAAAGAATTTTGCGACTCCCGACTACGCGCCACGCGTCGCCGTACTCATCCCCGCCTACAACGAAGAGAAAGTTATCGTCCGGACAATCCGCTCGGTGTTGATGTCGAACTACAAGAATATCCAGGTTATCGTCATCGATGATGGATCCAGCGACAACACGTACCAGGTAGCCATCGCTGCATATCCTAAGGAGATTGCCGCAGGCCGATTGACCGTGCTCACCAAGCCGAACGGAGGCAAAGCGGACGCACTCAATTTCGCCATCGACTGGATTGCAGAGGACATCTACGTCGGCATCGATGCGGATGGCGTCATCGCGCATGATGCAATTTCAAATCTCGTCTGCCACTTTGCGAATCCCGCCATCGGTGCGGTCGCGGGGAATGCCAAGGTCGGCAACCGCGTCAATCTGTGGACTCGCTGGCAGGCGCTGGAATACATCACCAGCCAGAACTTCGAGCGCCGCGCACTCGATCTCTTCGACGTCGTCATGGTGGTCCCCGGAGCAATAGGAGCCTGGCGCACCGCAGCCGTGAAGGCCGGCGGCGGATACCACACCAACACCGTCGCCGAAGATGCCGACCTCACCATGAACCTGCTCGAACAGGGCTACGAGGTCATCTACGAGGACCGCGCGCTGGCCTTTACCGAGGCTCCCGAAAATATGGACGGACTCATGCGGCAGCGCTTCCGCTGGTCCTTTGGAATTCTGCAGGCGCTCTTCAAACATCGCGGAGCCATCGCCAGACGCCGCGCCATGGGCCTCTTTGCGCTTCCCAATACCCTGATCTTCCAGATCCTGCTTCCGCTTGTCTCTCCGCTTATCGACTTGATGTTCGTGGCCGGCGTGTTGAATTATCTCTACGACAAACACTTCCATCCCGAAGCAGCATCCTCAGCAAGCCTCGAGAAATTGCTGCTCTTCTTCCTGGCGTTCATAGTCATCGATTTCGCAGCGTCCGCCCTCGCCTTCGCCCTCGAGCGCAAGCATCCGGCGAGCAAGGGCGACGCCTGGCTCCTCTTCCATATCTGGATTCAGCGCTTCACCTATCGCCAGGTCTTCTCCATCGTGCTCTTCAAGACGGTCAAGCGCGCCATTGACGGCAAGCCCTTCAACTGGGACAAGCTGGACCGAACCGCCACCATGTCGAAAGAGACCGAAAAGTTGACCCAGGTCTAAGCCCCCCAGACTTGACCGCACATCCTCCGCCGCGATACTCTTCATCTATGTAGGCGAAGAGAAGGCGAAAAATGACCCACGCAGCGAACCCCTCCACCGCTTCACTCTTTCCAATCCTGCCCGCCCGGCTTACAGGTCTGCCACGAATGGCCGCTGAAGCAGAACACCTCGGTGAGGGCCACCTGGTCGAGTTTCGCACACTCAAAGTGCGCAGCATCCTGAATCGATCCATCTCCAAGCGGCAACCCTGGCTTGCTTACAGCATCAATCCATATCGCGGATGTGAGTTTGGCTGCCGCTACTGCTACGCCCGCTATACGCACGAGTTTCTCGCCCCGAGCGATGCCGCGGAGAATAAAAGCAGCCATCAGGCACCCGACCCCATTCCCCTCCGCGATCCCGAAGCATTCGAACGCATTATCTTTCTAAAGCAAAACGCCGCATGGCTCCTCGAGCAGGACCTCAAGAGGGTCGATCCCGCCCAGCAGATCGCAATCGGCACAGCGACCGATCCGTATCAGCCCATCGAGCGAAAGGCACGAATTACGCGGACCCTGCTCGAAGTATTCGCACGCAGGCAAGGCTACCGCCTCGGAATCGTAACCAAGTCCATCCTGATCGAACGCGACCTCGATCTCCTGCGCGAGATAGCCGCTCGCAATATCTTGACGGTACACATCACCATCACTACGCCCGACACTCAACTCGCACGGAAGCTGGAGCCACGCGCACCCAGACCCGACCTGCGCTTTGCCGTCGTCAAACAGCTGCGAGCCGCAGGCATCCGCACCGGGATTTTGTGCTGTCCACTTCTGCCCGGCATCACGGATTCAGAGCTTGCACTGGACGCCATGGCGCGGCTGGCTGCAGAGGCAGGTGCAAGCTTCTTCGCCGCAAATCCTCTGTTTCTCAAGCCCTGTTCGCGGCACACCTACTTCGCCTTTGTCCGCCAACATTTCCCTGAGCTGATGCAGGACTATGAATCCCGCTTCGCCACTGCCGATTTCGCCGCACCGGCATACGCCCGCAAACTTCAATTGACGGTCGACCGCGTGAGCCGACGCTACGGATTGAAGGAGCGATTGCGCGACTCTTCCTTAGCGACAAACTCTGACTTCGACGATTTTGCCGGCGCGCCCCGCAAGTCTCCACAGACCACGTTTCCCAACCCGCAGCAAAAACTCTTCGCGTAGCCATGCAGTCGCAGTGCCTCTTCGCCCTGCGCAATGGATCGTCCGGAGACACCCCATACCACCGCCGAGGCCCCAGCCAAACAAAAAGCGCGAAGCCCAAAGGCTCCGCGCTCTTTTATCAAAAAAACAGATGAAGCTTAGGCGACCACTTCGATGCCCATCGAGCGCGCCGTACCGCGAATGGTCTTCGCAGCAGCCTCAATGGAATTGGCGTTCATATCCGGCATCTTCGTCTTGGCGATCTCGAGAATCTGCTTCTCCGTCACCTTGCCCTTCTTGTCCTTGTTCGGCGTGCCCGAGCCCTTTTCGATCTTAGCCGCCTTCAGCAGCAATACCGGCGCCGGAGGTGTCTTGGTGATGAAGCTGAAACTGCGGTCGGCGTACACGCTGATGACGACAGGAATTGTCATGCCGGTCATCTCCGGCGTGGAGGTGCGAGCATTAAACTGCTTGCAGAACTCCATGATGTTGACCTGCGCCTGGCCCAGCGCGGGGCCGACGGGCGGCGCGGGCGTGGCCTTGCCACCGGTGATCTGAAGCTTGACGTATCCAACAATTTTCTTCGGTGCCATGGTGAATCCTCTTTTATGTTTCTAGCCGCGGGCTCTGGGCCGGCTGCCGATTTGCGGTACAAAATTGTTCTCGCGCAGGCCCATCCATCCGGCCCTTGCACAAGACGGAAGCTACTCTTCCATCTTGTCGACTTTGGCGAACTCGATCTCGACCGGAGTGGAGCGTCCGAAGATCGAGACCATGACCTTGAGCGTCTGGCGGTCTTCGTTGACGTCGTCCACCGTGCCATTGAAGTTCGCGAAGGGTCCCTCGTTGATGCGAACCTGCTCGCCCTTGTCGAACTTGATCTTGCTGGACGGCTTGTCCTTCGAAGTCTCGGACCGGAACAGGATCGAGCTGACCTCGGCCTCTGACAAAGCAACTGGCTTGTCGCCCGTCCCAAGAAAGCCCGTAACCCGCGGCGTGTTTTTGATCACGTGCCACAGGTCGTTATCGAGCTCCATCTCCACCAGCACATAGCCCGGCAGAAAAACCCTCTCAATCGTATATTTCTTGCCATTGCGCAGCTCGGTCACCGGCTCGGTGGGGATCATGATGCGGCCAATGCGATTCTGCAGGCCAAACGCCATGATGCGGCTCTCCAGTGACTCGCGCACTTTGCGCTCGAAGCCGGAATACGCGTGAATGATGTACCACTTGAAGTTCTCGTTCACCGGCGGGGCAAGCTGCTCGGTCGGCTGTTCGCCGCCCGGCTCCTGCGCTTCCGGAATCTGCTCGTCTACCGCCATCTTGAGTGTGCCTTCTTGATCCATCGGTATAGTTATTGTCGCATCCGTCGCGAGACTTTCAAGCTTTAGGGCTTGACAGTGAAATAGTGAATCAGGCCGGGAACGCTATGGCCAAAGACGTAGTCCGTGATCGTAAAAAATGCGGCGAAGAAGAAGACCGTCGCCAGCACAACGATTGTGCCGTTGACCACTTCATCCCACGTCGGCGAAACAACTTTGCGCATCTCGCTACGAACGTTGTTGATGAACTCCGCCAGCCTCTGCGGCTGCGACCGAAACCGGCTCAGTCCCGTGCTCTGTTCTTCTTCCACTGCAACTGCCTTTGCCATCGTGGTGCCTCGACTCTTCCTGCGGATCAAAATCTGTTACTGCCTGTCCCGTTCTAAAAACATCCAGGATCCAGGGCAAAACTGGCGGGGGAGCTCGGATTCGAACCGAGAAGTTCGGTTTTGGAGACCGACAGTTTAACCGTTGAGCTTACTCCCCCGGGTGAAACTAGCCGAGCAGTTCGGCTACTTCGTCTCTTTGTGCGCCGTGTGCTTCCGGCACGTGTTGCAAAACTTTGAGAACTCAAGACGCCCAGTCGTAGTCTTCTTGTTCTTCGTGGTGGAGTAGTTCCGGTTCTTGCAGTCAGGGCATTGCAGTGTCACGATCTCGCGCATTGTGGTGTTCTCCTTCTAACGTGGCCAGCCACCTCGGCTGGCAAGCAGCTCGCCAGATATGGAAGGGAATCGAAAGCCCATCCACCTGACACGCCGCGACACAGGGCTGTCGAAGCCCCTGCTTCTATTCCTGAAAATCTCCTGCGGGAAAGATGGTGCGGTCAGGCCACGCACATCCATATCCATTATCCAACAAAATCCACCGAAAGAAAAGTGTCGTCTAGGCCTTCTAGAATGATCCCCACACGAATTCTGCAAGGGCTGAGTTTTTCCACCTCCCTGAGCGTCACATCGAATTGCAAGCACACCACCCCCGCATCAACCCGCAGGCCCCGCGCCGCTCCTTGTACCCCACAGCACAACGCAGATAAACTCACCCACATGACCCGCCTCCTCCCGAAGCTGCTCACCGCCTCCGCCCTCATCCTCTCGTCTGCTCTCTCCCTGCCCGCGCAGGACTGGGCCAAAGCCGCCCTCGAAAAATCCCCACGCCACCGCGAGTACATCTCCCTCAAGCACGACGGCCGCACCGTCCAGGCCTTCGTCGTCTACCCGGAGATCAGCCGCAAAGCCCCTGTCATCGTCCTCATCCACGAGATCTTCGGCCTCACCGACTGGGCCAAAGACATGGCCGACGAACTCGCCGCAAAAGGCTACATCGTCATCGCCCCCGACCTCCTCTCCGGAGCAGGCCCCAGCAACGGCGGCACAGATGCATTCGCCAGCCAGGATCAAGTCACCAAAGCCGTCTCCGCGCTCTCCGCCGACCAGGTCACCGCCGACCTCGACGCCGCCGCCGACTACGGCAAGCATCTGCCCTCCTCCAACGGCAAGCTTTTCGTCACCGGCTTCTGCTGGGGCGGAGGCAAATCCTTCGCCTTCGCCACCCACCGCCATGACCTCTCCGCAGCCTTCGTCTTCTACGGCCCGCCACCCGCCGATGTCACCTCCATCACCGCCCCCGTCTACGGCTTCTACGCCGGCAACGACGCCCGCATCAGCTCCACCGTACCCACCACAACCGAGGCCATGAAGGCCGCCAGCAAAACCTACCAGCCCGTCCTCTACGACGGAGCAGGCCACGGCTTCATGCGCGCAGGCCAGGCCCCCGACGCCACCGACGCCAACAAGAAAGCCTTCACGGAAGCCTTCAAACGCCTCACCGACCTCCTCGAGCAGCCACGCACCTCCCCAACGAAAGCAAAGCCATGAAGAATTCCACCTCCCACGCCCTCCATGGCTCTCCGATCCCATCGCTCCAGGATGGACTCGACGCCATCACCCAAAGCACCCGCACCCTCGTCCAGCCCGAACGCCTCGCCATCTCCGAGCGCCACGTCGAAGAGCTCTTCGCCACCGGCATCGAAGACCGCATCCTGCAACCCGGCGCCTCCGCCCCAGACTTCACCCTGCAGGACGCGCTCACCGGCAAGCCCGTCCACTCCGCAGACCTCCTCGCCCTCGGCCCGCTCATCATCAAGTTCTTCCGCGGCCGCTGGTGCCCCTACTGCATCACCGAGCTCGAAACCTGGCGCGATCTCCATCCCCGCCTCCGCGATCTCGGCGCATTCTTCATCGCCATCTCTCCGCAAACGCAGCGCCACAACGACTTCACCCTCCAGCAGCACACCCTGCCGTTCCCTATCCTGTCCGACCCCGCCGCCGCCATCGCCGAGCAGTTCGGCATCGCCTACACCGTCCCCGCCGAACACCGCGAATACTATAAGCGCATCCTGGTCAACATCCCCTTCGTCAACTCCGGCAAGATGGACCCCTCCGCCCCCGAAACAAGCTGGCGACTCCCACTCCCCGCCACCTTCGTAGTCAACCAGTCCGGCACCATCACCTACTCCGAAGCCCACGCCGACTTCCGCGTCCGCCCCGAACCCGCCGACATCCTCGCCGCCCTCTAAGCCAATTCATACAAGGGAGCAATGCCTTCAACCATTGAATACACGGTCATTGGAGGCAGCAATGCCTTCAGCCATTGAATACACGGTCAATTGGAGGCAGCAATGCCTTCAGCCATTGAATACGAGGTCATCGGAGGGAGCAGGGGCCTTTAGGCCCCTGAATTCCCCGTTCGACAAGGGGCTTTAGCCCCGGCCCGTATTCTTCCGGTACCGCCGAATCAACGCACTCGTAGACGAATCATGCGTCATCACCGGCTCCCCCGCACTCTCCAACTCACCCAAAATCTTCGAAGCCAACACCTTCCCCAGCTCCACCCCCCACTGATCGAACGCATCGATATTCCAAACCGCCGCCTGCGTAAACACCGAGTGCTCATACAGCGCCACCAGCTTACCCAGCACCTCCGGCGTCAGCACCTCCGCCAGAATCACATTCGAAGGCCGATTGCCCTCAAACACACGATGCGGCACCAGCCAATCCGCCGTGCCCTCAGCCTTCACCTGCTCGGCAGTTTTACCAAATGCCAACGCCTCCGCCTGCGCAAACACGTTCGCCATCAGCATGTCATGGTGCCGCCCCAGCGGATTCAGCGTCTTCGCAAACCCAATGAAATCGCAGGGAATCAGCCGCGTTCCCTGATGGATCAACTGGTAAAACGAGTGCTGCCCATTCGTCCCCGGCTCACCCCAGTACACCGGCCCGGTCTGCACGGCAACATGCGTCCGATCTAGCGTCACATGTTTTCCATTCGACTCCATTGTCAGCTGCTGCAGGTAAGCAGGGAAGCGCTTCAGGTACTGCTCATACGGCAGCACCGCCACCGTCTGCGCATCGAAAAAGTCCGTATACCAGACCGTCAACAGCCCCATCAACACCGGCAGATTCTGCGCAAACGGAGCCGTGCGAAAGTGCTCATCCATCGCATGAAAGCCACTCAGCATCGCGTTGAAGTTCTCCGGCCCAATAGCAATCATCGTCGACAACCCAATCGCCGAGTCCATCGAGTAGCGCCCACCCACCCAATCCCAGAACCCAAACATATTCGCCGTGTCGATCCCAAACTCCGCCACCAGCTTCGCATTCGTCGAGATCGCCGCAAAGTGCTTCGCCACCGCCTTCTCATCGCCGCCCAGCCCGCTCAGCGCCCACTCCCGCGCCGACCGCGCATTCGTCATCGTCTCCTGCGTAGTAAACGTCTTCGATGCGACCAGAAACAGCGTCTCCTCCGCATTCAGATCGCGCACCGCCTCCGCAAAATCCGTCCCATCCACATTCGACACAAACCGAAACGTCAGGTCCCTCTGGCTGTAGTGCTTCAACGCCTCATAAGCCATCACCGGCCCCAGGTCCGAGCCGCCAATCCCAATATTCACCACATTGCGAATCCGCTTGCCCGTAAATCCCTTCCACGCCCCCGACCGCACCTTCTCAGCAAACCCAGCCATCTTCGCCAGCACCGCATGAACACCCGGCACCACATCCTCACCATCCACCAGAATCTTTTCGCCCTTAGGCGCACGCAGAGCCACGTGCAACACCGCACGCTGCTCCGTCACATTAATCTTGTCCCCACGAAACATCGCGTCAATCTTCCCACGCAACCCCGCCTCTTCCGCCACACCACGCAGCAGATTCAGCGTCTCATCCTTCACTCGATTCTTCGAGTAGTCGAGAAACAGCCCCTCCGCCTCAACCGTCAGCCTCTCCCCACGCCCCGCATCCGCTGCAAACAATTCCTTCAGCGTCACGCTCTTCATCGCATCAGCATGCGCAGCAAGCGCCTTCCAAGAATCACGTTCCGTCAGCGGCATCATCGAAGTCATCAAGGTCTCCTCAGCCCCCAATTTTCTCACAGCCACGACATCCACCTCACCGCCACCTGAGCCTTCTGAAACCATTTGCCGCGTCGCAAATCCAGCTCAAAGCTCACAGCTGAATAGCTCGAAGCTCATGACTCATCGCCTCAAAGTCATTCCGTCCGCAGTTGCACCCACCCACGACACCGTTCGCTGCGAAAACAGCGCTGTGCGTTTATCGCAACTTGCGTTCGTCTATCGCGCAGCGCTATATAATCAAACCTGAAGACTTCTGCTGCCCGGGACCCCGCTAAACCTGCCTCGCACGGCCCGGACCAAGCGAAGGAAACGAGAGGTACTCGTGCCCATCACTGCCGCCCCCCGCCGCACCCCGCTCCGCACACCCACAGCCGCTGCGCCCCCGCCATCCCCACCCATCCAACTCCCCCAACCCGCCCCTCCCGCCAGCACCTCCCCCTCCGCCTCCCTCGACATCTACGCCGGCGACCCCAACTTCATGACCTCCCTCGCCCGCGGCCTGCTCGTCATCCAATCCTTCTCCCCCCAGCAACCGCAGATGACCATCTCGCAGCTCGCCACCAAGACCGGTCTCTCCCGCGCCGCCGTCCGCCGGTGCCTCTACACCCTCTCGAAGCTGGGCTTCGCCGGCATCGAAGAAGGCTCCCGCTACGCCCTGCGCCCCCGCATGCTCACGCTCTCGAACACCTACTCCGCCTCGAACTCCCTCGCCACCGCAGCTCAGCCCATCCTCGAACGCATGTCCTCTGCCCTCCACGAGAGCTTCTCCGTAGCCACCCTCGATGGCGACGACATCGTCTACATCGCCCGCTCCACCGTCTCCCGCGTCATGTCCGACGACCTCCACATCGGCAGCCGTCTCCCCGCCTACTGCACCAGCATGGGCCGCGTTCTCCTCGCCTATCTCCCCCCCGACCAGCTCGAACAATATCTCGCCCGCGTAGTCCTCACCCCCCACACCCCACGCACCGTCAGCAGCGTAGACAAACTGCGCCTTGCCCTCCGCAACGTCCGCCGCAATGGCTATGCCCTCGTCGACCAGGAGTACGAGATCGGCCTCCGCTCGCTCGCTGTGCCCGTCTACTCACCCACCGGCCGCGTCGTCTCCACCATCAACCTCAGCGGCAGCGCCCCCCGCATGCATTCTCTCGACATGCAGACCCGCTTCCTCCCCCACCTCCGCAACGCCGCCACCGAACTAGGCGCCTTCCTCCGCTAACGCAGCTTCCCGCGCGTTCTTGCTGCTGTTTTTGCGTCTGAGATAGGTCTGGGCTTCAGCCCAGACATTCCCATGCTCCCAGAATCCGGGCTTTAGCCCCTGGGACGCGATCTCTTCCAAGCCGCAAGGAACTTTCCGTCAGCCCTTCTTCGCATCCACCACGAACGCCTTAGCCCCCACACCCGCCCCCAGCGCCGGCTCCAGCACAGTATCCGCAATCCTCTGCGCCAGCGGAGTAGCCCCACCCGCACCTTTCGCCGTCTCCATCAGCGCCACATACACCACCGCAGCCACACCAAACCCCACAAACCACGCATAGTCATACAGCGCCCTTAGCTCCGGCACCACCAGCCCAATCAAAGCTGCCAACACCCCAGCCACCAGCGCCACCAGCGCCTTCGCATTCACGCCCTTCACATACTCATACGCACCATCCCGCCGATACAGCGACTCCGTATCCAGCCGCGTCCCCCGCACAAAGAAATAGTCCGCAATCATAATCCCAGCCACCGGCCCCAGGAACGCCGAGTAACTCACCAGCCACTGAATATAGTTCGTATGGCTCGCCACCAGCTTCCAAGGCATCATCGCCAATCCGATGCATCCCGTAATCATCCCGCCCATACGAAAGCTGATCCACCTCGGCGCCAGGTGCGAAAAATCATTCGAAGGCCCCACCACATTGGCGCCCACGTTGATATTCAACGTAGCAATCAAAATACTCACCAGCGCCAGCAACGCAATCATCGGCTGATGAAACTCACCCAACAGCTCCACCGGATTCCAGATCGCCCGCCCAAACACCACCGTCGAAGCCGAAGTACAAGCGATCCCAATGAACGTGTACAACGTCATCGCCACCGGCAATCCCAGCGCCTGCCCCAACACCTGCGACTCCTGCGTCTTCGCATACCGCGTAAAGTCCGGAATATTCAAGGACAGCGTAGCCCAGTAGCCCACCATCCCCGTCAGCGACAAAAAGAAAAAATGCAGAAAACTGGCATGTGTATGGAACTGGCTCGGCGCATTCAGCATAGGCCCCAGCCCGCCCGCCTTATGCGTCATAAACGCCAGCAGCACCACCGACATCACCAGCAGAAACGGCGCAGACACACCCTGCAAAAACCGTATCGATTCCACCCCGCGCCACACCACCACCATATTCAACGCCCAGAACCCCACAAAGCAGCAGGGAACTACCCACCCCATCCCCACACTCGCCGGCCACAAAACATGCAACATCGCAGCGATAGACTGCCCACCAATCCACGTCTGAATCCCAAACCACCCACAAGCCACCACCGCCCGCAACATCGCCGGAACATTCGCCCCGCGCACCCCAAAAGAAGCCCGCACAAATACAGGGAAGGGAATCCCATACTTCGTCCCCGCATGCGCATTCAGCACCATCGGAACAAGCACGATCAAGTTCCCCAGCAGCACCGTCCCAATCGCCTGCTTCCAGTTCATCCCTCCCGCGATCAGGCTCGACGCCAGCATATACGTCGTCACCTCCATCGACATCGAAAACCACAACGCAATGTAGTTGTAAGTGCCCCACGTCCTTTGTTCCGCAGTAGTAGGCGCCAAATCCTCGTTGTACAGCGCAGGATCGGCCCGCAGCCCATACGCATCCGTCAACGTAGTCGGCCCTTCAACGTAGAGACTCATAGCACCTCGCCCAACCCACGCCGCAGATACTGCCCACGCCCCACCCGCCCAACAAATTTCCCGCCGTCCACAATCAACTCGCCACGCGAATAAACCTGCCGCGCATTCCCCCGCACCTCAAACCCCTCGAAGATGGAGTAGTCCGTATGCATACTCTGGGTCTCTGCCGTAATCCTATACCGCGCCTCCGGGTCCCAGATCAATAGATCCGCATCCGACCCCCCCGCCACCACACCCTTCTTCGGATACATCCCAAAGATCTTCGCCGGCGCCTCCGCCGTCACCTCCACAAATCGCTCCACCGTCATCCGCCCAGCATTCACGCCATGATGGTAGATAAGCTGCATCCGATTCTCCACCCCGGGCCCGCCATTCGGAATCTTCGTAAAGTCCCCCAACCCCAGCGTCTTCTGATCCGCAAACCGAAACGGACAATGATCCGTCGACACCACCTGCAACACATCGTCCCTCAATGCCTCCCACAGCGGCCCCTGATTCTTCCTCTCCCTCAGCGGCGGTGTAAACACATACTTCGCATCCTCAAACCCCGCCTTCCCCATGTCATCTTCAATCGACAACACCAGATACTGCGTACAAGTCTCCCCCATCACCGCCAACCCACGCTTCCGCGCCGCCTTCACCTCATCCATTGCCTCCTCGCAAGACACATGCACGACATAAACCTTCGCCCCACCCGCCAACTCACTCAGCGCCACCACCCGATGCACCGCCTCCGCCTCCGCCACCACCGGCCGCGTCAGCGCATGATGCAGCGGCCTCGTCCTCCCCGCCGCCAACGCCTCCTGCACAATCGCGTCGATCACCGTCCCATTCTCGGCATGCACACACACCAGCGCACCCAGCTGCTTGGTCCTCTCCATCAGCTTGTAGATCGTCCGATCATCCACCATCAGCACATTCGGATAAGCCATAAAGATCTTGAAGCTCGTAATCCCCTCGGCAACCATCGCATCCACATCATCCAGCCAGGCATCCCCAGGCCCCAGATCCGTCACCGCCATATGCAGCGCATGGTCGATACAAGCCTTACCCTCCGCCTTCGCCCGCCACGTCTTGAACGCCTCACCCATCGGCCGACCCATAGCCTGCAGCGCAAAATCAATCACCGTAGTAGTCCCACCCACCGCCGCCGCCCTTGTCCCCCACTCATAATCATCCGCACTCACCGTCCCCCCAAACGGCATATCCAGATGCGTATGCACATCCACGCCCCCGGGCAGCACCAGCATCCCCCCCGCATCCACAACATCATGCCCGCGCGAATCAATCCCCGCCCCCACAGCAGCAATCGTCTCCCCCTCCACCAACACATCCGCCACCACGGAAGCCCGCGCCCCCACCACCACCCCACCCCGAATCAAAATCCCCATCGAATCTCCTTTCCGAAGCTTCTAGACAACCTAAAGCTCCAGCCTAAGCCTTACTTTCCGCCTCAGCCATACCTTCCGCCTCAGCCATTACCTTCCGCCCCAGCCATACCTTCCGCCCCAGCCTTACCTTCCGCCCCAGCCTTACCTTCCGCCTCAGCCATTCCTTGTCCTTGCTTCTAGGTAAGCCAAGGCTTCAGCCTTGGCCCTCCCCCACCAGGAAAAGACGGGGCTTTAGCCCCTGGGGTATGCTTTCCTTCCATGGCCACCATCCGCCAGAAGCAGAGCACCTATGCCATCACCATACTCACATTCCAGCGCAAACGTCACTTCCAGCGCACCCAGAACGCCGAACTCTTCATCGCCACCCTCTTCCGCTATCGCGACCAGCGCAAGTTTCACCTTCACGCCTTCGTAGTAATGCCCGACTACGTCCACATCCTCTGCACTCCATCCATCGATCAAACCACCTCGCGTTGTGTCCAGCTAATAAAAGGCGGCTACTCCTTCGCTGCCAGAGAACAATCACCTGGAGAAATCTGGCACTCCGGCTATTTTGAGCATCATGTGCGAGACGCCGAAGACTACGCAGCACAACTAAAATACATTGAAAATAATCCCCACCGAAAAAACTACATCGACTACCCGCACGTCCATCTAGCCTACCCAAATCAACTCGATGAGCTACCTCCCCACCTGGCGTCAGAGAGGTAGCAGCATCCCCTAGCTTCTAGGTAAACCAAGGCTTTAGCCTTGGCCCTTCCGCACCCAAAGAAAAAGCCGGGCTTTAGCCCCTGGGGCATACTTTCTTTTCTCGCCACTTCGCACTAGTCAACTAGCGACCAGCCCGCTCCACCACACCACCAGTCCTCTCCGCCCAACTCTCCGCCCAACTCTCCGCCGCCAATCCCGTCGCCCGCTCCACCATAGTGATACACCCATCCACCGGGCACACCAGCGAACACAAATTACACCCCACACACTCCGTCTCATCCACCCGAGGAATCCTCTCGAGCGAAGTAGCAAACGGCCCCACATGCCCCAAGGCCCCATCCACCGTAGCCAGCGGCGTAACCACAATCCTCTCCCGCCCCGTCTCTTTCGGCGCAGCATGCACGTCCACGGGCCCATCCACCACACCCGAAACCCGATCCACATGAATGCACTGATGCGCCCCATCCCAGCAAGCCACATGGCAAAGCTGACACCCAATACAAAGCGCCTCATCAATCGCCGCCACAACCTCATAGTTCAAATTCAAATGCTTCCACTCCGTAACCTTAGGCAGACTCAACCCACGAAAATCCTCAATCGTAGCGAACCCCTTATCATCCATCCAGTTCGACAGTCCATCCACCATGTCCTCAACAATGCGATACCCATAGTGCATAGCCGCCGTACAAACCTGCACCGTCCCACACCCCATCAAAATAAACTCCGCTGCATCCCGCCAGCTACTCACCCCACCAATCCCCGACATCGGCAGCGGCGCCCCATCCACAAAATCCCCATTCGCCGCCTGAACTATATTCAACGCAATCGGCTTCACCGCCGGCCCGCTATAGCCACCATGCGAACTCCTCCCATCCACATTCGGCCGAGGCACAAACGTATCCAGATCCACCCCCATAATCGAATTGATCGTATTGATCGCCGAAAGCCCGTCCGCCTTCGCCCTCTTCGCCGCCCTCGCCACCGCCCGTATGTCCGTCACATTCGGCGTCAGCTTCACCAGCACCGGCGTCCGCGCCACCTCCTTCACCCACTCCGTAATCATCTGCGCATACTCCGGCACCTGCCCTACCGCAGAACCCATCCCCCGCTCATTCATCCCATGCGGACACCCAAAGTTCAGTTCCAGCCCATCCGCCCCCGCACCCTCCGCTCGCCGCACCATCTCATGCCACGCCTCGCGCTTCGACTCCACCATCAATGAAGCGATCACCGCATGCGCTGGATACCTCCGCTTTACCTCCTCCATCTCGCTCAGGTTCACCTCAACCGAGCGGTCGCTGATCAGCTCAATATTGCTGAACCCCATCACCCTCTGCCCAGCCCAGTCCACCGCCGAGTAGCGCGAACTCGTATTCACCACCTGCGCCCCAATCGTCTTCCAAACCGCCCCACCCCACCCCGCATCGAACGCCCGCATCACCTGCTCACCCGTATTCGTCACCGGCCCACTCGCCAGCCAGAACGGATTCAGCGACTCGATGCCCGCAAACTTCGCCCTCATATCAGCCATGTGTCACCTCTCCGATAAAAGGATCGCCATTCCGAGCATCGATAGATAGTTCGTCATTCTGGGCGAAGCCCAGAATCTCCGTATTGGCTGTTGTTTTTGTTCCCGCACTCGCCGCGGTTCCCATCAACCACGCCGCAATCCCCCTCGCCGCCCTCTTCCCATCCGCCACCGCATCCACCACCTCACGCCCCCCATTCACGCAATCCCCACCCGCAAAATACTTAGCATTCCCCGTCTGCCCCGTCTCCCGATCCACAACCACCCGGCCCCCCACCATCTCCATTCCGCTCACCCCCGCCAACATCCCCTCCATCCCCGTCTGCCCAATCGCCTCAATCACCAGCTCGCACTCCATCCCAAACTCCGATCCCGCAACCACGCCCATCGTCCCCGAAGCATCCACCTCGACCCGCACACACTCCACCCCACCCTCCGATATCCTCACCGGCACCGCCCCCCACACAAACCTCACCCCCTCCCGCAGCGCATGCTCGTACTCAAAATCAAAAGCCGAAACATCCTCCCCCCCCCGCCGATACACCACCGTCACGCTCTCCGCCCCCAGCCTCTTCGCCGCACAAGCCGCATCCATCGCCGTATTCCCCGCACCAATCACCACAACCCTACGCCCAACTCCCAACCGCACCCCAGTCTTATACCCCTCAATAAATTCCAGCGCATCCACCACCCTCTCCGAATCCCAACCCTCCCCCCTCAGCCGTCTCCTCTCCCCCAACCCCATCCCCAGAAACACCGCATCGTACTCCCGCGCCAACTCCCCCAACCCCGCCGCATCCAAATGCCGCCGCACAAACTCCACCCCAAGCCCGCCAATCATCTCCACCTCGCGCACACTATCCGCCACCCGGAGTTTGTACTCCGCCACGCCATAGGTATTCAACCCACCCAGCAACTCCCGCTTGTCCACCACCGTAACCTGAAACCCCAGCTGCCGGAGTTCCGCCGCACAAGCCAGACTAGCCGGCCCCGCCCCCACACAAACCACCCGCTCCGCCCGCTCCCCGCGAACCCCCAGCTCCAACCTCCCCCCCGCGTCATAAAACCTCTCCACAGCAAACCGCTGCAGCCGCCCAATCTCAATCGGCCTCTCTCCCTTGCCATGCATCACGCACGCCCCCTCGCACAGCACCTCCACCGGACACACCCGCCCGCAGCTCGCCCCCAGAACATTCGCCTCTAAAATCGTCCGCGCCGACCCCGCAATATTCCCCGAAGCAATCTTCTGAATAAACCCAGCCACATCAATATGCGTAGGGCAGGCCCCCATACAAGGCGCATCGAAGCAGTTCAGGCAACGGTTCGCCTCCACCGCCGCCGTCCGCGCCCCAAACCCCGGCTTCAGCTCCGCAAACCTCTCCGCAACCTCCGGACCAACCCAACCTGTCGCCACGTCCAGCCTCTCTCGTCCTTCTGCTCTCCCTATTATCGCCGCCCCATACCGCCTGCCAATCTCACATCCCCAAACTGGGAAGATCTCCGCCCTCTCCACCTCTTCCCGAAGCCACCGCGAAGCAACGCACCCAAACGTCTCTTCCATCGAATCGTCTATAAGGAGGGAGCAGGGAACTAGCGTGTCACTATCGCAACCGCCGGTCGGAGCCTCACAACAGCAAGCTGGAGAACCCACTCAGTCAATGCCTTCCTGGCCGCCCCCCGGCCGCAAGATGCCGCAATCACGCAAACGTCGCATTTTTTATCTGATAGAATTTTAATATCGTCATACGGTACAGCGCTTCGTTCCAGAGTCCTACAAATCCATGATTGCAGTAAGCGACCTGGCCTCTGGCCCCATCCTCACCGAAGATCACACCCACGCCCCCAGTGCGGCCCATACGTCGCCTCTCCCACCCTCCCGCGCCGCCTTCCGCTACTGCCTCGTTCTCCTCCTCCTCCCCCTCGTCATCATCCCGGCCTGCATCCGCCTCGGCTACTCCGACTTCTTCCTCCGCCACGGAGCCAGCGTCTGGGTCCAGTCCAACGACGCCATCTTCAATATCCACGACCGCCCCTGCGATGTCCTCATCTACGGCGACTCCACCGCCATGACCGGCATCAACCCTGCCGTCGTCGAGCGCAACACCGGCTTCAAGACCTGCAACATCTCCGTCACCAACTCCGTCCTCTCCGTCACCCACAACCTCACCCTCAACCGTTACCTCGCCAACAATCCCCGCCCCCGGGTCCTCCTCATCCAGCTCTCCCCCGACGGCTTCCAGCCCGAAAGCAACAGCTGGGACAACACCGTCTACCCCGAGGGCCTGCTAGAGCTCCTCCGCCACGGCACACCCACCGAGACCCGCCGCGTCCTGGTCCACCACCCTCGCGAAGCCATCGCCTTCGCCGGATACGCCGCCGGCTTTACCCTCTACTCCCTCGGCAAAGACACCTGGTCGCACCTCACCCACACCCATCCCCCGCAGCAGGAAGTAGCCATCCACAACGGCTTCTTCACCCCCCCATCCCCTCCCACCACCCGCTGCGAGCCCGGCGCCACCTTCTCCAATCCCGCGGCCGGCGGCGAATTCCCCCGCACCCTCGTCGACCAGTACCGCACCCTCTACGCTGGCCGCTCCGCCGTAGTCCTCGTCAACGTAGCCCCCATCCCCGCCTGCGACCAGAACCTCCAGGCCTTCACCACCGAGCTCGACGGCATCACCAGCAACCCCGTCCTCCCGCTCCCCGTCACCCTCTTCAACGACCCCCGCCACTACACCGCCGTAGGCTCTGCCGTAGTCTCCCGCCTGGTCGCCGAGGAGGTCAACGCCGCAGCCCAGCGCAACCCCCAAATTTACGAGCAGATAGACGACAGCCTTCCCCCAGGCAACATCGCCTCCCTCAAACTCACCCACATCACCCCCTAGCCCATACTCTCATCGCTCATTCAGTATCATCCGCACGGCGAAGGAGTCCGCTTCAAGCCCTTGCCAGTGCCTGCTTTTGCTTCTGGGTAACCCAAGGCTTCAGCCTTGGGCCTCCGCCCAGCCACCGGCGAAACAGGGGTTTTAACCCCTGGGGCAAGCCTTCCTTCATGGATTCATTCAAACGGAAAGAGCGTCACCCTCTCTGTCCTCTCTCCTCTTCTGTGTGCCTTCTGTGATTCGCCTATCCTCACCTCATCCAACCCGCTAAAATCAGTCTGACCCGATGCTCTTCAACTCGCTCCCGTTCCTCTTCAAATTCCTGCCCGTCACCCTCGTCGGCTTCCATCTCCTCGGCCGCTACGGACGCCGCCCGGTCATCGCCTGGCTGGCCTTCATGTCCGTCGTCTTCTACGCCGCCTGGAACAAGGCCTTCGTCCTCTTCCTCCTCGGTTCCATCTTCGCCAACTACCTCGCCGCCCACCTCATCGCCCGTTCCCCCGCCGATTCCCCCGCCCGAAAGAAGAAACTAGCCTTCGGCGTAACCCTCAACCTCCTCGCCCTCTTCTACTTCAAATACCTCTACAAAGCCCTCCTCCTCATCAAGGCCCTGCACCTCGCCCACCTCAACCCACACCCCATCCTCCTCCCCCTCGGCATCTCTTTCTTCACCTTCACCCAGATCTCCTACCTCGTCGATCTCGCCCAGGGCCAGGCCGAGCAGCAGGACTTCCTCTCCTACCTCCTCTTCGTCACCTTCTTCCCCCACCTCATCGCCGGCCCCATCCTCCACCACAAGGAGATGATGCCCCAATTCGGCAAACTTCAACCCGCATCCTCCGCCAACGAACCATCCGACCCACTCCTCCCAGTCCCCACCTCACGCCGCTTCCGCCTCAAGCCCGAAGACTTCGCCCTCGGCCTAACCTGGTTCCTTCTCGGCCTCGGCAAAAAGGTCCTCATCGCCGACCGCCTAGCCCCCACAGCCGACATCGCCTTCCACAACGCCGGCCACCTCACCTCAGCCAACGCATGGGTCGGCCTCATCACCTACTCCATGCAGCTCTACTTCGACTTCTCCGGCTACTCCGACATGGCC
Organism: Acidobacteriaceae bacterium; assembly: GCA_035943695.1. Classification (GTDB taxonomy): domain Bacteria; phylum Acidobacteriota; class Terriglobia; order Terriglobales; family Acidobacteriaceae; genus Edaphobacter. The sequence continues at coordinate 10,819 of DASZBW010000027.1, read as the reverse complement.
TTGGGCCTCGCCCGCATGTTCTCCATCCGCTTCCCCCTCAACTTCGACTCGCCCTACAAAGCCACCTCCGTCACCGAGTACTGGCAGCGCTGGCACATGACCCTCACCCGATACATCACCCTCTACCTCTACAACCCGCTACTCCTCTCCATCCAGCGCCGCCGCGTCCTCTCCGGCAAAAAGATCTCCCGCAAAGCCCTCGCCACCCCCGCCGGATTCATCGCCATGATCGCCTACCCCACGCTCTTCACCATGCTCCTTACCGGCATCTGGCACGGAGCCGGACTCCAGTTCGCCCTCTTCGGCCTCATCCACGGCATCTACCTCACCGCCAACCAGGCCTGGCGCCATTTCCGCCAGCGCACCAGGATCTCGGGTGCCCCATCCATCGCAGTCTCACCGCGATGGGTGGGATGGAAACGCTTTACCAGCCCGCACACCCTCTCCCGCTTCGCCATGATGCTCGGCGTCTACCTTCAGGTCACCTTCGCCCTCATTTTCTTCCGCGCCGAATCCACCCACTCCGCCTTCGCTCTCCTCGCCGACCTCTTCGGCCGCCACGGCCACGGCACCTTCGACGAGCTCCTCGCCGGCGCCCTCGCCTTCGCCCTCTTCCCCATAGTCTGGTTTTTCCCCAACACCCAACAGATCCTCGGCCAGGAACCCACCCGCGATCTCAGCCCACACCCCAACCCCACCGCTGCAGCCCTCTCCCCAACCCCCTCGACTCTTACCGGATCCTCCCCCAACACCTCGACCATCAACTCCAACCCCGCCCCAACCCCCACCCTCCTCACCCGCCTCCGCTGGACCCCCAACCTCCCCTGGGCCGTAGTCATGTTCGCCCTCTTCTTCGCCATTCTCGCCAACCTCGACAGCACCGCCCGCTTCCTCTACTTCCAGTTCTAAAATGCTTTTGCTTTGGAGGGAGGTCCGGGCTTTAGCCCGGACAATAAGGCGACCAAAGATAAGGGGCTTTAGCCCCGGGGCAACCACCGTTTGCCTCCACGCCCCTCACCGCGTATCCTCCGGCAAGGAGACCAACAAAGCATGAGACCATCCGAGGGTTCCACCGTAATCGGCAAATCAGTCACCATCCACGGCGAGCTATCCGGCAAAGAAGACCTCTATCTCGACTGCATCCTCGAAGGCACCATCTCCCTCCCCGAGAACCGCCTCACCATAGGCCCCAACGCCCGCATCCAGGCCGACCTCAGCGTCCATGACGTAGTCATCTACGGCCACGTCCAGGGCAATATCCGCGCCGCCGGCCGCATCGAGCTCCGCGACTCAGCCGTCCTCCTCGGCGACATCTCCGCCGAGCGCCTCTCCATCGAAGAAAACGCCACCATCAAAGGCAAAGTAGAACTCTCCGAAACCCGCACCGCAACCTCCGTACCCAAACCCGCCACACCCTCGGCTCCAAGCTCCATCGCCACACCTCAGCCATAAATTGAATTGCCATACTGATTGGCATCGCTCAACTTTGTTGCATAAATTGAATTGTCATCCTGAGCGAAGTTTGGCGCGCACTTTGCGCCAAACGGAGTCGAAGGACCTGCGGTTTCATCGTCACGAACTTCGCTGACACTACTTTCAAGGAGCCACCAAGAGATGCCCAGCTTCTTCGGAGGAAAGGACAAGTCCCCCGGCCATCCCCCCGCCACCGAGCGCATCCCACGCCACTCCAGCGGCTGGGGCCAGCTCCTCGACCGCATGCGCAAAGACGAGTCTCTCCGCATCCTCGACATAGGAGCCACCTCCTCCACCAACATCAACTTCGTCACCGCCCTCGGCCACAGCATCTACCTCGCCAACCTCGTCGAAGACGCAGCCAGACGCGACTGGATCATCCCCGCCCAGGGCGACGCCCCCGAGCGATTCGACATCGACCGCTTCCTCTCCACCCACCTCAACTTCACCGGCCGCGGCTTCGACATCGTCCTCTTCTGGGATACAGCTGACTTCCTCCCCGAAGACCTCCTCGCCCCCGTCCTCAACCGCATCCATCAAGTCATGGAGCCCGGCGGCGAACTCCTCGCCATGTTCCACTCCGCCACCAGCTCCTCACCCACCGGCCCCGCCCGCACCGACTTCTGCCGCTACCACCTCACCGACGCCAACCACGTCGACGTCCAGCACGCAGGCGACTACCCCATCCTCCACAACTACACCAACCGCCAGATCGAAAAACTCCTCGCCGACTTCAAAAGCTTCCGCTTCTTCCTCGGCAAAGACAACCTGCGCGAAGTAGTAGTCCTCCGCTGAAAAATCATTCAGTCTATAGCCTCTAAGATAAGTCTGGGCTTTAGCCCAGACATCAAGACCTGCCGGAATCGGGCTTTAGCCCCTGGAGCTTGATCTTTTCCGTCCCGCGCACAGTCCTTGATGATGTAGTTCGCTCCATAAAAAAACCGGCGCACGCATCACTGCGTACACCGGCTCTTCACCACAAAATAACTACTTCGCAGCCACACCCTTAGCAGCCTGCTTCCGCCGCTCCGCCCACCTCTTCTTCATGGCATCAGCGATCCGTTTGCGCCCTTCTGCGCTCAACTTACGCTTGCGCGGAGCAGCGCCCGCGTCCGCGCTCTTCGCATTCTTGCTGCCCTTCGGGCGCCCGCGTCCCTTGGTGGCTTGACCCGTGCCCGAGAGCAACTCCCGCGCCTGCTGCAGCTTCGAGATCTGTGCATCGATCTCCGCAATAATACGGCTAACTTCCATCGAATTCCTCCTGTCGCGGTAGCTGCTCGAACCGTTCAAGCCGCAACTTTCATCTGTTTGATTTTTTCTGGAAAATAAGTAACTCAACATAAATACTACCCGCATCATTCTATAAATGCAGAAATAAATGCGCACAATATAGCTGGCTCAAGAAAATGCGCTAATTAATTTCATAAAGTGGGTGCCAGATCCAAGACGTATCTCCACTCCAAAAAGTTCCACACCGAAACCAAAACTTCTCCAGTGCTAGACTGCTAGCAATGCGAAACATCCCCAAACACCTATGGATGCTGGCAATTCTCTCCGGCATCCTGCAAGTCTTACCCTTTCCCATCGCCGGCCCGCTCCCCGCCTGGCGAACCATCTTCTGCTGGTTCGCCCTCACTCCGTTACTTAAGGCACTTACTTCACCCAACTCCACCGGCCAGCCTCTCACTCAAATTCAGGGAGCCATCCTCGCCTACACCACGGGAGTTATCTGGTACCTCGGCAACTGCTACTGGATCTACCAGACCATGCATCTCTACGGCGGCATCGCCGCGCCCGCCGCCGCCGGAATTCTCATCCTCTTCTGTCTCTACCTCGGCCTCTACCACGCCTTATTTGGCGCACTCATCGCCGCCCTCCGCCGCACCACCTCCACCCCGCGAACCCTCCTTCTAAGTCCCTTCATCTGGGTCGCCGTAGAACTAGCCCGAGCCCGCATCACCGGCTTCCCCTGGGACCTCTTAGGCATAACGCAAGTAGACAACCCACTCCTCACCCGCCTCGCCCCCATCACCGGAGCCTACGGCCTCTCCTTCGTCATCGCCGCCGTCAACGCCCTCTGGCTCTCTCGCATTACCCTCAAGCAACGCCGCTACACCCGCCCCGCCATCACTGCCGCAGCTGTAACCATCGTCCTCGTCTACATCATCGCCCTCCACCGCATCCAGACGCCCATCCAGCAGGGAACTGATGCCTACGCCACCCTGGTCCAGCAAAATATAGAAGTAGGTGCCGCCGCCCTGGCTCAAGGCCCACCGCTAACTACCACGCAAAAACTAAGCACCTACTCCGCCCTAAGTCTCTTCCCACCCACCGCCGAAACTTGCTATGGAATTCCCGAACTCACCACCACCCACTGCACCTCACTACCACCCACCAACTCCGCAGCAACCCGCACCCTCCAACCCACAAATCTCATCGTCTGGCCCGAAGCCCCCAACGGCTTCCTCGAGCAGGACCCCGAATTCCGCCAGTCCATCTCCCATCTCGCCCGCACCGCACAAGCACCCATCATCGTAGGCAACATAGGCACCGACCAGAACTCCCAGCCCAGACCCACCCTCTTCAACTCAGCCGACTTCATCGACGCCAACGGAACCTTCACCGCACGCTACGACAAGATGCACCTGGTCCCATTCGGCGAATACGTCCCCTACAAAAAATTATTCTTCTTCGCCGGCAGCCTGCTCGACGACGTAGGCCAGTTTCAGCCCGGCACCCAACGGTCCACCTTCCACACCGCCGGCCACACCTACGCCACCTTCATCTGCTACGAATCCATCTTCGGCGACGAGATCCGCCACTTCGAAACCCTGGGCGCAGACGTACTCGTCAACATCTCCGACGACGGCTGGTACGGCGACACCTCTGCCGCATGGGAGCACCTCAACATGGTCCGCATGCGCGCTATCGAGAATCACCGCTGGGTCCTCCGCGCCACCAACACCGGCGTCACGTCCGTCGTCAACCCCTACGGCCGCGTCGTCCTCGCCGCCCCCCGCCACATCCTCACCAGCCTCCGCGCCGGCTTCAACTACGAGCACGACACCACCTTCTACGCCGCCCACGGAGACCTCTTCGCCTACCTCTGCGCCCTCATCACCACCCTTGCGCTAGCCTCCACCCAACTCCGCAAACCAGCCTAAACCGGCCTAGCCATACCCAGAAACATTGTCACCCTGAGCGAAGCGCAGCGAAGTCGAAGGACCTGCGTCACCAGCCCCACGCCTTTGCTGTCATCCTGAACACAGTGAAGGATCCCGACGGAGCCCGCCCCGCCGCAACCCTGCGAACCTTTCTCCCGCAGTGCCCCGACCATCCTACTGCGGCGCGCTCGAAGGCTCCGGCGTCTGCGTCTTATCCCCACCCCCGCCAAAAAGCTTCTGAAAGAAATTCCTCTTCTTAGGCGCAGCAGGCCCGGAAGTATCCGGCGTCTGCGGCTCCTCCGCCCCACCCGGACCCGGCACAGCATTCGGCCCCGTCGCCCCCGCCCCCAAACCCTCCATCAAGCTCCCCGCGGAAGAACCCATCTTGCTGCACGTACTCCCCGGCAGCGTCCCGTCCAGAAATGCCAGGTAGTAGTCCTCCGGGCAGCTATCGTCCGCCGGCAGCCACGTCGTCTTATCGATCCTCGCCTCGTGCACGCCCTCCGCCATCGGCAGTGCCTTCATGTCCGAGTACTGCGGCAGCTTGATCGCCCGGTTCATAAACTCGGCCCAGATAGGCGCCGCCGTATCCGCACCCTGTACCTTCCGCGTCAGGCCGGTAGAAACGTCCGTGTAGTCATCATTCCCCACCCAGATAATGCAAAGCAGATTCGACGTATACCCCGCAAACCACACATCGTGCGAAGTCCCCGTCTTACCCGCACCGGGAGCCGCGAACCCATGCGCCCTCACCGCCGCCGCGGTCCCGTAGCTCATCGTAAATTGCAGCAGCCCCTGCGTCAGCGAAGCAGTCCGTGCGTCCATCACCTGCTTGGCCTCCGGCGCAAAGTCCGCGACGATATCCCCATTTGCATTCCGCACACTCGCCAGCATCCACGGCTTCAGGTGTACGCCGTTATTCGCAAACACCGTATAAGCTCCAGCCATATCGATCGGCGTAGCGTTGTAAGTCCCAATCGCCACCGAAGGCGTCCCCCGAGCATTCACAATTCCTGCACTCCGCGCCAGCGCCGCCACATTCTCATACCCCACCTGCTGCGCCAAATTGATCGTCGCGATATTCAACGACTTCGCAATCGCCTGCGCCGCCGGAACCATCCCCGGCATCTCCCCCCGCTCAAAGTTCCCGGGAGTATAAGCCTTCCCCTCAAATTCAAAGTTCTGCGGATCGTCATTCAACCGCGTCAACGCCGTAAACACGCCCCCATCCCCCAGCGTCATCCCATTCAGCGAAGTGTTATAAGCCGCCGCATACACAAACGGCTTGAAAATCGATCCCGTAGGCCTCTGCGCCATCGCATGGTCCAGCTGCGACATCCCATAGTTCCGACCCCCCACCAGCGCCAGTATCTGCCCCGTATGCGGATTCAGCGCCACCAACGCCACCTGCGGATACTCAATCTTCGTGTCGCCCTTCTTGTGCAGCTTCCGGATCAGGTCGTCGATATTCCTCATCCCTACATCCACCGCCGCCGCCGCCGCCCGCTGCAGCTCCGGATCGAGCGACGTGTAGATCCTCAGCGAATCGCGCCCCATCTCCTGGTCGCCCACCCGCTGCACCAGCTGGTCATGCACCAGGTCCACAAAGTACGGAGCCTCACCCGCATCCACATTCGATGGCCCAAGCCCCAACCCCTCAGCCTTGGCCCGCGAAGCCTCTGCCTCGCTCAAATCTCCCGTCTCTACCATCGCCTCCAGCACAAGATTTCTGCGCTCCATCGCCCGTTGCGGATGCCGATACGGATCGAGCCGGCTCGGCGATTGAATCATCCCCGCCAGCAGCGCGCACTGAGCCGTATCCAGCTGCCGCAGGTCCTTCCCGAAAAACGTCTCCGCCGCCTCCCCAAACCCATTGATCGCATAGCTCCCCCTCTGCCCCAGGTTGATCTGGTTCGCATACATCTCGAAGATCTGCTGCTTCGTAAACCGCGACTCCAGGTGAAACGTGATCATGATCTCGATCATCTTGCGTTTAATGTGTCGCTCCGGCGTAAGAAACAATCCCCGCGCCAGCTGCATCGTCAGCGTGGACCCACCACCCGTCCATCGCCGATCCCCGCGCAGGTCATGCCACACCCAACCCATCATGCTGTAGTAGTCCACTCCGCCATGCTGAAAGAATCGCCGATCCTCAATCGACGTCACCGCCTGCACCAGCCGCGTCGGAATCTCTTTGTAAGCCACCAGCCGCCGCTTCGTCCTGTTCTTATCCTCAGACAACGAAGTAATCAGCTGCGGCTCCAGCTGATACGCCGCGAGCGTTGCCCCATTCTCCGCCGTAATCGACTGCACCACATTCCCGCCCGCAGCCGGAGCATCTCCCACCGCAATCGCATCCGCCGCACTCTGCGTCACGCCCGTCGTAATCGTAGCCCCATCCGTCGAGTGATAACTCTGCGGCCCCGGCTTGATCGTGATGCTCCCCCCATGCACCTCAAACGTCCCCAGCTGCGGATTCGCGTTATACCCAGCCCGCCTCAGATCCTGCGCAATAAACTGCGCCGAGAGCCTCTGCCCCACCCGCACCTCACGCGGAGCAGCAAACACCTGCGCCTGGCTCGCAAACGGAGACCCCGAAGCCAGCCGCTCATCCACCACCGATTGATACTTCACATACCAGTACCCGCACAGGCCAGCCACCACAATCACGCACACCAGCACCGCAAGCACAACCCCACGCAGCAGCCGATACCCAAGCCCCCGCGCCCCACCCTCCGCCTTCGCCAACTTCACTCGCACAGCCATAGCCGTCTCAACTTCCCAAACGCAATGTTTCAAGCTCACAGCTCAAAGCTGATCCAGCTCACAGCTCATGATCCATTCTTTTCACTTACTCTTCTGCTATACACCGTAGCGCCAGCTATCCCTCGACACCATCCAATCCTTGCACTGCAATCCAATCCTGCATCCAAATCTCGACCATCCAGCCCCGCCATCCAGCCCCGCCATTCAGCCCCGCCATCCAGCCCTGCCATCCGGCCCCGCCATCCAGCCCTGCCATCCAGCCCTGCCATCCAGCCCCGCCATCCGGCCCCGCCATCCAGCCCTGCCATTCACGCCTGCCATTTAATCGGTTGCCATCGCTTACAGCCGCTTTTGCTTCTAGGTAAGTCCGGGCTTTAGCCCGGACATTCATTCCAGATAGATGCGTGGGCTTTAGCCCCTGGGGCACGCCTTTATCCGTTCACCGCCCTCAAACGCCCCACAACATCCCCAACCAACACATCCTCCGTAACCCCAGTCAGCCGATCCAACAGCTCAACCTTCCCCTCAACCAGCTTCTTCCCCACAGCCACGCGGTAAGGCACCCCAATCAAATCCGCATCCTTGAACTTCACCCCAGCCCGCTCATTCCGATCATCCAGCAGCACATCAAAACCCGCGCCGACCAGCTCCCGAGCGATCTTCTCGCCCGCCTCTGCCAGTTCAACCTCCCGCACATTCGTCACCGTCACCACCACCTCGAACGGAGCAATCGCAGCCGGCAGCGCATACGTATCCGCCTGCCCCTTCGCCGCAAACCCCGCCGCCGACTGCTCAATCGCCGCCGTCAAGATCCGCTCCACGCCAATCCCATAGCTCCCCATAATCGGCGTAGTCTCTTTCCCATCGCGGTTCAGCACCGAAGCGCCCATCGACTTCGAGTACTTATACCCCAGCTTGAAGATGTGCCCAATCTCAACCGCCTTCCCAATCCGCAGCGGCTGGCCACCAACAGGGTCGAGCTCCCCTTCATTCACCGTCCGCACATCCGCCACCAACGTAGCCTTGAAGTCCCTCCCCGGCGTAACCCCCCGCAGGTGAAACTCCTCCTTATTCGCGCCAGCGATCAAATTCGCCCGCCCCTCCAGAGCCGCATCCAGCACCACCAGCACCCCAGGCTTCCGCACATGCGGAGCAGCCACCAACCCCACCGGCCCCAAATACCCCGCCGGAGCCCCAAACACCTCCGCAATTTCCTCCGCCAACATGGGCCGCAACTCCCCACCAGCCACCCCCGCCAGCTTCGTCTCATTCAGCTGATGATCCCCCCGCAGCAGCGCCACCACCGCCCGCGTCTTCCCAACCGTCTTCACCTGCTTCTCATCCGCATCCGGATGTTCGACAACATAAGCCATCGTCTTCATCTGGTGCACGCGCTCCACCTGCAGATACGCACCCACCTCATCAATAGTTCGCTGCCCCGGCGTATGCACCTCCACCGGCCCCTCGCCCACACTCGCCAAATCCTTCACCACAGCCAGCTTCGAAGTAGCCTTCTCCACATTCGCCGCATACCCCGAAGCTGAGCTCGCAATCAGATCCTCACCCGCATCGGTATAAACCATAAACTCCTGCGACCCCGATCCACCCATAGCCCCCGAGTCCGCATCCACCGCCAAAAACTCCAACCCACACCGCGAAAAGATCCGGCAGTAAACCTCGTAGTGCTTCTGATACGAAGCATCCAGCCCAGCCTCATCCATATCGAACGAGTAAGCATCCTTCATCAAAAACTGCCGCACCCGCAGCAGCCCCGACTTCGGCCTCGGCTCATCCCTGAACTTCGTCTGAATCTGATACCAGATCTGCGGCAGCTGCTTATAACTCCGCAGCTCATTCCGCGCAATCGCCGTCATCACCTCTTCATGCGTCATCGCCAGGCAAAGCTCCGCACCCTTGCGATCCTTCAGCCGAAACATGTTCTCGCCCATGCCCGCCCACCGCCCGCTGGCCTCCCAGACCTCCCGCGGATTCAGCGCCGGCAGATGAAACTCCTGCCCAATCGTATTCATCTCCTCACGAATAATCGCGACGATCTTATTGACGGAACGCGCCCCCAGGAACAGCTGCGAGTAGATCCCCGCCCCCAGCTGCCGCACATACCCCGCCCGCAGCAGCAGCTTATGGCTCGTCACCTCCGCATCAGCCGGAGCCTCACGCAGAGTAGGAATAAACAGTTCGGACCACCGATGCATACGAATAACCAAAACCCTCCGGCCGCCACGCAGCCCGCTCAAATTTCCACTTCAATAAATGGCCTTTTCAGGCCCCCAAATGACCGGTCCAGCCTCTCGCACAACCACGCAGTCAAAGCCGCTCCCGCAGCACCAGGTCCAGCTGCCATTCTACCGTGCCACCCCTCCCGCACCGTGTCATTCTGAGCGGAAGCCACGGTGTCATTCTGAGCGAAGCGAAGAACCCCCGCATTTCGCTGTTGCCCTTGCTGTTGCCGTTGTCCTTGCCGTTGCCGTTGTCTGTTTTTTTGTTTGTCATCCCCGAAGGGGATCTGCTGTTGCTTTTGCTGTTGCCTCGGCGCTTTGATCCTGCCCTTGCGTCGCCGTGCCTTTGCCCCTGCCCCTGCCTTTGCCCTTGCTGTTGCCGTCGCCCTTGCTGTTGCCCTTGCCTTCGCCCTTGCCGTTGCCTTGCCGTTGCCCTTGCCGTTGCCCTTGCCCTTGCTGTTGCCCTTGCCCTTGCTGTTGCCCTTGCTGTTGCTGTTGCCCTTGCTGTTGCCCTTGCCTCTGGGTACCCCAAGGCTTCAGCCTTGGGCCTCCCCCCACCCAACCGCAACAGGGGTTTTAACCCCTGGGGCAGGCCGTCCCCGCCCACTCCAAATTCCTGTCAACCCCCCACACCGTGGAAATCTCCCGCAACCCCCACCATCCAAACCACATCCCCCCCGCACTCGAAGTGGCGTGGAGTTACGGCCAATCCGCTACAATTAAACATGTAGCAATAAATAAGAGAAGGCCCGGCCCACAAGCCGGGCCTTCGCATTTAAGCACAAGCGAGCAGCCTTCTCCGTACTCTCTCTTTTTCTCCGTGCTCTCCGTGATTCGCCTTCCACGCCCGGCCACCAGCCGGGCCTTCGCATTTAACCACCCCATATACCGGGGTATCAAGGGGTATCAAGGGGGGTATCCCCCCACCTAACCCCAGCAGAAGGGATATTTTACCCGCCAGATACCCCCACAAAAAGGAGCCACACCATGACGCAGAACCCACTAGCCGAACCAGCAACCGACCCGCAGCGCCGCTACCTCTGCCGCCACATCCACACCCTCGGCCACCGCTGCCACTCGCCCGCCCTCACCGGAGCCGAGCTCTGCTACCACCACACCCGCGCCCGCCGCCAGCTCCCCATCTCCGGCCGCTCCGGAACCTTCTCCGCCCCCACCCTC
>DASZBW010000026.1:0-70213 GCA_035943695.1 Acidobacteriaceae bacterium | reverse complement strand
GGCGATGGATTGCTGGATGGCGGCGCGGTCCTGGGGGCGGGGGATGGGGAAGGCGTCGTTGGAGATGACGTCGGGCATGTCTTCGGTGATGTGGTGGTAGCAGGTGTACTTGTTGCGCATGGCGTAGGAGCGGCAGCGGATACCTTCGGTGTTGACCCAGATGCACTGGTGCGGGATGGATGGGTTCTGCTGGAATTCGGGATAGAAAAGCATGTGGTACCCCCCCGGGGGGTATATATCCAGGTTATTGATGCGGAATGAGTTATGCGTCTGTATATACAGATGTATGTACAGGCGCGACGGTGATTGCGACGACGGAGATTCCGGCTCAAAGGGTTCTTTGCTTGCCGGGGTGTCCTGGTGGCTGCTGACTTTTTCGGCGATGTTAAAAGCGGAAAGCCCGGCTGGTGGCCGGGCTTTCTTGTTTGATTCACTAAGTTAATTATATGGGTTTGACCCTAACTCGCCGCCACTTGGGGGTCGGGTGATATGTGGTTTGGATGGTGTGGCTTGCGGGAGTTTTCCACTGCGGTGGGGGTTGACAGGAATTTGAGGGTCCCGAGTGGGAGGGATGAACTATCAGCTGAGAGCATGAGGCTTGAGGGGCTTGGCTGGGCGGTGTGGAAGAGGGCATGCCCCAGGGGCTGAAGCCCCTTTTTTTATTCGCTGAGCGAGGCCCGAGGCTGAAGCCTCGGGGTACCTAGATGCGTGCAATGGCGGCGGGGAGGTGAATGAGGTGAGGAGCGGTTCGGAAGTAGATGGGCGGTTGGAAGTCGATGCTTCAGGGGCTGAAGCCCCATTTTTTATTCGCTGAGTGAGGCCCGAGGCTGAAGCCTCGGGTTACCTGGAGGCGTGCGATGGCGGCTGGGAGGGGGATGAGGTTGAGAGCGGTTGGAAAGTAGATGGCAAATGCAAAATCCAACGGCAAGTGCTAGAAGCAGATCCCCTTCGGGGATGACAAGCAAAAGAACAGACAACGGCAAAAACAAAGACGAAATACGGGGGTTCTTCGCTGCGCTCAGAATGACAGTTCTTGTTCGCTGCGCTCAGAATTACAGTTCTTTTTGCAGCTTCCAAATTCAACCCGCGGAGGAACGGGTGGCGGGGTTAGAAGGTGGTGCTGACGGTTAGACGGAGGGTTTTGCGGGGTTCGCGGAGCTGGTAGCTGGGCCCGTAGAGCTGGCGTGCCTGCTGGTAGTCGTAGTCCCCGATGTCGCCCGCGGGGAAGAGGTTGCGGAAGCAGGCGGCCTGGCCCGCAGTGCAGGTGTCAGGCAGGGCTAGGCGCTGGGGAACGTCTTCGAGGAGGCGGAGAGGGTTATAGGCGTAGAAGATGCGGAACGGTGCGTTGACGATGGGCAGGATGACCTGCAGCTCCGCGCCGGTGGACATGCGGGGGACGAAGTTGGTGTGAGGGACGGTGGAGAGCAGGAGGGGGGAGAAGTTGGCGACCTGCTGACCGCCGCGGCAGGTGCCGTTGAGGTTGAGGGGGTTGGTGATGGTGCAGCCGTAGAGCCCGCTGGCGAGCTTGGCGGCGCCGTCTACGCTCTGGCGGAGCTGGTTTTGCTGGAGGTCGCCGACGAGCCCGAAGTCGGTGAAGAAGTTGAAGCTGACGGTGCTGGCGATGGGGATCTGGTACTGGATGTTGGCGGTGAACTGGGTATCGCCACCGATGGAGACGAGGCGATAGATGGGGAGAGGAATCTGGATGTTGCCGAGGCCGGGGTTGGTGGGGTCGCGGGGCACGGTAGTGCCGTCGGGGTTGGTGAGGTCGAAGCCGACGTTGACGGGGACGAAGGTGTAGGGGGAGGAGGAGCGGACGTCGAAGCCGCGGATGTCGTTTTCGCCGCCGCCGTAGAGGCGGTTGGTAGGAGGAGCGACTTCGCCGCCGAAGCCGTTGACGTGGGCGAACTGGAAGCGCATGCCGAGGACCTGGCGGCCTTCGCGGTTGAAGCGCAAAAGCTTCATGGGATAGTACTGGCGGAAGGCGGCGACGGGCTGGATGTATTTGACGTTTCCGCCTGCTCCGGCGATGGCGACGGAGAGGTTGAAGTCGCGGCCGGAGTGGGCTCCTACGGCGCGGTCGAGATTGGAGTAGCTGAAGCTGGGGGAGATGGTGGAGGTGATGATGCCGCTGAGCTGGTTGGGGCCGGCGACTCCGGAGCGGAAGGCCAGGGACTGGAAGACGTTGCGTGTGCTGTCGTTGAAGGTGGAGACGGTAGAGCGGGAGAGGGCGTAGGTGACGCCGATGCGGGCCTGGCCTCCGCGGGTGGACCAGAGGTGCTTCAAGGGATCGCTGGCGGAGAGGGTGAAGCCGTTGGTGGAAGTGTTGTAGTTGGTGAGGAGAGAGTTGTTGGCGTTGGCCTGGTTGTTGCTGAGGCCGGAGTTGTTGTAGGCCTTGGAGGGGTTGTAGTCGGTTTTGCGGGTGAAGACCTCGGCACCGACGGAGATGGGCTTGTTGCGGAGATAGGGCTCGTCGAAGCCGAGGCTGATGTTGCGGGAGAGGTCGCCGACGTTGGCGTTGAGTGAGAGGGTTTCGCCGAGGCCGAGGAAGTTGTTGGTCTCGTAGGCGAGGCCGATGAAGGTTCCGGAGAGGCCGCTGATGCCGCCGTTTAGGCTGATGGAGTTCTTGCCCTTTTCTTTGACCTTGAGGAGGAGGTCTACGGTTCCCTGGTCGGCGTTCTGGCGGGTCTCGGTGTCGTCTTCGGATTTGAGGACGTCGAAGTAGCCGAGCTGGTTGAGGCGGCGGATGGAGATGTCCCAGCGCTGTGAGCTGTAGACTTCGCCTTCCTGGAGGAGGAGCTCGCGGCGGATGACTTTGTCGCGGGTGATGGTGTTGCCGGAGAATTCGATACGGTTGACGTAGAACTGCTTGCCCTGATCGACGTCGATGTCGAGGTAGAGGAGTTTTTTGGCGTCGTCGCGGCGGGGTACGGGGTTGGCGACCATGCTGACGTATCCGCGGCTGGTGTAGGCCTGCCGGAGGGAGTTGAGGCCCTTGGCGAAGAGGGTGGCGTTGAACCATTCGCCGTCCTTCTGGGTGAAGACGGTGCGGAGGGCCTTGGCGTTCCACTCCTTGGCGTCGACGCCGGTGAAGGTGATGCCGCCGAGGTGGTAGCGCTCGCCTTCTTCGATGGGCATGAGGATATCGACGCGTTTGCCGTTGGAGGGGCGGAGGGTGAACCAGTTGAGGCCACCTACGTCGCGGACGGTGGTCTGTGGTTCGCCGGTGCGGGCCATGAAGTAGCCGCGATCGCGATAGACCTGCTCTACGAAGTGTGAGTCGTCGTCGAGCTTGGTGGCGTCGAAGGTGCGTGGGAAGATGTTCTGGAGGAAGATGGAGTGCGGGATGCCGATGGGTTTGGAGTAGTGCATGGCATCGCGGAGGGTGTGGTCGGGGATGTTGTTGTTGCCGTCGAAGGCGATCTTGCCGACCTTGACGGTGGGGCCTTCCTTGATCTTGAAGGTGATGCCGACGGAGGACGGGGGGATGGTCTTATATACGGGCGTGACGATGGCGTACTGGTGGCCGTGCTCGGAGAGGAGGTCCTTGAGGACGGCTACGACGCGCATGACTCGGGTCTCATCGAACTGGCTTTCGGGAGTGAGGGAGACTTTGGCTTTTTTGAGGCGCTCGTCGACGTCGGAGAGGGTTACGGCGTTGAGGCCCTGGTATTCGATGGTGGCGATGTGGGGCTTCTCATGGACGTAGACGACGAGCTGGACGCAGGCGGGTGTGTCTTCGCGCTCGATGCGGACGGTCTCAAAGTAGCCGAGGTTCCAGATGGCGTTGAAGTCGCGCTCAACGGCGGCGGGATCGTAGGGAGCGCCCTCGTGGGAGGACATGCGATTGAGGATGGATTCTTTGGGGATATTGCGTTGGCCGATGACTTCAGGCTCGCAGAGCGTCTGGGAGGAGGTGGTGGCTGCCGGGGATGGGGTGGCGGGAGCCTGGGCCGATAGGAGGGCCGGGGCAAGGAGGAGCAGGGGCAGACTGGCTGCGGAGGCGATGGCGTGGGCAAGTCGAGTGCCGGGGGAACACGTGCGCACGGATTTTAGCTTGAACTGATCGATGCTTTTGGTGCTATCGATGCTCAGGAAACTTTCGCTCACTCGCTTTACGGTAAAAATACGCACACCCTCATTGCAGTCAAAATAAGCCGTGAAAATTCTGCCCCGGCAGCTTCCGTGGGGAAAGCTCGATTATATGGGAGCGAGGGGCTTGAGGCGAGTTTCGGGTGCGGGGATTTGGGTGGCTGATGGCCAGGGAGCGCAGGTGCCTGGACTTCGCTCGGGATGACGATGTTTCAGGGTGGGCGTTGAGTGGCAGGAAAAAGCGAGGAGTTCGCTTTGCTGAGGACGACACTAGCTTTTGGGTGGGGGAAGTCGCAGCGGGGTTCGGGGCCATTCAATTTAATGCGGATGGTGATTTGCAAGTTGGATGGGATGGGATACGCTGAATGCGTCAAGCATTTGATTCCCGCAGTCGAGCCCTATGCGGAACCAGAGGATGGCTTGCGTTTTCGCGTGTACCACTGGCGCGGAGAGAGGCTGCGAATGGCAGGCATAGGGCAGAAGCTGCGGGAAGCGCGTGTGAAGTGGCAGTTGACGCTGCGCGATGTAGAGGAGCGGAGTTCGCAACTGGCGCAGCAGCGGGAGAATCCTGCGTGCCGGATTTCGGCCAGCTGGCTGGACCGGGTGGAGCGTGAGGACCGCGAGCTTTCGGCGACGAAGATGATCGTGCTGGCGGTGCTTTACGGACTTACGGCGGATGAGTTGCTGGCGCTGGTTCCGGGAGTGAATGCGGGTAATACGCTGGAACAGATCTCGATGCCGAATTCGACGCAGTTGCTCTCTCAGGGGCCGTTGGAGCAGCATGCACGGCAGTGGCTGCCGGATAGCCTGCTGTCGGATGCGGTGCCGGAGAAGACGTCTCTGCTGCCGCCGGAGGGTGGGCTGCTTCCGGAGCACTATCGGCGTGGTGTGATCGGGCAGCGGGACAGGATGCTGGAGCCGATGGTGCGGGCGGGGTCGATTGTGCTGATCGATACGCAGAAGCGGGCGATTGCGAACCGGCGCGAGTGGACGCATGAGTTCGACCGGCCGATTTATTTTTTGATGACGCGGACGGGGTATGCGTCGGGATTCTGCGAACTGGATAAGGATTCGGTGTGGCTGACGCTGGTGCCTCATCCGCTGTCCTACGAGCCGAGCCGGCGGTGGCGTTTCCGCAAAGAGGTGGATGTGGTGGGGACTGTGGCGGCTGTGCTGGCTCGGCGGACGGCGTAGGTTTCCTGGGGTGTGGGTGTCGATTCGCTGATGGCTGTGCCGGATTGCGGCAGATCGGTGAGCGTGCAAATGAGACCGCAGGTCCTTCGACTGCGCCACGCGCGATGAGGCTGCGAGAGGCTTCGCTCAGGATGACAGTGGTGTGAACTGGGATTGCTAGATGGTCTGCTGAAGCTCGGCCAGATGGGGACAGTTGAAGAGGCTGTAGAGATGGAGAACGTTGCGCGTCATGAGGTAGTAGCTGACGACGGCGCGTTGAGCGTAGGTATCGAAGGTGGCTCGGAGATTGCCTGTCCTGGCAGCGCCGCGAAGGCGCTCTACATGCCACTGGATCTCGCGGGCGTTGAGGCGAAGATTTTCGGCGACTACTAGGGCCTCGGGATGGAAGCGCTGGACGTAGGTGGCGAGGTCGACGAGGACTTGGCAGTTGCGCTGCATGGTTTCCAGGCCATCGAGACCGCCGAGGAGATTCCAGATGGCATCGGACTCGAGGGTGAAGCCGTCACCGTGGGGAAGGGGCTCGCCGGACTCGTTGATTACGTCGAGGGCGATGGTGGCGATGGCGTTGCGATCGATCCAGGTGAGGCGCTTGAGGAGGTCGTCCCAGGTGACGTCGGCGGAGCGGCGGGTACGTAGGTGGGCTCGCCAGAGGGCGATGCCCAGGGCCACGACCAGAAGAACCGCGAGGACGACGAAGGAAATATTTCTCAACTGCTTCTCCAGGAGCGAATCGTTGTGAGGTCATTCTCTACCTGTTGCTGCAAAGTGTAAATCTGTTTGTGCATGTGATCGGGGAGTGGTTGGGGGGCGGGTTCGTCGGGCCAGAGGACTACGATTAGATAGATTACGAATGCTGAATTGAATGTCGAACCGACGAAATTGAACCAGAAAAAGGCGTGAGTGGGATGCGAGGCAGGCCAACTTCTTTCGATCATTTCCATGATTAAGTCGAAGAGTGCGCCGACGCCCCACGCCCGGCCGATTCTTGCAGCATGGTTCTTCCAGGGGAGGCCCACTGTGCTTGATAGGGCGGTCATGCCCAGGCATAGTTCCATTGTGAGTACGACGTAGAAGAGGCTGATGCGCTGCATGAACGCTTGAAAATGGTCCGGGTTCCTTGGATGGATCAGGCAAGCGAGCAGACAGGCAACGGCCGTACTGGCAATGAGGAGAATGATGAGGGGTTTGCGTACATCGCGGGCCCAGACACCGGTGGGGCAAAAGACGTGCCTGGAGATCTCATAAACCACGAGCGTGGAAAACGTCTGATCGAGGATGCACAGAATGAAGTACGTACTCCAATACGTGTGGGGTCGAAGGTGTAGGTACGCATAGGACATGGCGCCGGTAACGATGGCATCGAGGGCGACATAGACTGCAAGAATGGGGAATGAAGCTGCACGGCGCCGTACGAACAGCACAAGCAGAAGCAGAACGCTACAAATGGGGCAGGACCATTTGATCGCGAAATAGACCGTCCTGATGACTTGGATCAACGCTGGCTTACCTTTTTATGGATTGAGTGGCGGGTCGTGGAACCGCGGTGTCCAACCGTACAACAAAGGTACCTCAGCTGTTTCTCCAGGAGCGAATGCGTGTGAGGTCATTTTCTACCTGTCGCTGCAAGGTATAGATCTGATTTCGGAGGTGTTGGGGGAGATCCTGCGGCGCGGGCGCGTCCTGCCACAACATGACGATCAAAAAGAGTTCGCAGCCTACGCCGAACGTGGTTTCACCGCGCATGAGAGGGCCGAAGATATGTTTCAGCCAGACCGAATTTACGCCGCTGGTAACGATGTTGACGAGCAGTGCGACGAAGGATGAAAGGCCGAAGACCTGCGCGATTCTGGAGGCATGAGCCTTCCAGGGCAATCCTGCGATGCTGGATAGGACCAGCATGCCTACCAACATTTGACAGATCAGGCTGGAAGAGAACAGGTCTATACGCCACACCAATCGCTGGATGGGCAGGGGAAATTCAGGGTGCGCCAGCGCAGCGAATGCCAAGGCAAGTGCTGTAGAGCCCGCGGCGATCGCGGCCAGGTGCCGGCGTACGTCGGGAGCCCAGGTGCCTGTGGGACGGAAGACATGGGTGCAGATTTCGTAGACGACCAGTAGTTGAAATGCTGCATCGAGAATATTCAGGGTGCGGTATGTGTAGCGGTAGGTGAGGTTCTGGCAATGGTAAAAGACATACGGTATGACGGCTGTGATGACCGTATCGGTCGCGACCCAGGCGGTGAAGATGGGGAAGGAAGAGGCCCGGCGCCGCATGAAGAGCACGAGAAATATCAGCGCCCCGCAGATGGGATTTGCCCACATGATTGCGATGTATTCGTGATGGGTCATGGGAGATTTGCGGGCTGGACCTTTCTTTGGGATTGAGTGTAGGACTCTATCTTGAATCTACCTCAGGCCAGATGAAGAGAAAGGTGGATCAGGTGCTTTTCCAGGAGCGGATACGTGTGAGGTCATTCTCTAACTGTTGCTGCAGAGTGTACATTTGCTTTTGCATGTGGTCGGGGAGTGGCTGGGGGGCGGGTTCGTCGGGCCAGAGGACTACGATCAAGTAGATCACCCATGCCAAATCAAAGATCAAGTGGATGAAGTTTATCCAAAAAAACGCGTGAGTTGGACGAGAATTCGGCCAGATTCTTGCGATCATCTCTGTGATCAGACCGAAAAGGGCTCCGAAGCCCCAAGCCTGGCCGATTTTTGCTGCATGGCCCCTCCAGGGCAGGCCCGCTGCACTCGATAGAATGCCCATGCCCAGACAAAGTTCCACGGTTAGAACGACATAGAAAAGCCTGACGCGCTGCATGAAGGCTTGGAAATGGTCAGGGTTAATGGGATGGATCAGGCAAGCAAGCAGGCAGGCGACTGTTGCGCTGGCTATAAGTAGAACTGTCAGGGGTTTGCATACGTCACGTGCCCAGATGCCTATTGGACAAAAGACATGCTTGGCGATTTCGTAGACCACAACGAGTGAGAATGTTTGATCCAAGATGCACAGAATGAAATACACATTCCAGTAAGTGTGGTGTTGAAGATGGACGTAACAATATGGGATTGCGCAAGATACGATCGCATCGACGCCGATGGAGGCTGTGAAGACTGGGAAGGAAGCTGCGCGCCGCCGCCCGAACAACATTAGTATGAGCAAAACATCGCAGATGGGGCAGGCCCATATGATTGCGAGATACAGCCTAATACTAATATGAGGCAATGTGGCTTACCTTTCTCGCGGATGTGTAGCTCGTCCCAATTTTATCGACGATAATGCCTGTGATGTTCGTGGGGAAGACTTGTCAGCCATTGTCTACGGACGGGGGCAAACTGTAAATCGAACGGGAGAAAGATAACGTTGTCATCGAAACTTACCGAGGAGTCTTAGCGTCTTCTTAGAATCAATTCCTTCTTTTTGGTTGGACCGGCGTTTAGGGAAGCGTCTGCGTAAGGAGGCGTTTGTGGTTGCGCGTCTGAGGTTCGTAGGTAGATGGATAGATTTTGAAAATAAAGGGTTTATTGGGGTTGGCGAGGCATTCGACGGGGGCGAGGGAGAAATTTTCGGGGCATAGTTCAGGGAGTTTGAGGAAGCCGTGTACAGTGGTACGGAATGTAATTTGCTTATAAGCAACACGCTGGAATCTCTTCTCGGGCAAATATAGGAGGGCGGTAAAGTGGACCAGAACATGGAAGTGGCGGCAAGCGCTGAGAACGACCAGCGTGCGATTGCGGATTTGTTGTTGTTTATGGTGAAGGCGCTGGCAGATTATCCGGACGACGTGAAGGTGCAGTTTGTCTCCGATGAAGATGGCTCGGCCTTTGAGGTACGGGCGAATGATGCGGACCTTGGGCTGCTGATCGGCAAGAAAGGTCAGACGGCGCGGGCGCTGGAATCGATCGTTAATTCGAATCGGAAGAGGACTGGACGGCACTTTCACCTGGATATCGTTGGCACGGGGGAAGAGAAGCGGGACTAGGTTGTTGTTGCTTATGGGCAATGTCCTGCAGAAATCAATTGGACTATCGAGAGACGTGTGCGAGGCTTGCTCTGTGGCCGATCAGAGCTGTATAAGTGCCTCGGTGCCTGCCGGTTTTCAATCGGCAGGCATCTTGATTTAATGGGTAGCCTGGAAATGCCGCGGGGTGGGTGTGCTCGTGATGTTGATGGCGTTAGTGCAATTGAGTCATGCGTGGGGTATGACTGCCGTCCTGTGCCGACCTTTTCGTAGACTGTAAGGATGAAGCGTCCTTCCATCTACGTGACTGCGTTGATAGCAGGCGCCTTTTTTATGGAAAACCTGGATGGGACGATCATCGCTACGGCGCTGCCGCAGATGGCGCGCAGCTTTCATGTTGGCGCGGTGAACCTGAACATTGGGATGACGGCGTACCTGCTGACGCTGGCGGTTTTTATTCCAATCAGCGGTTGGGTGGCGGACCGGTTTGGGGCTCGATCGGTGTTCACGTCTGCGATTGGGATCTTTACCTTTGCTTCGTTGCTATGCGGGCTGTGCCACACGCTGACGCAGTTTACGCTGATGCGGATATTGCAGGGGCTGGGCGGAGCGATGATGGTTCCGGTGGGGCGGCTGATCGTGCTGCGCAATACGCCGAAGGACAGGCTGACGCAGGCGATTGCGTATATTACGTGGCCGGGGCTGACGGCGTTTGTGCTGGGGCCTCCGCTGGGCGGATTTATCACGACTTACTGGAGCTGGCACTGGATTTTTTTTCTTAACCTGCCGCTCGGCATGGCTGCGATGGTGCTTTCGCTGTTGTGGATTGAGAATGTGCGGATCGGCGAGCAACATGCTTTTGATTGGTTGACTTTCGTGCTGGCGGGTATCGCTTCGGCGGGCACGGTGTTTGCGATGGAAAAGCTTGGCGGCGAGGGAATGCATTGGGCGGGGCCGGGGGTGATCCTGGGGGTGAGCCTGGCGAGTGGAGTGCTGGCTGTGCTGGCTGCTCGGCGGAAGCCGGAGACTTCGTTTGTCGATCTGGAATCGCTGAGGATACGGACGTATGCGCTCTCGGTGTATGGGGCGAGTGCGTTTCGTGTGGCGGTGTCTGTGCTGCCGTTCCTTTTACCGTTGATGTTTCAGATTGTGTTTGGGTTGAGTGCGTTTCATTCAGGGCTTTATCTGCTGGCGCTGTTTGCCGGGGACTTCAGCATGAAGGCGATTATTATTCCGGTGCTGCGGCGATTTGGGTTTCGGCGAATTCTGCTGGTGAATGGAGTGATTACGGCGGGGTCGATGATGCTGTGCTGCGGAATCAACCTGGCTACGCCGCCGGTGGTTATTTTGACGATACTTTTTGTGCACGGGGCTTGCCGGTCGATGGAGTTTACGTGCATGACTACGCTCTCTTATTCGGAGATTACGCCGGAGAAGATGAGCCGGGCGAACGGGTTCCTGAGTGCGGTGATGCAGCTGAGCCTGGGGATGGGTATTGCGGTGGGGGCGATAACGCTGCGGCTGGTGGCGCATGCGCATGGCCACTCGGCTGCTGCGCCGCAGTTGCGGGATTTTCATGAGGCGATATTGCTGATGTCGTTTCTGGCGTTGGGGCCGGTGATCAACAGCATTGGTTTGCCGCCGGACGCGGGGGCGACGACGAGTGGGCATCGTCAGCCGCAGATGGAAGTGAACCCGGTTTGAACAAAACGGATGAAGCGTCGCGGCGGCGTGAAGGTCTGTAGAATAACGAAGGTTGAAGCTGATGGAGTGCGTGGCTTCGAATTGAAATCTGGAGGGAGATACGATGGCATCTGCGATGGCGACGATTGAGGCTTTGAAGGATGTGCATGCACAGTTGAAGACGCGCATGGAGAAGACGGTGGAGGATTTTCGGGCTAATCTGCTCTCCACGCGGACGGGACGTGCGAGCGTGCACATGCTGGACCAGGTGAAGGTGGACTATTACGGGACGGATACGCCGATTGCGCAGGTGGCGCAGATCTCGACGCCCGAGGCGCAGCTGATCCTGGTGCAGCCCTGGGAGATGAGCATGGTTGCGCCGATTGAGAAGGCGATTCGGACGAGCAGCCAGGGGTTGAACCCGATGCATGATGGGAAGGTGATCCGCGTGCCGATTCCGCCGATGACGGAGGAGCGGCGCAAGGATGCGGTGAAGCATCTGGCGGGCGTGCTGGAGGATCATAAGACGGCGATTCGGAATATCCGGCGTGATGGGAACGACCAGGTGAAGAAAGCGGCGAAGGATAAGCTGATCTCGGCGGACGACGAGAAGCGGGCGAATGAAGAGATTCAGCAGCTGACGGATGCGGAGATCAAGCGGGTGGATGAGCTTTTCAAGGCGAAGGAAAAAGAGATCCTTACGGTCTGAGGGTGGACTCTACATGGCTTTCTGATCTTCTGCCCAGAGCCATCCGGTAATAGCTTCTTTTATGTTCGCCAGTGCTTGCTGCTCATCTTTGCCTTGTGAGATACAACCGGGCAATGCGGGGCACTCGATCATGACCCAGCCGTCTTCAACCGGTTCCATGGTCACGTGGAATGTCATCGGTGGCCTGCTGCAATGAGTGTCTCGAGGGTCACCGGCCTGCGGCATTTTCTGCAGCTATGTCGTGTGATCGAGTACGATTTTCCAGCCCTGGTCGGTTTTTTCGAGGATGAGGGAGAAGAGGCCGTTGGCTGAGCCGCCTGCCTTCTTCGCCCGGTCGAGGTGGTACTTGCCAAGGCAGATGGCGATGGTATCGCTCATGGTATGGACTTCGAGCTCTGAGAAAGCGAGGGTGCCCATGCCTGCGGGCTTTGGGTAATTGTGCTGGTAGTCGCTGAGAATCTGCTTGTAGCCCTTGGAGACCTGGGTGCTGACGAAAAGGGTGTCGGGGGAGTCTTTGAAGCCTTTGACGTAGGCGTCGAGATCTCCGGCATTCCAGGCCTTCTCTTGCGCGAGTACTACCTTTACTATGTCCAGCTCGGTTCTCGTCGCGGTGTGGAGTGCGTTTTCGGGCGCGCCCTGAGCATGAATACAACTGACGCTGAATATCGGCAGAACACAGGCGATGATTGCAACGGACGCGCGCGTGAGGCCCTTGCTACGACGATGACAATTGAATCGCATTTGCTTCTACCTCGCGTGCGATGAGTGTAAACCGTTTGAAAATCGAGGCAAGAAATAATTGGTGTCGCGCATAACTGACGTACCGAACTAGGCGAGGCCGGTGGCTTCGGCTTGCTGCTGGGCGTGGTAGCTGGAGCGTACGAGGGGGCCGCTTTCGACGTGGCGAAAGCCCATGGCGAGGGCTTCGTGCTTAAGGAAGGCGAATTGTTCGGGGGTGTAGAAGCGCTGCATGACGAGGTGGTGACGGCTGGGGCGCAGATATTGGCCGATGGTGAGGATGTCTACCTTGCGGTCGGCGAGGTCGCGGAAGACGGCGAGGAGCTCGTGCATTTCTTCGCCCATGCCGACGATGATTCCGGTCTTGGTGACCTGGGAGTGGCCGGACTCGGCGGCGATGGCTTTTGCTTTGCGGAGGAATTCGAGGGAACGCGGGTATCGGCCTCCGGACTTGGCGATGGAGTAGAGGCGCGGTACGGTCTCGATGTTGTGGTTCAGGATCTCGGGGCGGGCGGCGACGACCATGCGGAGTGCGGCTTCGTGGCCCTGGAAGTCGGGGGTGAGGATTTCGACTCGGGTGCCGGGGGATTGGGTGCGGATTTCTTCGATGACGGATACGAAAGCGCGGGCGGCACCGAGGTTGTCGTCGTCGCGGTTGACGCTGGTGATGACGGCGTGGGCGAGGCCTAGCTGGGCGACGGCGTAGGCGACCCGGCGGGGCTCGTCAAAGTCGATGGGCTCGGGGCGGCCTTTGGGGACGGCGCAGAAGCCGCAGCGGCGGGTGCAGAGGTTGCCGAGCATCATGAAGGTGGCTGATTTCTGGTTCCAGCACTCGCCGATGTTGGGGCACTGGGCGCTCTCGCAGACGGTGTGGAGATTGAGTTCGCGGGCGAGCTTCTTGAGGTTGTGGAATGTTTCGCCACCGGGCGCTTTGGCCTTCAGCCACTCTGGCTTGCGCACGGGGCGGCGCGGCGAGAGGTCGATCTGGATGAGATCGGATGCGGGAGTTTCAATGGCTGGCGGCGTCATTGGGTTAAATTCTACGCCTGTCGAATGGGGCGGCTGAGGGGTGGAGCTACCGGAGGCGTTCGCGCGTCTCCTGACGAACGAGGTAGAGGAAGAAGACAAGGACGAAGAGGCCACGGACGAGGAAGAATCCGGCGTGGGTGCGCGAGAAGTAGAAGAAGTCTCCCGTGGCGAAGAGCAAGCATCCGGCGGTGACGAGCGCCCATCCCCACTTGGCGAGTCTGAGCAGACCGAAGATGCCTATGGCGAGCAGGGTGCAGAGAATGAGGATGGAGGTGCGGGCTTTGCCGGCGCCGTATGCGCCGTGAAGGCCGGCGTAGACGTTGACCATGGTCATGAAGATCATGAAGAGGCAGACGCCGGCGATTCCCGGGAGCATCTGGCCCTTCACGCTTTGGGTTGGTTTGTTGTCGGGTGAGGTCATAGGGTGTGGAGGTAGGCGAGGAGGTCGAGGCGGTCGTCGGGCGCGATGTTGCGGCCAACGGCGGGCATCTTGCCGCGGCCGTAGAGCATGGTGTCCATGACGCGCTCGTCGTTAGCTGGCGCGCCGCTGTCGAGATATTGCTTCTTGAAGATGCCGCGCAGTGCCGGGCCGTTGAGGACTTCGTTGGTTCGGTCGTGGTGGCACTGCGAGCAGTAGGTGTGGAATGCATAATAGCCACGCAGTTGTTGGCTATTGAGCTGTGCGAGAGGGGTAGGCGGAGCGATTTTTGTGCATCCGGCTGCAGCTCCGATCATCATCGCCACACCCACGTACAAGAGGGCTCGCGCAATCTGTCTCATGGATACTATTGTCGCACTCGCGATTCGATGAGTGGTGGGAGTGACGGCTACCTGCCGCCCATGAAGGTGGCGAAGGCGTGCCAGGCTGGTGTGAAGCCGATGGGGACGCGAATGAGTTGCATGACCATGAGGGCGACGCCTGCCCATAGTGTGCTTTTTTGGATTCTGCGTTGGGAGAATAGGTCGTAGGCGACGAGAAGCAGCAGGAAGGCAAGGGTTACGGCGTTCTGGAGGGGCGGGATTCGTTGCAGTAAGGCGACGGGCCAGCGTCCGATGGCGGCACCGACGAGGTCGATTGTGGCGATGAGGATGAGGCGTTTGTGCGTGGATGGGCTTCGTCTCGTCTGCCAGGCGAAGTACATGAGGACGGCAAACATGCAGATTGCACTGATTGGAACGATGTAGAAGGTTTTGGCATCGAGGCCGAGGGGTGCGGCACCGCGACGGAGTGCATCGGTGGCGGCGAGCAGGCCGAGGATGACCATGGTGACGGCGAGGCCGAAGCCGAAGAGGCCGAGTTGCATGTGCCATTTGATCTTGCGGCCGGATACGAAAGCTTCCTGCACGACGAGCAGGACCATCCAGAGGGTGAAGGCCGCGCCGTGGATATGGATGAGCGCGTTGGGAAGAGGGGCGCGGACCATTCCGGCCATGAAGTAGGTCTTTGCGAAGCCGAAGAGCACGGTCGCCCAGAGTGCGACGATCATGGCGGAGAAAAAGAGGCGATCGGAGACGGGGTTTGCGGGTCGTGTGCGCGCGATGGTTTGCGGACGCATTGCGTCGGTTGCCATGTACTGCCCTCCTGAACGTCGAACATCAGGCTTAAGTGCGGAACTTTTGCTTGTGTTTGCAGTATGCCTGAGGAGGTGGGGCCGTAGATAGATAATTCGACGATTATTGCGTGGATTGGATGGCGGCGACGATCTCGTCCATTGCTTCGCGGTCCTCTGTAGTGCCGGGTAGATGGTTGGCGACGAAGATGGAGAAGATGATGGTGCGGCCGCTGGCGGCGACGAGGTAGCCGGAGAGGGCGCGGGCTTCGCCGAGTGTGCCGGTTTTGGCGAATATATGGTTCTTCAGGGGCGGCGTGGAGAATCGGGAGGCCAGTGTGCCATCGACGCCGCCGACGGGCAGGCTTGCTTTCCACGCGGCGAACCAGGGCTGCGGTTCGGCGGTCTTTGGGTCGTGGGCGGCGAAGGAGAGGAGCTGCGCGGTGGCCTGGGGAGTTACGAGGTCGTGCGCGCTGAGGCCGGAGCCATCGAAGAAGACGAATTGCGTGCCATCGATTCCTGCGTTGATGAGGAACTGGCGGATGACGCGTGCGCCTTCCGCTGCGCAGCTTGTTGTGACGGTGAAAGCGGGTTGGGAGCAGTCGCCATATTGCTTGCCGAGGTGGCGCAGGAGAAGTTCCGCGTGGATGTTTGAGCTCATCTTGTTGGTTGCCAGGATGTCTTGCTGGACGGTTGGCGAGGTGTGTTGGAACATCTTTGGGCAGACGTTGTAGCAGTCGACGATGCCGGTGAGGAAGGAGCTGTCGGCCACGGAGATTGCGTTCGGCAGGTCGGGGAGAGGGCGCATGGATTCGGTGAGGAAGGACGCGGCTTGGGTGAGGCTTCGGTGCCTGGCGGATGCTGTTCCATCGACTGCTATGCCTCGCGCCTGGAGCAGCGACTTGAATGCGACGGCGGCGAACTCGGCTGGATCGGCGATGGCGATCTGTTGTGTGTCGGCGGGTGCGTCGATGGCGATGGATCCATAGACGCGTATGGTCTTTGAGCCGAGTTCGCGGTCGATCTGGATGTGCGGGCCCGAGCCTGAGGGGCCGGTTTGCAACGCGGTGGCGTCGAGCGTGTAGTAGGGCGGCATTGCGTCCTGCCAGTGGACGGCGGGACGATCTGTCTCTGAGCGGCCAGGCGTTACGGTGAGTTGGAGCTGGTTGTCGTTTACGCTGAGTGCGCTGATGGGAGCGCCGTAGCCCCAGAGAAGATCGTCGTGCGCCCAGTCAGAGGGATATGGTTCCCAGGGAAATGCTGTGTCGTCGCCGAGGATGTTGCCCTTGATGTGCTTGATGCCGCTGGCTGCAATGTCATTCGCGAACTCTGCGAGTCGGCGGAGGGGGAGGGGCTCGCGATGTGTATCGTCTTCGGCGTGAGAAGAGCTTCGGTCCGACTGGCTGTCGTTGAAGCTTCCGTCGCCGTCGCCCACGATGACGACATCGCCTTCGATGGTGTCCTTGTCCCCGTCGGCGTCGTATTGAATGCGTGTGGTGAAGCGCTGGTTTGGGCCAAGCAGGGCCAACGCAGCGGCGGTGGTGAAGAGCTTGGCGTTTGAGGCTGGTTGAAAAAGCTGCGCGGCGTTCAGGGAGTAGAGGGTGATTCCTTCCAGTGTCGTCACCTGGATGCCCCAGTGGTCGCGGGCTACGTTGGGTGGTGTAAGGATGGCTGCAATTCGATCGGCCAGGTTGGTATCGGCCGCTCTCTGCGGGAGAGTTTGACCTGCCGCTGCGATCGTGCAGACGGCAGCGAACGCGGCCAGGGATGCTGCTCGTCGAACGGGGGATTCGATCATTGGCGCAGTCTAGCACCGTGAGGCGGATACTTGACGGAGTGGATTCGGGATTGAGGGCGAGTAAGTGTTTCTGCTGCTGTACTTTTGGGAGGAAGGCAGGGTAACTGGGGAGGACTTTGGAATGATTTTCAAATCGCCCATGGAGGGTGTGTGCTGCTAGACTAAAGCGCGGTCGGAAAAATTAAATCTTGCGACTCATCGCCTAACCTCGACGACGCACCGAAGGAAGATCAGAAGACAGTGGATCAGCAGACCAAAGCAGCGCTCAAGCAGGACGACAGGTTTATTACGACTACCAACCATGGGATTGAATGGGCGAGCGAAAACCGTCGCTCGGTTATCACCACCACGGCGATTCTGCTGGGCGTGATCGTCGTCCTGGTGCTGAGCGTGGTGATTTACAACAAGCGGTCGGATGCGGCTTCGGCGGCCTTTGGGGCGGCGATGCAGGAGTACCAGACGCCGTTGGTGCAGGCGGACCAGCCGACGCCTCCCGGGGTGAAGACGTATCCGTCGATCGCGGCACGGGCGAAGGCGGCTCATGCGCTGTTTGCTTCGGTGGCGGATCAGTACGGGATGACCTCGAGTGGGAAGAATGCGCAATACTTTGCGGGGCTGACGGAGATTGAATCCGGACAGACGCAGCAGGCGGAGGAGACGCTGAAGAAGGTCGCGGGCGGATGGAACAGCAACCTTGCGGCGCTGGCTAAATTTGCGCTTGCACAGCTGGACCGCGATGGCGGACACAACGACCAGGCAATCGCGATCTACCAGGAGCTGATGAAGAAGCCGACGACTACGGTTCCGGCTGGACTTGCGCAGTTGCAGCTGGCGGATGTGTACCAGGCTGAGGGAAATGTCGCTGAGTCGAAGAAGCAGCTTGCCGATTTGAAGGATAAGGATGCGAAAGGGCCGGCGGGGATGATTGCGGCGCAGAAGCTGAATCCCACTGCGGCTGGGCCGGGTGGTATGCCGCCGCGTTAGGTCTTCACTTAGGTCTTCAATTTGCATTCCGCTTGCTGGATTTGCGTTTGAATTCGGCAAAAACTTGAGGCTCGAACCATAAGGTTGATAGTGCAATGGACGATGTAAACCAGGCAGCCAGGACGCTGGCAAATTATCTCCAGGTGTTTACGCTGAACAGCGGCCTGCGGCTGCGGTACCAGGTGAAGCTGCGCGGGGTTGCTCCGGAGATCGCTGAGGGATTGAGCACTGGCGATGGGGAAGCACACGCGACGATGGAAGATCAACGCACTCTTTATGTGGAGTTTTCCGGGCCGGATACTTCGGCTCTGACTGGATATAACGGCGAGTTGCTGAATGCGCTGGAGCATGTGGGAACGAAGATTCTGCGGCTTGAGCCGACCGAGCATGACCGGGTGACGTTCGACGCGGATCACTTCAAGGCGAATCGCGACCGGCAGATGCGGGAGTCGGCTGCGGCGGCGATTGAACACGTAAAGCTTTCAGGCAGGCCGCATGCTTTTCCGCCGATGAATTCGCGGGAGCGGCGAATGGTTCATTTGACCCTGAAGGAATCGGGTTTGCCGACGGCTTCAAGTGGAGTTGGGCCGGGGCGGTTTGTGGTGCTGTATCCGGAGGGCGCGGATACGTCTGTGCCGTTTGAGACGGAGAGGCCTGCGCGTCGGCCTGATGTGGGGCGAGTACGGAATGCTTTTCGTCCGCGCTGATCTCAGGTGAGTAGAAGGATCTTGCCGCCTGCGCCCTTTTCGGCGAGGGTTTGGGCTTCGGCTGCTTCTTTGAGCTGCATCATGCGGGTGATGGGAATTTTGAAGCGGCCTGCGGCTATGTCTTCGGCGAGGGTGCGGAGGGTCGCAGCGTCGGGTGTGCAGACTATGCGGGTGACTTGTACGGTGGGATGAAGAGCAGCGTTTTCGGGTAGAGCTGCGACGGTGGCGAAGATGCCGTTCTGTTTCACTTTGGCGAGAAGCTTCTCGGCTATTTGCCCGCTGACTGTGTCTGCGATGGCATCGAGGAAGCCTAGTTTGGCGAGAGCATCGTCGTCGTCGAGGGCGATGAGCTGATCGGCTTTGAGGTCTGCGGCTTTGTCCAACTGGCTCTTGCGGACGCCTGCGATGACTTTGGCTCCTGCTTTCTTCGCGACGAAAACTGCGGAGCGGCCTACGCTGCCGATGGCTCCGGTGACGAGGACGGTCTGGCCGGGCTGGATCTTTGTGCCGCGGGTGATGAGTTGTTCGCCGGTGAGTAGGACGAGTGGGAGCGCCGCGGCTTCTACTACGTCGAGGCCTTCGGGGATGTGGGCCGTGTCGGCGGCTTTGACTACGGCGAGTTCTGCGTAGGTTCGGGTGCTTAGCGCTATTACTTTGTCGCCGGGGCTGAACCCGGTCACGCCTGGGCCTATGGCACGTACAATTCCGGCGATGTCGCGGCCTAGGATAGCCGGGAACTCGATGGGGAAACGAGCGGCGGCGGATCCGTTACGCATCTTCCAGTCGATGGGGTTGACGCTGGTGGCGGCCAGGCGGACGAGGATCTCGCCTTCGGCGGGGATGGGGTCGGGGACATCTTCGTAGTGGAGCTGGTCTGTGTCGCCGTATGCGTGGAGGAGGACTGCCTTCATCTCGCTTTTACCTCTGTGTGGATGAGATGCGGATGTGGCGGGCGAGGCTGCGGGCTTTTTCTGCGCCTGGTTGCTGTGAGATTAAATTCAGGGTGCGGGGGTGAGCGCGGTGAGGAGCTCGCGAGTTTCGGCTAGTACGTCGGCGGCTTTGGCGGAGCTGATGGGCCAGCGTAGGACGCCTTGGGGGGTGAATTGCGCGCCGCGTTTGGCGTTGCGGGCGACGAGCTTCATCATCATGCCGGGATCGACGGAGGCCCGGGCGAGGGAGGTGTCGCCAAGCTGGGAGGAGTCGGCTGCGGCGGCGGCGAAGCGGATGTGGAGCATTTCGACGAAGGTCTTGGCGGCGACGGGTTTGGGTGGGGCGTTTCTGCGGGACAGCATGGTTTGCTGTGGGCCGGATGTGGGAGCGGCGGAGCTGGGGAGTTCGACCTGGGTGCGCTTTCGGTCGAGCTGGGCGATGCCGAGTTTTTCGCAGAGGAGGCGAAGCGAGCCAGCGGCGAGGAGGTTGAGGACGGACTCGGGTGGATCGCCGTATCGGTCTTGGAGTTCGGCGCGGACGTCGGTGAGGGTGGCTTCGTCTTCTGCTCCGGCGATGCGTTTGTACATGCGCAGGCGCTGGTTCTCTTCGGGGATGTAGCTGCTGTCGATGCGGACGGAGATGCCAAGGTTGATGCTGGTGCCGGCGTGTGCGGGCTTATCGTCTTCGCCTTTGATCTTGCGGACGGCCTCTTCGAGCATGGAGGTGTACATCTCGAATCCGATGGCTTCGATGTGGCCGGACTGTTCGCCGCCGAGCATGTTGCCTGCGCCGCGCAGTTCGAGATCGAGTGCTGCGATCTTGAAGCCTGCGCCTAAGTCGGAGAACTCTTTGAGAGCGGCGAGGCGGCGGCGTGCGATCTCGGTGAGTTCGGTGTCGGGTGGAATGAGGAGGTAGGCGTAGGCGCGGCGATTGCTGCGGCCCACGCGGCCGCGCAGCTGGTAGAGCTCGCTGAGGCCGTGGCGATCGGCGCGGTTGATGATGATGGTGTTGGCGAGTGGGATGTCGAGGCCGTTCTCGATGATGGAGGTGGCAACGAGGACGTCGTACTCGTGGTTCATGAAGGCGAGCATGACGCGTTCGAGCTCTGCCTCGGGGAGCTGGCCGTGGCCGATGACGATGCGTGCGTGGGGGACGAGTTCACGGATCTTGGAGGCGAGTTCGTAGATGGTTTCGACGCGGTTGTGGACGAAGTAGATCTGGCCACCGCGCTCGAGCTCCATCTCGACGGCAGTGCGGATTAGCTTTTCATCGAACTTGGCAACGATTGTTTGGATGGCCATACGATCTTTGGGCGGCGTCTCGATGACGGACATGTCGCGCAAGCCGATGAGCGACATATGCAGGGTGCGCGGGATGGGCGTGGCGGACATGGCGAGCACGTCGATCTGGGCGCGCATCTGCTTGAGGCGTTCTTTGTGACGGACGCCGAAGCGCTGTTCTTCGTCGACGACTAGGAGGCCGAGGTCCTGGAACTTGAGGTCTTTCGACAGAACGCGGTGGGTGCCGATGAGAATATCGACCTTGCCTGCGGCGGCCTTCTCGAGGATTTCTTTTTGCTCTTTTGCGGAGCGGAAGCGCGAAATCATCTCGACGTTAACGGGGAAGTTTGCCATACGGCGCTTGAAGGATTCGAAGTGCTGGAAGGCGAGCACCGTGGTGGGGGTGAGGACGGCGACCTGCTTGCCATCCTGGACGGCTTTGAAGGCGGCGCGCATGGCAACTTCGGTTTTGCCGTAGCCTACGTCGCCGCAGAGGAGCCGGTCCATGGGCTGCGTGGATTCCATGTCGGACTTGATGTCGACTATGGCGGTGAGCTGGTCGTCGGTCTCGTTGAAGTCGAAGGCGTCTTCAAACTCACGCTGCATGTTGGTGTCGGGCGAGAAGGCTGTGCCAACGGCGGCCTTACGCTGGGCATAGAGTTTGAGCAGCTCGGCGGACATGTCGGCCATCGCCTTTTTTACGCGGGCCTTGGTCTTCTGCCAGGACTGCGTGCCGAGCTTGTTGAGCTGCGGTGCGGGGCCGGTGTCGGTGGAGCGGTACTTCTGGATGAGATCGAGGCGGGTGAGTGGGACGTAGAGCTTGGCCTCGTCGGCGAACTCGAGGATCATGAGTTCGAGCGGCGGTGCGTCATTCTCTTCTATGACGCGGAGGCCGCAGTAGCGAGCGATGCCGTGCTCGACGTGAACGACGTAGTCTCCGACTGTGAGGTCGCGGAGGTCGGAGACGAAGGCCGACATCTTCGACTTGCTGCGGGTTACGGGGCGGGCGGTGACGTCGGCGTCGTCGACGAGATCCTGCGCGCCGAAGAGGATGAGCTGGCGGGCGGTGGCGCGGCCGTCGGCGTCTTTGAGGTCGAGCACCTGCACGCCGTTGGCGACGGCGGCGCGGACGATGACGGGGGTTTGGAGGTCGCCGGCGAGATAGCTCGATTCGGAGTAGACGGTCTCGCTGCCGGGGGCGAGGTTGCGGGAGCCGAGGCGGTAGGGGACTTGGTACTCCTGCAGGAGACTGGCGAGGCGCTCGACTTCGCCTTGATTTGGCGCGGCGATGAGGACGCGGGCGTCCTGGCGGATGAGGCTTTGGATGGCTTCGACGAGGGCAGGGATGCTGCCGTGGAAGCGCTGCGTGGGGCGAGTGGCGAAGTCGACTTCGGAGAGGTCGCTGCGGTCGGCGTCGAGAACGTCGATGGCGCCGAGCTGGTCCAGCTCGATGCCGGAGAAGGAGCGGAGGCGGTCGTCGAGATCCCAGGGCGAGATGTAGATGTCGTCGGGGCGGACAAGGGAGCCGATGCCGGAGCGCTCGTGTCGCTGCTCGACTTTGTTCCACCAGCGCTCGCCGTGGTTCTTGACCATAGCGGGCTCTTCGACGATGACGCGCGTGGCGGAGCCGAGCAGATCGAGCAAGGTGAGGGGCGCGCCTGCTACGGGGGCGAAGAACTCCCAGCCGGGGAAGATGGTGGCGTCTCCACCCCGTCGATAAAAGGCATCGTCGGGGACCCCGTGTTCGCCGGTACGGGAGGCGATGTGGGTGTGGAGCTCTTCGGGTTGCTCTCCGCCTTCGAGTTCTGCCCCGGCGAGGCCGCCGCGGGTTAGGCGGGCGTTGATGGCGGTAAGGATCTTTTCGGTGACGGGAATTTCGGTGAGTGGGAGGAGGAGGGCTTCGTCAAGGGTGGAGGCGGAGCGCTGGGTGTCGGGGTCGAAGCGGCGGATGGATTCGATCTCATCGCCAAAGAAGTCGATGCGGACGGGGCGGTCGGATTCGGGTGAGAAGACGTCGAGGATGCCGCCGCGCAGGGTAACCTGGCCGGGCATCTCGACTACGTCGACGCGGGTGTAGCCGACGGAGAGGAGATGCTCGATGAGCATGTCGGGGAGGTATTCCTCGCCGCGCCTGAGGTGGAGGGCGAGGGCGGCGTAGTGCTCGCGTGGGAAGAGGCGCATGCAGGCGGCTTCTACTGGCGCGATGATGAGGCTGGCCGCGCCGCTGGCGATCTTCCAGAGCGTGGCGGCGCGAGTCTCCTGAATCTCCGGGTGTGGGGAGAGATTTTCAAACGGGAGGACATCGTGTGCGGGGAGGCGCAGGACGGATTCGGGCTTGAGCGCGCCGGTGAGCTCGCAGGCGGAGAGGATGACGGCGTGGAGGGCTTCGGCGGCTTTGTTGTCGGCGACGAGGATGAGGCAGGGTGCGTGTGCTGCTCGTACGAAGAGCGGAAGATAAAGAGCGCGTGCGGTGAAGGTGAGGCCGGAGACGCGTCTTCGGCCGCTGCCGGCGCTGAGATGGCGACGGACACGGTCGAAGGGGACAGAGTGTTCAAGGTCCGCGAGCAGTTCGCGGACGAAAGGCAAGATCATCGCTAGATCTGATTGTAACGGCGTTGATGGATGCGGTTGATAACAGGGGCGGAGGAAACGAGGTGCTCTTAGAATGCCGGTGGTTCTTCGGATTTTGCTTCTGCTTTGGGAGTGGTTGATTCGGCGGGAGGAAGAGCTTCGGCTTCGGCGTCTTTGCCTACGATGACCTGGCCGTATTCGAGCAGGGTGACCATGCCTACGCCGCCGCAGATGTTGCCGGCTACGGCTGGGATGAACCAAGTGGGGAAGGCCAGCCAGGGTGCTCGGCCAACCAGGATTGTGGCGAAGACTTCACCGCTGGTGGCGATGGAGTGGGCGAAGTTGCCGAGGCCCACGATGAGGGCGAGCATCCAGATGATCATGACGGAGCCGGTGATGGAGTGGGAGGCGGAGACCAGCCAGGCTACCGAGGCGATGATCCAACCGCCCATGACTGCGGACCAGAAGATGGTGGCGGAGGGATGAGCGATGGCTTCGGCACCGAGTTGGCCGAGCGATTGGACTACGGCCGGGGTGACGGCATGGGTTCGAGTTGCGAGGGCGGCGAAGGCGAGGGCGCCTATTGCGTTGAAGGGAAGGACGACAGCCCACAGGCGCATGGTCTTCCAGAAGTGACTTTTTTCCGCTAGCACCAATGCGACAGGGTACAGGGTGTTTTCGGTGAAGAGCTGCGAGCGGCCGAGGATGACGACGATGAAGCCGAGGGGGTAGAACATTTTGCCGATGAAAAGGGTGGCAGGGGTGGGCGTGGCTCCGGCGGGGGTGAGGACTGCTATGGCGATGGCATTGCCGAGCGCGGAGAGACCCATGAAGATGCCGCCGGCGAGGGCGGAGATGGCGAGCGAGACGCTGGAGCGGCCTAGCTCCTGGCGCGCGTTGTTGGCTACCTGCTCGAAGATGTCCTGCGCGCTGGGGCGTTCCAGGTGCTTCTGGGCGGTGGGCGGAGGTTCGGCTTGAGGCTGGCGGCGACGAAACAAGAGGGGGCGCATTGGGGGTGAGATGCGGGATGCGGGGAAGTCGTTCGCGCTGTTGGTAGAATCGAGGGGACCATGTCGACTATGAATGCGGTTTCGCCTGAGGTTCTTGCCAAGTATCAGCCTGTCATCGGGCTGGAGGTTCACGTTCAGTTGCTTACGGAGTCGAAGGCTTTTTGCGGCTGCGTGAATCGCTATGGCGGTGAGCCGAATACGCATGTATGTCCAACGTGCCTGGGGTTGCCGGGTGCGCTGCCGGTGCTGAACCGTCGCGCTGTGGAACTGGCGGTGCTGGCGGCGAAGGCGATCGGCTGTGAGATTCGTGTGACCAGTGTGTTCTCGCGGAAGAATTATTTTTATCCGGATTCGCCGAAGGGGTATCAGATCTCGCAGTTCGATCTGCCGATTGCAGAGAATGGGTGGGTTGATGTGCCTGCGTTCGATGCGTCGGGCGCGGCGATAACGAAGAGGATTGGAGTGACGCGGCTGCATCTGGAAGAAGATGCAGGTAAGAGCGTGCATGATGGGTTTGCGGATTCGGTGTCGCGGACCTATATCGATCTGAACCGATGCGGCACGCCGCTGGCGGAGATTGTGAGCGAGCCGGACTTGCGTACGCCGGACGAGGCGTTCGAGTACCTGACGCGGCTGAAGGAGATTCTGCTGTACACGGGCGTGAGCGACTGCAACATGGAAGAGGGCAGCCTTCGCTGCGATGCGAACGTGAGCGTGATGTTGAAGGGTGCGGAGAAGTTTGGCACGAAGGCTGAGGTGAAAAACGTCAACAGCTTTCGGTATATCCGCGCGGCGCTGGAGTATGAGATCGAGCGGCAGGTGGAGGTGCTCGAAGGCGGCGGTCGCGTGGTGCAGGAGTCGCGGCTTTGGAATAACGCGGAGGGCAGGACGTACTCGATGCGCTCGAAGGAGCAGGCGCATGATTATCGCTACTTTCCGGAGCCGGATCTTCCACCGCTGGTGGTGAGCGAGGCTTGGCAGAAGGAGATTCTTGCGGCGCTGCCAGAACTGCCTGAGGCACGGCGCGCGCGGATGATTGCGGAGT
Source organism: Acidobacteriaceae bacterium (assembly GCA_035943695.1). Taxonomy (GTDB): domain Bacteria; phylum Acidobacteriota; class Terriglobia; order Terriglobales; family Acidobacteriaceae; genus Edaphobacter. Next base: position 44,931 of record DASZBW010000026.1, on the reverse strand, counting down.
ACGAGATTACGCCGCAGGATGCGATGACGCTGACGGCTACGCGGGCCTTTGCGGATAGCTTTGAAGAGGCGGCGAAGGCGGCGAAGAGTCCGCGGCGCGTGGTGTCGCTGATTACGAGCGAGCTGACGGGAAGGCTGAAGGCGGCTGGGCTGGAGCTGGAGCAGTCGCCGGTGTCGCTGAAAGGGATTGTGCTGGCGGCGGATCTGGCTGAGTCTGGCGATCTGTCGAGCAAGATGCTGAAGCAGCTGCTGGATACCTGCTTTGCCGAAGGTAAGGATTTTGGCGAGGTGTATGAGCGCGACAAGCCGCAGCAAATCTCCGATGCGGGTGCGATTGAGGCAATGATCGACGAGGTGATCGCTGCGAATCCGAAGCAGGTGGAACAGTATGTGGGCGGCAAAAAGACCGTGGCTGCGTTCTTTGTCGGCAACGTGATGCGGGTGTCGAAAGGGCAGGCAAATCCAGCGATGCTAAACGAGTTGGTTACGCGCAAGCTCGACGCGATTGCGAATGCCTCTTAGGCGGCTGTAAACCTGCGCACAGGTTTTGGTGCAACTGTTGTGCGGTCGTGTGCCTCCAACACTGTGGAGGCAACCCATGGCAACTAAGAAGGCAGCAAAGAAGAGTTCTGCGAAGAAGGCTACTTCGAAGAAAACCCCTGCAAAGAAGAGCGCTGCGAAGAAAAGCTCGGCGAAAAAATCTGCTTCGAAGAAGAACACGTCTTCGCGCAAGTACAGCCCTGCCGCGAGCAAGAGTGTGGAGCGCGAGATGAAGGCGATGAAGCAGGGCAAGCTGAAGAGCGGCAGCGGCCAGAAGGTTACGAATCCGAAGCAGGCGATTGCGATTGGGCTTTCGGAGGCGCGCAAAGAAGGTAAGAAAGTGCCGAAGAAGAAGAGCTAGGGCTACTTCTTCTCCGGCGTGGATGCGGCAGGTGCTGCGGGTGCGGGGGCAGCAGGCGCTGGAGTGGAGGAGGTCTCTTTGCTCGAGGACGGGGCGTCGCTGGAGGCTGAGATGGAGGTGCCAGCCTCGCTCTTTGCGGGCTTTGCATCGGATTTGGTCTCGGCTGGCTTAGGACTGCCGTAGCCGTCGGCGTACCAGCCTCCGCCCTTGAAGGAGACGGCTGGGGCGGAGAGGACGCGTTCGAGCTTGCCTCCGCAGTGTGGGCACTGGGTGATCTCGGGGTCGGAGAACTTCTGTATCTTTTCGGTGTGGCGCTTGCATTGGGTGCATTCGTATTCGTAGAGCGGCATGGCGTTTCTTCCTCTTTCGTGGCCTTAATCGAAACCGGTTACAGATAGCGACTATCTGTAACCGGTTTTGTTGCTTGTTGGGGTGCTACTGCTTTTCGAGTTCGACGAGACGCACGCTGGCGATGGCTTCAACCTTGCGAAGTGCCTCGATTGCGGCGGTTGCTTTGCTGGTGTCCTGCACATCGATCTGAACAACGGCGAGGGCCTGGCCTTGCGGGACGCGCTGGGCGCGGGTGGAGCGGGATGCATCTCCGGCACGACCGAGGGCGAAGTTCGCGATGTTCAGCGAGTGGTCGCCGAGGATGGTGCCGATGCGTCCGACTACGCCGGGTACGTCATGGTTGCGGATGGTGACGAGGGTGCCGTGGAGCGGTGCCTCGATGTCGATGCCATCGTAGGTGAGCAGGCGGGGTGAGTTGCCGTGTAGTACGGTGGCCGATGCGCTGGCGTCGCCGTCGGAGAAGTGAAGGACTACCTTGAGCGTGCTGCCGGTGCCGCCGGTGGTGACTTCTTTCTTGTCTTCCTGGATGCGGACTCCGCGCTCTTGTGCGATGGCTGCCGCGTTGATGTGGTTGACGACCTCGGAGTTGGCGAAGACGCCGCAGATGGCTGCGTTGCGGATCAGCTCAGTTTTTCCCTGCGCGATGCGGCCGGCGTAGGTGATCTGAATGCTCTCCAAATTGCCTGTTGTTGCGTGCGAGAGGAAGAGGCCGAGGCGCTCGGCCATGTCGATGTAGGGGGAGACCTCAACGTACTCTTCGCGTGAGAGCGAGGGGACGTTGACGGCGTTCTGCACGACGCCGAGCTTGAGGTAGTCGCGTACTTGCTCGGCGAGCTGGATGCCGATGGCCTCCTGCGCTTCGTCGGTGGAGCCGGCGATGTGTGGTGAGAGCAGGACGTTATCGAGGCCGAAGTAGACGGAGTCCTTGAGCGGCTCCTTGCGAAAGACATCGAGCGCTGCGCCGCCGACCTGGCCGGACTTGAGGGCTTCGGCGAGGGCTTCGTCGACGATGAGTTCGCCGCGCGCGCAGTTGACGATGCGGATGCCGGGCTTCATGATCTTAATCGATGTCGCGTTGATCATGCCCTCGGTCTGCGTGGTGAGGCCGACGTGCAGGGTGAGGTAGTCGGAGCGTTTGAAAATCTCATCCAAGGGGACGAGGGTAACGTTGTTCTCGCGTGCAACGACGGGTGCGATGAAGGGGTCGTAGCCGATGAGCTCCATGCCGAAGCTGCGGGCGCGGCGGGCGACTTCCAGGCCGATGCGGCCGAGGCCGATGATGCCGAAGGTTTTGCCGCGCAGCTCGGTGCCTTGGAGCGACTTTTTCTCCCACTTGCCCGCGTGCATGGTGGCGTTGGCGCGAGGGATGGATCGGGCGAGCGCGATCATGGAGCCGAGGACGAGCTCGGCTACGGCGACGGCGTTGGCGCCGGGAGTGTTCATGACGACGATGCCGCGATGGGTGGCGGCGGCGGCGTCGATGTTGTCGACGCCTACGCCGGCGCGGCCGATGAGACGGAGGTTGGGTGCGGACTCGAGCAGCTTCGCGTCGGCCTGGACGGCGGAGCGGACGACGAGTGCATCGGCGTCGGCCAGTTCAGCTTCGAGGCCGCCGGGGCCGCGCTTGGCGACTTCGTCGGCGGTTACGATTTTCCAGTCGGGTTCCTGCTGCAGCACTGCAAGAGTTGCAGGCGATACTTTTTCTGCAAGTACGATCTTCATGAACTTCCTTCTCGTTTGAGCTGCGGTTATCGGGCGATCAGCGCACCATTTCTATTATGCATGGCGCTATCGAAAATAATGCGGGACGAAGCTGCTGAGATTGTCGGTAATCGGTCCGGTGGATTCGCGGATGCCCATGCCACCGCACTCCTGATCGACCATCCAAACGCCGAGGACGGGGTAGCGCGCGGTTCCATCTGCTGCGGCGAAGGTGGTCTCAGGGCCGATCGCCTGAACGATGCAGGCACCATCGTATGGGCCGTCGGTGCTTGTAATGACGCTGTCGTTGCGGACAAGGGTGATGTTTGCCCCTTCCCGCGAATGCATGGGCTTGCGGATGTAATCGTGCATGTTGAGAGCGACGCTGGTGCGGTCGAAGTAGGACGGGAGCAGGTTGGGATGGTCCGGGTAAAGCTCCCACAGAATGGGCAGTATTCCTTTATTCGAGAGGAGCATCTTCCAGATAGGTTCGATCCACTTCATCTCGCGACAGGTGGCGATCGCATGCGGACCGAACTGTTCGGCCATCATGGTTTCCCATGGATAGAGTTTGAAGATGGATTGAATCGCCTCTTCATCGAGGTCGACGAAGCTATTGCGATCTGGATTCCAGCCGAGGTCGAGCATGGCGATACGGTGTGTTTGAAGACCGGCCTGGCGCGCAGTGTCTTCGAGGTATGCAAGGGTCAGTACGTCTTCCGGCTCTTCGGTTCCGGCGAAGTACAGGGGCGCGCTGAGATACGGCGCGATGTCTTTCCATTTGGCGATCAGCCGGTCGTGGATGGAATTGAACTGGTCGGGCTTTGGTGCAGTGAAAGAAAGAAAATGATCGTCGGCGGGAAGATCGCCGGCCACCTCCTCGAGCCAATGCCACTGTACGACGGCGGCCTCTAGCAGAGATGTTGGCGTGTCGGCGTTGTACTCCAACAGCTTCGGCGGCTCGCTTCCGTTGTAGAGGAAGTCGAAACGCCCATAGATGGCTGGGGGCTCGGCGTTCCATGACCATTCGATGGCTTGGATTGCGGCTGAAGGAATTTCTAATTCGGCGTAGCGCTTTTTATCGATGACGTGCTGCGCGGCAGCCAGGCACATCTCCTGCATCTGGTTGGCGGCCAGCTCCAGCGTGTCCACCTCGGCTGCTGTGAATTCGTAGCAGGCGGATTCGTCCCAGTAGGTGCGGCTGTGCTCCGCCATGGCGTCTGGCGAATGGAATGTGAGGCCGACGGCTTCAACCTTCGCCTGCCAGTCAGCTCGTGGAGTAAGGGGCACACGGCGCATTACTCGCCCGCCCCGCCGTGGCCGCCTTCGCCGCCGCCAAAGGAGCTGCCGAAGCCGCCGCGAGTGGTGGACGATGCATAGGAGTGGCCCGCCGCCGGGGCGTATCCACCGCCGCCGGCGTAGCTGCCGGATCCGTATCCTCCGTAGCCGCCGTAGTACCAGCGGTACGGAAAGATCGCGCCTCCGCCTCCGCCGCTGCTCGCGGGCTGCTGCTGCGGTGATTGGGCGTTGCAGAAGTGATCGTCGACGACGGCGTTATGTGCATCGACGCAGCGCTTCATCTCGCGGTTGCGGCATCCGGTTAACAGTGCAAGAGCTGCGGAAGCGAGGAGCGGAGCGGTGACTTGAGCCGATCGTTTTATGTTCATGTGATTTTACTCACCTGCACCAAGCGAGATTGCAGCACCGACAGACAGGGCAAAGATAAACCAAGTTCCGAACCCGCCTCGCTCTATCTTTCGGTCATCGGAACTTTTAGTTAGGGTGCTTTTTATTGCTTCCGGAATTGTCTTGGCGATGCTCCGGCCAGAGACAATTCCGAAAGCGGTTAGTGCGAGGATCGGTGTAACGATTTGGGCAGACCTTTTCATTCGCTATGCCACACATACTCGATTGAAACGGCATCGTCTGTATACGGCAATGTTTACTTGGTGCGGTCGGCGAATTCCTTTTGGGCGGCGATCAGGCCGGTGCCGAAGGTGGCGTTGGGGAGCGGGAGCTTGATGGCTGCCGCTACCTGTTCCAGTGCGCCGATGACGGCGATGGTGTCCATGTAATCGAAGAAGCCGATGTGGGCGATGCGGAAGAGGGAACCCTTCATCTCGCCCTGGCCGTCGGTGACGATGATGGCGAATTTGGAGCGGAGGCCCTTGACGATGGCTCCGGAGTCGGTGCCTTCGGGAGGCAGGATGCCAGTTGCGGCGGCTGCTTCGTAGCCTTTGGGTGCGAAGAGCTTAAGGCCCATGGCGGTGGCTGCGGCGCGGGTCATGGCGGCGCAGGTCTCGGCGTTGTCGATGAGCTTCTTGCGGCCTTCGACGAGGTTGCCGTCAGCTTGTCCGGCGATGTAGTCGAGCGCTGCGCCCATGGCTGCTATGAGTGCTACCGACGGGGTGTAGGCGGACTCGCCCTTGGCTGCGTTCTTGCGCTCCTTGCGGAGGTCGAAGTAGTAGCGCGGGTTGTAGCTGGCTTCCATGCGGTCCCAGGCGCGCGGGCTGACGGCGAGGTAGGAGAGGCCGGGCGGAATCATCAGGGCTTTTTGCGAGCCGCCGATGAGGACGTCGATGCCCCAGGCGTCCATGTCGATGTGCGTGGTGCCGAGGCCGGTGATGGCGTCGACGACGAGCAGCGCCTCGGAGTTGGCGTCCTTGAGCAGCTTGGCGATGGCCTGGATGTCGTGGCGCACGGCGGTTGAGGATTCAGTGGCCTGGACGAAGACTACGCGGGTTTCGAGCTTGAGGGCGGCTTTGATCTCGTCGAGCGAGAAGGTGCTGCCGTAGGGCGCGGAGACAACGTCTACTTCGCAGCCGAAGGCCTTGGTGATGCCGGTCCAGCGCTCGCCGAACTTGCCGGCGGTGAGGACGAGGACGCGGTCGCCAGGTGAGGTGAGGTTCGAGACCGAGGCCTCCATGGCGCCGGTGCCGGAGCTGGCAAGTATGAGGACGTCGTTGGTGGTGCCGACGAACTCTTTGAGCTGTGCGAGGACGCGGGTGAAGAGGGCGCGGAACTCGGCGGTGCGGTGGTGAATATCGGCCGCGGCCATGGCAAATTGGGCGGCGGGGAGCAGAGGCGTTGGGCCTGGCGTGAAGAGTCTCGTTTTACGGATCATGCTTCTATTGTATCGAGGGTTTGGTGGGATGGCGCGGAGGTGCGAATACCGGCGCGAATTTTCATTTGGCGAGCTCGGTTTTGACTAGCTCGGAGACTATTTTCCCGTCGGCGCGGAGGCCGGTGGCGAGGATGCGTTGTTGGACGATCTTCATGGCCGCGCCCATATCTTTGGGGCCGAGCTTGGTGGCTCCGCCGGAGGCAGCGAGGTGGGCTATAGCTCCGGTGACAATCTGGCGGAGCTCGTCTTCGCTGGCGGCCTGGGGCATGTAGCACTCGATCATGGCGATCTCGGCCTGCTCCTTGGCGGCTAGCTCGGGGCGGTCGCCCTTAGTGAAGCTTTCGACTGATTCGCGGCGCTGCTTAAGGAGGGTGGAGAGGATCTGGGTCTCTTCGGCGTCGGTTAGCGGCTCGCGCTTGTCGATTTCTTTGGAGCGGAGAGCAGACTTGACCATGCGGAGGGTGGTTAGGCGGTGCTCTTCCTTGGCTTTCATGGCGGTGATGATGTCGGCGTTGATCTTTTCGGCGATGCTCATGGCGAACCTCAAATCTGTAAGCTAAGAGCCTTAAGCTTACAGCCTGGAATGCGTTGTGAGGAGGAGGAGATATCGTCCGGGTTCCTCCATGCGGACAGTTTGGAATTTGGATAAGGGCGAGAAAGGTGACGAGATGACGATTCAAGAAGAATTTGGGCCGATTGATATTTATGTGTTTGACCAGATTTTGCGAGGGAATATCGCGCCGGGAATGCGGGTGGTGGATGCGGGGTGTGGGGGTGGGCGGAACCTGGTGTATCTGCTGCGCGAGGGGTATGAAGTGTTTGGGGTCGATGCAAATGCGGGGGCGGTGGAGTCGGCAAGGGAGAAGGCGGCGGAGATTGCGCCGGGATTGGGTGCGGAGAACTTCCAGATGGCGGCGGTGGAGAGTATGCCCTTCGCGGATGGGTTTGCGGATGTGGTGATCTGCAATTCAGTGCTGCATTTTGCGGAGGATGATGCGCAGTTTGAGGCTATGGTGCGGGAGCTTTGGAGGGTGCTGCGGGTGGGTGGGATGATGTTCTGCAGGCTGGGGTCGGTGATTGGGGCTGAGGGGTTGGGACTGGAGCGCGTGGGTTCGTCGCGGCGGTATCGGATGGTGGATGGGCAGGATTGGTTTCTGGTGGATGAGGCGATGTTGATGGGGTGGACCGCGCGGCTGGGTGGGAGGCTGGTGGATCCGCTGAAGACTACGGTGGTGCAGGGGCAGAGGTGCATGACTACCTGGGTCGTGCGGAAGGGTAGGGATGCACTTCGAAAGCGTGAGCTGACTCTGGAGTATCTGAGTTAGGCTGTACTTCATGCCTACGGTACTGAAGACTGTAATTCCTCGAATTCGAAAGTCGCTGCGCGACAAGGGATTGGTGACGAGCTTGCGGCGTAGCTTTCTGCTACCTCTTCATTTGCTGCGAGAGTACCGCGCGGCCAGGTCGCTGCGTGTCGAGGGCGAGGTAAGCGAATTTGATCTTGCCCATTCTGTCGACACGGGAGGCAAGTTCCAGGATTGGACGTATCTCAGCGATTTGAATATCCCCAGTCCGAATTGGATTGAGGGGGGCGACTATCTGCCCATTGAACCAGAGAGATTCAAGCGTGTGATTGCCAGTCTCGATATTGCGTTTGAGGAGTTTACGTTTATCGATTTTGGTTCTGGCAAGGGGCGAGCCTTATTGCTGGCGTCGGAATTTCCGTTTAAACGGATCATCGGCCTGGAGTTCTCGCCTGAACTGCATAGTGTGGCAGAGGAGAATACCGGACGGTATAGCTCGCCGACGCAGAAGTGTCGAAGCATTCAATCGCTGAACGTGGACTTTGTGGACTTTGAGCTACCGCCTGAGGCCTCTGTTCTGTTTTTCTTCAATCCATGCCGAGGTCGGCTGCTGGCAGAGGTTACGGCAAATATTAAGAGGTCCCTGGTCTCGTGTCCGCGCTCGATGTATATCGCGTATGTAGCCACTACGCCTGAGCAGATGCAGTTGTTCGCTTCCACTGGGCTGCTGAAGCAGATTTTCCGGAATGACGAGATGAACTTTTCTATTTATCTATCTTCTTCCCTTGAGTGAGCTTCTGGCTCGCGATGCGGAGGGCTGGGCGGTATATGATTTGGCTATCGGGTTGCGGGTGAGGGCGTCTAATCCTCGACTGGCGAGCTAGCTCGATGTGTCAGATAGGGACGCTCCGTTATTGATGTCCTGAGCGCAGCGGTTTCCGTGGAGATGTTTGTATATGCCTAAGATTGCGAAGATTATGTTGCTGGTGATGTCGGTGGCGCTGGTGCTGACGGTGTTTCTGGGTGAGAACGCGAGCGGGGTGAGTGCCGCGGCGAAGGATGATGGCGGCGCGTACCGACAGATCAATGTGTATACCGAAGTGCTGCACCATATCCAGCAGGATTATGTGACGGAGCCAAACATTGGCGCTGTGACGGATGGGGCGCTGCGTGGATTACTGGCTTCGCTCGATGCGGATTCGAGCTACCTGAATCCGGAGGAATATAAGACCTACAAGGCGGACAAGGGTGGCAAGGCGCAGGTGGGGATCAATATCTCGAAGCGGTATGCGGGATATGCGACGGTGATCTCGGTGGTTCCCGGAAGTCCGGCGGATAAGGCGGGGCTGACGGATGGCGACATCCTGGAGGGCATCGACGGGAAGGATACGCAGAATATCTCGCTGGCGATGATGCGGTTGATGCTGGAGGGCAAGCCGGGAAGTACGCTGACTGTGGGTCTGGTGGGGCATAACGGCAAACCTGAGCCGGAGAAGATTGTAATGACGCGAGTTTCGGCGGACGTGCCGCCGGTGATTGACGCGCTGCCGCAGCCTATGGGGCAGAGCTATGCGGGTGCTGGGATCCTCTATTTGAAGCCGGAGATCCTGGATCATGAGCATGTGCAGCAGGTGGAAGCGAAGCTGAAGGGGATGCAGAAGCTTGGCGACAAGAAGGTTTTGCTGGATCTGCGTGACGTAGCGGCGGGCGATATGGCCGAGGCGATGCGGATGGCGAACTTTCTGTTGAAGGATGGGACGATCGCTACGCTCGAGGGGCAGAAGTTTCCGAAGCAGGTATTTACGGCGGATCACGGACAGACGGTGAATACGACGGCTCCCGTGGTGGTGCTGGTGAATCGGGGTACGGCTGGGCCTGCGGAGGTAGTGGCCGGAGCGCTGGGCGATAACAAGCGCGGTGAGGTAGTAGGCGAGAAGACGTTTGGTGAGGGAGCGCAGCAGAAGACGTTTGAGCTGCCGGATGGGTCGGCGCTGATTCTGTCTGTGGCGAAGTATGAGTCGCCTTCGGGAAAGAAGCTGCAGGACGAGGGACTGACTCCGGACGTAGTTTTGGGGCAGCCGGATGCACAGGCGGATGTGGAAGCGGATTCGGTGCAGGCTCAGGATGCCACTGGGACGGCTGTGAAACCTATTAAGAAGGCTGCTACGGCGGTGGATGAGCAATTGACCAAGGCGCTGGATCTTTTGAAGGCTAAGGCTGCGTAGCAGACCTTGTGTGGGGCGTGACGGAGTTTGTCGACGATAGTTGATGAGCTCAAAGGCAACTTCCCGCGGTGGAAAAGAGAGCATGTCGCGGGGGACAGACCCGCCTTTGCGGGGGCATTAAGTATCCGGGCTAAGTCTGGATCTGCCTGAGAGGCGAGACTGCCTTTCGTGGATCGAGCGACAGGCGGTTCATCGCAAGCGGAAGCGGAACCAGGCCGTAGCGGGGCATGCTATCGTGAAGGGGCTGTGGCGAGCTTATTCCAGGAAGACAAAGAGCCTCTGAAGTGGGAGGAGATGCCGTGGTGGCGGCGTCTGTTTGGCGGGCTGCGGGGGGTTAACCTGCTGCATGGGCCGTCGTATCCGACGCGGCGAATTGCGGTGCGGGCTACGTTTCTTGTGCTGCTGGGATTGTCTGCGGTGTTCGGGGTGATGTGCGGGCTGATGCTGGTGTATTCGGTGGACCTGCCGCAGATGGACGACCTGGTGAAGTATCGTCCGGATACGACGACGGAGCTGCTGGATGTGAAGGGGCGCGAGATTGGGTCGTTCGCGCTGGAGCGGCGGGTGGTGGTGCCATATGAAGATTTTCCTCCGGTGTTGCGGCAGGCGCTTATCTCAATTGAAGACAAGAGCTTTGAGAAGAACTGGGGTGTGAACCTGGTGCGAGCGGTGGGTGCAGCTTGGCGTGACCTGCAATCGCGGAGCCGGGCGCAAGGGTCTTCGACGCTGACGATGCAGCTGGCGCGGAATCTTTTCCTGTCGAATGAGAAGACATATGGACGGAAGTTTCAGGAGATTCTGCTGACGATGCAGATCGAGCGGCTCTTCACGAAGGATCAGATCTTTGCGATGTATGGAAACCAGATCTACCTGGGACATGGGACGTATGGATTCGAGGCGGCATCGGAGTTTTACTTCAGCAAACATGTGAAAGAGTTGACGCTGCCGGAGGCCGCGCTGCTGGCGGCCTTGCCGAAGGGGGCGGAATACTATTCTCCGATCAAGCATCCGGAGCGGGCGCTGCGGCGGCGGAACCTGGTGTTGAGCGAGATGATGGGCGATGGAAAGATTACACGGGCACAGGAGGAGGCTGCGGCTGCGATGCCATTGGGGCTGGTGATTGCGCCGCCGCCGAACTCGGTCGCGCCTTACTTTGTGGAAGAGGTGAGGAAACAGCTGGAGAAGGAGTATGGGATCGATGAGGTGCATGGCGCGGGGCTGCGTGTGTATACGACGTTGGATCTGGATCTGCAACTGGTGGCGAACAAGGCTGTGCTGGATGGAACGGCGGCGTATGAGCGCAGGCATGGGTGGAAGGGGCATCTGGAGAATGTGGTTGTGGAAGGGAAGGGCCTTGAGACGTATGTGCACCCGGACTGGGGGCAGGCAATTGTGAAGGGTGAGTACTATCACGGGCTGGTGACGCAGGTGGCTCCGGCGAAGGTGATGGTGAAGATTGGACGGACGCGGGCGGTGATGATTTCGGCGGACTGGGCGTGGACTCGCGCGGTCAGTGCGGAGGGACTGCTGCGCGTGGGGGATGTGGTGTATGTGCGCATAGGGGCGGGTGAGGCGGGTGGGATCGAGCGGGCCGAGTTGGAGCAGGATTCGGGTGTGCAGGCGTCGATGATGGCTGAGGATAATGCGAGCGGCGAGGTTCTCGCGATGGTTGGCGGGAGAGATTTTGCGCTGTCGCAATTCAATCGCGCTACGCAGTCGGAGCGCGAGGTGGGATCTTCGTTCAAGCCTTATGTTTATACGACCGCTGTAGAGGCGGGGACGAAGCCGACGGACATGATTGTGGATGGGCCAACGAGTTTTTATACGCCGAATGGGCCCTACACGCCCCATAACTACGAGGGCGACTACAAGGGCGCGATGACGATTGAGGACGCCTTTGCCGAGTCGCGGAATATTCCGGCGCTGAAACTGGCGGATAAAGTTGGCATTCGCAAGGTGATCGAGACGGCGCACCGGTTCGGAGTTACGAGCAATATACCGGCGTTTCTGCCGGTGGCGATCGGGTCGGCGGATATTTCGCTGCTTGAGCAGGTGCAGTCGTACAGCGTGTTTCCGAACGATGGGATACGGATTGCGCCGCACTATATTCGCAAGGTGGTGCAGGCGGACGGGATGCCGCTGGCTGAGCCTCCGGCGCAGGTAAACGAGGTGATCTCGGTGGAGACGGCGCGGACGATGATGCAGCTGTTGCAGGCTGTGGTGCGGCATGGCACGGCGGCTGCTGCTTCATCGATGAAGCATCCGATGGGCGGCAAGACCGGAACGACGAACGGCTTTACGGACGCGTGGTTCCTTGGCTTTACGCCGTCGGTTACCTGCGGCACGTGGATTGGATTCGATAATCGGCAGTCGCTGGGCGACAAAGAGACGGGCGCGAAGGCGGCACTGCCGATGTGGATGGACTTTATGAAGGTGGCGATCGCGGGGAAGCCAGATGAGAAGTTTCCGGAGGGAAATGCGCCAAAGAAGGTTCTGGACGTACCAGTGAATGCGGCTACGGATGTGCCCACAGCGACGCCGGAGCAGAAGGAGCCGGATGATGCGGATCCGGATACTACGGGGGTGGATGGGAATCCCAACGGGAGTGCGCCAGCATCGGTTCCAGCTCAGTAGGCTGCAGTAAGCGCATTACAAGGACTGCGTGGGTGTAGCGCGCTTTTAAGATGAGGTGTCTCAGGCAGCTACAGGGCGAGGTTGATGCAGTGCCTGAATCTCTTTCATTAAAGCTTCGCATTCTTCGCGGTCCATGACCATGCTGGCTGCGGATTGGAGTTCGTAGAGAAGTTCCGTCGAGGCCTGTGTGCAGGCAGCAGCCTGTGGCCCATCGGCGACTGGGGAACTCGTATCCCTGCCGGAGTCAGAGCGCTGCATTGGATCGACTGCAGGAAGGGCTCCCGCAAGACGCTCTTTCATAAGCGTTGAATTTTTAACGGAGAAGAGCTTCATGGAGTACTCCTTACGGTAGAAGATGCGGTCGTGCCAGCAGGCGTTGCCTGCGATTGGGAAATTATTACGTAGAGCATGAGGTCAGGAATCTACTTCTCTCGGCGGAGATGCATGCCGCAATGTTTGGTTCAGATAGGTAACTAGCGCGTGGTTACTTGTTTCCGGCCCTGTTGTTACGCTGGTGCCGAATCGGAAAATAACTTAGTTATGCGTCGATAATGGGCAACCCAGGTGGGAAAAAAACTCTCTCATGCACCAGATCGACTATCCCCGTTTCACTTTGCCCCTGGAGATGCCCATGCTAAAGAAAATTGCAATGCTATCTGTGTTGGCTGTCAGCAGTGCTACTGCTGCGCTCGCGACCCCTCTGTCTGGATCCTTTTCCGTTACTGGATTGGATAGCTTCACTTCCAACTCCATCACCTTTGGCCAGGCCGCAGTCGGCGGAACTCCTCTCGGGACGTTCAGCTTTTTGACTGGCGGACTCTCGGGAAATCCGGTCACCATGTTCCCCACCGTGCCGGCGGGTACCGCGCTGCCCTTCTCTCCCGGATACCAGACCGTTGCTTCGCGTCTGGGTATGCCTTCGATCGAGGCTCTTTCGACCACACAGTCGGGCATCACTGTCGCGTTCTACGTCACCGACTACACGACGACCTTCGATCAGAGTGGAAGCAACTCGTGCCTGGTTGCCCAGTGCCTGACCGTTAGTGGAGATGGTTATTTCACAGAAACGGGTTATACAAACGCGCCCGGCGTGTTCTCGTTTACGACTCAGGAGACTGCGGATGCTCTGGCGTCCGGCAGGCTAACGCCTACGACATTCTCTGCCTCGGGTCTCGCAGCAGCGGCCCCTGAACCCAGCTCGCTGTTCCTGTTCGGAACGGGGATTCTCGGACTTGCGGGTGTGGCACGCCGCAAGTACAGCAGCGTTGGATCCGAACAGTCCTGAGGCGTATCGACTTCTACAGGAAAGGATCGGAAGCCATTACGGCCTTCCGATCCTTTTTATGTTTGTGCTGCTTCGATGGTGCTACCACTGGAGGAGGAGCAGTTCAGAGCACCAGGCGGGTCCCATGGCGCCCATCATGCTGTAGCAGCCAGGGCTGCCGGGATCATTCATCAGAAAGTCTTCGAGCAGTGTGAGGACCGAGGCGGAAGATAGATTACCGCGCTCCTTCAGGCAGTTGCGGGAGGCTCGCAGGGCGCCTTCGGGAAGATGCAGACTTCCTTCCATGGCTTCGAGGACCTTGGGACCGCCGCTGTGGAGCAGGTAGCTGCAAATGTTGCTCAGTTCGAGTCCGTTGCTGGCTAGAAATCCGTTGACGGTACCTGGTAGATGGGCTCTGACAAGTTCCGGTACGTCGGCGGAGAGCACGATGTTGAAGCCGGTCTGGTTGATATTCCAGCCCATAACGTATTCGGTGTTGGGATAGTAGGTGGATAGAGTGTCGACGATCCGGGGGCAGGGATTGTGGACGCTGGTCGGGTGGCTGGCGAGTTCGGTCTCCTCTCCGGCGAGAACGACCGCCGCGGCACCGTCTCCGAAGAGGCCGCTGGCGACGATGTGGGCCATGGAGTAATCATTGTCCTGCCAGGTAAGAGAACAAAGTTCGACGGAGAGGAGGATTGCGTACTGCTTTGGGAATGCGCGGACGTAGTCGACGGCGCGGGCGATGCCTGCGGCTCCGGCGACGCAGCCGAGCCCGAAGATGGGGGTGCGCTTGATGTGGCTGGGAAAGCCCATCAGATTGGCGAGACGCGCGTCGATGCTGGGGCAGGCGATGCCGGTGATGGAAGTGAAGAAGATGGCGGAGATGTCGGACGGGGTGAGCCCGACGCGGTCCAGAGCCTTTTGTATGGCTTGCTGACCTAGCTCCAGAGCGCCTTTGATCCAGAGATCGTTGCTGGAGCCGAAGGTCGAGACGGACCCGATCTGCTCGAGTGGATACGAGATGTTGCGGTACTCGACGCCGCAGTTGGCATGGAGCCGCTCCATCACCCTGGATAGAGCGGGTTGATCTTTGATGTGTCCTACGAGCGCTTCCGTGATGACGGTTTGCGGATAGCGGTACGGGGGAAACGCGGTGCCTACAGATGCAATACGCATGGATCCAAAAACCTCGTCGCGACTGACCAGATGGGTAGATGCCGTTGACGATCAAGTCGTCTGGGCCCAGGCGCGGATAGAAGAATTGGCAGGAAGTAAATCAAAGACCTGTGGGACGCGCGAGACGATGAATCCAGGGGCCTCAAACACAGGTGGAACGCCGTTCAGGGAATAAATTCCTTTTGGCTTAGGCCCAGTATAAACCAATGCAGCGGAGGTCCGGGCTGATGGCCGCGGCCGCGAGGGACGAATATTCCTGCATTGGCACAGCCATGAATGGCGTTCGAACTGATTGTGCACCTGGGAGAAGCTGCGGACGCTCGAGAGATCTCCGCTCCTTTGCCTCGGGGTGTAGATTTTCCGGGGTTGGCTGAGGGATAACGCCTAAGGTACGGATCAGTTGGGCTGATTTAGTTATGAGCTCCGAGCTGAGGCGAAGTTTTGGCAGAAGACGAAGTAACGGCGGGCGTGATTCACGTCGCGGGCGATCTGCTGGCGGAGGGCTTCGGTGGTAGGGAACTTTTGTTCGTCGCGCAGGCGGCGGAGGAAGGTAAGGCGGACCGGGGTGGCTTCGGTGAGGTCGATGGGATTGAAGTTGAGTAGGTGGGATTCTACGGCGAAGGATTCTGCGCCGAAGGTAGGGCGGGTTCCGACGTTGGTGACGGCTTCGAAGGTTTCGGCGCTCGCGCCGGTGCCGATGGCGAGAGTGGTGATGTAGACGCCGTTGCTGGGTAGGAGTTCGGGGTAGGGGGCGAGGTTGATGGTGGGGACCGCGTAGCGGGTGCCGTAGCCGCGGCCCGGCGCGGGGGTGCTGTCTATAGAAAAAGGCCGGCCAAGGAGTGCGCGGGCCTGATTCATAACGCCTGCGGCGACCAGGTCGCGGATGCGGCTGGAGGAGACGGGGGCTCCCCGGACGATGCGGGGGGCGTAGATGACTGCGCTGAAACCGAGTTCGCGGCCGAGGGTTTCGAGGCTTGCGATGTTGGCTTCGGCCTGGTAGCCGAAGCGGAAATTTTCGCCTTCGTGGATCTCGGTGACGCGGATGGCATGCGCGAGGACCTCGGAGGCGAAGGTGCGGGGCGACATGCGGCGGAGGTCGTCGGTGAAGGGGAGCACCAGGGTCGCGTCGATGCCGGTGGCGGCGAGGAGTTCGAGCTTGCGGGGGAGTGGCGTGATGAGGGTGTGGGGGTGTTCGGGACGGAGGACGCGGGCGGGGTGGGGATCGAAGGTAATGGCGAGGGAGCGGGCGTTGAGGAAGCGGGCTCGTTGGATGACTTCGGCGATGACTCCCTGGTGGCCGAGGTGGACGCCGTCGAAGTTGCCGATGGTGGCGACTACCGGCGTGGGGTCGGCGGGGAGTTCGGCGAGTTGGGTGTAGATGTTCATTGCGTTCGGAAGAGACCTAATTGTTCATGCAACGGCAAAAACAGAAACAGCGGTAAAAGCAAAATGCGGGGGTTCTTCGCTTCGCTCAGAATGACACGTTCATGGGCCGGACGAAGGCTTGAGTGACGCGATGGATTCAGGGGCTATGTCGAAGGGGATTTGGAGGCCGTCGTAGGCGAGGCGGATGTGGGGTGGCAGCGCGGCGTTGGTGGACTCGTGGTCCAGGTCGTGGGACATGTGGGTAAAGAAGGCGCGGCGGGGCTGGAGGCGTTCGACGAGGGCGATGGAGTTGGCGAGGTGGGAGTGGGTAGGGTGAGGGTCGCGGCGGAGGGCGTCGATGATGAGGACGTCCAGATTGGCGAGGAGGTGGAGGCTTTCTGGGGGGATGTCGGAGAGGTCGGTGAGGTAGGCGGCTGAGCCGAAGCGGTAGCCGGTGATGGTCTGCTTGCCGTGGGTGACGGGGATGCGCTGGAAGCTGGCTCCGAAGAGGGTGATGGCTGCGCCTGGTTCGGAGGAGAGGCGGTGGAGGGTGACTCGAGCGGAGGTGGGGTAGCGGTGGTTGGGATTGAAGGTGTAGTCGAAGATGCGCTCGATGGTGGTGGCGGTGGTGTCGTCGGCGTAGAGGGGGAGGGCGGTGGGGCTGTGGAAGCTTAGGGGGCGGAGGTCGTCGAGGCCTAGGATGTGGTCGGCGTGGCCGTGGGTGTAGAAGACGGCGTCGAGGTGGCGGATGTTTTCGCGGAGAGCCTGGGCGTGGAAGTCTGGGCCGGTGTCGATGACTGCGGCGTGGTCTTGCCACTGGATTAGGACTGAGGGGCGGGTGCGGCGGTTGTGCGGGGCAGGCGCCGGGAGGCCTGGTGCGGGAGGCGTTGCGGAGATGCAAACGGCGCAGGGGCAACCGAGCGTGGGGACGCCCATTGAGGTGCCGCTGCCGAGGAAGGTTAGGGTCGCTTGCATGGGTTTGCGGGCTACTTTGAATATTGCGGCGCTGCGGACAAGATGCGGGGGTTCTTCGCTTCGCTCAGAATGACACTTCAGAGAAGAGATATAACGACGGCTCTAGCGGACGATGCTGGGGCGCCCGGGCTGGCCTGGGCCCGGTGTGCCGGGGGGTGGGGGTTGGCGGCTGGCGGCGGAGCGGGCGAGGGCCTGGGTGACTTCGAGGAAGCCCATGCGGATTTCGAAAAGGGCGGAGTCGAGGAGTTGCGATTCGGTAGAGGTGAGGTTGCCTTTGGTTTTTTCGGCGAGGATCGCGAGCATGTCGATGCTCTGGCGTGCGCCCATGAGGTCCACTTTGGGTTGCTCGCCCTGGGGAGTGGCGCCGCCCAGTTGCATCACGGTGGACATATAAACGGATTGGACGATCTGTTCGAAGCTCATGGCAGGAGGATGGTCCATGCCGGGGTTGGCGGCGCGGACGGCGGTGTCGAGGCGGTCGGCGGTGTGTTGGTAGGCGATGTTGGCCTGCTCCATCTCGGCGGCCGTGGGAGGGGGTGGGAGTTCGGCATCCTGCTGTTCCGATGGAGAGGGCGCTGCGGCTGTGGGCTCGGCGGCGGCTTCGCGACTGGCGGCGGCAGAGTTTGGGGATTTGAATTCGAGAGGGGGCTCGTGGGTTGGCGCGGTTGCGGATGTCTCGCGTGGCTCGGGCTCTGGGGATGGGTCGGCGTCTGGGCGAGGAGTGCCGTCGAGGGTGAACTTGCGGCGGTCGGTTACGACGAAGGGCTTGTTTTGTTCGGACATGGTTGCGCTCTCTTTATTGCTCAGATGACGGATTGGAGGTGATGGATTCGAGATTGAAAGGGAGGGTGGCGGGCGTGGCTGTGCCGCCAGGGTATTCGAGGGGGAGGTTGCGTTGGAGTGCTTCGCGGCGGATGTAGCCGAGGGCGAGTTGAATTGGGCCGGAGAGGAGGTCGATAGCAGAGACGCTGGTGAGTTCACCTACGGGCTTGCCTTCGGATTGCAGCGGGGTGCCTGCGGCAGGGAGGGAGCCGGTGAGTTGGAAGCCGGTGAAGGTGCGGTGGACGTTGCCACGGGAGCGAATGCGCTCGACGATCTCCTGGCCGAGGTAGCAGCCTTTGGCGAAGTGCAGGGCGTGGGTTTGGGCTGTCTCTTGTGGGAGGTCTTTGGCGGATTCGGTGTTGCGGATATCGGTGTTGTAGCGGGGTGTGCCTTCGAGGATGCGGAGGGCTTCCAGGGCTGTGGAAGAGCCTTTTGGGACACAGGCGAGTTCGGTGAGTATGAGGTCAATCGTCTGGCTACTGGACCAAATTTCGAAGCGCAGGATAAGCGGACTGTACGCTTCGATGAGATCGACGGCTGCGCCGCGATAGTCGGTTTGCTTGAGACGGATCGTTGATGGCGAAGGCGCGGGTGGTGCGGGGGTGGAGCAGGGTGCGCCGCCGAGCTGTTGAATGGTGCTGAGGGAATCCGGTCCCACGATGAGGATTCCGGAGCGCTGGTCGCTGATATCGGCAAGCTCGACGTCATCCATGATGATGAAGTGGTCGAAGTGAGCGAGGAGGGTGGGGATTTGGTGGCGGCTGGCTTCGAGGAGGATGGAATCTTCGAGGGCGAAGGCGGTGAGGTCACCAACGATGCGGCCCTGGGCGTTGAGGACGAAGTTGTAGCAGCCATGACCCGGGGCGAGCGTGGCGATGGAGTTGGTGACCATGCCGTTGAGCCAGCGGACGCGGTCGGAACCGGTGACGCGAATCCAACCCACATCGTCGAGCGAGGCGACGGCGGCGCGGTGGAGAATCGCGCTGAGCTCTTGATTAACTTTTGCGGCAGCTTCGGGTTGGAGTGTAGTAGCCATTGCTGGAAGGTGCGTGAAACTGCGTACACTGTTGATTATAGCGACCGGATACAGCGTGCGCGGGGGAGTTGAGTATGGGTTCGGTGCGTGACGGGAAGACGGTGGAGGAGTGGATGTTGGGATGGAGCGCACGATATGCGTGGGTGTTCGCGGGGATGTTTCTCGTCTTGATGTTGACGGCCGAGGGAAGAGCGCAGAGTGCAGAGCCGGCGAGGCCGAATGCGCCCACATCCGCGCAGCGAACGGCGAAGAGTGTGGACGGGGAGGCGGCGCAAGGTCCGCTGACCAAGGATCAGGCTAAGGATCTGTTCCGTTCTGTGGATGATATTTTGTCGTTCGCGAGTAAGGATTCGGGGCTCCCGATTACGCATAGTGTGAAGCGGAAACTGATTACGCGCGATGAGGTGAACAAGTATCTGCGGCAGAAGTTTGCCGACGATGCTGGCGCGAAGAAGATGGCGCGCTCGGAGATTGTGCTGAAGAAGTTTGGCTTGCTGGATCGCGATTTCAACCTGCAGCCGTTCATGATCTCGCTGCTGACGGAGCAGGTGGCTGGATACTACGACGACAAGACGAAGACGGTGAACCTGCTGGATTGGATTACACCGGAGGAGCAGAAGCCTGTGCTGGCGCATGAGTTGACGCATGCGTTGCAGGATCAGAAGGTGGGCATGGCAAAGTGGTCCGAAGTGGGGTCGGACGAGATTGCGAAGAATGCGCAACAGGACAATGCGCACATTCAGACGGATGAAGCAAATACTGCGCGCGATGCGGTGGCGGAGGGGCAGGCGATGGTCGTGTTTATGGATTACACGTTGCGGCCTACGGGACATACGCTGGCAACTTCGCCAGGGATTATGGACTCATTGAAGGGGATGGTTTCGGATATGAGCGGGTCGCCCATATTGACGCGGGCTCCGCTGCTGCTGCAGCAGTCGCTTCTATTTCCCTATGCAGAAGGTTTGGGCTTTGAAGACGCGATTTTATTGAAGAATGGCAAGAATGCTGCGTTCGCCGATGTACTGGCGATGCCGCCGGGGTCGACGTTTGAGATTCTGCATCCGGAGGCTTACATGGCGCATGTGCCGGTGCCTGTGCTGCGGATGCCGGATATTCATCCGCTGATCGACGCGGAGTACGCGCCGTACGACGTAGGCGTGATGGGCGAGTTTGATGTGCGGATTCTGACGCAGCTTTTTGGCGGCGAGCAGATTGCCGACGCGCTGACGCCGGAGTGGGATGGAGGAATTTATTATGCAGCGCAGCGGAAGTCTGCGGTTACTGCGGCGGACAAAAGCTCTACTGCGTCGATTGGGCTGCTGTATTACTCGAAGTGGAAAAATGAGGATTCGGCGCGGTCGTTTTTGCGGGTGTACGCGGGGCAGCTGCCGAGGAAATACTCGGAGCTGGTGCAGCGGACGAAGGACCAGGTGGACGACAGCGAACAGGTGTATACGACCAACGAAGGAGATGTGCTGCTGACGATCAGCGGCGCGGGCGTGTTTGTGAGCGAAGGGTTTCCGCTAGAGATGGCGCGGAAACTGCGGGACTCGATTGCTGGGGTGCAGTCGGATGGACCTCTGCAGTTGGTTTCAGTGCCCGGCGGCCAACGGCAGGACGATCCGGGCCTGTCGATAGTGCGGGCGATGTCTTCGGCTGGTGTGATGAAGCTAGCCCTGGGCGCGAGCGCGGCGTCCGGACGATATACTTTAGCCGAGCGATAAGAACTGTAGGTCCGGCTGCAACGGATAAGACCGGAACGGGAGAGAGAGAATTGCAGACGGCGGAGATCGGCATTATTGGCGGCAGTGGGCTATATGCCATGCCTGGACTTGTGGGCGTACGGGAGCATCGGGTGGAGACGCCGTTTGGCGAGCCTTCGGATGCGTTTCTGGTGGGAGAGTTGGAGGGGCGGAAGGTAGCTTTTCTGGCTCGACATGGGCGCGGCCACAGGCTGCTGCCGAGTGAGTTGAACTTTCGCGCGAATATCTATGCAATGAAGTCGCTCGGGGTGGAGCGGATTCTCTCGGTGTCGGCGGTAGGATCACTCAAGGAAGAGCATAAGCCGACGGATTTTGTGATTCCGGACCAGTTTATTGATCGAACGTTTGCGCGGGTGGGGACGTTCTTTGGCGAAGGGATTGTTGCGCACGTGGGGTTTGGCGATCCGGTTTGCGCCACGGTGGCCGCTGCTTTCGAGCAGGCCTGCGCGGAAGTGGGCGTGGTCGGGAAGCAGGGCGGCACGTACGTGTGCATGGAAGGGCCGCAGTTTTCGACACGCGCAGAATCGAATCTTTACCGGAGCTGGGGCGCGGATGTGATTGGGATGACCAATCTGCAGGAGGCAAAGCTGGCTCGGGAGGCGGAGATCTGCTACGCGACGATGGCGATGGTGACGGACTACGACTGCTGGCGCGAGGGGCATGACGACGTGACGGTAGATCAGGTAGTTGCGGTGCTCCACAAGAATGCCGATAACGCGGCGAAGGTGGTGAAGGCCGCAGTCGCGGCAATGCCGAAGGAACGTGGATGCGCCTGTGCGAGTGCGCTAAAGTACGCCATTCTGACGGATCGAGCTGTGATCCCACAGACTGCTAAGGATAAGCTCGCGCTGCTGCTGGAAAAGTATCTGTAAACAGTTGTCGTGGCCTTTCTTGCTTTGGTTGATTTATGTGTCGTTCTTTGCAAATTCAGTTTCAGGAAAGTTGGAGTGATGGCGATTCTGGTTGTAGGTTCGGTGGCATTCGACAGTATTGAGACGCCGCATGGCAAAGTGGATCATTGCCTGGGCGGAGCAGCGACCCATTTTGCCCTGGCTGCGAGCTACTTCACGGACGTGCGCGTGATTGCCGTGGTTGGCGAGGATTTTCTGCCGAAGCACGAGGCCGTCTTGACGTCTCGGGGAGTGGATATCGAGGGCATTGAGCGCGCGCCGGGGCTGAGCTTTCACTGGACGGGTGCATACTCCGGGAACCTGAGCGAGGCGCAGACTCTGGGTACCGATCTGAATGTGTTTGAACGGTTTGAGCCGAAGATTCCTGAGACGTACAAGGACAGCGAATATCTTTTCCTGGCCAATATTGATCCGGCGCTGCAGGCGCGGGTTCGCAGCCAGATGTCGAACGTGCGCATGGTCTGCGGCGATACGATGAATTACTGGATCAAGGACCATGCAGCGAATCTTGCTGCCGTGCTTCGCGAGCTGGACGTTCTGCTCATCAACGATGGCGAGGCAAGGATGCTCTCGGGCGAGACGAATCCGGTGAAAGCTGCGGAGAAGGTGCTGGCGATGGGGCCGAAATCGCTGGTGGTGAAGCACGGCGAATATGGCGCGACGGGATTCTTCGGCGCGCGTTCGTTTGCAGGTGGTGTGGCACCGAGGCCGTTTCGCGCGCCGGCGCTGCCACTGGCGGAGGTGGTTGATCCGACCGGGGCGGGCGATTCGTTTGCCGGTGGATTTTACGGCTACATTGCTTCGCAGCCTCAGCTGACGCCGGCTGTATTTCGCCGGGCGATGTTTTATGGCGGCGTGATGGGATCGTTTGCGTGCGAACGCTTCGGGACGGAGCGGCTGCAGGCTGTGACCCGCGAAGAGATTGAGGCGCGGTTTGAATTGTTCCGAGAGATTTCGCATCTTGACTCGGCCAATTAAGGCGGAGCGCAGTGTCGTAGGGGTGCGCACATCGCAGCGGTCGCGGCGTGCGGTCGCTCCAGTTGTGTATGACCCCGACCAGATAATACCGGCGACACGCGAAGAGACGACGCCGGTCCTGCTGGCGGCTTTTCTGCTCTCGTTGATTGCGTTGATGGTGTGTTTCTCTCGCGGCTATCTGCTGTTGTATGGAGATGCTGTGGCGCACCTTGGGATTGCGCGCAGGATATTCGATACACGCAATCCAGGGCTCGTGCAGTTGGGTGGAGTTTGGCTGCCCTTGTCGCACCTGCTGATGCTTCCGTTTATCCAGAAGATGGCGTGGTGGCAGAGCGGGCTGGCTGGGGCGTGGCCTTCGATAGCCTGTTACGTGTTTGGCGTTGCGGGGTTCTATCGGTTGTGCCGGTTGATGCTGGTGCCGCGGTGGGCGATGGTGGCGACGGTCTTCTATGCGCTGAATCCGAACCTGCTGTACCTCGCGACGACGGCTATGACGGAGCCACTGTTTCTCGTGCTGCTGGTGTGGATCACGGCGTTGACGATGGAGTGCGTGAGTGCCATCCATGCGGCGGAGCAGAAGCTGGTAGAGCAGCGGCTGATTGCGCTTGGCCTGCTGATTTTTGCCGCCGTGTTTACCCGCTACGACGGGTGGGTATTGGGCGCGGCGGTCTGGTGCGTCCTTGCATGGCAGCTTTTGCGTGCAGGGAAGCAGGGGCGGCGCGTGATGGCAGCGTTTGCCGTATTCACTTTGCTTGCGGTGACTGGCCCGCTGTTATGGCTTTGGTATAACCAGCACTTTTTTCATGATCCGTTGGATTTTCTGCGTGGACCTTACTCGGCATCGGGGATTGAGAAGAGGACGTCGCCGCCTGGCTCGAAGCACTATCGCGGCTGGCACAACCTCGGATGGGCATTGTTGTTCTACACGCGCACGGCCCAGGTGGATGCGTCGGCGCTGGAGAGTGGATTTGCGTTGATGGTGGCGGCAGTGGCTGGATTGTGGATCGTGGTACGCAAACGTATCCAGCGGGCTTCGCTGCTGCTGTGGGTTCCGCTGGCTTTTTATGTGTACTCCGTGGCCTATGGTTCGGTGCCAATCTTTATTCCGCAGCTATATCCGCACTCGTACTATAACGCGCGATATGGCATGGAAATGCTTCCTGCGCTGGCGGCGTTCGCCTGTGTGGCGCTGGCTGCATGCGAACGGAGATTGACGCCGCCGATGGGAGATGAAGTAGTTTTGTCGAATCCTGTTGCGGGAGCTGGCAAGGTCCGGCCTATGTATGTTGCGGCTATGATCCTTGCAGTGCTGAATCCACTGGCGATGATCTATGGCAGCGCGGTGGTACAGGCTGTGGCGTCGCATGTGGAGCATCATCCCAGCAACTTGCTGGCCCCCTACAGTCCGCCGCTTGTGCTGAAGGAAGGGATCGTGAACGCGTCGACGCGAGTTCCGTTTGAGCGCAACCTGGCGCTGGTGCTGGGGGAGTTTCCGCCAGGCTCGCCGATCCTGATGCAGGAGTCGGATCACATAGGGGCATTGCAGGATGCGGGAATTCCTCTACGGCAGACGCTGAACGATAGCGACTACGATAGCTGGCATACGGCGCTTGAAGATCCAGCTGGTCATGCAGCTTATGTAGTTGCGCTGGAGGGTGACGCTGTATCGAAGGCGGTTGCGGCCCATCCGGATGGCCTGAATGAGCTTACGATCTTGTGCAGCACAGGGCAGCCCTGCGCGCGAATTTATCAGTCAGATCGCTTCAGGCAGGGCGGGGTTGCGAAGTGAAGAAGCTTGCTTGCCCAAGGTGCTACTATCGCAGCGAACCGGAAATAATGCCATGATCGCAACTTTACCGCTGCACTTCAGCACGTTTGAGCAGGTCTCGTTCTCCCAGGGGACGACGATCCGCATCCTGATGGCGTGTGCGATGGGCGCTGTGATCGGGATCGAACGCGAATGGAGACACAAGGCCTCCGGGCTGCGCACCAACATGCTGATCTGCATGGGTGCGGCGCTGTTTACGATGCTGTCGGCTGTCGTGGCAGGAGACGCGAGCGGGAATAAGGCGCAGGTAGCGTCGAATATTGTGCAGGGAATCGGATTTTTGGGTGCAGGGTTGATCCTGCATACGCGGAGCCGAGTTGTTGGCCTGACGAGTGCGGCTACGGTGTGGGTGGTGGCGGCGATTGGGATGGCGTGTGGGGCGGGGCTCTATCTGCAGGCCGTTATTGCGACTGTGATTGTTTATTGTGCGTTGCGCTTTATTGGTTTGATGGAATCGAGATCCGGATGGAAACGGTTTCCGATGACCTATGAAGTACGTGGTTCGGATGAGTCCACGATGTTTGAACAGATCTTCGCCGTACTGGATAAAGAGCATATAAGGCTTACGATCCTGGACCGGGACAAGCTGGGTGCGGTGGAGCGTGTGACATTTACGCTGTCTGCGAGCAGTGTTCGGCATAAGTTGCTGTTGGCGGAATTAGTAGCGAGCGATGCGACGGACAAAGTTTTGGCGTACCGCGATGAGCAGGAGGATTGATGGAGATAGTACCGTTCGTCAAGGCCCACGCATGTGGCAACGATTTTTTGATTTTGGAAGAGGCTGTCGCAGGGCGTGCGCACGCAGCATTGGCCCGCAGATTGTGTTCGCGCAATACGAGTGTGGGTGCAGACGGTATCGAGTTTCTGGAACGCCGAGCGAAGGGGGAGCTCTTCCTGCGACTGTTCAATGCGGATGGCAGCGAGGCTGAGCTTTCTGGCAACGGCACACGATGCGTTGCGGCGTGGCTGGCGCAGAGCGAAGGGCTCGTGGAGGTTGCGCTGGGAACGCACGGCGGGGTGCGGACTTGCCGAGTGGTCGAAACCGCCGACCCGCTGTATCGGATCGAGAGCGAGATGGGGGTGCCTCGAGTGATGCCGCGGATCATCGAGCTGCCGGGCGTCGGAAATGTAGCTGGGGCGATGGTGAATGTGGGCAACCCGCACTTTGTACTGTTCGTCGAGAGTGAGGACTTCAGTGCGTATGGGTTGAGCTGGCAGGAATTGGGGGCGAAGATCAGCGTGAGTCCGCTGTTTCCGCATGGAACGAATGTCGAGTTTGTGCAGGTGCGTACACAGGATGAGATCGCGTTTCGAATCTTCGAGCGCGGATGCGGGCCGACTACATCGTCGGGCACGGGGACGTGTGCTTCTTCGGCGGCGGCGATGGCGTTGCGTGGGGTGTCGCGTGAGTTGGTGGCAGTTGCGGAGGGTGGGGCGCAGCGGACTGTGTGGCCTGCGAACGATGCGGTGATGCTGCTGACGGGGCCTGCTGAGATTGTTTGCCGGGGTGAGGCATTCCAGGCTGAGGTGGAGTCGCGTTGAGCGTGAGTGGGCAGCCGCGCGTGAAGCCTCCGGCCTTGCGGGCTGGAGCTATGCTGGCTGTGGTTTCTCCTGCGAGCGCGGCGAAGGCGGAGTTGGTGCAGGCGGGAATTGCGCGGCTGCAGGAGCTTGGTTATACGACCGTGTTGATGCCTCATGCGCTGACGCGAGGGCCGCTTTATTATGCGGGGACGGTGGAGGAGCGGGTCGGTGATTTGATGACGGCGTTTGCTGACCCTGCGATTGATGGGATTATCTGTACGCGTGGAGGATGGGGTTCGGCGGAGTTGCTGCCGCATCTGGACGTCGAGTTGATCCGTGCGAATCCCAAGGTATTTATTGGGTATAGCGATCACACGTCGCTGCATGTGTGGCTGGAGCGCGAGTGTGGACTGACAACGTTCTATGGGCCTATGGTGGCGGCGGACTTTGCGCGGGTGGATGGCGTGGATTTGGCAAGCTGGCAACATGCGTTGAGCGGAAATGCTGCATGGACACTGGGTGCGGCGGATGGATTGCGCGTGTTGCGGGATGGTCTGGCGGAAGGGCGGCTTGGCGGTGGGTGCCTTTCGATCTTTGCGGAGGCGCTGGGTACGCCGTATGCTGCGCTGCCTGCGACTGCGGACGCGCCGCGGATTTTGTTTCTCGAAGATATTGGGGTGAAGCCTTACCAGTGGGATCGGATGCTGCTGCATCTGCGGTATGCGGGGATGCTGGAGCATGTGAGTGGAATCGTTTTTGGCGATATGCGGCAGTGTGTCGAGGAGGCGCAGATGGAGTTGCTGGACCAGGCGATCCTCCATTCGCTGCGTGATTTTGAGGGGCCAATTGCGAGTGGGCTTCGGTCGGGGCATGTAGATGCTCCGGGAATTACGCTGCCGTTGGGTGTCGAGGTGCGGCTGGATTTGCGGGAGCGGGAGAGTCCGCGGTTGGAATTTTTGGAGGCTGGGGTTGCGGCTAGAGGAAGCGATGAGTAGAGAGATGCAGGGGCCGAAACATATTCACCTGATCGGGATTTGTGGGACGGCGATGGCTTCGCTGGCGGGGATGCTGCAGGCGCGTGGGCATCGCGTTACGGGATCGGATGCAGCGGCGTATCCGCCGATGAGCGATGTGCTGGCCGGACTCGGAATTGCGCTGCACGAGCCGTATGCAGAGACGAACCTCACGCCTCGGCCGGACCTGGTGATCGTGGGCAACGCGATCTCACGCGGCAACGTGGAGTTGGAACATGTGCTGGATACGCGCATCCCTTTCACGTCGATGGCTGCTGTGCTGCATGATGAGTTTCTGGCGGGGCGCGAGTCGCTGGTGGTGGCGGGTACGCATGGCAAGACTACGACGACGAGCATGCTGGCTTGGATCTATGAGGTGGCTGCGCGCACTCGGGCTGAGTTTGCGCCTTCGTTTTTGATCGGTGGTGTGGCGGAGAATTTTGGAACTAGCTTCATGGTGCGGCCTGTGGAGGAGAGCGTCAAGCAGCCGTTTATTTTGGAGGGCGACGAGTACGATACGGCATTTTTCGATAAGGGGCCTAAGTTTCTGCACTACTTTCCGGATGCAGCGATCTTGACTCACGTGGAGTTTGATCATGCGGATATCTATCCTGATCTTGTGGCGGTGAAGACGGCTTTCAAGCGGCTGGTGAACCTCATCCCACGGCGTGGGCGCGTGGTGGCGTTCGACGGCAGCGAGAATGTGGGTGAGTGCGTGGCGCGGGCGTTTTGCGCGGTGGAGCGGTACGGGTTTGGGCTTGATTCGCACTGGCGCGTGACGGAGATGCGGCATGAAGGCATCGTGACGCGGTGGAAACTGCTGCGGGGTGGTGAGCTGTTTGCGGAGCTTGAGTTGCCGATGGCGGGCGAGCACAATGCGATGAATGCGACCGCTGCCGCGGCGCTGGCGGCTGGGAATGGTGTTCCGGCTGCAGCGATCGTGGACGCATTGACAACGTTCCGCTCGGTGAAGCGGCGGCTGGAGGTTCGGGCCGAGGTGAACGGCGTGACGATCATCGATGATTTCGCGCATCATCCTACGGCGATTCGTGAGACGCTGCGTGCGTTGCGCATGGCTTATGCGGGACGCAGACTGTGGGCGGTGCTGGAACCGAGGTCGAATACGCTGCGGCGGAATGTGTTTGAGGAGGCGCTGGTAGAGAGTCTCGGGCTTGCGGACCGTGTCGTGCTGGCTGGGGTCTTTAATGTGGAGGCGATTGCTGCGAGTGAGCGGTTGCATCCGGAGAACGTGATTGCATCGCTGCGGGCGCGCGGTCACGAGGCTGTTCTGTATGCGGACGCGGATGCAATTGTTGCGGCAGTTGCGCCGGAGTTGCGGCCAGGGGACGTTGTGGCAATCCTGTCGAACGGTGGCTTTGGCGGAATTTATGAAAAGTTGCCGCAAGCGCTCATAGGCCTGGCGAAGGCCTAAGGATGCTTTTTGGGCGACTACAAGTGCTGCGGTCTTACCCGGCTTTGAACATTTGCTTGATGCCGCGGAGGGCCTGCCGTGTGCGCTCTTCGTTTTCGATGAGGGAGAAGCGGACGTGGCCGTCGCCGTGTTCGCCGAAGCCGATGCCGGGGCTGACGGCTGCCTTCGCTTCGAGCAGGAGCTTTTTAGAGAATTCGACGGAGCCGAGGGCGCGATACTGCTCGGGGATGCGGGCCCAGACGAACATGGTGGCCTTCGGATTTTCTACGTGCCAGCCAAGTTTGTTGAGGCCGGGGACGAGGACGTCGCGGCGGCATTTGTAGGTTGCGACGATATCGGCGACGCAGTCCTGCGGGCCGTCCAGGGCGGCGATGGAAGCCACCTGGATTGGCGTGAAGGTTCCGTAGTCGAAGTAGCTCTTGATGCGGCCCAGTGCGGCGACCAGCGTCTTGTTGCCTACCATAAAGCCGACGCGCCAGCCGGGCATGTTGTAGGACTTGGAGAGGGTGAAAAATTCGACGGCGATGTCTTTGGCGCCGGGGACTTCTAGGATGGAGGGGGCGCGATAGCCGTCGAAGACGATGTCGGCGTAGGCGAGGTCGTGGATGATGTAGATGCCGAGTTCTTTGCAGAGTGGGACGAGGCGCTCGAAGAAGTCGAGATCGACGCACTGGGTGGTGGGGTTGCCGGGGAAGTTGAGGATGAGGACTTTGGGGCGCGGGCTCATGCGCGGGAGTTCGTATTCGAGCTTGGCGATGAGTTGGTCGGAGGTGCAGGCGTCGTCGAAGGAGATGCTCTGGACTTTCGAGCCGGCGATGACGGGGCCGAAGATGTGGATAGGGTAGCTGGGGTTGGGGACGGCTACGGTGTCGTTGTCGTCGAGAATGGCGAGGCAGAGGTGTGCGATGCCTTCCTTCGAGCCGATGGTTACGATGGCTTCGCTCTCGGGGTCCAGGTCGACGTTATAGCGGCGTTTGTACCAGTTGCAGATGGCTTTCCGCAGGCGGGGCAGGCCGCGGGAGAGCGAGTAGCGATGGGTGGCGGTCTTCTGTGCGGCCTCGATGAGCTTGTCTACGATGTGCTTGGGCGTCGCACCATCGGGGTTGCCCATGCCGAAGTCGATGATGTCCTCGCCGCGCTTGCGGGCGGAGGCCTTGAGGTCGCCGGTGATGTTGAAGACGTAGGCGGGAAGCCGGGTGAGCCTGCTGAACTCGTTCATGCTGTGCCGTCGATTCCTTTGCTGCTGAAAATCTTTGAATGAAGTTCTATTGAAACAGAGATGAATGAAGCTTGCGTGTGCGCCGATTCTGATTCGGTAACCTTGCTATTTTGCGTTGAAGACGAGCTTGATGGGAAGGACGCGAGGCGGGTAGCAGGATGCGTTATCGCAGGCCTGGTAGCCGAGCGAACCATCGATGACGTGTGGGCCTGCGGCGGCTACGACGGGCAGCTTCACGGTGAAGTCCCTCGCATATACGTCGAGCTTATCGGTAGGGTCGAAGCTGAAGCTGTAGGGCTGGCCAGCGGGGTAGGCTAGCATCCCTTGCTTGACTCCGCTCGCAGGGGCGAGCGTCAGGGTGGTCGCGATCAGCAGGTCGGACTTTGGGGTGTGGGAGTTGACGTGGTAGCCGGACTGCATGTGGAAGTGTACTTCGAGTGCGGCATGCTTGCCTGCCGGGACCGTCTGCGGCTCGGCCACGTAAGAGACGTAGTCACGCTGCTTTTCGGGTGCGTTCATGTCCAGTTGCGCGTGGAGCGGGCGCAGCGTAAGGACGAAGAGGAAAGTTAGGATGAGGCGGGTCATCTTGTGCCTCCTGCTATGGTCTCTCTAATCATGGCCTCGAGCTGTTCTTTGGCGCCGAGGCCGGCGGTGATCTCGATGATCTTACCTGTCTTGTCGACGAAGAAGGAGACGGGCAGGGCGGGCAGGTTGTTGAGGTAGGCCTTTTCGGCTTTGTCATCCGAGAGCAGGATGGGATAAGTTACGCCCAGCTGCTTCACTGCCTTCGTGATGGTGGGGACGCCTACTTCAGAGTCGAAAGTAATGCCGATGACTTTGAGTCCGGCGGAGGCGTACTTGTGGCTGAACTCTTCGAGCCAGGGCATCTCGAACTTGCAGGGGCCGCAGTAGGTGCCCCAATAGTTGATCAGGAGGGGATGGCCCTGGAAATCGGAGAGGGAGACTTGCTTGCCGGTGAGGTCGGCGAGGGTGAAGGCAGGTGCGGGCTTGCCTTTGAGGGGCGAATCGGCGAGGGGTGAGTCCGTGGAAGGGCCTTCGGGGATAAGGGTGAGGCGGTCGGTTTGCGCCTGCTGGACGGCGCGGCGGGCGCGGAGGTTGTGGACGCCGGACCAGACGATGAGGGCGAGACCGGCGAACATGGCCAACAACAGGAGCACTCTTCGCATGGGCAGGACGGCAACTTTCCGGCGAGCCTGGACTCGCCTCGCCTTCATACAGTTTATCGCGTGGTGGTGGAGAGCGCGGGCTCTGCTAGCATTCGGAAGGGTTTGATTGCGGATGACTGAAGACCGGAAGAACGAAGGGGCGCGGGCGGCTGGGGTTGTGCGTGCGGAGGCTCGTGCGCTGCTGGAGCTGGCTATGCGGCTGGATGGGCCGATGGCGGCTGGGTTTGCGCGGGCGGTGGAGCTGGTGGTTGCGGCGGCTGCGCAGCGGAATCGGGTGATGCTGCTGGGGATGGGGAAGAGCGGGCTGATCGCGCGGAAGATTGCGGCTACGTTCTGCTCGACGGGGACGGCTGCGCACTTTCTGCATCCGGCTGAGGCGCTGCATGGCGACCTGGGGATGGTTGCGGCGGGGGACGTTGTGATCGCGCTTTCGGCCAGCGGGGAGACGGAGGAGCTGCTGGCGTTGCTGCCGGCGCTGGGGCGGCTGGGCTGCGCGGTGGTGAGTCTTTGTGGGGCGGGCGGTTCGACGCTGGCGCGGAACAGCGCGGTGTGGCTGGACGCTGGGGTTACGGCGGAGGCTTGTGCGATGAACCTGGCTCCTACGGCTTCGACTACTGTGATGCTGGCGCTGGGTGATGCGCTGGCGCTCGAGGTGAGCGGGACGCGTGGGTTTGGCGCGGGCGACTTTGCCTCGCTGCATCCCGGGGGGCGGCTGGGACGGCGGCTGGCTCGGGTGAGCGAGGTGATGCATGCGGGTGAGGCGATGCCTCGGGTGGAGGCGGGGACGGCGATGGTGGATGTGATCCACGAGATGTCGGACAAGAAGCTGGGGATGACGGCGGTGGTGAACGAAGGCGGGCGGCTGCTGGGGATGATCTCCGACGGCGACCTGCGGCGGCTGCTGGAGCGCGATGGGCCGGGGGCACTGGCACATACCGCTGGGGAGATTATGAATGCTGCTCCCGTAACGATTGCGGGAGAGGCGTTTGCGGGTGAGGCGCTGGAGGTGATGGAGGCGCGGAAGATTACTTCGCTGATCGTTAAGGGTGCTGCGGGTGAAGCTTTGGGGGTGGTGCATCTGCATGATCTGTGGGAGAGCGCGTAGCTGATTGATGGACGGCATTCGTATCCCCCCTACCCCCCCCCCCCCTATATATATAGGCAACATGCTGATTCTTTGGTGTTTATTGGTTTGTATATACAGGTGTACGTACAACCTGTTCGCTGCTTCTCTACTTCAACTGGGATGCCGGTATCGTGTGGAATGGCGTGGGGGTATCTTGGTTCTAAGATACCCCTTTCAAAGGGGTTAGATGCGTTGGATACCCCCTCTGATACCCCCTCTGATACCCCCTCTGATACCCCACTGGATATCCCTCAATGCCCTTCTAAATATCCGTGGGTGTTTGAACCTTTTGTCAGCCATTCGGCATTAGGAGCGCTTGAGGCTACATGCAGACAGAAAAGAGCCCGGCTGGGTGGCCGGGCTCTTTTCCAATCAATCTAAGTTAAGTATATCGTGTTGGCCATAACTCCTCGCCACTCTCTTCGATGGGCGGAAAGGTGCGTGGTTCCTGGGGATTGTGGCTTTTTCCTGTGGGTGGGGGCTTGACATGGTGGTTTTCGGGCGGATTTCGTGAGAATAATTTGGGTGAACGTGAGGGACCTTGGCTGGGTGGGCCGGTGGAGGCATGCCCCAGAGGCTAAAGCCTCTTTTGTGCGCCGGGTGGGAGGCCAAGCCTGAAGGCTTGGCTTACCTAGATGCTTGGTTTTGGGCGTGGGATCGCGGAAGCGTTCCTCCGGAGGCTAAGGACCCTTTCGTGCGGGCGAAAGCAGCCCAAGCCTGACGGCTTAGCTTACCTGCGTGCTTGGGGTCTTGTCCGACGGCGGAAGGTATGGCTCCGGAGGCTAAAGTCTCTCTTCGTGCGGGCGGCTGGAGTCCAAGCCTGAAGGCTTGGCTTACCTAGATGCTTGGGGGTCTTGTGGGACGGTGGAAGGGATGGCTCGAGAAGCTAAAGTCTGTTTTTATGCGGGCACTGGAGGCGAAGCCTGAACGCTTGGCTTACGAAGTGCTGAGGTCCCTGGGAGAAAGGTTCGAGCGATTTTGGTGGGTGGAGTTCGTCGGGATCCTTCACTGCGTTCAGGATGACGGCAGGAACAGACACTAGGCAAAAACAACTGCAACAGCAACTACAAAAACAACTTCAACAGCAACTACAAAAACAAGTGCAACAGCAACTACAAAAACAACTACAACCGCAACAGCAAAGGCGAAATACGGGGGTTCTTCGCTTCGCTCAGATTGACACGAGCTTAATAGATCAGAATGACACGAGTTTACCAGCTTAGGACGCCACGAGTTCCGGCTTAGGACTCAACGAGTTTACAGGGGAGCTGCGAGTTTACTGGTCGGAATGATGAGGAGCTTGCTCTTCCAAAGTGCGTGTTATTTGGGGGTGGCGAGGGGGATTTCGAGGGTGCCTAGCTTGTTGGAGGGGAGGTCGTGGACGGCGGCGCGGAGGAAGAGGGGGCCGGGGGGTAGGTCGAGCTGGAGGAGCATGGGGATGGTGCGCTGGTAGAAGGCTGGGAGGCGGTTGGGATCGACGGTGAAGGAGGCGGTCTGGCGGATGACGTTGAGTATTTCGCCGGTGCCGTCGTAGGCGGCTACGGTGAACTCGATTGCGCCCTGACGCTGGTTGTTAGGGGCGTCGGTGAGGGTGAGCTGGGAGGGCGAGAGGGTGAAGTTGAAGTTGTAGCGGGTGAGCGGTTTGCCTTTCAGCTTGAGGTTGGGATTGAGCTGGCCGACGACGGGGTCGCCGGGATGGATGGGGATGGAGGAGGGGGTTACTTCGACCGTGAAGAGCAGTTGAGTGGAGGGAGCGGCACCGTGGGCCATCGCGGTGTAGAGGGCGGCGTCGGGGGCGGGTGGGGTTTGGGTTGAGGCTTTCTGGGCGGGTGGGGGCGGCGTTTTCGCGGGGTCTATGGAGGTGTAGCCTTTGCGGTAGGTGAGATGTATGCCGGGGCGGTCTACGGTGACGTTGATCTTGTGGTATTGGCCGTTGTATTTTGGCTGCGGAGGGATGTAGGAGAGTGCGTAGGAGTCGGTGCCGGCGGCAATGGCTTTGCCGATGGCTGTGGCGAGATCGTTGGTGTTGTAGAAGGCCTGGCCGCCGGTGGCATCGGCGAGGTCTTCCATGGAGATGTGATCGCGTGGGTCGATCTTCGCCTAGCTGACGCCTCGCGGATCGATGGGATAGAGCGCGGCCTGCGAGGCCGCCAGTAGGTTGAAATCGCGCTGGAGTTCGGCGGTATGGTCCTGCAGGCAGGGGACGCGGTCGTAGCTGGAGAAGTCCGTGAGCCAGGGGATGCCGGGGGTGAACCAGAGGATGTTC
This sequence comes from Acidobacteriaceae bacterium, assembly GCA_035943695.1. Lineage (GTDB taxonomy): Bacteria > Acidobacteriota > Terriglobia > Terriglobales > Acidobacteriaceae > Edaphobacter. Next base: position 10,807 of record DASZBW010000026.1, on the reverse strand, counting down.
TTTCTGCCCTGGATGCCGGCGAGGTAGGCGGATGCTGCGTCGAGACCACCGACCACCAGTTGGCCTTGCGCATTGGCTGCATTGCAGTCGTCGATCAATGTAGCGTCGCATCGAGCGCCGGGAATGCATGGCAGTGTGGTTCGGGCATTCTGCTTATAGACGATGGAACGGAGGGCAGCGAGGAGGATGTCGCGGTCTGTCGTGAGGGGCTGGACGATCTGCAGCTGCGTGGTGAGGTCGAGGAGGATGACCTGAGTGCCGGCGGGCATGGTCTTCAGGAACTTGGTGGCTTCGCGTGTAGTGGCGGTAACGTACTCCAGGTGGATCTTGAGATCTGAGCCCGTGGTGACGTTGTCGACGAGAAGGACGTTGATGGCGCCGGTGGTGGGGGGCTGGGGTTGGGCGTTGGTGTAGACGTTGGGGGGTAGCTGGGGTGGGGCTTCGGTTGGGGCTGGTTTCTGGGTGCTTAGCTCTTCGAAGTTCTTTATGGGTTGGGGCTTGTTGTCTTCTTTGACGGTGAAGTCGGATTGGGTGAGGCCGTGGACTGGGTGGCCGCTGGCGTCGGTGGCGGTGATGTCTACCTGGGTCAGGCGGGTGGTGACTTTTAGGGTGGTGGGCGGAGGGTTTGGTGGCTGCTGGGCGAGGGTGGGGAGGGTGGCTGCGAGGAGGAGGGTGGCGATGCGGGAGGTGGAGTGGGTCATGCGTTCCTCGGATTGCGGATGACGGCGGTGAAGGGTTTGGACGGTGTGGGTTTGGTTGGGAGAAAGGTTCGGGTGGTGTTGGTTGGGCTTAGGGTGTCGGGATCCTTTACTGCGTTCAGGATGACAGCAACGGACAGGCAACTGCAAAAGCAACTGCAGAAGCAGATCCCCTTCGGGGATGACAAGCAAAAGAGCAGGCAAAAGCAAAAGCAAAAGCAACAGCAAATGCAACAGCAACAGCAACAGCAACAGCAACAGCAACAGCAACAGCAACGGCAAAAGCAACGGCAAAAGCAACGGCAAAAGCAACAGCAAAAGCAACAGCAACAGCAACAGCAACGGCAAAAGCAACAGCAACAGCAGATGCGGGGGTTCTTCGCTCAGAATGATACGGGAGATGGTGGGCGGACGAAGATTTATTTTGCTGGTGGCGGTGCTGGTGTTAAGGCGGAAACTGGAGTCGGTGTTGGTGCTGGGGTGGGAGGGTTCCAGAGGGGGGTCAGGAAGAGGTAGCGGTTGCGGTGGGGGTCGGGTTGGGGGATGGGGGGTGCGTCGAGGTGCATGACCTGGAAGTTGGTGGCGGGGGTGTAGGTGGGCCAGTTGGGCAGAGTGGCAGGGGTGTTGGAGAGGACGGAGTTCTGCGGTGCGGCGGTGGTGTGTTTCGGTGTGGCGTTCGTGCTTAGGTTTGGGTTGCCGGTCTTGGCGAAGTTGGTCCAGTATTGCTGGATCTGGTCGGAGAGGGTGCGATCTTCGGGGCGGATCTTCATGTCGGGGCGGGAGTCGAGGGTGCCGAAGACGTACTCGATGTCGTCGGAGTGGAAGGCGCCGAGGGCGGGGGAGTGGTTGCGGTCGCCGGGGTTGGCGAGGGTGAAGAAGTAACGGTAGACGGGGGCGTGGCCGGTATGGGTCTGGGCTTCAATCCAAGTCCAGGTGGGGAAGCCCATGGATGAGTCGGAGGCGAAGTCGTTGGCGGAGGTAGCGGCCTGCGCGTCGGTGGCGGCGGGGTAGAGGGTGAGGAATTCGTCGGCTTTGGGGCCAAAGGCGGCGTGGACCTGGGTGAGGGTGGAGGCGGCGGTGGGTGGAGGGTCCATGCGACCCTCGTTGGCCATCCAGCCGGCGAGGAGAGGGATGTGGGCCTGCTTGCCCTGGGCGTAGAGGTTGACGAGGGTGTCGGGGAGGAAGAGGTGGTCGACGACGACGCCGAAGTTGGGGGTGTGGTGGGTGTGGAGGGCGTAGGTGATGTCGCCGGTGGTGAGGGTGCGGAGGTGGGCGAGGGTGTTGTCGGCGAAGGTGAGCTTGGCCCAGGCGGCGTTGGCTTGTTCGGACTCGGCGTGGGGAAGGAGGATGCGGCCGGGGCGGGGAAATTCGGAGCCGGACTGGCCAATGGCGTGGGCGGAGAGGCCGATGGAGAGGGGCGAGGCCATCTGGAGGCTGACGGACTCGGAGCCGGCGGATTGGCCGAAGAGGGTGACGTTGGCGGGGTCTCCGCCGAAGGCTGCGATGTTGCGATGGACCCAGGCTAGGGCGGCGGCCTGGTCCATGAGGCCGTAGTTGCCGGAGGTGTGGGCGGGGGATTCGGCGGCGAGCTCGGGGTGGGTGAAGAAGCCGAAGATGCCAAGACGGTAGTTCATGCTGACGACGATGACACCGCGCTGGGCGAGGAATTGGCCGTCCTGGCGGGCCTCGGAGGTGCCTCCGGAGACGAGGCCTCCGCCGTAGATCCAGACCATGACGGGGAGTTTGGTTTGGGCGGTGGCAGTGGCGGGGGCCCAGATGTTGAGGGTGAGGCAGTCCTCGGAGGGGCCGGGGTCGCGGAAGACCATGTCAGGGTAGCTGGCGAACTGGATGCAGTGGTGGCCGAAGTCGGTGGCTGCGAAGGTTCCGGGCCATTTCTGTGCGGCCTGGGGCGGGCGCCAGCGGAGGTCGCCGGTGGGAGGCGCGGCGTAGGGGATGCCTTTGTAGGCGATGACTTTCTGGTCTGGGGTGAGGATGCCCTGCAGCTTGCCGGTGTCTATCTGGATGGGGGCGGGGGATTGGGCGGTGAGGGCTGGGACGAAGGCTAAGAGGACGGCGAGGGGGAGGCGAAAAGCGGCGGCTTTGCTGCGGGGATTCATGAGGAATTTTCTCCGCTGCCCACGCTATCACAGGGGAGGATGTTTTTGCCGACGCGGGGGCGTCAGGATGCGGGGTGCCAGAGCATGTCGACGCGGACGGGGATCTCGTTGCGGATGGGGACGGTGAGGAAGGAGGGTGGGGTGATTTTGAAGTCGGTGAGGGTGGAGGGGACGACGCCGGTGATGTGGTGCTCGGTGCCGTGGATCTCTTGATGGAAGGGGACGTGCGCGTAGTGGGCGGTGTTGCCGGCGAATTGGACCTCGAGATCGCAGTCGAGGGTGGAGGAGGAGATTGCGGACTGCGGAATGCGGAGGCGCACGGTGACGACTGGGTACTGAGCGCCACGGGTCACCTGGAGCATGTGAAGGTCGCGGTTGGTGTCGCCGGAGTCGAAGGTCTTGACCGGGGCAGCGATGAGGAAGTCGCAGAGGTTGTCGGCACAGGTGCCTTTGCCGCGTGCGGCGTGGGTGACTCCGTCGACCTCGTGGATGGGGTGGGACATGTGATAGGTGAGGGTGGAGGAGGCGAGGAGCCAGGTTTGCGGCGTGGTCTGGGCGAGGGTGGGCAGGGTGAAGGCGATCAGGAGAATGAAGCTCGAGACTTTGTTCATGGTTTGGCCTGGGATTGGTTGGTCTGGGATTGGCGCGTCTGGGATTGGTGGGTCTGGGACTGCTTGGTCCAGGGAAGATGGATGGGCCAGGAGACGGCGAGGATGGACGCGGTGTAGGTGGCGACTGTGGTCCAGGCGACGGCCGCGTGGGCGGAGGCGATTCCGTGGACCTTCTGGCCGTCGGCGGCCTGGTTGAAGGCCATGGCTCCGAGGATGGGGGTGAGCACCATGCCGGGGAGGTGGACGTAGATGAGGTATTTGTGAAGCTTGATGCCGCCCTTGGCGGGACCGGTGCCGGGGATGCGTGGGGCCTTGATGGCATAAAAGGCGGTGGCTCCGTACATGGCGGCGGAGAGGGAGCCGAGGCTTACGTGGATGTCGCGGCCGGTGGTGTTGCCTCCCTGGCTGTTGCGCGGATCAGGCGGGGCGAGGGCGGAGGTGAGGCAGGCTGCCCCTAGCGGGACGAGAGTGAGGATGCCGAGTGTCTGGTGGACCTTGAGATCGTGCGTGCGGAGATCGAGCCGGGCCTGGAGGTCGGGGTCTGGCCTGGTCTGGGTGGGAGACAGGCCGAGGTCGTCGAGGGAGGGAGCGTTGTCTCGCTGGCGTAGATGATGTGTGGAGTCATCTGGGCCGGAGGACGAGGTTGATGTTGCCGGCTGCTGATCGGGAGCGGGCTGCATGGCTTCGGCGAGGAGTTCGGTCTTGCGGCGGAGGATAGTCGAGTCGTTTGCAGGAGACGGGGCGTCGGGCAGGGCGGCCTGCGAGGAGGCCGCTTGTGCAGGGTGAGATGTGGTCTGCGCCGAGGTGGACAGTGTGACGAGGCAGGTGAGGGAGAATGCGGCTGCGATGGAGAGCAGAGGGTTTGACAGGGTGTGGCGAAAAAGCTTCGGTTGCGGCATGGGACCTCTTCTGGAGCCCGGTTGGACGAGGCTGCACCGCATAGGCGGCGTGGTCATTCTAATACGGCAGAGGGGACGGCTTTTAGTACGTGATCGCTTTGTGAACATGCGATGCAGCTTAGTTTGACGGTGGGAGGAGGATGTTGTCGATGAGGCGGGTGGTGCCTATCCAGGCGGCTATGGCTATGAGGGTGGGGTGGGTGGTGTCGGGGACGGGGAGTAAGGTGTCGGGGTCGACGATGGCGGCGTAGTCTAGGCGGACGGTGGGGTCGGTGGCGAGGACTTTGAGCAGGGCGAGACGCAGGTCCTTCGACTTCGCTGCGCTTCGCTCAGGAGGAAAATATTTCTGGTGGGTGGGGGGAGACGCGGGTCCTTCGCTTTGCTCGGGATGGCAGGCTTGTGTGTGGTGGGGCTGGGCTGAGTTGAGTGCGGTTGGACTGGGCGGAGCGTGGGGCGGAGTGGCGGCGGGTTGATTGGTTCGGGCTAGTTGCTCGGCGGCGGTGAGGGCGCGGTGGAGAATGAGGGCGCGGGTGCGTTCTTCGGGGGAGAGGTAGCGGTTGCGGGAGCTTAGGGCGAGGCCGTCGGGCTCGCGGATGATGGGGCAGACGACGATGTGGACCGGGAGGTTGAGGTCGCGGGTGATCGAGCGGATGACGGCTACCTGGGCGGCGTCCTTCTGTCCGAAGTAGGCGCTTGTGGGTTGGACGATGTTAAAGAGGCGGGTGACGATGGTGGCTACGCCGCGGAAGTGGCCCGGGCGGGAGGCTCCGTCGAGGCGGGAGGCGATGTGGCCTGGGTCGATGAAGGTGGTGTTGTTGGGGGGATACATGTCGGCGGCTGATGGGGCGAAGAGGATGTCTACTTTGGCGGCTTCGAGTTGAGCGCAGTCTTGGTCGAAGGTGCGGGGGTAGGCGGCGAAGTCTTCGCTGGGGCCGAACTGGGTGGGATTGACGAAGATGGAGGCGGCGACGTGGGTGCATTCGGCGCGGGCGGCGGAGACCAGGGAGAGATGGCCGGCGTGGAGGGCTCCCATGGTGGGGACCAAGCCTAGTGTCTGGCCGGAGGCACGGAGGGTGCGGCAGGCCTGGTGCATCTCGGAGGGGGTGCGGATGATTTGCATGGTCTTTTGCTTCTGGCGGATGAGCCGGTGCAGATCGTGGGAGAAAGGTCCGGGTAGTTGTGTTTGGGTGGAGTGTGTCGGGATCCTTCGCTTCGCCCAGGATGACGGCAAGAACAGGCAACGACAGAGGCGAAATGCGGGGGTTCTTCGCTTCGCTCAGAATGACAAACAAAAAAAGGGCAACGACTGAAAGCAACAGCAACAGCAACAGCAACGACAACGACAACAGCAAGTGCAAAAGCAACAGAGCCAGCAACGACAACAGCAACAACCAGTACAGAAGCAGATTCTTCGCTTTGCTCAGAATGACAAACAAAAAAGAGAAGAGCAAGAGCAACAGCGAAGGCGGCAGTGGGTCAGGCTTTGCGGGTGCGGGGTTGGGTGGTGGCGATGGCAGCGTGGACTTCGGCGGGGAGGTGGTAGCTCTCGGCGTCGGCGGGGAAGGTGCGGGCGGTGACGTCTTCGCGGTATTGGGTGAGGGCGGAGGCGAAGAGGGCGCGGGCGTCGGCGTATTGGCGGGTGAACTTGGCGGTGGGGGCGAAGGTGAGGTTGAAGAGATCGTGGAAGACGAGGATCTGGCCGTCGCAGTCGGGGCCAGCGCCGATGCCGATGGTAGGGATGCTACATTGCGCGGTGATGGTGGCGGCGACCTCGCGCGGGATGCCTTCGAGGACGAGGGCGATGGCTCCGGCCTCTTCGAGGGCGTGGGCGTCTGCGTGGAGGCGGTCGATGGCGGCGAGGGTCTTGCCCTGGACGCGGTATCCGCCCATGCTGTGGACGGATTGTGGGGTGAGGCCGATGTGGCCTACGACGGGAATCTCTGCTTCGGTGAGGCGGCGTACGAGGGGCGCGCGCGGGGTGCCGCCTTCGATCTTTACGGCTTGTGCGCCTGCGTCCTTGATGAAGCGGAGGGCGTTGCTGGTGGCTTCGTCGAGCGAGGCGTGGTAGCTGCCGAAGGGCATGTCCGCGATGAGGAAGCTGCGGCGGAGGGCGCGGGAGACGGCGCGGGTGTGGTGGAGCATCTCGTCGATGGTGACGGGGAGGGTGTTTTCGTAGCCGAGGACGACCATGCCGAGGGAGTCGCCGACGAGGACGATGTCGATGCCGGCTTCGTCGAGCAGGCGGGCGGAGGAGTAGTCGTATGCGGTGAGTGCGGTGATGGGCTCGGCTGCTCGCTTTTTCTGGAGGAGCGCGTCAGATGTGAGGCGGGCGACGGGGGGAGGGGCGATGCTGGTGCGGATTTGGGTAAGGCTCATTGGCGTCTTCTCCAGTGCCGCTCCGTGAGGTGATGGATGCAGCCCGAAACAGTTTCAAGTATACGCGGGAGTACGGAAGAAGACACGAAATACGGGCGAAGGCATAGGCAACGACAAAGGCGAAATACGGGGGTTCTTCGCTGCGCTCAGAATGGCACAATCCTGGGTGGGCTGAGAGTTTTTTGGTAAGAGTGAGCAATGGCAATGATGGAATGGAATGCGGCAACTTGCCAGAGGACAACCGGCTTCCTATAATCGACGTCGTATTAGCATATGCAGCACGCATGCGCAAAGGCAGAGGATACGAGAGCGCGAAGCTGAGTTTATTTCGGGACTCCCGGTAGTTGTGGGCGTTACTAAAAAAAGAAAAAATGACTGAGGAGTCTTGCATGAAGAAGGTTTTTTTGACGTCTTTTCTGGCGTGCGTTGTCAGTGTGTCCGGGCTGCCTTCGGCTTTTGCGCAGGGGGCTTCTGCTGCTCCGGCCCAGGCTACAACAACGGCGGGTGGGCAGGTACAGATGCCGGCGGCCGAGTATGCGGTCTACAACAATGCGAATACGCAGGCTACGCCACAGGCCAAGGCTGCAGCGTTTGAAGCGTATCTGACACAGTTTCCGCAGTCGGCTGTGAAGGAGAGTGTGTTGGAGATCCTGATGTCTCAGTACAGCACGTTCGATGCGGCGAAGACGCTGGATGCCGCGGACAGGCTGCTGCAAGTGGATCCGAATAATGTAAGAGGACTATATGCGGAGACCTTGCTGCGGAAGACGGCGGCTGACGCGCAGACCGATGCAGCAGCTAAGCAGGCGGCGATGGACGTAGTGGCAACGTACGCGCAAAAAGGACTTGTTGCGCCGAAGCCGAAGGACTCGTCCGATGCGGATTTTGAAAAACTGAAGGCGACCCAGTACCCCGCCTTCTATAGCGCGATTGGATATGACGCGTTCTTGAAGAAGGATTCGGCGACGGCGATCGATGCGTACAAGAAGGAATTGGCGATGGTTCCGGTGGAGCAGACGAAGGCTCCGGGAACGACTTTGCAGGATATCTTCTATCTCGGATATGCGTACTACCAGGCTACGCCGCCGGATTATTTGAATTGCACCTTCTATGCGACGCGCGCGGCGGTCTATGCTCCGGAGCCATACAAGACGGAGTTCTCGAAGATTGCGAAATATTGCTATAAGAAGTTTCACGGTGCGGACGACGGGTACGATGCAGTGGTTGCTTCGGCTACGGCGAACCTGAATCCTCCGGCTGATTTTGCGGGTTCGGTGAAGCCAGCTCCTACGCCGGCAGACATCGTGACCAACGTGCTGGCGACGACGCAGAACCTGGCGGCGCTGGCTACGGGCGACAAGGAGTACATCCTGCAGAACGGCACGCCTGCGCAAGCTGCGATGGTTTGGGACACGATCAAGGGCAAGTCGTTCGAGTTTCCGGGGGCGCTGGTGCTGGCGGTCTCGCCGACGCAACTGCAGGTGGCGATCTCGGATGATGCGGTTCAGTCGAAGACTGCGGACTTCACGTTCAATTTGAAGGCGGCGGAGGCTACGACCAAAAGCGCGGCGACGCCGGTGGTTGGGCAGATCGTGACGCTGAGTGGAACGTACGACTCGTTCACCTCGACGCCGTTGATGATCACGATGAGCGATGGTGAGATCGTGCCGCCGAAGACTGGTAAGGCTCCGGCCAGGGCTGCTGCGAAGGGCCCCGTCCATCATCGTGCGGCTCACTAAAACTGCAGGTAAAGCATCGGAAGGCCCGGCTTAGTCGCCGGGCCTTCTTGTTTGTGCGGGGTTAGAGACGGACGGCGTGGGCTCCGGCGGAGGCTCGGGAGGTGTAGATCTCGGGGGTGATGCCGGTGGCTGATTGATATCCTTCGCGCATGGCGTTGGTGAAGGCTTCGGCGCGGTCGGCGGCTACGAGGTTGACGGTGCAGCCGCCGAAGCCGCCGCCGGTGAGACGAGCTCCGAAGCAGCTGGGCTGCTGGTTGGCGAGATCGACGAGGATGTCAATCTCTTTGCAGGAGGCCTGGAAGTCGTCGCGGAAGCTGATGTGGGCCTCGCGCATGAGTTCGCCGAAGAGGGTGAGGTCGTTGGCCTGGAAGGCTTCGACGGCGGCGAGGACGCGGTTGTCTTCGGTGATGACGTGGCGGCAGCGGCGTAGGGATTGGGGCTTCATCTCGGCGCCCCAGCGGGCTAGATCATCGAGTGTGGCGTCGCGTAAGGCGGCGATCTCGGGGCGGTGTTGCTGAAGGATGTGGAGGCCTGCTTCCATCTCGGCGCGGCGGGTGTTGTAGCCGCCGTCGCCTTCGGCGAGGGAGTGGGTGACCATGGAGTTGCAGATGACGATGCGGACTTGCGGGGGGATGGGGGCGAGGGTGTAGGTGAGGGCGCGGGTGTCGATCATGACGGCGTGGTCTTCGCGACCGCAGCAGATGACGAACTGGTCCATGATGCCGACGTTGGCTCCGACGAAGGCGTTCTCGGCGCGCTGGCAGAGGAGGGCGATCTCGGGGAGTGGGAGCTGGATGTTGAGTGTGCTTAGGACGGCGAAGGCGGTGGCTACTTCGATGGAGGCGGAGGAGCTGAGGCCTGCGCCGAGGGGGACGTCGCCGGCGATGGTGAGGGAGAAGCCGGGCGCGATGGGGATGGATTTTTCGCGGAGGGCCCAGAGGACGCCGGCGGGGTAGTCGAGCCAGGAGTTGGAGCGGGCGCTAAGGAGTTGGTCGATGGGGAGGTCGATGCTCTCGTTGAAGTTGACGGAGTGGGCGAGGAGACGGCCATCGGTGCGGGGGGAGATGGCGATGAGGGTGGAGAAGTCGATGGCGGCGGGCATGACGAAGCCGCCGGAGTAGTCGGTGTGCTCGCCGATGAGGTTGACGCGGCCGGGGGCGCGGAAGAGCGCAGGCTCGGCGGAGCAGGTGGCGCGGTGAAGCGCGGCGAGTTGGGCTGCGGTGTGCATTGCTGGGATGACTTTCCGGGGAAATTGTAGGGGGTACCCCCCCCTCCCCCCCCCTGTTGTGTGCAAGATATTTATTCTAAACCTGTTAGGTCCTACTTTCGAGTTGGTGCGACTTGGTAAATTGCATATTCTAAATAAGTTAGCTCCATTGTTCCAGGTAAAGTAATGTTTCTAAAGCGTTTAGGTGCTCGTGCCTTCTTTGGTGAATGCGACGCTGAAGATTGATCTATAGTTCTATTTTACTCTGTTGACCATAACTCCTTTGCCAAGTTTATCTCGTTTTGGGTGAGTGAGTTAGGTGGTTTCGGGGGTTGACATGGAGATTTGCTGAGGAAATGAAGAGATTTATTTTTGGGGTGAGCTAAATGGTGGGGACAGAGAGGTTAGCGGGAGCGGAACGAAGCCGAAGATTTAGCGCGGGCCTTCAGCCCGCTGGTTCTCGATAGCGCCGTACCTGGGCCGATGGCCCAGGCTAGGATAGCGCGGACCGTTGGTCCGCAGGGGAGCGGGACAGGCGGGCCCGAAATTCGGCGGACCGCAGCTCAGGCGCGATCAAGCTGCGCCGAGGATGGGGCAGCCGGACTTAGTTGGCGGATGGGCGGTCGATGTGGTCGATGACGAGGACGTCGGCGGGGCCTTTTTTTGCTTCGAGCTTGAGGCCTAGCTGCTCCTGGATGGCGGTGAAGAGGCCGGGTGCGGCGTTGGGGGCCTGCTGCGGGTCGTCGTCTTTGGTCCAGATGAGGGTGAAGTTGTAGCGGCCGGTGAGACCGGTCTGATCGACGATGGGCTTGCCTACATAGAATTCCATCTCGAGCGTGAGATCGGCCATGGTGCTGTTGGAGAACTTCATGGACCGCTGGGCACCGTCGGCGCTGCTTGATTCATCGGGCTGGCCTTCGGGCCCGGTGGTGTTTGCGGTCAGTTTGGGGCCGCCCTTGGCCAGGGTGAGGGCGTAGATGGAGAGGTCTCGCTGGTCGTGATGGAACTTGAGGGCGAACCGGTCGGCGAGGAGCTTCTGCAGCATGATCTTCACCTGACGGAAGGTTGGCTTGCCTGGCGTGTCGGGAACTCCTTCGATGTCGTATCGATCGTCGAGCCAGCCGGGCGCGCCGATCAGCTGAGTCTTCTGCAGGTTGTAG
>DASZBW010000025.1:0-218514 GCA_035943695.1 Acidobacteriaceae bacterium | reverse complement strand
TGGGGGGGTGGTTGCGCGGAGCAGAGAGATAAAGACCTGACCCGCATAAAGTAGGCTGTTTGCTTGGGCTGCCGTGATTTCGCCGAGTGCCACGGCACGAGGAATTGCCTGCAAAAACTTGGCGATTGTGTGAGGTTTTAGTGCCGGAATAGTACCTTTTCGGCCCCGTTTTTGAGGTTGCTGGACGCGGAGAATTGCAAGCTCCCCGCGAAGTGTGGCGAGTTGATCGTGGGCAAGTTTGGTGGACTCAGCCGCACGTTCCGCCCGCGTGGAATGCCAGCTCGACCAAGCGCATTCGCACTTGTTCGGCTCATGGCCTACACCCTCAGCCACATCGAATTTGCTCTGATCGAGCAGAGCGAATGCGTCTGCGATGGTGGGGATTTTGCTCACTGAATTGCCTCCGTTGTGGGGTTGAGTTTGGCCAGTTCGAGGTCCGAGAGGCTCACCGGAGTGAGTCTGTGATCGAGGTACCACAGCGTCGATTCCAGCTTGGTGTGTCCCAGAATCGATTGCACCTTTCGCAGATCGTGGCAGTTTTCGTACACCCGGACAGCGGTTGTTCTGCGCAGATCGTGTGGCACCAGCCGCCGCGTGATCCCTACTTCCTTCGTGATTCGCTTGAAGCAGTTGCGTAGTCCGCCCGCCGTCATCTGTTGGCGACCGTACCTTGCACCCGTGACCCACGGAGTTGTAGACAGTTGGGCCGTGTACGCCCTTGTCGCATCGAGGCCCGGAGTGGACAGTAGCGCCGCCAGTTCGCTGGTCACCGGCAGCGTTACCTTCTCCTCGTACTTCGTCGTGAACGTCAACTCTCGCCTCGCTTTGTCATAGTGGTTGGGTGTGATTTTTGCCGCTGTCCCAGACCTGATTCCGAGGTCCGAGCAGAGCAGAATCCACACCCGTACATGGTCCGGCGCGTTCCGAATTATGGCTTCCCGCTCCTCCGAGGTCGCAGTGATGTTGCGCGGGCGAGGGCGTGGATGCCGGGCAATCTGCGACCCAAGATTTGCTTTGGCTCCGTAGTTGTCTGCGAGGTAGAAGAGGCATCTGCGTAGGCTCGTGGAGCGGACTTGCCGTGTGTTTGCTGATGCTGTCCTTTCTGCCGCTGCGTTGAGGGCCGGGATGTGGCGTGGCGCGAGGGTGGTTGGAGTGATCGAGCCGTAGAGCGTGACAATGGTGCGCGCGGCCCAGTCGAGGGCGACGTTTGACGACCCGATCCAGTGCGAGAGGGCATCGCCGATACTCTCTCGCTTTTCGCTTTTGGGCGGGCTTTCGCCTTTTGCTCCTCCTCGTACGCTAGTGCTGCCGTTGGGTTTGGGAACGATTTCCGCTTCCGCTTGCCGGTCCGGTCTCGCCAGTCCGCATAGTAAAGTTGCCCTTCGTTGTACATTGGTCACCTTTGGACAGTAGATTTCCGCGTCGAAACCCGCGTGAATGCTGGCGATGAGGGTAGAATTGAGTCGCCATGCCATTCAAGTGGGACAAGCTAACCGTCAAATCCCAGGAAGCCATCCAGGCCGCCGCATCCTCAGCCGCCGAAAACGGCAACCCTGAGGTCCAGCCTACGCACCTGCTAGCCGCCCTGCTCGAAGACCGCGAAGGAGTCGTGCTCCCCGTCCTCGAAGGCGCCGGAGTCCGCGTACAGGAGCTGCTCGCCGGGGCCAACGCCGCCATCGCCAAGCTCCCCAAGGTCCAGGGCGGCACTCAGCCCGGCATGTCCAAGGCGCTCACCTTTGTCCTCGAACGCGCCTCGAACGAAGCCGCCAACTTCAAAGACGACTTCGTCTCCACCGAGCACCTGCTCCTAGCCCTCACCGAAGCCAAAGGCGATCCAACCCGCGACGCACTAGCCGCCATGGGCGCAACGCACGATGCAGTCCTCAAAGCCCTCAGCAGTATCCGCGGTAACCAGCGCGTCACCGACCAGAACCCCGAGGCCAAGTTCCAGTCCCTCGAAAAATACGGCAAAGACCTCACCGACCTGGCCCGCAAAGGCAAGCTGGACCCCGTCATCGGCCGCGACGAGGAGATCCGCCGCGTAGTCCAGGTCCTCTCCCGCCGCACGAAAAACAACCCGGTCCTCATCGGCGAACCCGGCGTCGGCAAGACCGCAATCGTCGAAGGCCTCGCCCGCCGCATCATCCAGGGCGACGTCCCCGAGATCCTGAAAGACAAACGCGTCGTAGCCCTCGACCTCGCCAGCATGATCGCCGGAGCCAAGTTCCGCGGCGAGTTCGAAGACCGCCTCAAGGCCCTGCTCAAGGAGATCGAAGACTCGAACGGCGAGATCATCCTGTTCATCGACGAGCTGCACACCCTCGTCGGCGCCGGAGCAGCCGAAGGAGCGATGGACGCCAGCAACATGCTCAAGCCCGCCCTGGCCCGCGGTGGCCTCCGCGCCATCGGAGCCACCACGCTCAACGAGTACCGCAAATATATAGAGAAGGACGCCGCGCTCGAACGCCGCTTCCAGATCGTCTATGTAGGCGAGCCCAACGTCGAGGACACCATCGCCATCCTGCGCGGCCTGCGCGAGCGCTACGAGTCGCACCACAAGGTCCGCATCAAAGACTCCGCCATCGTCGCCGCGGCCACGCTCTCGCACCGCTACATCTCCGACCGCTTCCTGCCCGACAAGGCCATCGACCTGGTCGACGAAGCAGCCGCCGCCCTCGCCAACCAGATCGGCTCCGTCCCCACCGAGATCGACGACCTCGAACGCCGCGCCACATCGCTCGAGATCGAGCAAGCCGCCCTCAAGCGCGAGAAAGACGAAGCCTCCCGCGAACGCATGGAGATCATCCAGCGCGAACTCGCCGACGTCCGCGAGAAATCGCAGAGCCTCCGCGCGCGCTGGCAGCAGGAGCGCGGAGCCATAGGCCGCATCGCCGAGCTCAAAACGCACCTCGAAGACCTCCGCTTTGAGAGTGAGGAGCAGACGCGCAAAGGCAACCTCCAGCGCGCCGCCGAACTCCAGTACGGCGAGATCCCCAAAGCCGAGCGCGAACTAGCCGAGCTCACTAGTACGGAGGGAGAGGGGGCCTTCAGGCCCCTGTCCGACTCGGCTAACGAACCGGGCTTTAGCCCCGGCAAACCCGCACGCATGCTCAAGGAAGAGGTAGACGAAGAAGACATAGCCGCCGTAGTCTCCCGCTGGACCGGCATCCCCGTCGCCAAGATGCTCGAAGGCGAGATGCAGAAGCTGGTCCAGATGGAAGACCGCCTCCGCCAGCGCGTAGTCGGCCAGGACGCCGCACTCACCGTAGTCGCCAACGCCATCCGCCGCTCGCGCGCAGGCCTCAGCGACCCGAAGAAGCCCATCGGCAGCTTCATCTTCCTCGGCCCCACCGGCGTAGGGAAGACCGAGACCGCCCGCGCCCTCGCCGAATTCCTCTTCGACGATGAGGCCGCCATGGTCCGCATCGACATGTCCGAGTACATGGAGAAGCACGCCGTAGCACGCCTCATCGGCGCACCTCCCGGCTACGTCGGCTACGACGAGGGCGGCCAACTCACCGAAGCCGTCCGCCGCCGCCCCTACGCCGTCATCCTCTTCGACGAGATCGAGAAGGCCCACCAGGATGTCTTCAATGTCCTCCTACAAGTCCTCGACGACGGCCGCCTCACCGACTCCAAGGGCCGCACCGTCGACTTCAAAAACACCGTCCTCATCATGACCTCGAACCTCGGCGCCGCGCAACTCTCCACCGCATGGGCCGACGGCGACGAGGGTTTCGCCGAAGCCACCGAGCGCGTCATGGGCGTACTGCGCGAGCACTTCCGCCCCGAATTCCTCAACCGCATCGATGACGTAGTCGTCTTCCACCCACTCGGCGAAGAGCAGCTCACCCACATCATCGACCTCCGCCTCGCCGACCTCGAGAAGCTGCTGGCCGACCGCAAGATCACCATCGACCTCACCGAAGCCGCCCGCAAAGCCATCTTCAAAGCCGGCTACGACCGCGCCTACGGAGCCCGCCCCCTGAAGCGCGCCATCCAGCGCCTAGTCCAAGACCCCCTGGCCACCAAAATCCTGGACGGCACCGTCCGCCCCACCAACCACGTCACGGTCGATACCAACAAATCCGGCCTAACCTTCACCGTCAACCAAAACCAGGCCTAGCTGAGAAATGCTGGCTTCAGAATTTCTTCGCACCATTGCCGGAAGCTGGTCGGAGTCGTATTCTCCGGCGTCCTCGGCTCGACGTTATCGAGACCGTTGTCTTTAGCCGCATGCATCGCCAGCAGGCGTTCAGCAAAGTGTTCGCTCGCACCAAACTTCACCATCTGCGCCTGGAACGTCTGTGCAGGTACCGGCTGAAACCTGATCGGCTTTCCCAGCACATCCGACAGAACCGTGGCGATATCCGTGAGCGTGAGATCTTCCGGCCCAAGCACCGCAACTCCCCCCTGCCCCGTCCACGACCGGTCAAGCAGCAGCCTCGCGCCAACCGCGGCGATATCCCGCGTCGCAGCATACGGAGCCTTCACGTCCGGGCGCGAGGGCATGTAAAACATGCCTTGATGCTTCAGCGCCTCAACCTGCCGAAGCATATTCTCCATAAATCCCGGGCACCACAGCGCGCGGAAGTCCACACCTGTCTGCTCGATCGCTTCATCCTTTGCAAAGCTATCCGTTACAAGGCCCGCATCTCCCGGCACACCGCGCCCAAGCGCCGAGACGGCCACCACACGCTTTACACCCTGGCTCTGAATCGCGCGGCACGCAGGGCGCGTGAAATGGAGATAATATTCCTTCACGTCATCTGGCGTGATGGAGGGCGGCACAACCCAGAAGAGTCCTTCAGCGCCTTTAAAAGCCGCCTCGAGAACGCTCTCGTCATCGGTTGAGCCCTGGATCACCTCAACGTTGTTGCGAACATTCGCACTCAGTCTGCCGGGATCACGTACGACGACTCGTACAGCTTCGTTGGCGGTAAGTAAATCCTGAACAACCTTCGAGCCAATCTGTCCTGTGGGCGTAGTCACTACGATCATGTCTGAATTCCCTCTGCTGAAAGTATACTCTACCGTACCGTTTACTTACTGGCAAATCGGGTTAAGCGAAAATGAAAAGAATGGCAAGACGAGGCGACAAACTTCGCGAGCATATCCTCTGGGTGGCCAAGGGAGTGTTTCTCGAGATGGGTTTTGAGCGGGCATCCATGGATGTGGTCGCCAATCGTGCCGAGACCTCGAAACGTTCCGTTTACGCCCACTTCGAAAGCAAGGAGAAGCTGTTCCTCGCGGTTATTGAACTGATGCGTGGCCTCTTCCTCAGCAATCTGAAATCACCAGCCGATTACTCAGACAAGCCAGCCGAAGCGCTGGTGCTCTTCTGCGCCCGGTATTTGGAAATTCTGCTCTTTGAGGGTTCCATTCAGATGTGTCGCATCGGCATGGCCGAGACGGCGCGTTTCCCTGAGGGTGCCGCACAGTACTACGACGTGATGTTTGCGCAGGTCCACGAGCGGCTCGGTTCGTATCTAAAAACGGCGTTCGGACTATCAGCCAAAGCTAGTTATCTGGCTGCGCAGAAGCTGCTTGGCCGTATCCTCTACCCCCAGTTCCATAGGGCGCTGTTCGGCATCGACAAACTCGCAAAGACTGTCAGTGATCATGGGTCGCCAGGAGTTGATCGGAAGCCCTTGCGTAGGGCCGTCGCGGATTTTATCGAATCCATCGCATAAGCCCCTTCCACGGTCCGCGCTTTATATCTGAGTTCGTTCGAAGGGCTAACGCAGTCTAAAATCTCTTATGCCTGAAATTTCGAAGCGGATCGAACCGCGCTGGCCTGCCATGATCGCCCTGCTCGCCGTGGGTGGCCTGCGCCTCGCTCTGCCGCACGAGCTCTCCTTCGGCCCCGACTGGCTGATGCTCGCGCTCCTCAGCATTCTCATTGTTGTGTACCTTGGCATGCGCCAGCTCAAAAAACTCGGTGCCTGCATGGTGCTCGGCTACATCCAGCTTGCGCTCGTCACAGCCGACATGACCTACTCCCTCTACATGCTCATCGCCGCGCTACCGGCGCACAAGATGCAGCCCACCACTCTGCTCACCTCCGCCGCCGCGCTCTGGCTCACCAACATCATCCTCTTCGCCTCGTGGTACTGGCGGCTGGATGCCGGCGGCCCTTACGCACGCGAGCTGCGCGGCGTGCACACCGACGGTGCGTTCCTCTTCCCGCAGATGACCCTCAACCGCGAGTCGCGCATCGAGATGGGCGAAGAGTGCTGGAGCCCGGGCTTCATCGACTATCTCTTCCTCGCCTTCAACACCAGCACCGCCTTCTCACCCACCGATTGCCCCGTCCTCACCCGCTGGGCCAAGGTCCTCATGATGACGCAGTCGCTCATCTCCTTTACCACCGTGGCCCTGCTCGCCGCCCGCGCCGTTAACATCCTCTAGGCGGCTGTCACACTTCTTCCACGCATCCAACCTGTTTGCAGTTGCGTTGGCGCGAGGCCTATCCTCAAACTGAAACAGCCGCACGGCCGCCGTCATCGTATGAAATCAGATCAGTCCGCGAGTTCCGCATCCAGTCTCGGTTCGACGCCCTCTCTCTCCAGCCGCATCCTCGGTGCCGGAGAGATGGCCGACCGCGTCCGCGCCTTCGACTGGGCCGCCACCTCGCTGGGCCCTATCGCGTCCTGGTCCAAAGAACTCGTCACCATCGTCAACCTCACCCTATGCTCGCCCTCGCCCGCGCGCACCATGTGGGGCCCTGAGTTCATCCTCATCTATAACGACCATTACCGATCCTTCCCCGGCCCGCGCCATCCCGCCGCTCTCGGGCGTCCGGCACGTGAGACATACGAGGAATCCTGGCCCGTCGTCGGCCCTCTGCTCGAGCACGCCTACGCAACAGGCGAAGTCTTCTTCTACGAAAAGCTCCTGGTTCCCCTGCCCGGACCCAACGGCATGGAGGACCACTACCTCAACTACTCCTTCAACCCCATCTACGAAGACGGCAAACTCGCCGGCCTCTTCGGCCCTCTGCACGACGTCACCGGCGAGGTCATCGCCCACCGCCGCCTGCGCGAGAGCGAAGCCCGCGCCACCCGCATCCTGCACAGCATCGGCGACGCCGTCATCGTCACCGACGCCGAAGCCCGCATCACCCGCATGAATCCTATCGCCGAGCAGCTTACCGGATGGACCGAAGACTCCGCCCTCGGCCTCCCTCTCGACAAGGTCTTCCGCATCGTCGCCGAAGAGACCCACGAGATCGTCGAAAGCCCCGTCGCCAAGGTCAAGCGCACCGGCGCGCCCGTCTCGCTGGCCAACCACACTATCCTCATCCGCCGCGATGGCACCGAGATCTCCATCGACGACAGCGGCGCGCCCATCTTTGCAGACAACGGCACCCTCAACGGCATCGTCCTCATCTTCCGCGACATCTCCACCCAGCGCACCATGGAGCAGCAGCGCGAGCATCTCCTCCGCGAGCTGCGCTCCCGCTACGCCGAGCTCGAAGCCACCTACAACAACGCCGCCATCGCCATGGCCATCATCGACGCCAAAGACTTCCGCTACACCCGCGTCAACGACCGCCTCTGCTCCCTGCTAGGGATGCCGCCCGAAGAAGTCATCGGCTCCAAGGTCACCGACATCGCCGCCGACGTCCCCGGCCTCATCGACTCGCTCAAGCGCGCAGCCGCCGGCATCGCCGTTACTGGCGGCATCCTCCAGGGCGAACTCACCACCACGCCCGGCGTCACCCGCTACTGGACCATGGACTACATGCCCATCTTCAATCCCCAGGGCCAGGTCGTCGCCATCGCCGCCGCCTCCGCCGAGATCACGCAGCTCAAGCGCGCCGAAGCCGCACTCATGCAGTCGGAGAAGCTCGCCGCTGTAGGCCGCCTCGCCTCCTCCATCGCGCACGAGATCAACAACCCGCTCGAGGCCGTCACCAACCTCCTCTACCTCGCCCGCATCAGCAAGCCATCGCCCGAGGTGCAGCAGTACCTCACACTCGCCGAACGCGAGCTGCAGCGCGTCTCCGTCATCGCCAACCAGACCCTGCGCTTCCACAAACAGAGCACCCGCCCCACAGATATAGCCTGCGAAGATCTCTTCCGCGAGGTCGTCAACATCTACCAGGGCCGCCTCGTCAACTCCAACATCGACGTCCAGATCCGCAGCCGTGCACGCTGCACCATGTGCTGCTACGAGGGCGAGATCCGCCAGGTACTCTCCAACCTCCTCGCCAACGCCATCGACGCCATGGGCGCAAAAGGCGGCCGCATCCTCCTCCGCAGCCGCGAGGTCGTCTTCCGCCCCGAGCCCAACGCCGCCCCCATCCAGGGCATCGCCATCACCCTCGCCGACGAAGGCCCCGGCATGCCCCCTGAAATCGCAGCGCAGATCTTCCAGGCCTTCTTCACCACCAAGGGATTCGCCGGCACCGGCCTCGGCCTCTGGATCAGCCAGGAGATCGTCCAGCGCCACGGCGGCACACTCACCGTCCGCACCTCCCAGCGCGAAGGCTCCTCCGGCACCGTATTCACCCTCCGCCTCCCCCTCGCCGCCACCACCCGCTAGCTCACCTTCGCCCCCGCCTCCTAACCCACCTCTGAAGCCGCCTGATAATTCATCTCTGACCCCATTCGCTCAGTCGCATTATGCCGACCATTCTCAGGTAGTTCCAGAACATCCTGACTCCCAAACATTGTCATTCTGAGCGAAGCGAAGAACCTGCGTTTCGCCGTTGCAGTTGCCGTTGCAGTCGCCTTTGCTGTTACCTTTGCCGTTGTCTGCATTTATTCGCCATTCTGAGCGAGGCGAAGGATCTGCCTTGCCGTCGTCTGTCCTTGCCGTCATTCTGAGCGAAGCGAAGAATCCCGATACCCCTCGCGCCACCTCAACCGCCCGCACCTTTCTACCTTCAAACTCTCATGCGCCCGCCCCTCGAAGACCTCCGGATGCCCTATCATTCTCAGTGACGACCCGCATACGCATTACCCGGAGCCCCATCTTGCCGCGTCTATCCCGCCTGTCGCTTCTCTTCGCCGCCGTCCTCTGCACACAAGCCCCAGCCCAGCCCCAGCCTTCCACTCAAGCCGAAACGACCCAAACCAAATCAGAGACCGACAAGCTAGTCGATCAACTCATCGAACTTGCCGCGCACAACCGCACCGCTCTGCCTTCACTCACGGCGCATGAGACCATCGTCGTCACCCAGGACGAATTCGTCTTCCTCGGCAAAAAGTCCACCCACGCCGAAGCCACTGTCCGCCTCGTCCGCAACTCCCCCCGATAGCCCCGACTTCAAAGAGATCCGCGAACTAAAGAGCATTAACGGCATCCCAATAACCCCCGGCCAGAAAATCTTCCTTTCTTTCAGCTTCACCAACGATTTTGACGACTTCCAGAGCATGACCTTCAACATAAAACACCGGCGGTGTTACGCGTACACGCTCGCTCTCCATCCGCATCCTTCCGAGCCTCTCCTTCTCTCCCTAACTCACGCTTCCGGGAATCAGATCAATCCCGAATGCGCAGACGAAAAGAGGGCAATGACCATCACCGTTCTCGTCGA
Organism: Acidobacteriaceae bacterium; assembly: GCA_035943695.1. GTDB lineage: Bacteria > Acidobacteriota > Terriglobia > Terriglobales > Acidobacteriaceae > Edaphobacter. Next base: position 208,967 of record DASZBW010000025.1, on the reverse strand, counting down.
TGCGCAGAGCCACCAGATCCTTCACCTGAAAGTCCAATTCGCCAATCCGCCTCAGGACGTGAAGAAATACCCCAGAAGTCTCTCCGTCGATTACGCGCCCATCAATGTAGGCGGCAAAACCTTCTGGCTTCCCACCGCCGTCGAAGGTCACTTCCTCATGGAGAAAAGACCGTGGAAGTGGAACGTCCGCTTCTCCGACTACCACCAATACACATCCTCCGTGAAGCTCCTCCCAGACGACCCGACCCCATAACCTACACAGCCGCTGTTAACATAGCTTCCAACCCAATCACATCGCACTGCAAAAGTGAAGTCACGCTACAGCCGCATCTGCTTCTCCTGCGCGAGCCGTGCCATAGAATAATCACCATGTCGTATGCAGAAGCTATCGAGCACCTGAACGCCCTCGGCCTGGAACTAGCACCTTCCCCGGACACACCGCGCCGCAAGTTCGAGCTCGAGCACATGCGCACCCTCGCCCACGCTCTCGGCGAGCCCCAGCTCAGCTTCCCCTCCATCCTCATCGCCGGCACCAACGGCAAAGGCTCCACTGCCGCCACGCTCGCCAGCATCTGCGCTCACGCCGGCCTCCGCACCGGCCTCTACACCTCGCCACACCTCACCTGCGTCAACGAACGCATCCGTACCAACTCCCCCCGCGGCTCCACCACACCGCAGACCACCTTCACCGAAATTCCCGAAGCCGACTTCGCCGCCCTCTACTTCCACGTCGACGACGCCGCCCGCCAGCTCGTCGCCACCGAAGCCCTGCCCCACCCACCCAGCTTCTTCGAGACCCTCACCGCCCTCGCCTTCCTCTACTTCCGCGAGTGCAAACTCGACATCGCCATCCTCGAAGTAGGCCTCGGCGGCCGTCTCGACGCCACCAACATCGTCGAGCCCGTCCTCTCCATCATCACCGACATCGCCCTCGACCACCAGGAATACCTCGGCAGCACCATCGCCGCCATCGCCCGCGAAAAAGCCGGCATCCTCCGCCCCAACGGCACCCTCATCACCCTCCCCCAACACGCCGAAGCCAACCAGGCCATCGGCGAAGCCGCCGTAGCCCTCAACGTCCACGGCATCAACGCCGCCGACTACCTACCCGGCCGCACCGCCATCCCCGGTCACGGCATAGCAAACGCGGCTACTGAAGAATCCGCTTCTACGGTAAGCCGGGACTTTAGTCCCGGCATAAGCGTCCCAGAGCGAAACGGGGCTTTAGCCCCTGGGGCATGTCTCTCCTCCGATGCGCCGGGGTCCCCATCTTTGGCAGCTTCATTCCCCCATCTCCATCCCAACCACTACACCCTCAACCTCAACAACCAACCCCTCCAAATAAACTCCCCCCTACGCGGCGAACATCAGCAGCGCAACATAGCCCTCGCCATAGCCGCCGCCCTCGAATTACGGAAGCAAAAAATCTACAACATCCCCAAATCCGCCATCGAAGCCGGCATAGCCAACACCCACTGGCCCGGCCGCCTCGAACTCCTCCCCCCAAACCTCCTGCTCGACGTAGCCCACAACCCCGCCGGCGCCTGGACCCTCCGCTCCGCCATCGCCTCCCTGCCCGAGTCCCAGCCCCGCACGCTCCTCTTTTCCTGCCTGCGCGACAAAGACCTCACCGAGATGGCCCAGATCCTCTTCCCACTCTTCGACTCCACCAACGACCGCCCCCACGACCACATCCTCCTCACCCCCATCGACAACCCCCGCGCCGCCACACTCGACCAGCTCCTGGCCGCCGCGCAACGCCTCGACATCCCGGCCCACCCGACCCAATCTCCCGCCGAAGCCCTCGCCCTCGCCCGATCCCTCACGCCCGCAAACGGCCTGATAATCGCCACCGGCTCCGTCTACCTCATAGGCGCTCTCCGCGACCTCGCCCTCAATCCCACCCCGGCGGTAACGCCGCAATGATCCAAAATCCCCCCCCCAACCAGCCAGCCGCCGAGCCTCTAGGTACCCCAAGGCTTCAGCCTTGGGTCTCTCAACCCGGCCAGGAAGACGGGGCTTCAGCCCCTGGGGTAAGCCTTCGCCCCGCACCACCCCCAACCCACCTCCGCCTCCTCACCAAATTCCTCATCATCCCCCTGATGGCCGCCTCCACCGCCTTCTTCGGCTGCATCTCCCTGCTCTGCGGCCTCTGGGATCGCTCCGGCCGCCAGCAACATTTCGTCGCCCACGTCTGGGCCCGAACCCTCCTCCGCCTCTCCTTCTCCCCCGCCCAACTCATCGGAAGAGAACACATCCCCACCTCCGGATCAGCCGTCTACGCCTCCAACCACCTCAGCTATATGGACACACCCGTCCTCTTCGGCAAGCTGCCCTTCCAGTTCCGCATCCTCGCCAAGCACAGCCTCTGGAAGATTCCCTTCGTAGGCTGGTACCTCAACCGCTCCGGCCAGGTCCCCATCGACTCGCGCAGCTCCCGCTCCGCCGTAGCCGGTCTTCTCCGCGGCGTCGCTGTCCTCAAATCCGGCACCCCCTTGGTCGTCTTCCCCGAAGGAGCTCGCTCCCCCGACGGCACCCTCCACCCCATGGCCTCCGGATGCGCCTTCATGGCCATCCGCGCCGGCGTCCCGCTCATCCCGGTAGCCCTCATCGGTACCTACCAGCTCCTCCCCATCCACTGCTACACCCTTCGCCCACGCATCCTCAAGATCGTCATCGGCGCCCCCATCCCCACCGAAGGCCTCACCACCAAAGACGCCGACAGCGTCACCGAACACCTCTACACCGCGATCACCGCCCTCTACCACCAACACTCGTAGCCACAGAAAAGCGCCCTACGCGGGCCGCGGTCACTTCGTGACTTACGCCGAGCTTCGCGCTGTCCTCCCGTTGGTCGGCACAGAATGTTATGGCGACCAACGGGAGCACCACGCGGAGCCTTAAAAAGGCGTGTAAACGCCCGCTCCACGCGCAGTGGGCCCGTCCGGCAGGACACGCTGGTTCATGTATGGATAAATCAGTGATAATCGCTGCTAAGCCTTATGCCCAAGCCACGCATAGCCATCGCGACCGTCGCCAGCCTCCTGCTGCTCGTTCTTGTTTCGCTGCCATCCATCGCCCAGCCGCCAAGGCAGCTGAAAGTCCTCCACGATCCTCACTAGGATAGGCGGGGGACTCTAGTCACGGCGTACCAGTAACCACCGAGCGCTTCGACTTGCGATAAACATTGGCCACCGCCAGCGTCCACAGCGGCGCGAGATCCACGCCCGGAATGAGTTTGACCGCGAAGGACGGCAAAAACTCCCAATGCCAGCCGAGCAGGAAGTACAGCACACCTGCCATCACCACATCGACAGCATCCGCCACGGGCGACTCAGCGCCCTCAACGAAGATGGGAAGCAGCGCCACCTGCACCGCATCCGCCAGCAACGCAAGCACCAGCGCAAGCCGAAACTTCGGCCCCGGCAAGATCTTCACCGGCGGGGGCAGAGGGGGCGGGCTCGCATTCTGGAGTGCAGCATCCATTCCTCCACGATACGCCTACCTGGATGGACGCCGCATGTTTTGACCAACAGGCTCAACCGATGTCTTCGGACCAATTCTCAAGGTAGGCCTTGAAGTCGGACATGAATTTGCCCGCGTCCGCACCGTCGACGATGCGGTGATCAAAGCCAAGCGTAAAGCGTTGGATCGACCGAATCGCAATGGAGTCCGTGCCGTCCTTGTCGGTGATAACTTCAGCTTCCTTATTCAGCCCGCCGATGCCCAGAATCGCTGACTGCGGCTGGTTGATGATGGGCGTGCCGAACTGCTCGCCGAAGATGCCGGAGTTGGTCAGCGTGAAGGTGCCGCCGGAGATCTCGTCAGCACCCAGCTTCTTGCTGCGTGCGCGGTCCGCCACGTCCACAATAGCGCGCGCCACACCCAGGAAATTCTTCTCTTCCGTATTCTTGATGACCGGCACGATCAGACCCCACTCCAGCGCCACCGCGATGCCGACGTTGATGTGGGTGTTGTAGCGGATCGCCTCGCCTTCAATGGAGCCGTTGACGATGGGATGCTTGCGCAGCGCAACAATTGCAGCGCGCGTGATGAACGGCATGTAGGTCAGCTTCACGCCGTTGCGCTGCTCGTACTTCGACTTTTCCTTCTCGCGCAGACGCACGATGCGCGTCATATCCACCTTGAATACGGTGTGGACATGCGGGCTGGTCTGCTTGGATTCCACCATGCGGCGCGCAATGATGGACCGCATCTTCGACATCGGCACCAGCGATTCCGGCTCCGGCGCAGGTGCAGTCGGCGCAGACTTTGCCGCTGCGGTACCAGCCGCAGCAGGAGTAGACTTCGCCTGCGGATTTTCAAGATGTCCCAGGATGTCCGTCTTGGTAATGCGTCCAGCGGAGCCGCTTCCGGCAACCTGTGTTAGGTCCACATTGTTATCTTTCGCGATCTTGCGCACCAGCGGCGAGGAGCGCGGATGTTCGCCTGCAACAACAGGAGCAGCCTGCGCGGCAGGTGCGGTTGCTGCACTTGCAGGTGCAGCAGCTGCCGCAGGAGCCGGAGCTGGCCCTGGCGCAGACTTACGTGCTCCGCCACCGATGACCGCAACAATCGTGTTGATCCCGACTGTCGCACCCTCGGCTACTTTGATCTCCGTCACCACACCTGCGACGGGCGAGGGAATCTCCGCATCCACCTTGTCTGTCGAGATCTCAAACAGCGGCTCATCGCGCTCCACCGATTCTCCAACCTTCTTCAGCCACTTCGTAATCGTGCCTTCCGTGATCGACTCACCCATCTGCGGCATAGGCACATCGGTGCCCGCACCGCCCGATGCAGGCGCGCTCGCAGCACCAGCGGGAGCCGCATCGTTCGTCGCAGGAGAATCCACAGCAGCAGGCGTAACCGAATCGTTTGCCGGAGCCGCCGCACTTTCGGCACCACCCTTACCCTTTGCGGCAGGCGCAGCAGCAGAAGCCGTGGCGCCCTCCGAGATCACTGCGACCACGGTATTAATCTGCACCGTAGCCCCCTCGGTAATCTTGATCTCCTGCAAGGTTCCAGCCGCGGGCGAAGGAATCTCCGCGTCGACCTTGTCGGTCGAAATCTCAAACAGCGGCTCATCGCGCTGGACCGTATCGCCAACCTTCTTGAGCCACTTGGTCAGTGTTCCTTCGGTGATCGATTCGCCCATCTGGGGCATGACTACATCAGTCGGCATCGCTATTCCTTCCGCAGTTCTTCGAGCGCTCTAGGCGCATGGGTTCGCAGTGTGATTATAAATCGTTGTTGCGTGGCATCGTTTATCGGCCACGCCTCTTTGCGTTCACCCGGAAGTCGTAGCTAACTTTATTTGCCGGGCGCGAGCAGTTGCTCCAGCGATTCGCACCACAGCATCTGCCGTCCGAAGACACGCCCAAAATGCCGCGCCACCGCATTCGCGGCTCGCTCCATCGTCGGCTGGGCAGCAGCATCGGCCTCCAGCTCCAGGCTGGTGACGCCGCGATCCGTTATGCCACATGGAATAATCCACGCGAAGTCGCGCAGGTCCGTCGTCACATTCAGCGCAAACCCATGCGAAGTCACCGCCTGCGACACATGAATCCCAATCGCCGCCAGCTTCTTCTCCCGAATGCCGTGGTCAACTTCAAAATTCCGCGGCCCTTTCATCGCAGCCTTATCGCGATCGGTGGAACTGCCGACTGCATCATCGGGATCCCCATCACCCCGGTCAGCACCGCCATCCGTCTTGGCACCTGCCACATCACCCGCCAACCCACCGCCAAAGGTCCACACCCCTGTGCACTTCGGAATCCTCTTCGCCATCACGCCGAAGTCCGCGCAGGCACGAATCAATGCCTCCTCCATCATGCGGACAAAATCAACCGGCCCAAGATGAGGACCCTTCTTCCCCGGCCAGTCACCGCGCAAATCGACAATCGGATACCCAATCAGCTGTCCCGGCCCGTGATACGTCACATCGCCGCCACGATTAATCTCATGCAGCTCAACCCCACGCGCAGCAAGCATCGCATCGCTGGCCAGAATGTTCGCCCGCGAAGCATTCCGCCCCAGCGTAATCACCGGCGGATGCTCCAGCAGTAGCAGCGTATCCCCAATCAACCCCGCCTTCCGCGCAGCCACCACGCGAGCCTGAACCGCCAGCCCCTCCGCATACCCCATACGCCCGAGTTGAAGGAGGTGAATGAACAAAACTAAAGCAACTCGCCACTTTGCTCACCGGCCACGAGCTTCGCCTGTGAAGGCTTCAGTTCCTCCCGAAGCACGTCGTTGACCGTTTGCTTTAATGACTTGCCACTTCGGTTCATCTCCTGGCGGAGGAGAACAGCAATGTCATCGTCGAGCGTGATCGCAAAGCGCATATCAACGATAGTTCTACCTGCGTGCCTTGGTGTCAACATCTCGACTGACGGGAAAACCCGCGACGATCATAGGAGAACGGCACGCGTCATGAACTAACCCATCTAATACGTTTTACGCCCGAGACGGCATCGAAGTGCCTGTCCTGGCTCATCAGCGGGAGTCCGTGCTGCCTGCACGAGGCTGCGATCCACAGATCATTGGAAGGAATTGGCTTGCCCTGCTTTTTCAATTCAGACCGAACCTGCGCATAGTGGCTGGTCGTCCCCTCATCAACCGGCAGGACGCGAGTCGCGGCGATCAATTCCGCCAGCCACTTCTCATAGTCCTTGCGCCGGCGCGACTGCGCGATGCCGAACCGATATTCGCCGAGAACGATGGCTGGAAGCTCAATGCTGGGCGCATCGCGGAAGAGCCGGACCGCCTCCTGCTCGTCGTCGGCTATTGCGGAAAGAGCGTTCGTGTCTAAAATCATCTCCGGATCACGCCCAATCCTCGGGCTCAATCTGCTCAAACTCCCGCTTCATGATTCCGTTGATGCGCGCCGTCTCCTTGCGGAGATGCTTCAGACCGCCCGCAAGCCAAACCCATGGCTTCTCTTCCCGATTGGAGGTGGCAGCAAGTTTCTCTTCTACAGCTTCGGTTACGAAGACGCGTAAGGCAACGCCGCGCTGCGCCGCAACAGACTTGGCGCGACGGAAAATCGGATCGGGGATTTCGAGCGTGGTCTTCACACCTAAAGCCTCCCATATTTATGGGACGTGCGTCAAACTGCGGCCATACTGTGGGACGATTGGGTCGATGATCGCCCCACAGTACCCAGATGCGATAGACCCGAGCCGTGTGGGGACGTACTCACCCCTTGCAAACGCTGGCGGCGGTTACGTCTGGGATGATGTTTTGGAATATCGCGTCTGGTGCCATCCGGAGCGTGGCGCTCCGGATGAGCAAGAGGGCAATGACTACTACTACTCTTTTGCAACATACGCTGAGGCCACTGCGTTTTCAGAAATTACTGCTGGAGCTGAGGAGCCACTTGCCTTGATCCTGCAAGCCGAATATATAGCCGAGCCAGAACCCGGTGAATACATCCATATGAAAACAACAAGGATCGCTGAATGGCCCGTCGAATTCTTGAAGCGTCCTCGACGTACCCCCAGAACAATACCTGATTTTCTGTCGCCCAACGCACCCACGAATCGACTCGATATTCTGCGCGGGCTGGCAAAGGCCCATACCTAAAATTCCGCGGTAGCTCTACACATTCACCGCTTTACCTTCCACGGATGAGAACGCATCGAGCAGCGCCTCAGCCACCGTGGGATGCGCGTGAATCGTAAACATCATCTCCTCCACCGTAGCCTCAAGCTCCAGCGCAGTCACAGCCTCGGCGATGATCTCCGTCGCATAAGGCCCGATGATATGCACGCCGAGGATCTCGCCGTACTTCGCATCGGCAACCACCTTGATAAACCCATCATGCGCATCGAGAATCGTAGCCTTCGAGTTGCCGACGAACGGGAACTTGCCCACCTTAACCTGGTAGCCCTTCTCCTTCGCCTGCACCTCCGTCAAGCCCACTGAAGCGATCTGCGGATCGGTATACGTGCACCCCGGAATGCGCGCGCGATTCACCGGCTTGGCGTACTTGCCCGCCATCCGCGCGGCTACAACCAGGCCAGCCATCGCGCCAACATGCGCCAGCTGCGGCATCCCGCCAACGATATCGCCGATCGCATACACCCCTGGCTCCGTCGTCTCCATCCATTCATTCGTCATCACAAAGCCGCGATCCGGCTTGATGTTCGTTTTCTCCAGCCCAATCTCCGCCGTACGCGGCGAACGCCCCACAGCCACCAGCACCTTCTCCGCCTGCTTCTGCTGCGGCTTGCCGTTCGCGTCGGTCCAAGACACCAGCGCGCCGCCCTTATTCTTCTCGATCTTCGTATCTTTGATCGAAAGATTCACATCAATCCCGCGCTTCTTATAGAGCCGCAACAGCTCCTTCGAGATCTCCTCGTCTTCCACCGGAACAACACGCGGCAGCATTTCAAGAATCGTCACATCCGCGCCAAAGCTCTTGAAGATCGACGCAAACTCCACACCCACCGCGCCCGACCCGATCACCACCAGCGACTTCGGCATCTCCGCAATCTTCAAAATCTCGTAGTTCGTCAGGATCGTGTCATCCGCCTTATATGCCGGCAGCATCCGCGCATCCGAGCCCGTAGCCAACACCACCTTCTTTGCCTTCACCACCTCGGTCTTGCCGTCCGCCAGCTTCACATCGACCGAGAACACACCATCCTTCGCCCCGCCCGTCAGCTTGCCAAATCCCTTGAACGTCGTAATCTTGTTCTTCTTCATCAGGAAGTCAAGGCCCTTGGTATGCCGGCTGATCACGTCATCCTTCCGGGCGATCAGGTTCTTCCAGTTCAGCTTCGGCTCCGCCACATCGATCCCGTAACTCGACGCATGCTTCAAGTGGTCCCACACCTCCGCCGTAAACAGCATCGCCTTGGTCGGGATGCAGCCCCACAGCAGGCACGTCCCGCCCAGCCGGTCGTTCGCATCGATCAGTGCTGCCTTCAACCCATACTGCGAGGCGCGAATCGCGCATGTATATCCCGCCGGGCCACCGCCCACCACCACCACGTCAAAGATCGTATCTGCCAACGGACACTCCATTCACAAGTAGATTTGGTCAATCCCAATTTTACGCCGTGGCTCGGTCTCGAGTACTCCCCAGACCTATCCCAGCTAGCCGCCGCTGACACTCCTGCGGACAAGATGTCCTATTTTCCTCGCCTCCAACTGGCCCTCTGTTAGAAACAAGGTCGCAGTAGCTCACTGACCCCGTACAGTTTAGGTCCGATTACCGCGAAGGGGACACGATCCCGATGCCGCCCTTGCAACCTGCCTGTGAAGAACCACGATATTCAGGCTGCAACCAGGCAGCTACCCACAGGTCTTACCTCTTGTTAGAAAATCGGCGTCCTCTTTCCTAAATCCCAACCTCACTCCAACCCCTACCCCTTCTGCAACATCGCCCCGAATTCCACTTTTCCCACGCCCCTACTACTGCTACTAGTATTTCTCTTTCATTCATTAAGTTTTTAGTAGTTCCAGTAGCAAGCGCCCCTCCTCCCGTCCCACACACACATCGCCTCACTTTCCCACAAAGAAAACTATCGCCGTCCAAGCAAGCGAACCATAGAATCAACCCAGGCAAACACCCGCTATGCACGCCGCGTTGGATTCGGGTAAAGTTTTGCCAAGCGTTCCATTTCGCACCCCTTCGCCCGGAGAGATCACCCCATGACGCCAGCCACCCAGGATGCAGCAGCCCCCGTTGAGACGACGTCCTCCTCTGCGCCCGCCGGAAACCTCGAGATCACCGTCTCCCGCGCCCTGCTGCTGCGCGAGCTCACCGCGGCCCAGTCCGTCGTCGAGCGCAAGACCACCATCCCCATCCTCTCGAACTTCCTCTTCGAGGCCGATGGCGATAGCGTCACCATCACCGCCACCGACCTCGACCAGTCCGTCCGCACCAGTTGCGCCGCCAAGGTCAAGAAGTCCGGCGCCTGCACCATCCCCGCACGCAAGCTCTTCGACTACATCAAGCTCCTTCCCGAAGGCGAAATCTCCATCAAGCTGATGGACAACCACTGGGTGCAGATCCGCGCTGGCCGCTCCAACACCAAGATGGTCGGCATGGCCCGCGCAAACTTCCCCGCCGTAGCCGAGTTCCCCACCACCGGCGCATCGAAGATCTCCGCCTCCGCGCTGAAGAACATGATCGCCAAAACGATCTTCTCCATCTCCAACGAAGAGTCGCGCTACACCCTCAACGGCGCACTGCTCGTCCTCAAGGCTGAATCCATGGCGATGGTCGCCACTGACGGCCACCGCCTCGCCCACATCGAAAAACTCGGTGAGACCCTCGAAGGCATCTCCGGCGAAAAGAAAACCCTCATCCCCCGCAAAGCCCTCAGCGAGCTCTTCTCGCTACTCAACACCACAGAGGTCGAGACCCTCGAGTTCGCCGACGACGAGCAGACCCTCTTCTTCAAGGTAGGCGGACGCGTCCTCACCAGCCGCAAGCTCACCGGCCAGTTCCCCAACTACGAGGCCGTCCTCCCGCGCGACAATAACAAATTCGTCATCGTCCGCTCGGAAGACCTCATGGGCTCCATCCAGCGCGTAGCCCAGTTCGCCGACGAGCGCTCCGGCGCCATCAAAATCCGCCTCGAACAAAACGAGCTCAAGCTCTCCTCCTCCTCCACCGACTCCGGCGAATCCGAAGACACCATCGAGACCCCCTACAACTACGACCCACTCGTAGTCGGCTTCAACAGCCAATACCTCATCGACTTCCTCAAAGCCATCGGCACCCAGGGCGAAGTCCGCCTCGAGTTCAAGGACGCCCAGTCCGCCGGCCAGATGCGCCCCGAAGACGGCTCCGAAGACGTCAAGTACCGCTACATCCTAATGCCCATGCGCATCTGAGTCCTGCGCGGACGGCGAAAAGCGCTTCGCGCAAAGACAAAGGCCCGGCTATCAGCTGGGCGTTTGTCTTTTGAGTTCGCCGTCACCCCTGATGGAGGTGCTCCGAATGCTTGGATAATTATTCAGGTTTAGTCGGGCGTATCTCCCGCCCACGACTTGTCATAGTCATCGGCATCCATCGCTGGCCGATGTCATACTTAACCACGATGCAACCTGGAATATCCACCCACGTCTTCTTTCAACACCGCCTGCACCCGGGCCTGCTCGATGCCCTCGCCTCCGCAGGCGCGCGCACCATCGAAGTCTCCGCCGCGCGCCATCACTTCGACTACACCGACACGCCTGCCGTCCGTGAGCTGGCCTCCTGGTTCCGCTCGAACGATGTCCGCGCCGTCCTCCGCCAGCCCATCTACATCACCGACCGCGCAGACACCCAGTGGTCCCGCCACGTAGCCCCCAACCTCAACCTAATCGCGCCCGAGAAGACCCACCGCATCGCCGCCATGGACGAGGTCAAGCGCGCCATCGAATCCGCCGAGCAGGTCCCCTTCGCAGCCGTGGTCCTCTCCCTCGGCCTAGCCCACTCTACCTGGGACGACGCCGCCATCGAGAACTCCCTCACCGCCATCGAACACCTCAAAGCGTTCGCCTCTCCCCTCGGCGTGCGCCTCCTGCTCGAAAATGGCGAGAACGAGGTCACCACGCCCGAACACCTCCTCTACATCCTCCGCGCCGGCCACTTCGACTCCGTAGGCGTCTCGCTCGACATCGGCCATCTACACCTCGCGCAGGATGCCCCGCCCTCCGCACCCACACAGAAGTCCCAATCCGAATCCAGACCAGACCCATCGAATCCAACCCCATCGCCCTGGGTATCCTCTGCGATCACCCTGCTAGGCGACCGCATCGCCCAGCTTCACCTCCACGACAACCACGGCCCCTTCTCGGATTCCGCCGAGATGAAGGACGAACACCTCTGGCCCGGCGAAGGCACCATCGACTGGCCCGGCGCAATCGCCGCCCTAGCACCCATCGCAGCCACTACGCCAGCAATCCTCGCCCCCACCGCCGACCGCGAAGAACCCGCCACCTCCATCACCCGCAAAGCCGCCGCAGCCTTCCGCGCCCTCGAGTAGCAAACAACCCTATCCCTTCGCGGCCGGTGCCTTCGGCGCATGGATGGCGCTCAGCACGCACTGATACACCTTGTCGCGCTTCTCAAACCGTCCGCCCGCCTGCGTTACGTACCGGATCACCAGATCGAGCCCACTACTCGAGGGCCGCAGATTCACCGCAGGCTCGGCTGAGAAGTGTGCCAGGCTGTGCAGATTCGACGCCTGCCTCCACTCCCTCTCCGCCTTCTCCGAATCTTCCTGCACCGCCGCCACGGCCGCCGCCTGCACACGCTCAATGGTTGCGTCGGACTCTTCATTTTGCGGAATAGAGATCGTCAGCTCATCCCACATCCACTGCCCTGCGGTAGAGAACTTGAAGAACGTCCCGCTGATCGCATACTTGTTGTTGAACGCGACCCGCCGTCCGGTGGGATGCCCCTTCGCCGTCCAATTTCCCGTCTCCAGCAGCGTCGTACGAAATAAACCAATCTCCACCACTTCGCCCGCGACCCCATTGATCTCGACCGAATCGCCGACGCCCAACCCACTCCTTCCCATCAGCATGAACCAGCCGATGAACGCCAGAATAAAGTCCTGCAACGCGACCGTCAGGCCCGCAGTCGTCAAGCCGATCACCGTCGAAACCTGGCTGGGCGGCCCGAAGATCACCAGCAGAATACTGATCAGCGTCAGCACCTGGATCACCAGCCGAACGATGTTGCTCAGCGTCCGCATCTTTCGGAAATCCAGCCGCTCGCGTTCCGTAAATCTGCGGACAAACGCATTCAGTACGATCGCGAAGATCAGGATCCCCGCAATCCACATCGCCTTGATCAGGATCAGGTGCTGCACGATCCTGTGCTGCAGCTGCACCTGCACCGCCCACCTCGCATAGACGTCTGCCAGTCGCTGCTCCGTATCGGACCGGTCGTCGTAGATGCTCAGCAGCTGCCGCTCCAGTCCCAGTCGCTTCAGGTCTGCAACACGCGCGCCAGTCGTGGCGGTAGTTGCCGCACCTCCTGCCTTCAGCGCGTTCTCCAGCTTGTCGTGTTCCGCACTGAACTTCGCCGCGTCCTGCAACGCAGCTGCCTTCGCATCCAGCAGCAGCGCATACCGCGAGTTTTGCCGCTGCCACCCGCCGATCAAACCCGCCAGCGTGCTGTACCGCCGCACTGAAACCGCCGCAACCTCACCCAGGCCCTGCGCCGAGTCAAACTTCTTCATGTCCGCTTCGCGCGCCGTCAACTGCTGCTGAATCTCGCTCCGCTGGTCGCCCGAAGCACGCGCAAGATCCGCACGCGCGTCGTCCAGCTCATCCTGATCCAGACCCAGCTGCGCCTGTGCAATATCCAGCTCGTCGCCGCCCTTTGCCGTGAGTTCCTTCACCGCTGCCTGGTCCGCCGCAACGTTCGACTCCAGCTCGTCGATTCTGTGCTTCTGCTCCAGAGCAGCTCCCGTCAGCGTCTTCTGTTGTAGAGACGCCGTCCGCAGTGCTGCCGCAAACGCCTGGTCCACATCATGATCCGCCAGGTGTTCCGCATCGCGAGCGTAAGCCAGCTCCTCCTGCGTTACCGCCAGCCCCGTCAGACTCCGCGCAGTGGCCCACGGACTCTCGTCCACGATAGCCTTCCGCTGCCCCGCTGCCGCCCCGCCATTCCGCCGCAGAGACGGCACCTCCGACATCGCATCATCGGTGCGCAGCGCGATCAGAAACCCAAGTGCAACCAGCAGCCCCAGTAAAAAGAGCGACACCAGGGCCCATCGCCCAAACAGCGGTCCACGCGCCGCAATCGCATTCTTCTGATCTTCTGCAACATTTGCTCGAGCATCCGCCATTCCTTATCTTCTCCTATCCGCCCCTCTCACACTCGAATGCGTCCAATCGTTTCATGCTCTGCGGCCTGGGCGTATTTGTGGCTTAACCCTTTCGCACGCCCTGGCACAGCCAGGCGCGAACTAGTGCCATGTCTGCCAGCAAGATATTCTGAAGGCACATGGCAGCAACGGATACAGACACAATCGTCGCCATCTCCACGCCACCCGGACGCGGCGGCATTGGCATCGTCCGCCTCAGCGGCCCACAAGCCCGCGAAGCCTCCGCACCCATCCTCCGCCTGCGCAACGAGCTCTCCCCTGCCCGCGCCCGCTTCGGCAACATCATCGACACAGCAGACGCCCACGTCCTCGACGAGTGCGTAGTCACCTTCTTCGCCGCACCGCACAGCTACACCTCCGAAGACGTAGTCGAGATCGCCGCCCACGGCTCCCCCGTCCTGCTCGACTACATCCTCCGCCAGTGCTGCGCCCACGGCGCGCGCCTCGCCGAACCCGGTGAGTTCACCCAGCGAGCCTTCCTCTCTGGCCGCCTCGACCTCACCCAGGCCGAAGCCGTAGACGACCTCATCGCCTCCTCCACGCTCGAGCAAGCCCGTGCAGCCGCACGCCAGCTCGGCGGCGCACTCGCCAACCTCATCGCTCCCATCAAAGAAGATCTCGTGGCCCTCATCGCCGCCATCGAAGCCGGAATCGACTTCGCCGAAGACGACATCGACGTCCTGCCCGCATCCACCATCGCCGCAAAAATCGAAGCCATCCACACACCGCTCGCCCAGCTCGAACGCAGCTTCGCCCAGGGCCGCGTCCTCCGCGAGGGCTTCCGCCTCGCCCTTGTAGGCCGCCCCAACGCCGGAAAATCCAGCCTCTTCAACCGCCTCGTAGAGCGCGACCGCGCCATCGTCACCGCCACACCCGGCACCACCCGCGACCTCGTCACCGAGCAGGTAGCCATCGGCGGCATTCCCGTCGAACTCATCGACACCGCCGGCCTCCGCGACAGCACCGACGAAGCCGAGCGCCTCGGCATCGCCAAATCGCGCGAAGCCCTCGCCGACGCCGACCTCGTCCTCCTCGTCATCGACGCCTCCGCAGGCTGGAGCGAAGAGGACGCCGCAGTCCTCAAAACCATCGGCGCCGCAGGCAACGTCTTAGAGGTCTGGAACAAGTCCGATCTCGTCGCCGACCGCGCCTCCGACATCCCATTCCAGATGATGCAGCCCTCACACCACACCCACACACAGCTCGACCCCGTCCACACATCAGCCATCACCGGCGCAGGCATACCCGAACTCCGCACCGCAATCATCCACGCCATCGGCGGCAACACCGGAGCCATTCGCGAGGCCGCCATGCTCACCAACCTTCGCCAGCATCAAGCCGTCACCTCTGCCCTCACCGGACTCGACGCCGCCACAGCAGCCGTCACCGCATCCATCCCCCACGAGATGCTCATGCTCGATCTCTACAACGCCCTCCGCGGCCTCGACGCCCTCACCGGCGCCACTACCAGCGAAGACGTCCTCCGTCTCATCTTCTCCAAATTCTGCATCGGCAAATAAGCCCGCCCAAAAATTGTCATCCTGAGCGAAGTTGAGCGCGTACTCTGCGCTCAACGCAGTCGAAGGACCTGCGTTTGCTTCTTCTGTTGCTTGTTCACCGCTCCCATCAGCGAAGGACCTGCGTCCCACACAACCCGCTCGACTTAAACGCAAAAGGCCCGCTCTCTCAACGAGAACGAGCCCTTCGCACACAAGCCTTGCAGTAAAGCCTCCGCCGTTACTTCTTCTTCATCGAACGCTTCCCGCCAAACTGGTAGAAGATAGCTCCGGAAAACTGCACATCATTCTGTCCCGACGAGGCAATCGAAACGCCTTGCACATTCGTCGCTCCAAAGTGTTCGCGATCATAGCGAAACTCCGGCCGCACGCCCCAGTTATTGCCCGCATAAATGCTCGCTCCTCCGCCAAGACCGAAGTAGCCTCCACTCCGCGTAGCGCCAATCGAAACCCCTTGCCCCGAGACCGAAGCATGGTCCGAAACATATCCGCCGTCCACCAGGAAGTACGGCACCACGCGGGTGGCTTGCGGAAGCGAGAAGCGCACCACCGGTCCAAGCAGTTGCATATGCTCCGACCCCGTAAAGCCCGAGTCGCTCACCGAACCCAGCGGATGGTAGTTGTACTCAAATCCCACCGCGGCAAACGGTGCCACGTTGTACGCGCCGGAAAATCCGAAGAAAGGATGCCGGCCATTGTCGGTGCCCTTCACGCTGCTGAATCCAAGGTTGGCGGTAACCTCGCCCGATCCAGTCGCAATTCCCTGGGCCTGAGCCGTAACCGAGTAGACAAGAACAAACATGATTGAAACGCAGAGACTCTTAACTAGGCAGCGCATTTTTAAATCCTTCATTTTTTATTTGGAATGGTATTGCTGTTTACAACCGGCCTCGCAGATCGATGTGTGATCCGACCACATCAGGGCTTCTCTCGACCAGCATTGTCTGCCGATCCTGAAGCCAGGGATAAGTGGCTTATCCATCCTAAGTATACCGAAAGCGAAACGACCTCAATCGTATCTCGGCCATCATCTATATCACTGCTCCAGTCGGTGCAGTTTCGCAAGTCCCACAGAGAGCCTCCCCATCGTCAGACACCAACCGACCCGCGGTGACATACTGTTGCAATGCCTAAGATCTCCACAGTGGCCCCCTCCGACCGCGCCAGGATTCTCGAACAAAATCGTCACACCAAGATGGCTCGTTCCGCCCACGCCTACGTGCGAGGAAACACGCGGCAGTTCTACGATTGGCTCCTCACCGACTCCGGCAAGCGCCTTCCCCAGGGCCCGCCCGTCTGGATCTGCGGCGACTGCCACGTCGGCAATCTAGGCCCCCTCGCCAGCGCCGATGGCAGAATCGCAATCCAGATCCGAGACCTCGATCAGACCATCATCGGCAACCCCGCCCACGACCTCATCCGCCTCGCGCTCTCACTCGCCATGGCCGCGCGCGGCTCAGACCTCCCCGGCGTGACCACCGCGCTCATGATGGAGCAGATGATGCAGGGCTACCAGCAATCGCTCCTCGCTCCAAAGCGCAGCGTCAAGGCCCAGGGCGACGATCTCGCACCCATCCGCAACGTGCTCGACCAGGCCTACCGCCGCAAGTGGAAGCATCTCGCCCAGGAGCGCATCGAAGACGTCACTCCGCAAATCCCGCTCGGCAAACGCTTCTGGACGCTCACCGAGGAAGAGAAGCAAGCCATCGCGAAACTCTTCGCAGCCCAGGCCACCATCGACAAGGTCCTCCAACTGAAAGGCCGCAAGCCCGGCACCAAACTCAAAGTGCTCGACGCCGCCTACTGGATGAAGGGATGCAGCTCCCTCGGCCGTCTGCGCTACGCCGTGCTCCTCAGCGTC
Source organism: Acidobacteriaceae bacterium (assembly GCA_035943695.1). GTDB lineage: Bacteria > Acidobacteriota > Terriglobia > Terriglobales > Acidobacteriaceae > Edaphobacter. The sequence continues at coordinate 191,745 of DASZBW010000025.1, read as the reverse complement.
GGCAGCAAGCGCGATAAAGAGCCCCAGCAGTATTGCCTCATCGACCTCAAAGAAGCCACCGCGGCCGCCGCGCCACAGCTCAACGAAACGCCCGGCGGCCACGCCGAACGCGTCGTCACCGGAGCCTGCGCGCTCTCACCCTACCTTGGCCAGCGTATGCTCGCAGTCACGATGCGCGGCAAACCCATCGTCATGCGCGAACTCATGCCGCAGGATCTCAAGTTCGATCTCGAACGCCTCACCCGCGACGAGGCCATCGCCGCCGCCCGCTATCTCGCCGAAGTCGTCGGCAAGGCCCACGGCCGCCAGATGACCCGCGCCGTCAGCAAAGCCTGGCGCGCCGAGCTCAACCGCAATCGCACCCGCAACCTCGACGCTCCCAACTGGCTCTGGTCCAGCGTAGTCTCCCTCATCGCCGACCACGAAGTAGGCTACCTCGAACACTCCCGCCGCTACGCCCTGGCCCCGAACAACTGACCCCACTCTAAGCTCAACGTTCCACCTCCCCAAAATTGTCATCCTGAGCGAAGTCGAAGGACCTGCGTTTTCCCACCAACTACGACCCCAGCCCTTGTACCGCAAAGCTCAACGCTCCCCAAAAACCTGTCATCCTGAGCGGAGTCGAAGGACCTGCGTTTTCCCGTCTGCCAACTCAAATATCTCGCAGAACCGCTCACTCCCCAACGACACGCTTCGGCCTGCGAAACTGCATCCACATCGAATAAACCAAAGGCGCCGTCCAGAAAGCCGGCTCAACCCAGCTCGTCTTCTGATGCTGCGCGTGACGTACCGCATAGCGCACCCACACAAAGCCGATGATTGCCATCGAGATTGCCATGCCTTTCAGCTTCGTGCCCAGCGGCTTCTGCCACTCGCCCACACGCTTCGCATTACGCATGGCCCGCAGCTCCTCCACCTCCTCGCGCGTCGCACCCACCTTGCCGCTGCGAATACCGCGAATCAGACTCCGCACTGCGAGGCCCGGAATCAGCCAGGTCGCCAACGCAAATCCAACAAACACCACCAGCAACCCCGGCGAATCATACGACGTCAACGCCATCACCAGGCACATCAGCCCAATCACGGCCAAGCCCGCCAACCCCAGTACGTAGATCGCCAGCACGCCCCACGCCCAAATCCGCTGCGCAACCGGCAACGCCCGATCCATCGCTGCATAGCTCGCCCACTGCACATAGTAGTGCGTCCATGCATTCGCGCGAGCCGAGCACACGCCATCGGTCGCGCACCGCGTCCGCCTCTGCTCTCGCTCCTGCCTGTGCACCTCGGGCGTTCCACGCCAGCGCCCAGTCCGCAGGCGCATCCGAACGAAGTACCGCGCTACGAAAATCAGCGGCAGCAGCAACAGCACCGCCCACACTGCATCCTCCACGCGATCTTCAAAAGCGGTACCCGTGCGAAACACAGCCCGCAGCATATACACCGCACCAACCGCCATCCCCACCACGCCGCCACACAGAGCGATCAACACAGCATAAGCCCGAACCTTCAGCGCCATCTTTCAATCCTCAACCTAAAAAAATGTCATCCTGAGCGAAGGACCTGCGGGTCCGCCAGCCACTGCCCCAGTCCTACCCTGAAAGCTCAACCCTCCCCAAAACCTGTCATCCTGAGCGAAGCGCAGCGAAGTCGAAGGACCTGCGGTTGGCTCTGCCCTTGCATCTGCTTCGCCGTCGCGGCTGCGTCCTCGGGCGGCTCCACGTAGGATCAAGCCCATCTGCACCAGCCTCTGGAAACTCTATCCCAGTTGGCGACCAGTATATCCACGGCATTCCGCCCTGCGCACCCAAATCTACCTCGAATAAATCCACAACGCACATGCGACTATAGTGACGCATGCCCGCACACTTCACCCCCGAGAGCCTCAAGTTCCTCCGCGGCCTCGCCCGCAACAACGACCGTGCCTGGTTCGACCCACGCAAGCCAATCTACGAGCGCGAGATCAAAGCACCCATGCTCGCCCTCATCGAAGCCGTCAACCACGCCCTCGCCGACTTCGCCCCAGCCCACATCCGCGATCCCCGCAAATCCATGCTCCGCATCTATCGCGACACCCGCTTCGCCGCCGACAAGCGCCCCTACAAAAACAAGGCCGCCGCCTGGTGGGCCCCGCAGGGCTTCGTCAAAACCACCGGCGCAGGCTTCTACTTCCACGTCACCGCAAAAGAAACCGTCATCGCCGCCGGAGCCTACATGCTCCCGCCCGACCAGCTCCTGGGCCTCCGCCGCCACATCGTCGCCAACCACGCCGAACTCCGCACCCTCCTCGCCAGCAAAAAACTTCGCGCCCTCATGCCCGACCTAGAACCCCCCACCCAGAAGCGTCTCCCCCGCGGCTTCGCGCCATCCTCACCCGCAGCCGACCTACTCCTCCACACCCGCTGGGCCGTCTCCACCACGCTCTCCCCCGAGCTCGCCACAGTCCCCACTCTCATCAAAGAAATCACCACCCGCTTCCGCCTCGCCGCACCCCTCATCCACTTCCTCAACGCCGGCATACCGCCCACCAGAAATCCGTCCACCCCCTTCATTCCATAACCAAAACACCTGCTCACCCGCGCCAAATCCCGCATCAATTGCGCCTTTTGTACCCTTTTAGGGACAATTGCCGAAGAAAACCGGAAAAAACCTGTGGAAACCAGATAAAACCCATTGACAATACTTCTCGAAAGCCTGATCGTGAATTGCGGTATGTTTCTCGTTACCCGCATGAATACCGCACCAATCGCGGCCGTTCTTCGAAATTGGCTAGGCACTGGATCATGATGTAGCGTCGAGGCGAATCAACCGCAACCAACGTCGCACCCTGACTCCACGCTCAACCGTCCCGAATTTTTTATCGCACTACATTTCGAACCAAGGAGCAACACAATGGCAAAAGGAATGACCAAGACAGTTCTCGTACGCACTCTGGCAGAGAAGCTCGAACTCACCAACAAGCAGGCTGCAGCCGGCCTCGAGCTGCTCGCCGAGCTCGCCGTCAAAGAGACCAAGAAGAACGGCGAGTTCACCATTCCCGGCATCGGCAAGCTCGTCAAGGCAGAGCGCAAGGCGCGCATGGGACGCAACCCCCAGACCGGCGAGCCCATCAAGATCAAGGCCAAGACCGTCGTCAAGTTCCGCGTAGCTAAGGTCGCCAAAGACACCATCGCTCCGCCAAAGAAGTAGCCCGAAGTCCCACGGACATCTCCTCGAACAGCGCACTCTAAATCCGCGCTGTTCGTGCGCATCAACCAAAGTGCAGGCGGGTCGACAATCTCCCACGGAGCCTGTCCCCGCCTTCACCTTTGCCCCGCGACCCTCCCCAGGGTCGTCATTCCGGACCGCTCCTGGGCCCGAATCTCCGTATTTGTCTTCGCTCAACCCGAGCCTCAGGATCCCCCCAGCCATCCCATCCCCGGATACTTCTAAGCCGCCTCAGCCCGCTCCTCACGCCCCAGCCCCCGCGTCACCAGCGATACTCCAAACCAAACCAGCACGCACCGCAGCAGCAGGTGCGCATCATACTGCCACCCCAAAACCGCAAACGAAGCCGCCACTCCCCACATAAAGATCTCCGCCAGCGCCGCCTGCCCCCACCGCCCCCGTGCACCACTCTCCGCCACTCGCGGCCGCAGCGCAGGCCACAACCGCGGCACCTTAGCGCAGTAAGCCTCATACGCCTCGCCCAGCTTAGCCCGAAGAAAAGCTTCCTCACCAAAAATCAGCCGCACCTGAAACGCCACCACCAGCACCAGCGTAAAAACCGCGCCACTCAACGGCATCAGCAGCGCCAGCGCCAGCGTAAACACCCACACTCCCAGGTACAGCGGATTCCGCACATACTTGTAAGGCCCATCCGCCACCACCGCATCCGACCGCATCTCGCGATCCCGCATCACATCCACCGACAGGTACGCCGACCCCCACGTCCGCAGCCACGCCCCCAACGCCGCACACGCAATCCCCACCACCAACACCACGTCGAACGCAGCCCCAATCCGCACCCCGCAGTCGCGATACAGCAGCATCGCCAGCCGCGCCCACACATGCGTATTCGGCCCCGCCCCATCCACCGCCCGCACAAAATCCCACGGCGCAACGAACCCGCACACATAGATCCCCAAAAAGATCCAGAACCGCCACCGAAACTCAAACGCCGTAGCTTTCAAAGTCTTTAAACTCCCACCTCTAGCCTACCCTCTTCGCCCTCCGCGCCAATCTAAAATCGAATCCCGAGAGAGTAGATCAGGCCTGATAGCATCAGTTGCCGGATAAATTCAGCGTGGCGAAAGGTCCAAACCAGGATCACGCTCGAAGCTCCAGTGAGGTCTCCCATGCGCATTCGCAGCTTTGTAAAACTTCTTTCCGCCCTCTGCCTGTTCGCAGCTCAGGCGCAGGCGCAGCAACCAGCCAAACCCCTGCCTGCCTTCGATGCCGCCAGCGTCAGACGCTTTGCGTTGCCCGCAGGCGGCTGGGCCTGGGGCCCGCCAAAGATCGACCCGGTTCATCTCCGCATGCCTGGTTCGCCGCTTCGCGACATCATCCTCAAGGCCTATGGCCTGGACGACTTCCAGCTCACCGGCGTGCCCGACTGGGCCTCACACGAGTTCTTCACCATCGACGCTGTCACCGATAAGCCCACTCCCCCCGACCAGATGCTCCTGATGCTTCGCCGGCTCCTCGCCGACCGCTTCCAGCTGCAGATCGAGGAGAGCGAAAAAGAGCAGCCAGTATGGGCGATCGTGCCTGCGCGTGGTGGCCCAAAGCTCAAGCCGCGCGCGGACGATGAGGAGTGCCCACGCGGAATCTCGGGCGACGACATGAAAGCCGCAGGCGCACCCCCCAACTCTTCCAGCAGCTTCAGCGGCTGCGTCATGGCCGATCTGGTGAAGGCTTTTAATCGCCGCGATCGCGCGAAAGAACTCGGCCGTCCCGTGATCGACAAGACCGGCTTGACTGGTCGCTACCACATGCTGGTCTGGCAGGAGAACGAGCAGGACGCAACCTACACCGGCCCAGGCATGCGCATGTCCTACGTCGAGCCCTTTCGCGAAGCCGTCGAAAAGGAGCTAGGCCTAAAGCTCGTCGAAGACAAGCAGAACCTGCACTTCATCAAGGTCCTCAACGTCACCCGCCCCGGTCCTAACTAAGTGACTGGAACGCGCTTGGTCCAATAGCCCATGACTGCCCGCAAGCCCGCTTCTCAGCAGTAAGCCCTCGATGCGTAAACCCTGGCTCATCTTTGAGGTGCGATCGGCCAGGTCCAGTTGCGCAACTCCGGCGCATCGTTCCCGTTCGCATGCGCGTAGTTCACGCATTCGATGATCTGGTCCTGCAGCCACTGCTTCGTGTGCGCCGCCGCCGCTTGCAGCTTCGGCACACGATCGATCACGTCAATCGCCAAATTAAAACGATCCACCTGGTTCAGAATCGCAAGCTCCAAAGGCGTATTGATGTTGCCCTTCTCCTTATATCCACGCACGTGGAAGTTGTCATGATTCTTCCGCCGGTAGGTGAACTTGTGGATCAGCGAAGCATAAGCATGGAAGTTGAAGATCACCGGCTTATCCGCAGTGAACAAGCTGTCAAACTCTCTCTCCGACAGCCCATGCGGATGTTCCCGCTCCGGCATCAACCGGAATAAGTCGACCACGTTGACGAAGCGGATCTTCAGCTCAGGACACCGCTCCCGCAGGATCGCCACCGCCGCCAGCGCTTCCGATGTTGGTATATCGCCCGCGCACGCCATCACTGCATCGGGCTCCGAACCATCGTCATTGCTCGCGAAATCCCATATGCCAATGCCCAGCGTGCAATGGTCGATGGCCTGCTGCATCGTCAGGTACTGTAGGTGCTCGGCCTTATCCGCCACGATTACGTTCACGTAGTCCGTACTCCGCAGGCAATGATCCGCCACACTCAGCAGGCAGTTCGCATCCGGTGGCAGATAGATCCGCGTCACCTCAGGGCTCTTGTTCGCAACGATGTCGAGAAAGCCGGGATCCTGATGCGTGAAACCATTGTGATCCTGCCGCCACACCAGCGAAGTGATCAGCAGGTTGATGGATGAGATCGGCATCCTCCATCGCAGCTCCAGCTTCGACTTCTCCAGCCACTTCGCATGCTGGTTGAACATCGAGTCGATGATGTGTACGAACGCCTCATACGTCGAGAAGAAGCCATGCCGCCCCGTCAGGACGTAACCCTCAAACCAACCCTCCAGCGTATGTTCGCTCAACATCTCCATCACGCGCCCTGTGGTGGAAAGATCACCTCCATCCGCATCTTCCGGCAACATGCCCGCCATCCACATCTTTCCGTGGCTACCTTCGTAGATCGCCTGCAGCTTGTTCGAGGCCGTCTCATCCGGCCCGAAGACGCGAAAGCTCGTCATATTCCTGCGCATCACATCGCGCAGAAAATGCGCCAGCGTATCGGTGGATGACAACAGCGCATTTCCTGGCTGCTCCACCTTCACGCCATAGTCCGCAAAGTCGGGCAGGTCCAGCGGCTTGCGCAGCTTGCCTCCATTGGCATGGGGATTCGCAGTGATGCGCCGATCGCCCTTAGGCGCCATCTCCTTCAGCTCGGCCACCAGCGCGCCGCTCTCGTCAAATAGCTCCTCCGGCCTGTAACTTCGCATCCAGTCTTCCACCAACTTCAGGTGCGCAGGGTTCGTCACCGGATCGAGCACCGGCATCTGGTGCGCACGCCACGATCCTTCCAGCTTGTGTCCGTCAATCTCCTTCGGACACGTCCATCCCTTCGGCGTGCGCAGAATGATCATCGGCCACCGCGGCCGCTCCACCGGCGTCCCCGCAGCAGCAGCGCGAGCCTTCGTCTGGATCGCACGAATCTCCGCAACGCAGTGCTCCATCACCGCCGCCATCTTCGGATGCATCACCGCGGGGTCGTCGCCCTCCACCACATACGGCTCCCATCCATAGCCGCGAAACAGGCTCTCCAGCTCTTCCGGCGTAATTCGCGCAAGGATCGTAGGATTCGCAATCTTGTACCCATTCAAATGCAGGATCGGAAGCACCGCGCCATCCTGCACCGGATTCAAGAACTTATTCGAGTGCCACGAAGTAGCCAGCGGCCCTGTCTCCGCCTCACCATCGCCGACCACCACCGCAGCAATCAGGTCAGGATTATCAAACACCGCGCCAAACCCATGCGACAAGCTATACCCAAGCTCTCCGCCTTCATGGATCGAGCCCGGCGTCTCCGGCGTGCAATGGCTCCCGATCCCACCGGGGAACGAAAACTGTTTGAAGAACTTCTGCATGCCCTCAATGTTTTCGCTCTTATCCGGATACACCTCGGAGTACACGCCCTCCAGATAACTATTCGAGAGCGTCGCAGGCGCGCCATGCCCAGGCCCCGAGATGTAGATCAGATTGAGGTCATACTTCTTAATCAGCCGATTCAGATGCACCCACGTAAACGTCTGCCCGGGGTCTGAACCCCAGTGCCCCAACAGCCGATTCTTAATATGTTCCGGCTTCAGCCGCTCCCGCAGCAGCGGATTATCAACCAGGTAAAGCATGCCCACACAAAGGTAGTTGCAGGCCCGCCAGTAGCCGTCCAACTTACGCTGTTCTTCAGCGGAAAGTACGTCTGTAGAAGAGATCAACTCGGGAAAACTCATTCGCAAAACCTCTTGCCATGCCCAGACCTCGGCACAAGGTTATAGTCGGTTACGCGACCGCCGGAACCATGCGCCTCACATGCAGCGCAATGACAAGATCTTCCTCGGCGGGGACGGCGAAGACCGCCGTCTTAGAGTCTGATGCGCCAATCCGGCGAACACCTCCGCCTTCTGCCCGATTGAGTGCAGAATTGATCCAAACGTCACTTCCAGAGAGTATTTCGGCCCGGGTAGCGGCATCATGCTCCCCGATACCGCCGGTGAACACAATCGCATCCAGCCCACCCAGCAACCACGCGAAGCCCCCAATCGCCTTCCGCACACTGCGTGTAAACACCTTCAGCGCCAGCACCGCCGCCTCATCTCCAGCCTCCGCCGCCGCCCGCACCACCTTCATATCGTTCGCAAGCCCGGTCAATCCGACCATACCCGCACGATGGTTCAGCATCTCCTCCACCTTTGCTGCAGCATCGTCACCTCGCTCCTGCCGCAAAAGGTACAGCAACAGCCCCGGATCAAGATCGCCCGGCCGAGTCCCCATCACCACTCCACCCGTCGGCGTAAGTCCCATCGTCGTATCCACCGATTCGCCATCCAGCACCGCCGTCACGCTGCATCCACTCCCCAGGTGAGCGATCACCATCCGCGCCGGCAACGTCCCCAGCTTCCGCATCTGCCGCACCGCCGATTCGCAACTCAACCCATGGAACCCATAGCGCCTCACCCCACGCGCACGCAGCTCTTTCGGAATCGGGTAAGTCCTCGCCTCCTCCGGCATCGTCTCGTGGAACACCGTATCGAAGCAAGCCACATGCGCCACATCCGGCATCCGTCGCATCGTCTCGCGGATCATCGCCACAGCCGCCGGATCATGCAGCGGCGCAAACTCCGCCGCCGCCTCCAGCTGCTGCAGAACATCCTCAGTCACGCATACATGATCCGTAATCCAAGCCCCGGGATGTACCACGCGATATCCCACCGCCTCCACCGCAATCGAATCGCCCTGCCCCACCGCATCCAGCACGATTCCCACCGCACCACCACGAGTCTCCGAACCCCGAACCGCCCGCGTCTTCTCCTGCTTCCCTCCCCGCGTAACGGCCAGCGAAGCCTGCGCCCCACCCAACCCACTCAGTTCGCCATCCAGCAACAAGCGCGGCTCGCCGCCTTCTCCTCCCACATCAAAAACCGAAAACTTGATCGACGAAGATCCACCATTCAGCACAAGGACATTCATAGGGCCGCCTGCCAGCAGCTTACTCCTTCACCACCCAAACGCCGCCCCTCTCCGAGATCACCCGCACCCTGCTACTCCATTACACTGCGAACTAAGCTTTATGCTTCCCATCCCTTGAGTCCATTTCCTGCGGCCATTGGCTCAGGCTACTTCCTTGCTGCCGTGGATCTCGCGCGTCCACCACGCCCTCGCCGAAACGAATTCGCATTACCCATTCCTGGCCTATGGAACCGATTGGCTGGCCTTCGCCCATCTTGTCCTCGCCGTATTATTTATCGGTCCCTATCTCGATCGTCCGAAACAAATGGGTCATCACATTCGGCACCATCGCATGCGCAGGAGTCATTCCGCTCGCTCTCCTCGCCGGCCACATCCGCGGCATTCCCTTACCCTGGCAACTCATCGACTGCAGCTTCGGAATCTTCGGAGCCATCCCTCTCCTCCATTGCCGCCACCTCATATCCACTCTAGATTCCCACTTCAGAGATAGGTCCGGGCTCATGTTTGAGAATTCCTGCTCGTAGAGCAATCCAAACTGCCGCACAATAGAGCGAACTTTATGTGGAGAATATTCGACCAGACTTCTTTGCCTTCTTCAGTTCTCCAAGTAGTGCTTCTCTGGTTGGCGGCGTCCCCTCACGCAAAGAAGTAAGAACGTCATCCCAAAGTGTGTGATATAGAACTGGCTCTTGCATCGCAAAACCCGAGTCTTCCCGCGCAAACGGATAGACTAGCCAGGTGATCTCAGAATTACCCTCGGGCACTGTTGGGAGCTTCGGTAGCTCAGCAAAGAACGCGGCATCTACTGCCACAAAGAATCGCTTTCCCCATCTTCTGAAAACCGGTACCTTCAAGGAGAGTTGTGGCATCAGTCTCTTCTGGGCTGAAGATCTAAAGTCCGGCCGCCGTCTTCCCGAATCTCTAAGTTCTCCTGTATTCAAATAGTGATCAAACGGAGGTCGCGTAGTTGCGCCGGATATGTATACTGCCTGAACTTCAACAGCCGCAAAATCTATTGGCTCATCTCTGTCGTCTAAGAGAGCAATGAGATAGTCAATTTTTCCAATTTTGCGCCTTGTTTCGGGCACTTCAAGCAGGCGTACTTCGGGCACCGCTAAGATTCGCTTTCCAGCTCCAAATGCTGCTCGTCCTGCATCTACAAAGAGTCGACCATCCTGCCGGAATCGCCATGGGCAAACCACGGTCGCTACTTTGCCGTCTGTATAGGAACAGATGCCCAATGGAGCTACCCTGCTTTGCTTAGTGCAAGGGAGTTCTAAAAAAGGACAGTATGATTTCTTTCGCTCATCTTTCGGCCAGGAAAGAGCGGTATCATGGCCGAAGACCTCGGCGATTTGGAGTAATGCCATGCTTGCAGCTTTCTGCGAACTGAAGTTTGGTGCGGAGCCACCTCCGATTGTAAACATAGCTTCGGTCCGACACCTCTCGCCTTTTCGCTACCCTGGCGGCAAGACGTGGCTGGTCCCTCGCGTAATGAATTACCTTCGCACGTCACTAAAGGATGTGGATATCTTCATTGACCCGTTTGTTGGCGGTGGAAGTGTACCGCTGGCAGCACTGATGGAAGGCTGCGTGGAGCGGGCTGTTCTTTGTGAGTTGGACCCCGCCGTCTCATCTGTGTGGCGCGTAATTTTCTCTGACGATTATGATAAACTTTGCCGCTTAATTCTCGATTTCGACATCACGCGCGAGCGAGTACTTGATATTTTGAGCAGCCCACCCAAGAGCTCGATTGATTATGCATTTCAGACAATAGTCAAGAACCGTACGTTTCGCGGAGGTATCATGGCCCCCGGCGCTAGCTTGGTGAATTCCGGGGAAAATGGTAGAGGTGTAGCTTCACGCTGGTACCCCGAAACTTTAGTTAAGCGAATACAAGCGCTTAACAGCCTCTCCGAGCGAGTAACTTTTATTGAAGGTGACGGTATGGAAGTGCTCGCGCAATATGCAGGAGATGACGATGCGTTCGTCTTTGTCGATCCGCCTTATACGGCAGGGCATGGTAAGCGAGCAGGAAGTCGCTTATACGAGCATAGTGAGATCGACCACGCTGTTATTTTTTCAACTCTTGCTCATGGCGAGGCTCAGTTCATGATGACTTACGACGATGATGTCGAAGTCCTGTCACTCGCCAAAGGGAATGGGTTCGTTTTGGAACACGTGGCGATGAAGAACACTCACCATCGCTGCATGTACGAACTTCTGATTACACGCGCATAGCAGTAGCTTTATTCCCCCAGCGCGCTCAAAATCGCATCGAAATCATCCACCCCGGAGTACTCAATAATCACCCGTCCCTTGCCCTGCTTATCCTCAATCTGAACCTTCAACCCCAGCCGCCGCTGCAACTGCTCCTGCGCCTCCCGCACATTCGCATCCGGCACCCAGGCCTGCACCGCCTTCTTCTTAGGCTTGGCCTCGGGATTCAGGATCGCCGCCACCATCGCCTCCGTCTGCCGCACCGACAGATGGTCCTTCAAGATCGCCTGCACTACATCCGTCAAAGCCTTCGAAGAATCCAGCCCCAGCAGCGCCCGACCATGCCCGTACGTCAGTTCCCCAGCCTCGATCAAATCCTGTGTTGATTTCTGTAACTTCAACAAACGAATGAAGTTAGATACGCTGGCGCGGTCTTTACCCGTCCTCTGAGCCACCTGCTCCTGCGTCATCTTGAAGTCGCGAATCAGCCGGTCGTAAGCCCGCGCCTGCTCCATCGGGTTAAGGTCCGCGCGCTGGAGATTTTCGACAATCGTCATCTCCATCGCCTGCTCGTCCGAAACCTTGCGCACAATCGCCGGAATCGTCGCCTTCCCGGCAATCTGCGAAGCACGCCACCGCCGCTCCCCCATAATCAGCTGGTAGCGCCCGCCCGCCACCTCCCGCACCACAATCGGCTGCACCACGCCCGAAGCCGCAATCGACTGCGCCAACTCCTTCAGCTTCACCTCATCGAACAAAGTCCGCGTCTGGTGCGGATTCCGATCAATCTGGTCGAGCGCAATCTCCAGCGGCTTACCCCCAGGTTCAGCCGCCGCCGCAATCGCCACCCCCCCCTGCGGCCGAGGCCCAAGCAGCGATTCAATCCCCTTACCCAGCGCATTGCGCCGCTTCGGATCAGCAGGAGTTACAGCAGGTGTTGGCATTCGAAAAATCCTCTCGTCAGCGGCGCAAACCGTTCCGTTCAGTTATTTGTTGTAAGGCCAGAACTTGGGCGTCTTCTTCGCTTCTTTCGCACCTTCCACCGCAGGCTCAGCCACAACCTTCCGGCTGGCTACATTGTTCCGCCGCAAAATCTCCTGCGCCAGCAACGTATAAGCCTCCGCACCACGCGATCTCGGATCATAAAGCTGGACCGGCTTGCCATGGCTCGGAGCCTCCGCCAAGCGGATATTCCGCGGTATCGTAGTCTTCAGCAGCTTATCCCCGAAGAACCCACTCAGATTTTCTGTTACCTGCTGCGACAGATTCGTCCGGTCGTCATACATCGTCAGCAGCACACCCTCCAGAGCCAGCGTCGAATTAAACGCCTGCGAAACCCGATCCAGCGTCTGCATCAACTCCGTAATTCCTTCCAGCGCAAAATACTCCGCCTGCATGGGCACCAGCAGCCCATCCGCCGCTACCAGCGAATTCAGCGTCAACAAATCCAGCGCCGGCGGACAGTCCAAGATGATAAAGGGATACCGCTCACGAACAGGAGCCAGAGCCTCCCGCAACCGATACTCTCGCCGCTCCTGCCCCACCAGCTCTAAGTTCGCTCCTATCATATTCTTAGAGCCCGGGAGCAAGGAAAGTCCTTCCACCGCAGTAGGCAAAATCGCCTCATCCACCGTAGCCAGCCCCATCAAAACGTCATAAACACTAAGCCGCCCCTCATCCCGCCCAACCCCCATCCCACCCGTAGTATTGGCCTGCGGATCACAATCAATCAACAACGTAGGGAGCCCCTCCAGCGCCAACCCAGCCGCCAGATTAATAGCGGTAGTAGTCTTGCCAACACCGCCCTTTTGATTGACCACAGCCAAAACCCGCCCAGCCCTGGCGGATGGAGAGCTCGATGAGGATTCCGAGGAATTAAATGCGCTATTCACGTGTAATAAAGCTTATGTCCACGACACACGGAAGGCAAGTTGTGCCGAGTGTGCAGAACCGCGACTGCCTGTGGAGAATTAGGGGCAGGGCACGAAAAGCGCCGAATAAGCGAGAACAGGTCCATTTTTGTGTGTAAATCTTTCTTGCTGTACTAAACGTTCCACGTGGGAACGCTAATCACCGTTACGCGTGTTCCACGTGGAACACCGGTGCAAGACCTCCAGAATTCCGTCCTGAGAATTGGGAAGAGGGACGCGCGAGACGCTCTCAAAGTTAGGCGGCAAGGGTTCGGATGAGGTTGGCAGGGTCGCGAGCAAAACCATGCGCTGGGTGGTACGGGTAGCGGCTTCGCGAATTGCGGCGTGCATTTTGTCTACGGCTCGGAGGGTGGTGACTTGAAAGGTTTGGGTGGGGGGGAGGGTTTCGACGCGGGCGGCTAGGATTTTGGTGGGGAGGCTGAGAGTGCGGACGGCTTCGCGGAGGAAGGCGGCTTTTTTGCCTTGAGATTCGGCTAATGTGACGTGCAAATTTGGATGGAGCAGCTGAATGGGGATGCCTGGGAAGCCTGCTCCGGAGCCGAAGTCCAGCAGAGTGTTGCAGTTGCCGATGTGTTGCGCGGCGAAGAGGCTTTCGCCGAAGTGGCGGCGGACGATTTCTTCGGGGTCGCGGATGGCGGTCAGGTTGGTGCGGGCGTTCCATTTGAGGAGGAGGTCGAGGTAGGTGGCTAGTTGGCCGCACACGTGCGGCCAACCTGCGGGGGGCGCGGGGGCGTCTGCTATGTATGGCGCGATGAGCGTGGCGATGGCTTCGGGTGTCATGCTGCGGCTCATTCGTTGGCGGGGGTGGAGGGTTTGGGGGCCCAGGCGGCAGCTTCGGCTACGAAGCGGGCGAAGAGGGCGCGTGAGGCTGCGGACTGGTCGAAGGAGCGCTCGGGATGCCATTGGACGCCGAGGATGAAGGGGCCGCCTACTCCTTCGGGTGAGTTTTCGATGGCTTCTACTACGCCGTCATCAGGGTTGCGGGCGGTGACGCGGAGGCCGTCGCCGGGGATGCCGATGGCTTGATGGTGGCTGGAGTTCACGGGGAGGCGGAGAAATCCGGCTGCAGTGGGAGGATGCTCGGTTGCGGCTAGTTCGCCGAGCAGGGAGTCGGTGGGGATGGCGGCGGTGTGGGCGACGCCTACGCTTCGGCCCGCTTTGTGGTTGGTGGGCATGGGTGCGAGGTGCTGGATGAGGGTTCCGCCGCGCCAGACGTTGAGCATCTGGGTGCCGAAGCAGATGGTGAGGATGGGTTTGCCCATGTTGTGGGCGTCCTGGAGGAGGAGCTCGTCTACGTTTTCGCGGGCGAGGTCGGGTGGGGCGGTCTCTGGGGCCGGTTCCTGGCCGTATTTTTGGGGATTCACGTCGGCTCCGCTGCCAGGGAGGAGGATGCCCTGGCAGGTGGACAGCAGCTTGGCGGTCTCCGCAGGTAGCTGATTCAAAAAGACTTGTATTGGATCTCCGCCGCTGCGCTCGATGGCTGCAGCGTATTCCGGCCAGGACTGGCGGCTGTATTCGAGGTCGGTGCTGTGGGGGACGGGGATGGCGATGCGGGGCTTGGACATAAGGGCTTACGCCGATTATCGCCGATTCGTCTGATGGAGGCACACCAAATCCACACGAACAACACGAAGGGCCAGCGCGACAAAGACATCAGATGGGGCGAGAGACACTGTTCGGGGCAGGCTCCTTATTGGTTTAGACCGGGTGAGAGGGTTATTTTCGATCGTTGCTAAAAAGTGGGCCGGTTCAAGGGGTGGTGAGAAGGCTCGATTGTGGAGCGCGATCCCATGGCAGATGGAGTGTTCAATCGCTGCTTTTTCGCCGGGAACATAGCTGTGTGTAGCTTATCTATCGGTCCAAGGGACGACGGCGTTTGCGAGGACTACTGCTCCAACGTACACGCAGGCCGGTGCATGAGCGCATTGGCCTGTTAGCACCAACTGGGCTGGGCTTGCGGTTTGCCCGTGGTCCCGAAGGGATTGATAGAGCGCAATCGCAGATCGCTTCCGAAATTGCCAATGTCCCAGGACTGATGGCGCTGTGGAACGATCTCTATTCCGCTAGCGTATACACAGCACTGGAGTCTCTTTGCGATCAATCACGCTCAAACCACGTGCAGAATTCATGTCGCCTGCTGTTGCATCGATCGCAGGTGCTGTAGTGGTCTTACATCTCCTGTCGGCAACACACTATGGCATCTTTCGAGACGAACTGTATTACGTGGCATGCGCGCGGCACCTCAGCGCCGGGTATGTCGATCAGCCTCCACTGATCGCTTGGATAACGTGGTTAGTGCTTCATACGCTGGGCTCGTCGCTTCTTGCGTTGCGGCTGCTTCCGGCGCTGGCGAGTGGCCTACTTGTTTGGATGACGGCGAAGATTACTCACGAATGGGGAGGCGGTCGCTACGCTCAATGTCTTGCGGCATTCGCCATCATTCCTGTTCCTATTTACCTAATCCTCCAACACTGGCTCACAATGAACGCCTTCGAACCTTGTTGCTGGGTGGGCGTTCTATGGGCTACGTCTCGAATTATTCTGCGGAACAATCCCCGCTACTGGCTCGTGGCGGGGATTCTAGTCGGGGTGAGCCTCGAAAACAAATATTCCATTCTCTTCCTTGTTGTTGGAATTATCCTCGGGTTTTTGCTCACACCAGAACGGCGATGGCTCAAGACGCCATACTTTGCCGCCGCGATAGCCGCCGCAACTTTGCTCTTTCTCCCAAATCTGCTGTGGCTGGTACATCACGGATTTCCTTTCCTTGAGTTTGAACGCCACTCTCGTGAGAGCGATTCTCGCATTCTGCGGGGGCCGATAGTCTTTCTGCTCGATCAGGCTCGCATCATGAATCCGATGCTGGCTCCCCTCTGGATGGCTGGTTTCGCGTGGTTGTTCTCAAAGCAGGCGCGCCCTCTCAGGTTCATTGGCATCGCAGCATCGCTCGTCATAATGCTATTACTTGTTCTCAAGGCAAAGAACTACTACGCCTCGCCAATTTATCCGGTTCTTTTCGCTGCCGGAGCAATTGCGGCGGAGCGGTCACTTGCCCGGCGCGGGTGGGTGCGCACTGCTTATCCTTCGGCAATCTTTATTTCTGGATGCCTGCTTGCTCCTCTGGTCATGCCGCTTCTCCCGGTGCGGCAGTTCCTTGCTTATCACAGGCTATGGCGCGGCTTCACGCCCGTGGTTTTTGAGAACGAACCCGAGACGCCGCTGCCCCAATACTTCGCCGACGAGTTTGGTTGGCAGGCGATGACACAGGCTACTGCAGAGGTGTTCAACTGGCTTCCTCCCCGAGAGAGAACGGATACGGCAGTCTTTGCGAACGACTATGGGGAAGCGGCAGCTATCGACTTTTTTGGCCCACGCTATGGACTGCCCCCTGCCATCAGTAAGGCCGAGACCTATTGGCTGTGGGGTCCGCGTCAATACGACGGGAGAAGCGTAATCGTTCTCGGAAGCGATGGCCGAGGCGACCATGAGTTCTTCTCGTCGGTCGAGGCTGCTGGCCGCGTCCAGTTGCCATACTCACGTGCCGACGAGCGGTTCACCATCTTCCTCTGTAGAAACATGCATCCGCCTCTAAGAATTCTATGGCCGCAGATAAAATCGTGGTAGCAACGCTCTGCTTCGCTTTACTTCCTGTTGGTCGGCGATCCAGAAGTTATTACGTTGGATTTCTCAGTTGTCGCCAAATCGCCAATGCACTCACCGGCGCTGCGTTCGTTCGGATAAGTCGGGTTATCGGCAGCAGTTGTGGATGGTATAAGCGCGATTATCCGGGCTCAGCTTTGCGGCTGCATCGGAGGTTTTCGCCTTGGTGACTGCGGGGTGGTGATTGAGGGCTTGTTGTTGCTTCGGAGCCGAGGGGACCGTCGATCCTGCGAACTTACCAATTTCCTTGTGCCCCTGCATCTGCTGAGGAGAAACCGCAGGTCCTTCGGCTTCGTCTCTCGCGATGGAGCTGCGAGAGACTTCGCTCAGGATGACACTGTATTTATCCAGGAGCTGGTTCACGCAATTCCCTATCCCTGCGATTTTTGTTCAGTGGCTGGTTCACGCGATTTGTATCGCCTGCATCTGCTGAGGGGAAATTGCAGGTCCTTCGGCTTCGTCTCTCGCGATGGAGCTGCGAGAGACTTCGCTCAGGATGACAATTTTTGTTCGGGGATCTTCATGCAATTTTCCGTCGACTGCAACTTGTATTCGGGTTGCGGGAGATCAGGCGCCTTCGGCTCGGATGACGACGCCGCGTTCCAGGAGATAGGGTTGGGGTCCGGCCTCGTCGGCCAGGAAGCTCTCGCCTGCATCTTCATGGATGTGGAGTTTTAACGACTCGCCTACTCTTTCAAGCCAGCCGATCTTGCATGCGAAGGCCGCACGCTGTGCGCTGGCGGCCTTGAAGGAAAGCGACGTGCCGGAGGTCGCTTCGATCTTGCCATTTGCACCTATATCGAGCAGGCCATTCACCTGTATCGCCTTGGCGTCGAACGAAGCCGACGTACCAGAGGTGGCTCGCATGCCAAGCGAGCCTGCATACAGGAACTCGTACGCAATCTGGATGTAGCCGCCTTCGAGGGCGCCGGGTGGAAGGTCGGAGAGCGCATCCCTATCGATGCTGTGGAGCAGCTTGGCGGTCTTCGAGTAGGTGAGGCCCTCTGAGGTCACGTCGTCGAAGCTGAAGACGAAGTCAGTGCCGTGGGAGAGCGAGCTCTCGAGTTTAGGGGCCGAGGTGATGCCGACCACCTTTAGCGCATCGCCGAGAAACGAAGCGATGGCGGAGCCACTCTTCTTGTCGGTCTCTTTGCGGGCGATCTCGGGAACACTGCCCAGGTCATTTTCCGGTTGCACGGTTCCTGGCACGAGAAAGTCGGAGAGCGGGCCTATGGGCTCGAGCTTGGTGTCCTTGTAGTTGTAGAGGAAGGGGGCTTTGAGGCCGGTCTTCGCGAGCACCAGCGGTTGATAGCCAAGGCTGTTCATTAAAACGGTCAGTGCATCGTTGCGACATCCGGTGATGGCCATCTTTTAAGCTCCCGCCTGTTTCCGTTTAGAAATTGCGTAGTCAAAATATTCGATCGCGCGTGCAGGCCACTGATGATACAGGGAAAGAAACATATCGCCCCGTTCGGTCCACCTTTGACCTGGTTCGCGCCTTGCGGGCGAGTCTTGTGCAAACACCTGAGCGGCATACATTGCGATCTCCGCCATCTGTTCGTCGGTTGCTTCCGCGAATTCGCGCGCCATCAAGGGGACGATGATGGTTTTTCTTTGGCGCTCCTTCACTACCTCTTCGAGGGCAGCGCACAGACGCGAGAAGGCACGATCGGCCCGAATGGGCAGCATATCTGGCCCGCCAATGGCACGCTGGCCGGCGGTTTCCAGAGCCTCGTCGAACGCGTAAGCGATGGGGGAGACGGTCCAATACTGGCCCGGCGAGGTACAGAAGGGCCGCAGCGCAGCAAAGATTTCGTTGACGCGGTTGAGCGGATCGGGGTGATCGCCGGTGAATGTGTGGCCCGTCGTTGCGAAGACCGCGAGAACGCGCAGCGAGATGACGCAGCCTGCGAGGTTCATGCGAATGGCACCCAGGGTGGGGGTGCTCATAAGCGCCGTCTGCATGCCTGCAATGTCTGAGATGGTTTCCTGTTCCCTGGTGAGACCCGTTGAGAGCTTCTCGCTTCCTGAAGGTTTGTAGAACAAGACGTGGCCGAGCTCATGGCAGAGGATGAAGCGCAACGCGCCTTCCAGCAGCAGCGTGGCACTGGCCATCCTGTCGGCGTTGACGGTGGAGAGCTTCTTTTCACTGGGGCGATTTTCCTGTATTCCCTGCGGCGTCCAGGTGAGGAATAGCTCCTTGAGATCGGTGAGCAAGTCCTCGAGGGAACGGCCCTCGGACTCACCTTTCTCGTTATGGAAACTTCCCGCCTCCATCAGAATCTGGCAGGCGCTGGAATAGAAATCGACCAGGCCGCTGAAGATGGTGATGAGGTGCGAGCCATCGGGGAAATGAAAGGCCTTGGCGTTTGGCTGGCGAAAGTTCATCTCGCCCACGGCGAGGTTTGGAGAGACGCGCACTTGTTCGAACTCGGGATCGCTAAGGGGCGGCAGCGATCGGAAAAGTTTGAGCACGCGATCGCCATCTGGTCCGAGTGGATTCTCGCGTTGTCGTTTGGCTAGTTCTTCTGCGGCTCTCATGGGACAAGTTTACCCCGGCGGTTGATTTTCCCAGAAGCCGGATGCGTGCTGATGATGCTGGTGGATTGCGGCGAGAGTGCCGGCGCGGGCGGTGATGAATCAGGTTTCTAGAGGATCAGCTTTGAATGGGTTTTTCTGCGGAGTCGATGACGTAGGTGTTTGTATCTCGCGGAATTACGGAACGACTCGATTGGCTTCGCAGGGAGCGGCTAGTGCACGGTGGTTGTGATGACCTGAAAGGATGCGGAGCTGTAGTTGGTGAGGTACAACGTTCTATCGTCGGTGCCAACGGTGATCTCACGCGGAAACAGGCCGGTCGGAATCGTCTGCACCACGGTGGCGGATGCCGGAACTGCGACGGACAGGATCGTCGCGTTGGCTGCGCTTCCGGCGCCAAAGCGGTTAGAGTTGGCTACGGCAAGCAGCTTGTCGCTATCGAACAGACGCAGGCCGACCGGAGCTGTGCCGCCGGTATCGGCGTAGCCGAGCAACGCATTGGCTGGGTTGGTCTCAAGCATTCCGGTGCTGAATGCGAGGACACGGTTGTCGCCTCGCGCGGCAACCCAGAGTGTGGACCCATCGGCTGTCTCGACGGCGCGGACAGGGGAGCAGCCGGCGTTGACGGTGGAAAGAATGGCGGCCGAGGAAGGATTCGTCTCCGCCTTTGCCACATCGATTACGGTCAGCAGGCCGTTGGCCTGGGTGCCGCCGCCGGCCTGCTGGTAGCAGCCTGTTCGCGTCAGGATCGGATTGCTGGCCCCCGCTGCATTGGTGAAGTTCCCTTCGACCTCGCTGGTGGCGTACAAGCGGGTGCCATCGGGTGAGATTGCCAGGCCGGCGATGGTCTGGCCTCCGGTTGAGATCTCCCCTGCCAGCGTGCCCGAGGATACGATTCCTGACGAGTCATACTGCAGAGCCACTACGCCAATGTTGCCTTTCGCGGTTGCGCCGGGCGCGACTCCGTACTCGTTCGCCACAAAGGCATACTTGCCATCGGGGGAGATGACGACGTCGAAGCTTCCTTCGTTGGCGGAGACTGCGCCCTGGCTTACTTGTAGTCCGGTCGAAGTGCATGTCTGGAGCGTACTGAGGTTGTAAAAGATTGCGCCGTCGACTCCGAGTGTGGCGGCGAGTCCTTGCCCGTTTGGAGTCAGATTCATACCGAAGTCGGATGCGCCGTCCTGCACGAACTGCGGGCGTAGGTTGTTGAAGCAGGAAAGCTGCAATCCGCCGCCGATTGCCGGGGTAAAGACCAGCATGCCAGAGGTGGAGGCCGAGACGGAGACCAGCACATTGCCCGACGGCAGCGGCAGCGCTCGAAATGGGCTGCCATAGGCGCTGGTCGAGTAGGTGATGCTGGATGTCGTCACCACGGGCCACGCCACGCCTGAAGCCACCACGTTCACATTCGTGGCTCCCGTTGCGCTGGTGTACGAAGCGGGATTGGCGGGGGTGAAGCTGGCGGTCAAGGAATCGGATCCTACGGGCAGCAGCCCTGCGGGTACGGTGACTGAGGCGTTTCCGCCGCTTACCGAAATGGGGAACGAAGCGTAGTTTCCACTGCTCAAGGTGAGCGAGCCCGCAGGCGATCCGGCGCTGGATGTCACGGAGACCGCGACGTTGAGAGGCTGGGCGGTGGTGATGTTTGCCGTAGGGGATGTCGTGACGGTTACGGTTGGCGCCACCGCTGGTGCTGGCGGCGGGGCCGCGTTGCTGCCCGAGGAGGTTCCTCCTCCGCAGCCTGCTACGAGGGATAAACCGAGCGACATAGCTCCAAGCAGAAAAGTGCAGCTGCCAATATTTGCCGGGATGATCTTCATCCGCTTTCTCCTGCTCGATGGTCGGGAACGCGTCAGGTGGAGTATACCTTGACGAATTATTCAGCTCACAATGAGATGCACCGTTTACGGCGGACTGCACAGGCGCAGAGAGCAGCGGAGCTATCGGGTGGTTTCGCCGGCCTGTGTGCCAGCTTTTACGTCAGCGGGTATGGCGATGCGTTCGAAGTTGTCTGCGAGTGTGTGCAGGGCCTGAGGCACATCGGCTCCGGCGAGTGGTTTGCCGTGGCCTGGGGCAACGGTGGCAGGCTCCATCTCTGCCAGCTTTCGAACACTCTGGGTGGCGGCGCTCCAGTCCGAGGTGAAGTAGGCTGGGGGGCCATGCAACTCTGGTGTTTGCGTGACGGTTGCGGCGAAGAAGCTCTCGGGCCTGGTGGTACAGAAGGCATCGCCGACGAGGAGGGTTCGGTCGCTTTCGCGGAAGAAGCTTACGTGCCCGGGCGTGTGGCCGGGGGAGTGGATGAGCCTCCATCCTGGCAAGTTTGCGGAGGCCAGGTCGCTTCCTTCTTCTGGCAAGGGCTTGAGGCGAGAGCCGAGATCGATTGGGCCGCGCGGAAAGATGGGCGACATCAGGGGCATGACTCCGCCGCCGGCCTTCCAGTCGGGGGCTGCATATTCGCGCTCACCGGTCAGGTAGGGGAACTCCAGTGGGTGCGCATATACGGAGACGTTCCACTCCTCGGCCAGCTGCTTCGCTGCACCGGCATGATCGAAGTGCCCGTGGGTGAGGACGATGGCATTGGGGGGCCGTCGAAAGGTCTTTTCGGCCCAGGTCTTGATCCTTCCCGCGGAAAGAGGGATGGCTGTATCGATGAGCGTCCAGCTACCATCCTGCTGCTGCACTCCAAAAACGTTGACGAACGCGATCTTGAGGCCGCTGAGGCCCGATGCGATCGGATCCATCGGCACGGTCTGGTCTTCGTCGATTTCAACTTTGTCCATTGCAGGCTCCTCCGCTGCATAAGATGGGAGGTGCAACTGGAAAGTCAGCCGCAGCTATGCAGAATTTTGTGTGGGGCTAGATGGCGTTTGCTTGAGCGTCGGTGCGGTCGACTCCGGCCGGGTGTGAATCTCATGCCGCTTTGGCCGCTGGCGGTGGCCCATGTTTAGCGCAAGTCGAAGCGGGCGATCACTCCCACAGAGCAGAACGCTAGAGGAGTGCTTTTGCCTTCAGGACTGCTGCTACGGCTTCCTCGGCGGTGGCTCCGACTGCACTGAGGTGGCCCATCTTGCGGCCTTTGCGCGGACGAAGCTTCTCGTAGAGATGCAGGCGCACGCCGGGTACTGCAAGCGCTGCGTCCCACTGGGGAACGCGCGGTGTCGACGGCTCGCCCGGCGCGCCGGGAGTGAGCCAGACCTCGCCGAGCAGGTTCGCGATGGCGCATGGCTGCACTACGTCGGTCTCGCCCAGAGGCAGGTTGCACACGGCGCGCACGAGCTGCTCGAATTGACTGGTGACGCAGGCGCGTTCGCTGGCGTGGTAGCTGTTGTGCGGGCGCGGCGCGAGCTCATTCACCAGCAGGCGGCCGTCTTTGGTGACGAACAGTTCGACTGCAAGGATGCCTTCGAGTTGGAAGGTATCGGCGATTGCCTGCGCAATCTGTTTTGCCTCGACGGCCATTGCGTCGGGAAGTGGTGCTGGGATCACGCTCCACGCAAGAATCTGTTCTTCGTGATGATTGAGTGCAGCGGGATACACCTTGACCTCGCCGCCTGGAGAGCGCGCGACGAGTACAGAGATCTCGCGGTCGAGATCGATGGCCTGCTCGACTACGCCGGGGCCTTCGCCCAGCGCTTCCCATGCGCCACGAATCTGCTGGGCTGATCCATTGATGGATTTGTCGTCCGAGAAGCCGACCTTTCCCTGCCCGCGCCCGTCGTAGCCGCCGGTGGCGCTCTTGCAGAAGCATCTGCCGCCGAGGGCAGTCACGGCGTCGCGCAGTTCATCGAGCGATTGCACGGCGCGATACTCGCCGATGGGAAAACCGTTTTTGCGCAGCCAGTCCTTTTGCTCGATGCGATTCTGAATCACGCCGAGCATCTGCTCGCTGGGTCGCACAGGCGCGAAGTTGTTCGCAGCGCGCATGCTGGCCAGGGAAATCTGTTCAATCTCGAGCGTCACGACATCGCATCCGCGCGCCAGACGGCCCGCCTCATGTGCATCGGTCCAGTCGGCTTCGACGCACTGGTCGACGACAAAGCGCGCGGGACAGCCAGGATCGGGATCGAGCACATGGATGCGATAGCCCATGGTGCGCGCGGCCATCGCAGTAAGGCGGCCGAGCTGGCCACCGCCGAAGATGCCAATCGTTGCGCCCGGCAGCAGGGTCGGAGTGGAAGCGCTCACGCTGTCGCCTCGTCTGCACTGAGTGTCTGCGCGAGCACCTCGTCGCGTCGTGCTGCTCGCCATGCCGTCAGCTTGGCCTGCAATGGCGGATCGGTGGTCGCCAGAATCTGCGCTGCCAGCAAGCCTGCGTTTGCAGCGCCCGCCGCACCAATCGCCAGGGTGGCGACCGGTACGCCTTTGGGCATTTGCACGATCGAGAGCAGCGCGTCGAAGCCTTGCAGCGCAGTCGCAGCCATGGGCACGCCGAGAACCGGCAGCACTGTATTTGCCGCAACCATACCGGGCAGATGCGCCGCGCCGCCTGCTCCTGCAATGATGACGCGGAGGCCACGGTCCGCTGCTGTCTTCGCGTACTCGACCATGAGGTCGGGCGTGCGGTGCGCGGAGACGATCTTGACCTCGTGGGGCACGCCAAACTCACGCAGCATCTCCACGGCGGCGCGCATGGCGTTGAAGTCGCTCTTGCTTCCCATGATGACGCCGACCAGCGGCGCATTCTGTGATTCTGCAGGCATGGGGAAGATTATACGGTTTGGCCGAACGGGAGCCGAGAGCAAAAAGGTGCGGTTCAGCCGGTCGGGTTCTTTGATTCCTGCTGCGGGCCAGACTCTGCGCGAACGATCAGAATGCCGACATATCGATCCATCCATGCGGCCTTCTCTGGCGCGCGCGCACGAAATTCCTCGGTCACGCCAGGCTCCTCACATGCAGTCACGCGCAGGCCGGCCGCAGAGATCGCATTGAGATAGTCGGACACGCGTGGCATACCGTGTTCCAAGGCAACTTCAGGCTTCCACGGCGATGGATAGCGATACGGCCCTGTCTGTTGATATGCAAAGCCATGGCCCCACCCCTCGATTTCATTTTTCAGGATTGCGAATCGAAATGGGTGAGGCACGGAGAAGACCAGGGCGCCGCCCGCAGCTAAAAGCTGCGCGAGAGTTGCTACCATAACGTCTACATCCCGCGCGTACATCAGCGCCTGGAAGCAGACGATCAGGTCGAACTTCTTCGCTGCAACCGGCGGCAAGCTTGCAATTTGCTCAAAGTCTCCGTGAACGAGTTGTAACTTCGGGCATGCAGCATGAGACTGCCAGGCCTGCGCGAAGCCGCTACTAGCATCGATACCGATGACGGAGTGCGCTCCATGCTCGGCAAAGTATCGTGCCTTGTCGCCGGTGCCGCATCCCACGTCCAGAATATTTTTTCCAGAAACTTCACCACACAGTTGACGCTGCGCGGGCCACTCTATCAACAGATCTGCCGATACCTGGCGCGAAGCCGCGAAGACTTCCGCTAATGACTCCCACGATTTCGCGCTGGGTGGCCTGGAATTCATTTCATCCATCGCTTCATCCTAGTTGCAGAAGCAAGGCTGCGCTATCGGTGACCGATGACGAAGTCGATGGCGAAGTGCGCGACGGTAAGCATGCCGCCGAACGCGCCGGCCATGCCCTTCATTCGCTGCAGGGCTTTCTCGTGCTCGTGCATGCGGCTCTCCATCCTGGTGAGGCGTCCCGGCTGCCCGATGCCCAGCAGCTCCTGCATCTGGGCTTTCAGTACGCTCATGTCCGCCAAAATCTGCGCTTCGAAATCTGTCATGGTGTGGCCCCTTTTGTTTCCTGCTTTGCCGCGCAACTATGCGACTGGAAGATTGGTGAAGATGGCGCTCGAGTGCCGTGAATAGAGTGGCGGAGTCGAAGCGTCATACATGCGGACGTAGTAGTGTTCCACCTGCGCCGTGCGCGGAATGGAGAAGCTGCGAACAGGGCTGCGGAGCACGAGATTCTGGTCGACCCCTGCGCCGAAATCGAAGTCGCGCAACCGTACCTCGAAGCCACCGCCGGCGGGTGGAGCTGTGCCTGCATCGATCTGTAACGCTGACGTCGTGGCACTCTGCACGGTGAGCTGCTGCAGATTCGCAAGCACCTGCGCGGGCGCCGCTGCCGCCGTTGTCGGGAGATATGCGTCTGTGGCGATCGCCTCGGATAACGTAAGGCCAAGGGCCTCGGCCCAGTCGTTCGCAAAGGCGATACGGTAGGTCAACAGCTCAGGCTTCGCGTGTCCGTCGGCGATGGCTACGGTACGCACGACAACGTTCAGAGTCTGTCCATTTGCGGTGATGGCGAGGACATCGCCCGGCCACACATCGGCTGGATTGACGGCTGCATAGCTGCCGGCGATTGCTGCGGCGCGACTGCTTGCAAGGGCGAGCGTAGCTTCCGCAGCAGCCTCGCAATCTTCGCTGGATCGCGCCAGCGGCCGGACCACTTTGCCCAGCCAGCGAGCCGTTCCGGGTATACCGCCTGCTGCTTCAGCGGCCACGCTTGCTGGATCTTCCAGGCGCGCAATGGACCTGGTCCTGGTGCGGTAGGAGACGGTCACAAATTCCCCGGCGACTGGAATTCTCCCGGCGAAGAATGTAATCACTCCATTTGTATTGAGCGCGCAATCGACCCCCTGCCCTGCCACGCCGATCAGGCGCGTCTGCTTCGTGCCACCGGGGAGCGTGCTGACGATCCACGCGGATCCATTCTGCGTGACAGAACAGAAGCCTATCGAGCCGGTGAGGGTGATCGAGTCGACCGCGGCGAAGGTACAGCTTGCAGGCGAGCTCGTTACCGAGCCGTCGTAGAGCACCGTAGCTGGAGTATTGGACGCGTTGCCCAGGTCGACAAGCTCAAACACGCAGGAGACAGGCGACGCTACCAGCCCGCCACCGAACGATTCGATTACGCCATCTACGCGGGCGTAGTAGGTCTGCTGCACGCGCTGCATCTCGGGCGAATGCAACCGAATGCGCAACGTATAGGTGTGACCGTTCAACAAGGTGTAGCTTGTTCCCATCTCAGAGCCATTGACGTAGGGCGTAAGCAGCGTTGAGCCCCCGCTCTGTCGCACGTTGTATCCGGCGAAACAATTGCCACGCTGTACCGGCCCCGCGTAGAGGCCACACAGCACGCCATCCGAAGGCGCACCGAATTGGACGTGCCCTGCTTCGAGCACAAGCGATCCGCCCAGCTCAATCGGATCGATTGCTGTGAGCGTGGTCTGGCCGTCCGACCCCGTACCGCCGGAGAGCGTGAGTCCGCCTCCGCCCAGGCTCATGTGTGAGCCGGGATCGGTGACGTTCCAAAGCTGCGTGTTGAATGCACCCAGGTTGAAGCTATCGCTCAGCAGTGCCGGCCTGGTGATGCGAAATGGCTCCTGCGACAACGTGAATACCGTCGTCGTTCCGTCGCCCGAGAACATCTCGGTGACATAGGCGCTCGGCTCGATCTCTCCGCTGATGGTTACGTCGTTGGCGAGCTCCTTCACCATCGCAGTCTTCAGCGCGCCGACGTGCAAGCTTCCGCCACCATCGCCTGAATCAAAATCCAGCGCATGCGTAGTCGAGCCCACGGTCTGCATTCCCAGTGCGCCATTGATGACGCGATAGGAGGCATACGCGGAACCCGCAATTCCAGAGGCGTTTGCGGACCATGGCTGCGTAGGCTGCGGCGTGAAGACACCGACCACCTTATCGTTGACGACGCCTGAGGTAGAGAGGAGTCCGGCCTCGACGCGGTTGGTCAGCCGGGAGAGCAGCGTGCCCCCAGCTACCGCGAAGCCATCTCCGCCCAGGGTAAGAGCCTGCTTGTCCAAGAGCCACTCATCACTGATCGCCGAGAACGCGACGCGATACACCGGCCCCGCTACACCGATGCCGACATACTCTGGCACCGGCTCGGTAGCGAGATAGCCGGTGAACAGGATCGTCCCGGTGTCGGACGATACAACAAGACGCGCCCTGCGCACAGGTATCGCCAGCGAAGGCGAAGCTCCGGGATTTGCGGCGGAGCCCACGTTGAGCGTTCCGTTGCAGCGTGATGGCTGATTGAGCGTGCGTTCAATCTGCAAGGGTGCATCGGCGCAGAGTGCGGAGGAATAATCCACCGCACCCGCGCCATCGAGATTGTCGAGAGTGACGATCAAAGGGCGACCTCCTTTACCGGCATGGGACCCAGTCCGCGCATCTCCCGCACTTCATCTACGGTCAGCACGCCTGCCTTCAGCAGCTCTGTCTGCATCTGAACCTCTTCCATGTCGTCGCGTGTTTCCAAGTCATTGAAGCTGAACTCGAACTCGCGCCATCCGAGCTTCTTGGCGAAGAGATCCCGTGTGATGTGTTCGGCGACCAGCTTGGCCACCGGGACAATCGCGCTCTGGAACGCTTCATCGGCCATCTCGCTGGCCGTCGAACGATTCACATCGGACTGCAAACCCAGCAGCATCGGCGGCAGTTCAAACGCATTCGCAATCATGCGCATCAGAAATTCCTGCCACTGGATGCGCAGATCGGCATCCGTGCCGCCTGCGAAGCGAAGCACTTCGGGCTTCTGTTCGCAGCTCAGGATGGGCACCCTGCCCGTGCCTTCGATCTCATCCTGCCACCAGCGGATCAGGCGGTCATGCTGCTCCGGCGTCGCCTCGTTGAGCCACAGTGCATACTGCACCACGGAGTTCGAAGCGAGCCGCCCGGCATAGCGATTGGCCGAGAGAAACTGGTTCACCGTCTCGAATGCAACCTCCAGCCGCCCCAGGCCGAATGGTGTATGGCTGCGTGGATTCAGGCGGATATACATCAGCTCATCATCGAGCAGAGGGAGAACGTTACGCGTTGCGAGACCGCCACGCGACTGCGCATAGCGCGGCTTCGCCGGGTCGCCATCCCACGTCACGTCCACCTCGACGGTCGCGCCATCGACAGCCCACAGATGGAACGGCCTCTGCGCATCGCCGGTTGCCTCAATCTCGACCGCGCCGAAGCCGCCGACCAGCAGGTCTTCCAGCACCTGCTCAAACACGGTGCGAAAGCTGTCGCTGATGTTCGGCTCTTCCAGGCAGCGGCGCAGCACCTGGATCCGCTCCGCCGCATCGGGAATATCCGCGTCGGTGTAGCCGCGGCGCAGCTTGATCTTCCAGTCCATGCAGGCAATCTTGTCTTTCACTACATTGATCGCGCGGCGCGCAATGGGCGTCTCGGCAAACTTGCGCAGGTTGGCAGCGGTGGGCTTGGGCGTGCTGTTCTGCCCTGCTCGTCCCGGGCTGTAGGGGCTCAGAATCGAAGGCAGCATCACCGTCTTCCGTTCGCCCTTTGTAGCGTTGCCTGCGTCCCCTGCAACTGCCGCAAGCGTCTCCGCTCCTGCAAACCTCTGCCATGCATCCGTAACTCTTGTTCGAAGACCCACGTCTTCACCCCTTTCACTCGTTTAAGTTGCTGGCAAAAAAAATAGACACAGCAAACTTCGCTGTGCCTTCCGAAAAACTTGAACATTGATCCTGTTGTCGCCAAATCAAAATCTGAAAATCAACCACGGATCAACACGGGAGAGCATGGATGAATTCAACCGCTCCATCCGTGCCTCACCCCTGTTGATCCGTGCTTTGCTTTGCGCCTCTAAACCCGCAGATCGATGCGCGCTGTGGCAGCGGCCCGCGCAAGATCGTTCATCGTGACGACCCGGATCTGCTGGCTCTCCATCGTCTCCACTCCGAAGCGATACCGGTCCGCGCTCTCAGCCTCATCTTCGCCGTCACCTGAAACAGTACGAAGTGCCTCGACCACCGCAGTCAGCTCCAGCTTCGCGGCTTCCACGCGCTGCACGCCCTCGTACAGTCGCGGCGCCGAATACGCGAGCACCTTCGCCGCCTCCACATCCGCTTCGAGCGACACGGCATGGAACATCTTGATCACGCCGTTGGGCCGGTACCCGCAATCGATCTTCAGCGGATCGCCTGGCTGCGTATACACCGCCGCGTTGATCCGCTTCCGCATCAGCGCCCAGACTCCCGCCCGTTCAAACTCATTGCGCATTGCAGCAGCAATTGCGGCACGCCCGGTGCGCCGCCGCTCCTGCTTCACCTTCAGCGGTTCCACGTACATCTTCATCAGCAGATCGAGCTCGGCGGCCACCGTCTCGGCGAGGCAAGCCCGTGGATCCGTCATCTGCAGCGAGTTAGAAAACGTGTCTTCAATCATTCCCAGGATCGGCTTAGGGTCTGCCGCACCCAGCTTCAGCCGCCGTTCTATCTCGCCTTCCAGCGCTTCGAGCAGCCCAAGGTCAGCGTCCGCATCCATGCAGCGCACCCGGCTCCAGTCACGCGTAAAGCGCACGCGAGCCGTCTCATCGCGCCCTGCCTCGCGCAGCAGCACTCCGATGTTCGTAAATTCACCCTTCACCGGATCGGGAACGTAGCGGATCAGAAAGAATTCACAGGGTATTCGTTCGCTCACGTTCGCTCTCCTTTCAAGAGTCGTTGCAATTCACACACCAAAGCTCAAACCTGTATCCAATCCATCCACGCCGATCCACGTTGCGCCGGCAATGCCTGCCTGCCCTACATCAGGAACTTCCCCGGAACAATCTCTTCAAACTGCCGCGGCACAACGATGCTCGCTTTTTGCTCCCACATCGGGAACGGTTCCCGATCTGAATCCCGAAACGACGCGATCAGCTCGCGTACACGTCCGCGCCGGCGCAGCAACTGTTCCAGCAGGCGCTCGATGGTGCTCATCTCTCCGCCGTACCACTCCGGCGGAACCACGTCGGCGATATTCCACAATGTATCCGGCTCCATCTCCTCCACCCGGCTCAACCAGGGCTCAAAGCTGCGCCATCCGGATACCTGCGCATACACGCGGTTGCGAGCGTACACACCGCGCAGAGGGGTATCCGGAAACGTCCACTCCCCCGCATTGAAGCAAAACCCCTGATCGATAAACGTTGCGCGATACTTGCGCTCGCGAGCCCTGCGATCGAACACTGCCT
This sequence comes from Acidobacteriaceae bacterium, assembly GCA_035943695.1. Taxonomy (GTDB): domain Bacteria; phylum Acidobacteriota; class Terriglobia; order Terriglobales; family Acidobacteriaceae; genus Edaphobacter. The sequence goes on along the minus strand of DASZBW010000025.1, from coordinate 161,508 downwards.
GCCGTCCATTGCAGTTGCCGGTCCATTTATCGATCACCAGCATCCCTGCAAACTCCACCACATTGCGCACCTCGGACAGCTGCTCCTCTGGTAGAAAATCCACCACCTGCCCAGGCATAAGGCCGCCGATAAACTGGCTGCCAAACTGCAGCCCGGCGGTGTATCGCACCGGCGCACCGCGCACCGCCTCCACATGCATGCCCGGCGAATTCGCAATCAGCCACTCCGATACATCCACCACGTCGGTCGCCGGCACCGTCAGACCTACAGCCTCGGCCAGTCGCGTTGCGATCATCTCGTTCGCGAGCACGCGAAGGTGCTGCGGATTGTTCTGAAACTTCACAACCCACAGCTTGCCCTCCGCGCCCAGCATCAGCTGGCTCTGCGCACCGCCCCGCATTCGCCGAATCGCCTGCACTGCAAGCACTGCCACTGCACATTCCCTCGCTCCAAAGCATACTGCACCCATGCGCTCCATGGCGTTTGCATTGAACCAGGTGGATCAAGGACGATAAGCGTTTCTCAGCGAATCGCATCCCTTCAATCCACCTTGCAGCTCACATCACATACTTGCTGCGTCGTCCGCCCACCAGCAGCTCCTTGCGCACCGACTGCGCAATCGCGAACGCCATCACACAATCGTCATGCGCTCCGTGTGTCGCACCGGTACGACCATTCGCATGGGTCACAAATGTCCTGCATTCTTCCAGCAGGCGCTTGCTGCGGAACAGATCAGGCTGTGCTTCGAGCAGCGCGCCGAGGTCGCCGATAATCATCGGCTTCGACGAGCTGGTTGTCAGCCATCCTGCCACGCCGTTCGTACCGTAGATATTTTCATACGGCTCCGACGTCGTCAGATAGGCCAGCACGCCATGCCCATGGTTGTTGCGCTCCACTACGATCAGCGCCGGTTCACCCGGCGTGCTGTACTCGCGCGCCAGCTCTACGGCAACGCGCGCCACTTCACGCGGCCGCAGCCTCTGCTGCACCTCGGCACACTGCGCGCCGCTCTGCCGGTCGATCACCTGCACCGCCGCATAGTCTCCCTCCGAGCCTCCGCCGGCCGGATCGACTGCGACGATGTATTCGCGGCCCACCTGCGGAGGAAGAAAGATCTGCAACTTCCCTTCCCGCCGTCGCGACATCGCGTCGTCCACAGACTTCAGCCTGGCTTCAATCACATCCATACCGAAGCAGCACTCGCCCGTCGAGCGGAAACACAGCTCCGCATCTTCGGCGAACTCCTGCACGCGCAGGCCGCGATAACTCGCCTCCAGGCCGCGGCGAAAGCCAATCTGCTCGTAGGACAGTTCGTGCTTCACCATCAGCTCCAGCTCGTCTTCACGCGGATCAGTGACCGCAGCCGACACATAAGCCGGCTCCAGCCACCAGGGAAAGAAGTGCCGCTGCACACCGTTCTCCTCCGCCTGCTGCCACTCCTCATAGAAGCATCCGTGCGCTCCATTCGGCGTGCTTTCAAGCACCAGCTCGCCGGTCGGAATCAACGCCGCACGCATCCCCGCCAGCGTGGCCGCTGCATCGCCGGGCCAGCGCGATACCTCGCTCAGGTGCATATTCTGCACCGTCAAGCCACGGCCAGCGTTTGCATCCGCAGCGGTCAAGACGCGAAACTCGCTATCCAACTCCGGAAACACCATCTGCCGCACGTTGGCCCGGCTGCGCTTAAGCGGGCCCTTGCGCATATCCTCGGGCAGGCACTCCCAGAAGCGCTGCACCATGCGAAAGATGCTCTCTGCGGCGTCCTGCGTATGCGCCACCTGCACCGTCAACACGCCTCGTCCCGTAATCGTCTTCAAAAAAAAGCGTCCTGCAATCCACGTCGTCAGGCCCATCTGCCGCGCCTTCACGACGATGTTGCGCTGCCTGCGCTGCTTCGCGTATTCCGACTGCACGCGATTCGGTACAAGAAAACTTTCTTCGCCTCCACGATCCCGAATCTTCAAAAAGCGTTGCGCCAGCCATGTCGATGGAATCTCTCCGCCAAGCTCATCGCAGGGGTCATCAAAATGTTTTCCAAACCTCAACAACTGTTCGAGACTGCACTTTTCCTCACTCATCTCAGAGCCCCACATCTTTACCCGTTGATCGTTCGCTCCCATGGCAACTCGCCCGGCCTACTCGCAGACACAGGCAAGCCGGGCGTGCTATCGTTCGCGAGATCTGCGAACGATAGCGTTGCCCCCAATACGACGCACTCCATTTCAGCGTTATGCGAGAGTCAGTCGCTTCGCCGTGCCACCCACCTTGATCGACGGCGCGCCGCCGGCATTGGACGAGAGATACAGCACGTTGTTGTCCATCACGGAGTCAGGAATGGAAGTGCCTGTCCCCAGCACGCCGGACCCGCGCACCGTCGTCACGTTGGTAAAGCCATGGCTATCCGCGAGCGAGGTGAAGTGTGTCATATCAATCGAGCCCAGTTCCAGTAACGCTAGAGCCGATGACGCACCGATTACAGCAGGAATTGCGGAGTAGCTGGAGCCCGGCGTATCGGCTACCGATATGCGGGAGAGCCGCACCGCGCCCCACGACCCGTCAACTAAAAGAACTCCCGCAGGCGCGGCATTCGCATCGGCGTAACGGCGGATGGTCAGGCCGTCGATGATGAACTCTGCTCCAGACGTGGTTCCCAGGCCCGCGACCCACGCCGAGCCACTCGGTGCGAAGGTGATGTTGCTGAATCGGATAGTTCCGGATGGACAACTTACGGTGACCAGACCGAGAGGAGAGCCGAACGAGGAATTGGATACCGAGATGTCGATAAGCTGATCCACGTCGGCCGTGTCGAAGAAGCCAAAGTTGAAGCAGGCGTTCTGACTCGTCCCACTGCAGTTCGAAACGGTAATCTGCCGCGCATGATGAACGTCACCCGGATGGTCATTCCGCGCAGTGTAGACGCGCATGATCGTCAGGCAGTTGATGAACGTGCAATTCGTAATACTGACGCGGCTTATATCGCCACCGAATCCTTCCGGACAGTTGAGTGCGATTGGATCGTCGTGTGTTGCTAACGTGCAGCTATCGATGTGAATGTCTTCAGCAGGACCGTCGATATGGATCCCGTCATGTCCGATTTCCGTTGTAAAAAAGTGGCAACCGGTAATTCGAACATTGTTCACATTGCTGAGAGTGAGTTGATAGGTTGAAGATTCAATCACGCCAGTGATATTTTCGACGACCACATTCTGGCAGTTCGCCAGGAGAATGCCATAGAGCGCATGGGCCGGGTCGCCAGAGACTGGTGTGTTGGCGGGCGCACTGTCGACTGCCTGGCCTCCGAGACCTAGATTAGGCATAATCTGAAAATCGCGCAGGATGATGTTCGTCGCCGTACGCGTCGGAATGGCCGCGCCAATGTTGCCTTCACTATCTAACGTTGCGGGCGTGTACGGACCCACCCGAATTACATCCTCATGCGGGTCGCCCTGCAAGTTCAGGCCAGTACCCCTTCCCAGTCCTTCAATCGTTGTGTAACCCGCCGCGGAGATAACAATGCCGTTGGTGACGTAACACATGCTGTCGAGTATCAGCTTGACTGGATTTGAGGCGGAGGCGGTTGCAAGGAAAGCGTTGATAAGCTCCGCAGCGTTGTTTCCACCGATTCCAGTCAGCTCGCTAGCGTACTTCACGCTGGTTACTGGAGAGTTGCCAGGGAACGGCGTATTCTGAACGGCTGCTACCAGCGACGACGGTGGCGGATCGTCCGTTGTGCCCGCGTAAAAGACCCACTGGTTTGCCTGTGCGGCGGCACCGTAGTAGTAGTAGAACTTGAGGTACGTCTGATCCCCCGCCAGCGGGACGAGCGTGTTCGAGTTCAGCGTATTATTTGCGGTGTAGGGCACCCAGGTTGAAGTGATGTCCGCGATAAAGTTGCCATACGCATCGTAGGAGCAAACATGCTGATAAGCATTCGACCATAGCGGGATGTTGGTGATCGCAGAGGTAGCACCAGGAACAAATACCGTTGCCGTGATCCAGCCCGATGTAGCCACCAGAGCGCCGCTGCCGTCCAATTGAAAGCCCTCTTGCACGTTCAGATAGTTGAACGCATTGCGCGAGCCCAGAGCTCCGCCACAAATGATGTTCGCCGCAAGTTGCTTCGCTATCTTCCCCGCGCTGCTTTGCGCGGCCGCAACCTTGGCGTTGACCGAGGCTACGGTATCAAATCCAAACGGCTCATACGTACCCGGCAGTGAAGGTGCAGTGACCCCCGCATAGAAGCTGGCCGAAGCAGCCGAGGAGGCATAGTTGCCCCCGCCTCCGAATTGCCCATATTGCCCGTCCTGAATGCCAAAGCGCACATAGGTCTGCGTCCCCGGCAACGGAAACACAGTGTTAGCAGGGATATTGACGCCGCTTTGCAACGTAATGCCACTGAACGAAGTGACGGCAGACATGAAGTTACCGTTTGCGTCGTAGTATGCGAAGTTGAATGGCACGCCTCCCTGCAAGCGGATCGGGATGTCAGTGATAGCGTATAGCGCGCCAGGACAATAGATCAGCGGTGAGGCACTGAAGCCGCTGAATGATCCCAGAGTGCCATCAGATGCAATGCCGTAATTTGGCGTGACTCGCGTGTAGTCGAACAATTGGCCAAGATTGGGCAGCAGATTGTCCGTCAATGACTTCACATTCGCCAGCGATCCGGCCGCACCTGCGGCTCCTGGCGCTCCAGCGGGTCCAGGGACTGAACCTGGTGCAAAAATCTGAGACATAATGGCTCCTATATTCCGAATGTGCAGGTGATGTCCGAAGACGCTGTCACGGTGATGGCAATGTTGTTCGCATCGACGTTGTTGGCGGTGAACGCAGACGAGCCGCTATTCACGTAGCAGGTCATCAAGGGATACAAGCTGCCGAGATTGTGCGTGTAGTTGAAGGTGCCCGCACCGGTGAACGCATGCTGCAGCGTCACGGTGCTCGATGGCGCCTTCGGCACATAGGCAGTCCCGTTGAAGATCAACGCCTGGCCCACCGCTGGCGCTGTGGCGGAAACCGGATGCCCCTGGATTCCACTCACCACCGGCGCAGCATTGGTCCCGCTCAGGTCGCCTGCGAGTTGAACTCCACCACCACCACCACCACCGCCGCCGCCACCAGTTGAACCGTTGATGGTCGTCGCATTGACCGTACCTGCATTGATGGTTGGAGCGGTCAACGCTGTCGGCGAAAAGCTGTACGTCGTTCCTCGCAGCGTCATCGTCAGCGTGCTCGTCGCCGGCGAATACTGAATCGTATCGATGCCGGCGCTCGAATCCAGCTCGAAGAGGTTGTAGCCGGAGTTCCAACTTCCACATCCATGCAGGTTGCAATGAATCGCAAACGCCGCCTGTTCGCCCGCAGCAAGATTCATCGTCCTGCGCCAGACTCCTGTAGCCTCATACGCTGCATCGGGAGCGGTATGCGTTCCCCCGTACCCCAGGTAGTTCGTCACTGGAGCCGCATTCGCAATGGACCATCCGGTCAATCCGGGTCCATTGTTCTGCTGATACTGCAGTCCCGCGCGCGTGGTCAACGCAGGTCGCGGCACCGATTGCCCCACTGCTTCGGTATCCGCTGTTACATATTGCTGGTAGAAGTGCGGCTCCTCTACCGGATCGCTCGCGGCCCAGGCGACGTTGTTCGGTGCCAGGGTCATCAGCCCATCTACGCTGCTCGACGCGGCGTCATAGACGCTCAGCACCTCAGCCATGGGATAGAACGCGAATCCGCCTGTAAGTATCGATGCAGTCCCGCCTGAGGTCGAGCTGTTTGCTCCACTCTGCGCGTAGGTGAAAGTCTTGCTGCCGGTCGTAGTGACGGGAAAGACGCCGTTGTAGCTGCTGTCCGTCGCACCTGCGATCGTCACCGTAAGCCCGTTGAGGTTCGCCGGAAGATTGCTCGCCGTCGTAATCGTAACGGTGCCGCTTGCACGAGTCGCGGAAGCAATCGCCGCGTTCACATTGAGAAATCCCGAAGTCTGATTCATCGCGCCGACAATCGGTGTCGATCCACCCGCATAGTAGAGCGATGTCGCAGAGATCGATCCGAGAATCGGAAAGAGCTGCCGAATCCCACCAACCGTGTCGACCGTCTGCTCCAGCCCATAGCCGCACAAGCCGCCGAAGGCCACCGACGCAAGCAGTTGATGCGGCTTGTTGAAAGTCATCTGCAGGTGCGTTCCATCGACGACGGTGTAGGGAGCCATCTCATAGTTGTTCGGATTCGTGCCTGCCGTCTGGTCGACCACGCAGGCCACGCCGCTCGAGGCGCCGAGCGCTGCCGTGCTGCTTGCATAACCCGACGGGATACCGGATGTCGCGATTGGAAACGTAACGGTTCCAGGTGCAATATTGCCGGCTTGCGAAGTCACCGCCTGTCCTAAGCTGAGGAAGACGCTGACAGGAAAGTTCGTGCCGCTGAACTGCGCCGACGCGTGCGGACCGCTCGAGTTTCCACCAATCAGAGCGCCGCTTGTACCGGCGCTGGTGAGCACCTTCCCGGTAGCCGTATCGATCAGGAAGCGGCCATCACCTTGCGTACCAGCCGCTGCGGTCGGCGCAATCATCACCGATGTAGAACCCGTAGAACATCCGCCGGTACATGTGCCAGTGAAGACTCGCGAGTCTTCATGCGTCTGCCGGTCGAAGGAATGTGTGCCGGCATCGTTGGTATCGCGCAATCCGCCCGAGCTAACGATGGACTGCGACCCAATCACGCAGTCGCCCACGCCGTAACAATTGATCGCCTGCGGCATCAGCACGTGCTGGCCTTGGGTGTTGTAGGTCCCTTTCAACGCCAGGGCGTTGTAGCTCATCTTCGAGTAGGGGACGGTCGTATCGATCTGCGATGGAAACAGGTTCGATCCACCGGCCAGTCCTTCCTGCGAGATGCTCAAGCCCTGTGCGGACGGTGCAGCGTTCGATGTCTGCGCGAAGATGCTGGCCGCGCTCTGCGTCGATACATCGTCAATCGACTGCGCCGAAGACGCACCATGATTCACCACATCCAACGGATTCTTGTAGCTATCCGCCTGGCGTCCGCCGCGCGTGTCGTGCAGGTGCATCCGGCTATTGAATGCAGCCGCAAGATAGGACTCGCTGGTGTATCCAGGTTCCGCAACGACATCGCATCCGCTGGCGCAAGCTGATCCACTCAGCAGATTCGCAATGCCGTTGTTGCCGCTGCCGCTTACGTATTGGCTGGCGTATTCGACGCCATTCAAGCTGTTCACATCGAGCTGCGTACCCACAGGCTGCGAGACGATCTGCGTATCGAGCGGACCGAGCTGCACGAAAGGTATGCCTCCGGAAAGGTGCCCCACCACCGCCGACGCGATGGCCGTATCCACGTAGCTCTTGCTTACTGTCTGCATCGCCACCGAGGTCGGCAGCACGGTGCTCTCGATCGCGCTGATCTTCACCGCGGATGCGGAAGCAGGCACCACCCAGTACTGCCGGCTGACGCTGCCATCGTCCAGGTGATAGACCACGGTGTAATACGTGCCCACCGGGTTGGCACCGGAGTTTGGAGCAAGGGCGACATTCAACACGCCACCCGATGCGATGGTTGCAGAGGTCGTACCGCTCGGAATCGCCTGCCCGCTGCTTGTGGTGAACGCGGGCCAGCTGATGAGCAGTGTTCCCGTGGCTGTTGTTCCATCCGCATGGTAGACCGTATCGGTCACCTGCGTGGTCGTCACCTGGGATACCGCGGTAGCCGTGTATGCCGCCAGCAGCACTCCTATTAACATCCAACTTCTACGCTTCCAATGCATGCCAATCTCCTCAAGATCTCTTAGTCGCAGCTATATGGTTCGCAACGCCGCCGGCAGATAGCTCCGGAAGCACAAGACTGTCTCGCCATCGTTGGCGTCCTTCACCGGCAGCGCGCGGAAGGCAGCGGCGAGCCGGATGCACTCCAGCGGAGCGGCCAGCGGGTGCGACCTCTCAGCCGACCCCTGCATCGCCTGCAGCCGCGGATAGTGATAGAGCACGCGATCTCCCTGCGCGCCCTGCATCACGAACAGCGCCGACCACTCCTGGAAGAAGCTCGCGCCTTCGCGATCGCAGAAGCCGACCAGCCGGCTCACCTGCATGCCCGCTGCAGGAACGCCCGCCGGCAGCGGATCTGCGAGCTGCAACACACCATCTGCGATTCCAATGACGACCCCGACGTTCAGCGTCACGCGACGAATAAAGTTCACGTCGTTCGCCACCGCGCTCGCAGACTGCACGTACGCAGAACTCACGCCCGTGCCGACGTATCCAAGCTGTCCGGTGTAGTCCACATCGACCGCGACCAGGCTGCCCACGCTGAACGTTGCAGCCGCTGTGGCGCCAACGTTCAAGGCGGTTGCGGTCGAGGCCGGTCCCGTGCCGGTTAGCAAGGGGACCGGCGCCGCTGCAACACCGCCGCTGCCGTTCGCTGCAGCGCCCGTTGCCGTCGTCAACAGATTGGTCTGTTGCGAACCGGATGCGAGAGCCATCTGGAGCTTGCCCCAGCTCTCGAACTCAAGCGACACTGTCGCTTCGATCTCTGACCTCACCTGCGCCGCAGTCGATGCGGGAGCGCCGGTGCGCAGTGGATCTACCTTCGTGCCGGATTTGCGCGCAAAGGCAGAGACCCATCCCAGATCGATCCACGGCGCAGGCGGTGTGTCCAGGCTGAAATTGCCAAGTTGCGCAGCATCGAACAAAGTTGGCGCACCGGCGGCGCGATTTACCGGAGCAAAGTACGCGCGCACGCGACGCGCGATCGGTGCGACGGAGGCTAACGGAGTCATCGTGGCGCTCATAGCTCACCTGCTTCCTGGTAGGAGAAGACCTGCACCATCACACTGCGCTCCAGCCGCTCGCCCACTGCCGATTGCGCACCGAAGAGTGGATCGGCCCAGAAGACGTTGGTCGCCATTGCCTTCGGCGCAATCCCCGCCGCGGCCGAGGAGTAGTTCATCTTGGGAACGGTGCGCGGTTCGTTTGAAAGCGCTGCCGCCAGTTCAGCATCCATCGCAGCCAATGCGCGTCCGCGATCCATTCCGCCATTGCCTGCGCTGCCATCGGTTGCGTACTGGATCACGCACTCCATTGCCACCCATGGCAGCGGCGACGCGCTCGTCACCTCGAGCGTCGTCCAGTGCAGGCGGAATGCATCCACCGGAGTCCACGCGCTGGGCAGCTCGTTTTCGTCAACCAGCGTGCCGGGCCGCAGCACGCCGCGCACGACGATCTGCCGCGCCGGGTTCAACGCTGCGAGCCGGCTTTGCAGCGTCGTGTAAAACGTATCTTTTGCGTTCTGCATTGTTCCTGACCTCATTTCTCCTGTTGCGGCAAAGGCACGCTTCGGGCAAAGTTTGTTACGTGATCTGCGCCAGCGGTGCGCGCAGTACGAGCCGGTAGACATACGGGTGACCGAAGGCTTGCTCCTCGGTGGCGGAGAGGATCTCCAGCAGCTCGTCGTCGACCAGCACGCCGAAGGCCTGCTCGAAGAGCACACCCGCCGACGCATAAGCCAGCGATCCCACCACCTTCTGCACTGCGGAAGCCGAAATGAGCATCTCCCACTTTGCCGGTTTATCTCCCGTCACCGTAGCGCGCGCCTTGCGAAAGGCGGCCGGGCTGAGCGAGATGTCCTGAAACAACGGCGTAGCGATTCCGAGTTGCTCTGTCACGTCTGCGGGCACCGCGGGTGCGGGCGTTCGCAGCTTTACGCAGCGTCCGCCCATCGCCCGCAGCAGTACATCGGCGGTGCGGGTTGCAAATATCGATTGACCCATCGCGTCACCCAACCCTTTGGCCGACGTACTGCGCCAGCAGCTTCTGCACATTCGCGTCGATCAGCGATCCGGAGAAGTACTGCATCTGCAGCGTGTCCATCTTGCTGCCCTTCACGTTCATCGCCGGGGTTGCCTGCGCATTCTTCACAATCTGCGCGCACGCAATCTTCACCGCAGGCGGAATCACCGCAAGGCCGGACGTGTAGGTGATCTCGACCTCGTTGTAGTTCAGCCCAAGCAGATTCATCGGGAATGTAACGTCGCCGGTTGCGGGGTTCACATCCACGTTGCTCACGTCCAGGCTGCTCCAGCTTCCTGGAATGCCGAATGCGGTGGCGATCTGCGCCAGCATCGGGTCCTGCACCTCCCCGCGCCGCGTGCGGCCATAGCGCACCCGCACACTTACCAGTGGCGAGATCGCTGGAGCCAGCGGCGCAAGCGGAAGATAGCTTAGCCGCACGGCCTGCGATCCGGCGGTCAGCCGCATCCGCTCTACATACTGCGTTACCTGCAGGCTGGGACGACGGCAGTGCGCATCCATCAGCGCAGATGCCATCGCGATCCAGTCGTCGGTTGTGTCCGCCGTCAGTCCATACGCTACGTACTCTGTCGGATCTAAATAGCCCATCGCACTCCGCCTCCAAAAAAATTAGGTAAAAAAAGAAAAGCCAAAATTGAGTTAAAAATTGATGGAGTGGGACCGGCTCCAAGTACCGGTCCCACTCCATGGGCGCGACGAAGGAAACGAACTTGAAGGCCAGCCCAAGGGCCTTCGTAGTCTTCGCGAAGTGAACAGCGAAGGTCCGTGCATCTTCATCGCGCAGTTGCGGCCGGAAACCCCCGAAACCGGCCGCAAGAGTCTCGCGCCTGCGCGATGCAGGACGCGAGTGAATGTCGGACCCCACATCCCAAGGCAGGGATGTGGGGTAACCGCAGGGTCGCTAAGCGGTTCTTTGCAAAGCGACCGCCGCGAGCTAGCGGTCGACCAGCACCTGGTAGTGCGCGTAGTTTGCGCCCTTCACCACGACGCCGCCGAACTTGACGACGACATACTGCGAAGCGAGCGAGCCGGGTACGCCGAGCTGGAAGATGCGCGGATTCGGATCGCTCAACCAGTGGTACTCGATCAAGTCTTCGGTCACGATGTACGCAGGCAGCACGGCAGAGCCGGAGCCAGGCGTACCGGTGTAAGGCAGCGTCCACTCGGGAATGAGCGGAATGTCGCCAGCCTGCGTGGAGAGCATCTTCACTGTGAAGCCCGAAGTGATCTCCTTGGTGCCGAGAACTACGTTGAACTCGGACTTCATCTCGCGATCGATGAGGTCGAGCAGTACCGGGTTGGCGTAGATCGCCGTAGGACGTACGGCGAAGGACGAGTTCGAGACCATCTGCGCGATGGTGGACTTGAAGCCATCGACGATGGACTGCGAGGTGCCGATGGTGACGGTGTTGCCGCCGCCGGCGATCTGCGCGCCTGCACCGAAGTACTGCGCGGTGGTCGGCGAGCTGAGGCTGGTGTCGGTGCCGTTCCACAGTGCTACGTCATGCGTGCGGAGAACGCCGTCGACGGTGTCGGCGAGGTCCTTCGCCTGCAGGTAGGCGAACTGCGACTGCTGCTGGCCGAGCTCGAGATCGAACAAGTTGTAGTTGATCTGCGCGACCAGGGCCTTCAGCGGCACACTGCCTTCCACGCGGGTCGGAGAGACCAGCGGCGCGACGATGTTACGCGGATCGACGAACCCTGAGGTCGCAGCCGGCGAAGGAATCTGACGCTCTTCAAAGAAGCGCGAAGGATGTCCCGTGGCCGGCACCTGCTTGATGCGCTGGCCGAAGATGCCGCGGCGGCGCACGATGTCGAGAATCTCCGTCTGGTAGAGCGGTACTTCAATTGCGCCAGGTCCGATGTAGTCTGCAGCCGCCTGAATCTGAGTAAACTTCGCGTCCATTCTTATCCCCTTTTAAATGCAAAGGGCGCAGCCTGTGGCCACGCCTGTTCAACTTCGTTGTCGCCCAAACTCACGAGCAAGGGCAAAGCTTCTTCCATTCAAACTAGCTGACGAGACCCGCGCGAATCAGTTGCGACTTCACGGCGATGCGCTGCTCGATGCTGAGGCTTCCGAGTGCTGCATCGAGCGAACCGGCCTCGAGCGAGTCGATGGTGACGCCCTGTTTCGCAAGCAGGTTCGTCATGGTTGAGGGCAGCGTCTTGCGGCCCGAGATCGCTGCGGACGCGGGTGTGGCTGCGCGCGCCTGCAGGTCGGCGATCTTCTGCTCGGCTGCTGCGAGCTTTTCTTCGAGCTCCAGCTCGCGGCGTGCGTCGACCGTTGCGACGATGCGGCTGATGCTTTCCTCTGCGTTCAGGGCCAGCGTGCTGTGACGTTCGGCCAGCCGCTCCACTGCTTGTTCAAGCAGGCTTGCTGCCGCGGCCAACCGCTCCACCGTCATGCTCAGGTCGTCCTTCATTTCCATCTCCATGCTGTCTCCTTGTGTTGGTGCAAATGTGTTGTTCTACTCCGCGCCTAAGCGGCGGGTGTCGAGTGGGCAGGCGCGGACGGTATCGTCTGCACGTTCAGGATCGCCACCACTGCCGAGACGAGGCTCTGAATGTAAGAGGTGCTGGCGGCGATTCCTGCCTGCGTCAGCAGCTGCGCCACAACAGGTTCAGCGAGCAGCATGACTTCTGCCAGCTTCTGCGCGCCGGTGCCATTTTGTACGCCTGCCGCGGCATACTTTTGTTCCACCATCAGCACCGCGTTCTGCACCAGCGAGGTGGCGTCCGCAATGCCGACTGCGACGGGCGCAGCTGCGGGAAACAAGAGAGCCACCAGTTTCTCCACGGGAACGGCGTAGGTCACCGCCCACTTCAGCCCCTTTTCAAATTCCTTGCCGATCGATTGCAATACACCTGTAAAAGACACGGTTGATCCTTTCGGTTATGTAAAGCCGGTTGATGCTATTTGCCCAATGCTCCATCAGAACGACGCGCCGCTGCCGAATGAGAAGCGCAGAGATGTTGCCGTGCCGGCTTGTGCCCTACGCGAAAGCTGGTCTCGCGATACGCGGCCTTCTCTCGCAGCAGAATCGCCGCGCCGGTAAACGTCGCCCGCGTCAGCGTCCACACCTGCGCGGACATATCTGCCACATGCGCGTCAGCCAGCTCGTAGCTCATGCCCATCGCTCCGTCGATGCCGAGCCGCTGCTCGATCTCCGGAAAGTCTCGCGAGAAGACAAAACCAGCAACGGTAAGCCGTCTGCCGTCGAGCTCCGCCGAGGTGATGATGCCGCACTTCTGCCGCGCATCATGGCCATCCCAGCCCGACTTGTAATCGACTGCCATGCCCAGCAGGCTGGGCAGAGCCGCCTCCGCAGCGGCCCGCGTCAGCACCACGCGGTGTCCGCGAGCGCCGCTGGGAGCCCTGTCGCTGGCCACGTCCACAAGCGTCAGCACACCCTCAAACGGCAGCCTGTTCGGATGCCCGTGCACCAGCGGAAACTCGACCGCCATGGCGTGCATCGCCATGCCCACATCCCTCGCCCGAGCCCTGACTGGACTGTTGCTCCGCCGATGCAATTCAGCCGCATACTCCATGCCACCTCCTAAAACCCCGTTGTGCGTTGTGCGTTAAAAAGGAAACGGGAGCAGCGCCTACGTTCGGCACGCTCCCGTTTCCTTAACTCAACATATACAGAATAGCAGGTTGACCATAACTCCACGCCAAATTGCCGGTGGCTGCAACTAACTGAGCCAGTGGTATTTAGGCGAGTTATTCACATTTGCCCCCCTTGACAGCAATTGAGAGGTTCCATCATTCGGGCCGCCAGGAAGACCTCCGTCAGCCGATCGAGAGCCTCAGCATGCCGCCGCAGAACGGTTCGCGGCTTCAGCCCGAGAAGCTCGGCCGTTTCTATCGCCGTATATTCCTGCAGCGACATTCTTGCGATCAGCTGCTGCTCCTCTATTTCCAGCTTCTCGATGCAGCGATCTACATCGTGCAGGAATATGACCACGTCGTCGAAGTTGCCGACACGGTAGTTCGTTACGTTGCCGCGGAACATCTCCTGCCCAATCAGCGAGGGAACTTTTCCAGCCTCCATGGACATTTTGAGGTACCGCCGCAGTATGGCCACGGTGTATTTGCGATAGAAAGCCATCTCGGGTTGCAACTGTTCGACCGGTGCATGCGACATGACAGGAAGTTCGGCCCCAACCGCCCAGATATAGGGGACAACCATGGCTGCGCTCATTGCACACCTCCGGAGCAACGGCGGCCTGCAGTGCGAGCAGAGACAGGTCCCCGGGTACGAGGACGTCCGCCAGCGTGTTTGCCCTTTGCAGGGGGAAAACTGACCAATTGTTTTGAGCAACCTTTGCAGTACACGCCGTCCAGGGTCCCCGTGCGCAGCCAAAGTGCTCCACATCCTTCACAAACTTTCAACTCAAGGCGCAAGTAATTCATTTTGTTCTCCAAGGGCATACTTCCCCCGGCGAGCCTCAGAATTTTTCAGCGGTCGAAGGGGCTCGCTCAGGTTGCGATGAGGTGTCGGAGGTTCGTTCGGGAGCTCTTTTGGCCCATCTGGACGGATTCCGACATCTATTTGTGGTCGATCGATTCGTCTGCCTTCATCAAGCCCAGGAGAAGTACAGGGTTCACCCTTACGTCGCCTTCCGCTGTGTTCGGCAATTCTCGCCACGATCTCGTAGGGCCAGACTGCTTTTCGAACCTTAGGAAGTTCCAATGTTATAGCTATATGCATACCGTAATGTCAACAAGTTTTGTCAATATATCCAAAGTTGCAGATTTATTTGCAAATTATGGGCAACCAAGTACACTAGTATTGCCGCCAGGGCTCAAGGCGCTCACGCTATTTGCAGAAAGATATTCTTACCACAAGGCCACCCTGACATGACGTTCGAAGATCTGCACGAATATCTCCGGCTCGAATTGCTCCGACGAATCGACCGCGGCTTGATTACCGGCGTCGCAATTGCCCGGCAGGCAGGCTTTCAACAGGCGCATATATCGAATTTTCTAAACCGCAAACGTGCTCTTTCGCTCAGCGGTCTGGATCGCGTGCTCGCATCGCAGAACCTGTCGGTCAGCCAGATCATGCCGATCGATCTGAATGCTTCGTCCGATGCCGCTCCGGCGGAGGATGAGATGGAGGCGGTTCCGGTTGTCTCCTCTTCGACTGCAATGGAAGAGGCAGTGGTGAGTGGTGGCTCGATGATCGAGGCCATTCATGTATCGGCTGCGCAGCTTAGAAATTGCCGGTCCCGGCCATCGCCGAAGTACGCGGGATGGCAGCGTTTCGTGGCGGTCCGCGCGGACGCGCAGCAGGCGGCCGCGATGGAGCCGATGATCCCCACGGGCGCGACGCTTGTGCTCGATCGCCACTACAACTCGCTCGCTCCGTACAGCGCGCATCATCGAACGCTCTATGCGGTACGCTGCGGTGTAGGAATGGCCTTGCGCTTTCTGGACTTCGACGAGGGCCGGTTGATTCTGCGCCCACTGTCGCCCGACTTCCCTGTCCAACTGCTTGCGCCGGTGGGCGACGAGGTTCCAGCGGACTATATAGTAGGCCGGGTTTGTCTGGTCATCTCGGAGCTTTAGCCGCTGGAGGAAGCGAGCTTGGTTGCATCGCTCAAGTGGCCTGCCCTGAGCTGTGCGCATAGATTGGTAAACTGAAACGATGTTCTGGGGTTGGTACGGCAGGTGGATGACGCGGTGGGAGACGGATCTCACCACGCGCGATACGAATCGGATTGTGCGTCCCTTGGAGTGGGGCTTCGAGTGGCTGCAGGATTTTAGCGATGGCAGCGCTGCGGCAGCGAGCACCGGCGATCCCAGTGGCAGCGACTTCGATCGGATGATTGAACTGAACCAGCAGATCGTTCAGCACTCCGACGCGTTCTTCAGCTATACCACTCCGACGGATTTTCGCCTGGAAGATCGGCATCCCGAGTTATTTCCGACCAACGTGCGGCCCGAGACGCTGGCGCAGGATGCGGAGATGAAGCGTGCAGCAGCTGAGGGTGAGCTTGAGGAGGCGCAGTTTTTGCGCTTTACCTCGCCGGTCCGGACGCCGCATCCCGAGAACGACCAGGTCAATGCGCGGTGGTATCCCGCGCCCGTGGAGAAGCAGAAACCTGGCAGGCCGAAGCAGGCGATCATCGTGATGCCACAGTGGAACGCCGATGCCATCAGCCACAATTCGCTGTGCACCATGTCCAACAGCTTCGGGGTCTCGGCGCTGCGGCTATCGAAGCCGTACCACGACATTCGCCGTCCGGCGGAGCTGGAGCGCTCGGACTACGCGATGAGCGCCAACATTGGCCGCACGCTCTCATCCTGCCGCCAGGCGGTCGTCGACATTCGCAGTTGCATCGACTGGCTGGAGACGCAGGGCTATACGCAGTTTGGCGTGCTGGGCACGAGCCTCGGCTCCTGCTATGGCTTCATCGCTGCGGCGCACGATCCGCGTCTGCGAGTCTGCGCGTTCAACCATGCATCGACGTGGTTCGGTGACGTGGTTTGGGAGGGGCAGAGCACGCGGCACGTTCGTGCTGGATTTGAACAGGCTGGCCTGGCGCAGGACCAGGTGCGGCAGCTCTTCCTGGCTATCAGCCCGATGGCATATATGGACCGCTTCGCGGCCAGCCCGAAGCGCTGTCTCGTAGTGCATGCGACGTACGACCTGACGTTCCCGCTGCATCTTTCGCTCGATGTGCTGGCGAACTTCCGGCAGCGCGGGATCGACTTCGTCTCAAAGGTGCTGCCGTGCGGCCACTACACCACGGGCGAGACACCGTTCAAATATATAGATGGGTGGTATCTGGGGTCGTTCGTCTACAACGCCTTTAAGAGGTTGGCGGCGCAGGGATAGCAGGTTTAGCGGCGATGGGTCGTAGTTCGTTGCGGAGGGTGAATCCGTGGTTGACATCAATCGTTGTGCGATTGAGACTGGCGGGATGAAAATATCCAGAAGCTTTGCCCTTTATGCCTGCCTTGCTATGATCTTTGCGCTTGGCACGCTCAATCATGTCGCACTGGGCCAGTCGCCCTCGGCGGCGACAACCAAGCCTGGCGTCATCCATGTTTATCGATGTACGACAATGTTTTGGGCCAGCGGACGCGTGCTTAAAATATGGGGGATTACAGAAGGAAAGAAAGTCGAGTTGATGGCTAACTATGCCCCGCTAGGCAAGACAAAGGTGGTGGAACCGGGCGACTATCCGATCGAGATCAAGCGTGACGAAAAGACGGATAGCGGGATCTTTCGCGAGTACGAGGTGGAACTTAGCCCAGGAAAGCGAGAGAAATTTTCTCTATCTGGAACCGAAGAATGAAACGACGAAGCTAGATGAAGCCGTCTTCGAGGACGTTGGGCTCGGAGGCGGCATCGGGATCGTCGGCTCCGGTGTAGAGGGCGATGATGCAGGGTGCGAGCACCATTGCCACGAAGATTACGCCGACCAGGATGGAATGCATCATACGTGCCTCGATTGTGAACGAACTCTGTTACGGGGCCAACAATCTTCCCCATCGGCGAGCCTGGGAAGTTACGTGAGGCGGAGGCGCGGGTTGTTGCCCGGAGGTAACATTTTGCCGGCTGGCGAGGCGGCGGGCGCTTCTGCCAGCGGCTGGCATAAAATGTAGAGATGCCGATTGATTTGAATGCAACGCTTGCCTCCGCGGACCCTGCCATTGCCAGCCAGATTCAGAACGAGATTGCGCGCCAGCACGAGGGGCTGGAGATGATCGCGTCGGAGAATTTCGTCAGCCGCGCCGTGCTTGAGGCTGCGGGGACGGTCTTCACTAACAAGTACGCCGAGGGCTATCCGGGCAAGCGGTACTACGGCGGATGCGAGTTCGCCGATGTGGTGGAGAACCTCGCGCGCGATCGCGCGAAGCAGCTCTTCGGTGCGGACCATGTGAACGTGCAGCCGCACTCCGGCTCGCAGGCGAACGCCGCCGCTTATATGACGCTGCTGACTCCGGGCGATACGATTCTCGGCTTGGATCTCGCGCACGGCGGACATCTGACGCACGGGCACAAGCTGAACTTCTCGGGCAAGCTGTACCGCGTGGTGGGTTACCAGGTGCGGCGCGATACCGAAACTGTTGACTACGACGAGCTCGAGGCTACGGCAGTGCGCGAGAAGCCGAAGATGATTATCGGCGGGGGCAGCGCGTATCCTCGGCAGTTCGACTTCGCGCGGATGCGGGCGATTGCGGACAAGGTCGGCGCGTACTTCCTGGTCGACATGGCGCACTTCGCGGGGCTGGTTGCGGGCGGCGTGCATCCTTCGCCGGTGCCGCACGCGCATATCGTTACGACGACGACTCACAAGACGTTGCGTGGGCCGCGCGCGGGCATGATTCTGTGCAACCAGGAGTTTGCGGCTGGCGTCGATCGCAGCGTGTTTCCGGGGCAGCAGGGCGGACCGCTGATGCATATCATCGCGGCGAAGGCCGTGGCATTCGGCGAGGCGCTGCAGCCGGAGTTTGCCGGGTACGCAGCGCAGATCGTCGCCAATGCGAAGGTGCTGGCGGAGGCGCTGGCTGCTGAAGGCTATCGCATTATCTCGGGCGGTACGGATACGCACCTGATCCTGATCGACGTCTTCCAGAAGGGCATCCTGGGCAGCGAGGCCGAGCACGCGCTGGGCGAGGCGGGCATCACGGTGAACAAGAATGCGATTCCGTACGACACGAATCCACCGATGAAGCCGAGCGGCATTCGCATTGGGACGCCGGCGCTGACTACGCGCGGGATGAAGGAGGACGAGATGCGGGCGATCGCGAAGTGGATCGTCGCTGCGCTCGAGGGACGCAACGACGCGGCGAAGCTGGCGCAGATTCGCGGCCAGGTTCTGGAGATGGCGGAGCGGTTTCCGCTGTACGGCTGGCTGCGCGGCTAGTTGTTGATGCTGCTGAACCTGATGTGTATCGCTTCGCTCTGAATGCTGGCGAATGTGGACGCGCGTCCTTCCGCTCGCCGGCTCGATGCATCTGACTCGGTTGGCGTTTGGGGGTTGGGTTATGGGCTGGGTCTGGGAGACTACGGTGTTTGCGGGGCTGGTGGTTGGGTTTGCTACCGGTCTGCGGTCGATGACGGCGATGGCTGTGCTTTGCTGGTTTGCGTACCTTGGCAAGCTGATGGTCGCAAGTAGCTGGGCGGGGTGGACGGCACGGCTCTGGGTGGCGATTCTATTCACGGTACTGGCGGTCGGCGAGTACGTCGCGGACAAGCTGCCGCAGGTGCCGAGCCGGACTGCGCCGGGTCCCTTGGCGGCGCGGGTGGTGCTGGGCGGGCTCGCCGGTGCGATCGTGGCGACGGCGATGCGGGCTTCGGTGCTGGCTGGGGTTCTGCCGGGGGCGATAGGGGCTGTGGCTGGGGCGTTTGCGGGGCACTTTGTTCGGAGCCGGCGGGCGAAGTCCGGAGGGGCGGATTGGCCGGTTGCCGTGGCGGAGGACTTTGTGGCTGTAGGGATTGCTGTCTGGGCGCTGGTTTCTGTGATCGGCTGAAGACGGTCTTGGTTGCGAACGAGTTCGGTGGCGTTGTGTGCCAGTGGGGTATATCCCCCCCATATATACCAAAAGTTATGTATATGAAAACAGGTAGCTTGGCGGTTTGTGTTGTCATTCTGACAACACATTTTTGTTGCAAACATGGGGTTACGGCGTCGTGTATATGAACAGCCACACTTAATGCAATCTCGGATTGATTTCTACCTTTAAATAGAGAAGACCGGGTGAGCCGGTCTTTGAATAATCTTTCTAGTTCTATTATAGCGGTTTCGCCATAACTCGGCGCCAATGGTCGTGCTGCGTATAAGTTGTTCTATGCGTAGTGTTTACTACGGATTTTGTAGACTGTGGGGGCTTGACATGCGTGTTTTTGCGGCTTCCTGATGGAGTATTTTTATCAGCTATCAGCTATTACCAGCTAGCGGGCTCCGACTATCGCGACGGCGGTCAGGGTGGGAAGACGGCAGCGGCGTGGGGCGCTTTTTGGGGAGGAGGGCGTGCCCCAGGGGCTAAAGCCCCCCTTCCTTTTAGATGCTGGAGGCCCGAGGCTAAAGCCTCGGGGTACCTAGATGCCGAGGCAGGGGCAGACTGAGCGAGTTCGGCGGCGTGGGTGGCTGGGTCGCGTGGGCGGGGGTCTGGGGCGCTTTTGGGGAGGAAGGCATGCCCCAGGGGGCTAAAGCCCCCGTTCCTTTTAGGTGGTGGAGGCCCGAGCCTAAAGCCTCGGGGTACCTGGATGCCGAGGCCAAGGCAAGGGCAAACAAGGGCAAAGGCGAAGGCGAAGGCAGGGGCAGGGGCAAGGGAAAAAACACATGCGGGGCTAGTCGCGTTGCTTAGGATGACAAACGAAAGGGGAGACAACGGCAACGGCAGAAGCAGATCCCCTTCGGGGATGACAAACAAGAGAACAAGAGAACAAGCAACGGCACAGCAGCCGCAACGGCACTGCAACCGCACAGCAGCCGCATGCGCACCGCAACCGCACAGCAAAAGCCACCGCAAAGCAACGGCGAAATGGTGGTGTTGGGGCGTTCGGGATTTAGAGGTTCCGTTGTGGGGGTTAGGTGCTGCAGAGTTCTTCGGCGAGGCGGTCGCGGTGTTTCAGGATCAGGGGGTCGATGTTGCGGAGCAGGAGGGTGTAGGCGGCGAGGGCGGCGGCGGCTAATGGGGCGAAGATGCAGGCTCCGAACCAGGGCAGGTTGAGGTGACTGGCGGCGAGGTGGACGGGAATCTGGAGGAGCATGCTGCCGATGAGGGTGGCGAGGACGAGCAGGCCGCTGGTGCGGTTTCCGGCGGGAGTTCGGAGGGCGGATGCCTGGTCGGGGATGACGGCTTTGCGTGGCGCCTGGATGGAGCGGAGGGTGCCGACGGTGAGGTTGAGGAAGATGAAGAAGACGATCCAGAGGGCGCTCGATAGCTGGGTGGAGAATGGGATGGGCGCGGGTGCGACGGCGAGGATGATGCACCAGGCGAGGATGGCGTCGATGAGCATGATGGCGAGGCTGGCGAGGTTCTTTGCGAGGACGATGTCGCGCAGGCGGATGGGTGCGAGCAGGTAGAGCTGGAGGCCTGGGCCATCGGCGGCGAAGATGTTATAGAGCTGCGTCATGGGGCCGATGAGGGCGTAGCCGACGGCTCCCGAGATCAGGTATGCGGGATGGCGGGCGAGGATGCCGCGGCTGAAGATGAATACAAAGATGAGTGGTGTGAGCATGCGGACGAGTTGCACGCCGCCATTGCGGAGGTAGGCCCACTCCTTGCGCAGGCTGGCGCGGACGACGGGCGAGAGCAAAGCTGTGGATTCCGCAGTGGCCGATGCGTTGGGCTGGGTGGGTGCGGCGTGGCGTTGTGCGGTGGCTGCCTTGGTGGGTGCGGCGGCGGCGCGCGGTGCGCCTTCGCTGAGGTGTTCGCCGAGGAACTGTTTGCGCAGGCGGATGGCAAGGGTGACAAAGACTACGGCGGTGGAGGCGAGCAGCGCGGCGAACTGGGCGAGGCGAGCGAGCGGATGTTGCACCTCGAGGATGGAGCTGGCAGCGAATCCCGGCGGGAGCCAGGCGAAGAGGCGGTTGGAGCTGTGGAGCAGGGTGAGCAGCAAGCTTCCGGCGTGGCTTGCATGCTTTCCGATATGCATGTTGAAGACCTGGAAGCCGACGAAGACCAGCGCCATTGCGACGCCGAAGATCTCGCGGGCGCGGCGGGTGGAGAGCCAGCGCTCCATCCAGAGGGCGATGGTGCGGGAGAGGAAGACGTTGAGCGCAGCGTAGAGGCCGAGTACGACCAGGGCCGGGAGCGCGAGCGAGTGAGCGGCGACGGTGATTCCGACGGCGCAGGCGAAGAGCGCCAGGCATCCCATGAGCGTGCTGGGAATCAGGAGGCCAAGCAGGAGGCGGAGGACGACATAACGGGGAAATTCCAGGGGAAAGCGGAGGAGCGAGGCGGGGTCGAAGGTGGGCGCGGAGGCTGCCATGCCTGCGCCCGTGAGGGCGATGAACTGCCAAAGGACGGCGAGGGCGGTGAGCAGGGAGATGAGGCCCTGCGCGTGGTTTTCGCTGACGGCGAAGAAGGCGAAGAAGCCGGCGCCGATGGCTGGGGCGATCGCTATGAGGGCGAAGATGGGCCAGAGGAAGAGACGGAGCAGGATGGTGAGGATGAGGCTGCTGGGGTTAGCCTGGCTGTTTTGCTGGCGGCGGAGGCCGTTGCGGAAGATGTGCCAGCGGAGCCGGGCCACGGCCCAGAACTGCGAGGCGGCGGGGATGGCGGCGGCGTGGGGTTCGGTGGATTCGGTTAGCTGAGCCACGAGAGCTCCTGCTGTGGAGGAGCGGCGGCGGCGTTGCCGGTGCGGTCTGCGCCTACGATCTCGAGGAAGATCTGTTCGAGGGTGAGCGGGGTAGAGCTTTGCGGGATGGTTTCTTCGCCGGGGCGTGGTGGTGGCGCGGCTCGTGTGACGCCGGCGCGGAGCTGGTCGATGGAGCCGTGGGCTACGAGGTGGCCGCGGTGGATGATGCCGATGTGAGTGCAGAGGCGCTCGACGATCTCGAGGACGTGGGAGGTGAGGAAGATGGTTACGCCGCGGGCGGTCATGCTCTGGAGCATGGACTTGAGGGTGCCGGCGGCGATGGCGTCGACGCCTTCGAAGGGCTCGTCGAGGAAGAGGATGCGGGGACCGTGGATGACGGCGGCGGCGAGGGCGAGCTTCTTCTGCATGCCGTGGGAGAAGTCAGTGATGAGTTTTTTGTGCTCGTCGGCGAGGCTCATGAAGTCGAGCAGCTCTGCGGTGCGCTGGAGCGTGGTGGCTTGATCGAGGCCGTACATGCGGCCTACGAAGTGGAGGTATTCGGTGGCGGTGAGGCGGCCGAAGAGGGCCATGCCTTCGGGGACGACGCCGACGTGGCGCTTGAGTTCGGCGGAGTTGGCGGTGAGGTCCTGGCCGAGGATGCGGATGGCGCCGGAGGTGGGCGCGAGCAGGCCGGTGAGCATCTTGATGGTGGTGGATTTGCCGGCGCCGTTGGGTCCGAGGAAGCCGAAGAACTGGCCGGATTCGACGGTGAGGTTGACGTCCTGGACGGCGGTGAAGTCGCCGAAGCGGCGGGTGAGTGCGCTGGTTTCTATGGCGGGTGGCATTGGAAGACGATTGTAGCGGGCGGGGTGGGATGAGGCTGGGATTTATTTTTGCGGGTTGGGTGCAGCTGGTTCGAGTGGGGTGGCGAGGACACGCTTCATGTTGGCGGCGATGTTGTTGGCCTTGTGGGTGACGAGGGCGGCGTGGGCGGAGGGGAGGACTTCGTGGGCGGTCTCGGCGAAGAGGGTGAGCCAGCGGGTGAAGTGGCGGGGTTCGATGGGGAGGTTGAAGTGGGCGAGGAGTGGGTTTCCTTTGTAGCGGCCGGAGGTGAGCAGGACGGAGGACCAGAAATCTTTGAGCAGCGCGAGGTGGGCGGGCCAGCTTTGGACGGCGGCGTTGAAGATTGGGCCGATCTCGGGGTCGTGGCGGACCTTGGTGTAGAAGGTGTCGACGAGGGTGGAGATTTCGGACTCGGTGATGGGGTGGGTGTGGTTCATGGGTAGTCTCTGCGTAGGGACGGGTGGAAGAGATGAGTCTCGAGCTGTAAGCTGACGAGCTTTAAGCTTACAGCTTGAAACAGGGGTGGTGGGGTGGTGCAGGGCGGTCGATGGCTTTTGCCCGGGTGATGGGGTGCCTTGAACGTATTATTTTGGCTTCCGGGTGAAAGATTTGTCAGTTTTTTGCGAACGAGAGGCGACTACAGCGTAAAATAGAAGGTGCAGGCGCAGAGCGCGGCAGGAGAGTGTTTCAGTGGCATCAGGTACAGTGAAGTGGTTCAACGACGCAAAAGGCTTTGGTTTTATCACCCCGGACGACGGTAGCGCAGATCTTTTTGCTCACTACTCGGCGATCGCATCCAGCGGCTTCAAGTCGCTTCAGGAAGGCCAGAAGGTAACTTACGAGGCGACTCGTGGACCTAAAGGCATGCAGGCTTCTAACATCGAGCCGGCTTAGTTCCGACTCTTAAATGGAACTGTTGTAAGACAGCGTTGAAGCGATTCAGCGGACGACGGTCTCCCCAAACTGCTGATGGCCCCGGAACTCGGTTGAGTTCCGGGGCCACGGTGCTTGCAGGCGGCCCATAAGCCGGATTTTGTTTTAGACGATCATTCCTCTAGGCGGCGCGTTACCGCGCCGCTCGAGCAACCTACCCGCAAGTTTCGGCTGTGCGGCCGCGAACGGTCGCACTGAACTCTTCTGCCTGGGCGCATCGGGCCGATACGCTCGTGTCCGCTGGAAGAGTGCGAACGCGATCCCTGCCTATTTGGTCTTGCTCCGTGTGGGGTTTACCATGCGGCTGACATTACTGCCCGCCCGGTGCGCTCTTACCGCACCTTTTCACCCTTACCCTCGGCGGCTTGCATCGACTTCGCTTGCGCGGGCCGATCCGTTCGGGGGCGGTATATTCTCTGTTGCACTGGCCGTCTATGCGCCTTGAAGCGCACATCCCGGACGTTATCCGGCACACTGCCCTGCGGAGTCCGGACTTTCCTCCCCCTCGCGATGCTTGCGCACGCGAGGCAGCGATCATCCGGCCGCCTGCATATCCAGTGTAGCGCGGAATCTATACGGCGGGCGATGACTCGCGGCGAACGAGGTTTTGGGGCATAGGTTTGCTTTGGGTTATCTGAGCGAGGAGACTGTGCAGTGGCGGTGCGCGATGGAACAGACGATGGCAATCACCAGCAGGCTGCACTGAAAGGCCAGCATCGGGGCCTGCATTCTATACACAAGGTGCGCATCCGTCAGGCGCTCTCTCAGATAGAGTTCGAGCAGCGGGACTAGCCCCAGCACCGCTGTAAGCGCGGCAAGACCGGCGATGCCGATGGTGGCGAGAGCGAGGGCGGCACTCCGCCATGTGCGGGAGGAGAGTGCTATGGCGGCGAGGATCAGCGTAAGTGCTGCCGAAACCGCCGAGGCGAAAGGTACGGAGAACAGCGCCAGTGTGGTTCCAACGGCGAGTGCCAGGGTGAGCCGGACGAAGCGGTCGCGCATGCCGTAACGAATGGCGGCAAAGGGCAGCGCAAACCAGAGTGTGGACATGATGCAGGCGAGCAAGGGGCCGCTTGAGTGCAGGACTTCTAGATACGGACCATGTGCATTGCGCCAGGCATCCGGCTGGTATTGAAGGTAGATGTGGAACGCGTCGAAGATTAACTGGCGGCAGACTTCAGCGACAAACAACGCGAGTACGATCCGCCGGGTGAAGGACACGAGGGTGCGAAGATAGGCGGCGGCGAACCAGAGACGGCTGCGGGTGGCGGAGATTTCGAGGAGATCGCCGTAGATGGCCGCGGCGCGGGTGGATCCTGCGCTCCAGGCGAGGATCGATTCGGCGAGAGGACGCTTTGGATCAGGCATGGGAAACTCCGAGTGCAATGCGAGGTGTGGGCAGCAGGTTCAGGCCTTCGAGCAGGCTGCGGTAGGCGGTCTGCGCGGCGGCGAGGGCGGTGCGGCCTTCGCGCGTGACCTGGACGAAGCGCTTGGCGCGGCCGCCGCGCTCGGGCGTGGGGCTGCCGTCGCGGAAGGTGACGAGATGCTTGGCTTCCATGCGGTGCAGCGTGGTGTAGAGCGCGCCGGGGGTGGGGTTGCGTCCGGTGCGCGCGGCGATCTCGGCGAGGATGGTGACGCCATAGGCCTCGTCGCTGAGGCGGAGGATGGCGAGCAGGACAATCTGCTCGAATTCGCCGAGGGAGCGGTCGGAGGTGGGGTAAGAGGCCATAACAACTACAATGTAGTAGTAACCATTGTGTGCTGTCAATCTACATTTAGCGCTTTCTTCAAAGGATCTTTCTTTGAGATAAGGTTAGACTAAGCTAGCTTGAGCTGGTTTTGCTGGAGGTGGGTCATGTTGGAGTGCGGGGCTTTTGAGGCGAAGAACAGGCTGGGTGCGCTGCTGGATCGTGTGGAGGCAGGGGAAGAGGTTCTGATTACGCGGCATGGCAGACCCGTGGCGCGGCTGGTGCCCAACGTCGATCGGGGCAAGCAGGCTCGCGCGTGGGAGGCAGTCGAGCGGATCCGCGAGCGGGCCAAGACGCTCGGTGGACAGCGATTCGATTGGGAAGAATTCAAGAAGGATCGCGACGAGGGCAGGCTGTGAGTCTGGTTTTGGATGCGTCGGTTACGATCGCGTGGTTGTATCCGGCAGAATCCGTCACAGATGCTACGACGATCTGGCGGAGCGTGGCGATGGAGGGTGCGTGGGTGCCCGGGTTATGGAAGCTGGAAGTGGCAAACGTGCTCCAGCTAAGGCGGAAGCGCGGCCAATTGAAGGCGGAGTTTGTGGCGAGATCTCTGGCGGATCTGGAGACGTTGCCAATTGAGATCGATCGCGAGACGGAAGCGCGGGCTTGGGGAGAAACACTGGAACTGGCCGGGCGGCATGGTTTGACGGTCTACGACGCGGCTTACCTGGAGATCGCGGTGCGGCGTGGCTTGCCGCTGGCCACGCTCGACGGAGAACTGCGAAGGGCGGCTGGGGTTGAAGGCGTGCCAGTTTTAGGTAACTAAGGATTTAATCTGAGTTTCGGAAGTCGACGGTGATGATGGTGGCGGCGTCTACGGGGTGGCCGTCGACGGAGTAGGGGCGGAAGCGCCAGCGGCGGACGGCGTCCTGCGCTGCTCCGCGCAGCAGGTGGTGGCCGCTGAGGACGTGGGTGGCGGAGACGGTTCCGTCGCGGGCGACCACGGCCTGGAGGATAACCTGGCCTTCGGTGTGGGTGAGGCGGGCGAGGGTTGGGTAGGACGGCTCAGGCGCGGAGAGAAGGTTGGCGGCCATGATGCCGGATGCGATCTTGAAGCCGGCTCGTGGGCGGGCGGAGGATTCGAGCGGGTAGGCGGAGCGGATGGGTAGATCGCCTACGATGTGGGCGTCGGGGTCGCGACGGACGAGGGTGTGGCCGGTGGTGGGGAGGCGGACCTCAGTGAGTTGAGGAGATGAGGTTGGGGTGTGTGCTGCCGGGATGGGAGTGCCGGTAGGTTGGGGCTGGGCGGTGGACGGAGGCTGGTAGGCGAGCAGGACCGTTGGTGGGGCGATGAGGTCGTCCGGCTGGCGGGTGTGGGGTGCCTTCGCGGATGCGATTGGCTGGACGGCGGATGCGGCTGCGTAGCTGTTCTGGTTGGTGGAGATATTGCGTGGCCGGGCGGTGGGAGCAGCGGCACTTGGCTTGGGCTGGGGAGAGGTTGCTGAGAGTGTGGCGGCGGGCTGGACGCTGTAGACGTCCTGCGAGCGATAGGCCCAGAGGCCTCCGGCGGCGAGGAGGATTGCGGCGGCAGCGGAGAGTGTAAAGACGAGTGTGCGGCGGTCGCGCGATGGGGCGGCGTCTTGTGTGGGATGGGCTGGCGGGATGAGGGCTTCGTCGTCGAAGGGGTCGGGGAGGTGTGGCTCGGGGTGGGGCTGGGCGTTGAGAGTGCGGAGGCGCTCTTCGGCTAATGCAGTGCCGATGGCGGAGGGTGCGGAGGAGCGAGGTGCGGGGGTCGCGGCTGCGGGCGTGGATGGAGATTCCTGCGGGAAGGTTAGTACCGTTGCGGTCTTTGGGGGGAGGACTGGTTGGTGGGGCTCTGCGAACGCAGGATCGGCTGCGGGTTCGAGGGCTGTGAGTCCGGCTGCGGGCGCGGGAGCGGCTGCGGGTTCGAGGGTGGCCTCGGCTGTTGATTCGGGAGCGGATTCTGGAGCGGCGGCGCCTGGCGTGGACGGAACGGATACGACCGACGGAACATTCCAAGGGCGGCGCATGACGCTTCCGACGAGGGTGAGCAGTTCGGCGAACTGTACCGGGTCAGATGGCTCCTGGAGCTCGGCGCCGGTGCCGGCTGCGAGCAGGATTTTGGCGAGGTCGGCGTGGGGCATGGCTCCGCCCTGGCGCAGCACGATGGAGCGAGTGAGTGAGCTGAGATCTTCGAAGAGAGGACCCGGCTCGGAGAGGCGAGCGAGGAGCGTTGGCAGGTGCTCGGGCGCGCCGAACGGCAGGCGGCTGGTTGTGAAGAACTCTCGCAACTCGGCGACGTATGGAGCGAACCTGTACGCGTCGGGGTGGGCGAGTGGGCGCTTTTCCATTTGATGTTGGATGGGCGCGGGGACGGTTCGGGATGGCTTACGGCTGGATAAAACGCCGCGTATCGGGAGAGACGCGAGAACCGGCGTGGACCTTGCTGCGTACAATCGGGTGAGAGCGCATGGAATTCAAAGAGGCTATTAAGCTGGCGTTGCAATCGCTGTGGCAGAACAAGCTGCGGACGGTGCTGACGCTGCTGGGCGTGATGATCGGGGTGGCCAGCGTGATCGCGGTGGTGACGCTGGTAAACGGTGCGAACACCTACGTGACGACGAAGTTTACGAGCTATGGCGCGGACGTGTTTACGGTGTCGCGGTTTCCGGCGTTCATCAAGGGGCCGGCGGAGTATGAGCGGCTGCAGCGCCGGAAGAATGTTCTGTACGACGACTTCATTTATGTGCGCGACAACTGCAAGCGCTGCACGGGCATGGGCGCGCAGCAGGCGACGCGGGCGAAGGTGACGCGCGGCGTGAATTCGGTGACGGACACGACGATTCGCGGATATAGCTGGCAGATGCCGGAGCTGCAGAATCTGGATATCGCGGAGGGGCGTGGATTTACGCCGACCGATGAAGAGCATGCCTCGCATGTGGCGATCATTGGGACGGATATTCGCGACCAGCTCTTTCCCGGCGTGGATGCGCTGGGCCTCGAGCTGCGGGTGGATGGTGAGCCGTATAAGGTGATCGGCGTGGTGGAGAAGCAGGGCAGCACGTTTGGACAGAGCCAGGATAACTTTGTCGGCGTCCCACTGACGGCGTTTATGAAGACCTATGGCACGGGCAAGTCGGTGACGATCTACATCAAGGCCGGGTCGGCCGGCTCGGTGCTGCAGGACGCGGGCGACGAGGTGCGGGTGCTGATGCGGGCCAGGCGGCACGATGCGCCGGGGCAGCCGGACTCGTTTGAGCTGGATGTGAACAATACGCTGGTGGGATTCTTCTCGATGATTACGGGAATGTTCGGTGCGGTCGCTGGCGGGATCGCGGCGATTGCGCTGGTGGTGGGCGGGATCGTGATTATGAACATGATGCTGGTGAGCGTGTCGGAACGGACGCGCGAGATTGGCATACGCAAGGCGCTGGGTGCGCGGGGCAGGGATATTACGCTGCAGTTCCTGGTGGAGTCGGGCGCGATGGCGATGATGGGCGGATTTTTTGGCGTGATGATCGGGCTGATCGTGGCGGAGATTGTGACGGTGGCGCTGGGCTTTCCTTCGCGGGTGACGGTGTGGAGCGTGGTTGCAGGGATGGTGATGGCTACAGTGACGGGAGTTTTCTTTGGAGTGTATCCGGCGTGGAAGGCGGCGAGTCTGGACCCGATTGTGGCGCTGCGGTCGGAGCTATAAAGGCAGGGGTGCGAGTTGGAAACGCAGGTCCTTCGCTGCGCTCAGGATGACAATGATTTTTGTAGGCCGGGAATGGCAAGAATTGCGCTGTGGGCGGGATGATGAGAGGCTTCGATGCGGATTGGTGATCTGAAAGAGACGGTAACAATTGCGCTGGATACGCTGCGGACGAATAAGCTGCGTAGCGGGCTGACGATTCTGGGCATTGTGATCGGTGTGATGACGGTGATCACGATTTCGTCGGTAGTGAATGGGCTGAACCAGAGCGTGGCGGGGCTGGTGGAGTCGCTGGGCTCGAATGTGCTGTTCGTGTTCCGTTTTCCTGCGTTTACGGGGCGGCCCACGACGGAGATGCTATCGCGCAAGCAGCTGACCTACGAGGATGCGATGGCAATGCGCGCGCTGCCGCATGTGGTGGCTGTGTCGCCGGCGCTGCAATATACCGACAATAACGCTCCCGGGCGCATGGGTGTGACGTCGATCAAGGGCAATGGCAAGACGATGCAGAATACGATCCTGACGGGGATCGTGCCGGAGCAGCAGGAGGTTCATGACCTGGCGATCACGCAGGGGCGCTTCTTCACGGAGGAGGATCAGCTGCGGGCGGCGCGGGTGACGGTGCTGGGCAGCGACACGGCTGCACAGCTCTTCCCCGGGCAGAGCGCGGTGGGCAAAGAGATACAGGCGGCCGGGATGCTGTTTACCGTTGTGGGCGTGCTGGATAAGCAGAAGCAGGCCTTCGGCGGAGGGGACAATCCGCAGGATAACCAGGCGATGTTTCCGCTGAGTACGTTTCACTACATGCATCCCGAGCAACTGGATTACTGGATCACGGTGAAGTACGACGATCCTAAGAATCGTCCGGCGGTGGAGGACGAGTTGACGGAGCTGCTGCGGCGGCGGCGGAAGGTGCTGAACTCGGCACCGGATAATTTTGCCATCTTCGGCACCGACACGATTACGCGGCTTTGGGGGCAGATTACGGGAGGACTGTTTCTGCTGCTGTTCTCGCTTTCGAGCGTGGCGCTGCTGGTGGGCGGCGTGGGCGTGATGAATATCATGCTGGTGAGCGTGACGGAACGGACGCGGGAGATCGGTGTGCGCAAGGCGATCGGTGCGACGAAGCAGACGATCCTGACGCAGTTCACGCTGGAGGCGATGACGCTGTGCGCGGTGGGCGGCGTGATCGGGATCGTGGTGGGGAGTGGTATTGCGTTCGGGCTCAAGTTTCTGCTGCCTACGGTGGTGTCTACGGTGTGGGTGGCGGTGGCGTTTTTGTGCTCGTGCGGGATCGGGCTGGTGTTCGGGATCTATCCGGCGTGGAAGGCGGCGAACCTGGATCCGATTGTGGCGCTGCGGTATGAGTAGGCGGTTGGTTTGATTCTTGGTAGCTTTGTTTCCAGGAAGTGAAGTCTATTCCAAATCGATTTCGCGACCGACGTCTTTGTCGCGGGTCACATCGAAGTCGCCGACCTTAGGACCTCCGAGGAGAACGTCGCGCAGGCTGGGCTTATGCGTGGTAAGTTTCGGACTGGTCTCAGCATCGTCTTTGCGCAGCTTTCTCTTTGCTTCTTCCGGCTTCCCCGTCGCCATGAGAACTCGCCTCCGCAGCTGCCTAATTGTAGAAGCTGGCGCTTTCCAACTGCCGAATTAGAAGAGGCGGATTTCTATGGTGAGGTATTTTCTGGGGTTGGAGCGGATGAGGGCGGCCAGGGTGGAGCTTTCGGTTGCAAGCTTGTTCAGGTTGACCTGGGCGTCGCCGCCGGGGGCGAGGAGTTTTGCGGCGGTGCCTTTGCCATTGTGAATGCTGGCGATGGCTGCGTTGGCCTGGGCTGTGGTGTCGCTGAGCTGGGCCTTGAAGGTGGGGTTGTTGGTGATCATGCCGGCTGCGCCGCGACCGGCGTGAAGGTCGGCGGTGAGCGAGTTTGCGAGCGCCTGCGTCGTGGCGATGTTGGTCTGGAGTGGGCCGTTGGTTAGCCGGGTTGCAGCCGCGTTGATCCCCTGCATGTTGGTGCCGATGCTGGCGAGCCGGTCGTTGATGCTGTGGTCGTTGAGGATCTTGCCGGCGGTGCTGTCGGTGCGGTTGAGCTTGCGGGTAATCTGCTGAACTTTCGCTGCGGTCGCTGCGGCTTCCTTGGGGAGACCGGGATTTGAGAGGAGCTGGCCTATGGATCCGTTGCCGGTCTGGGCCTCATCGGCCAGTTTGTTCAGGCGGTCAGTGAAGTTGTGCAGCGACTCGGTCGTCTCGTCGGTGGCCTTCAGGTTGAGGACGGTCGGCGTGTTGAGGGTGGGAAGCTCGGCACCGTCCTGGAGCGCGGGACCGGTGGCGTGTTCGCTGTCGATGTCGATGAACGTGTCGGCCATGGCACCCATGCTGGTGAGCTGGGCGAGCGAATCGCTGTGCAGGCCGGGAAGGTAGCGGGTGTAGAGGGACATGGTGACCTCTACGGGCGCCTTGGCGTGCGCGGGCCCGGTGGAGAGGACCACCTTCTTGACCTGGCCCACGACAACGCCGTTGAGGTTTACGGCTGCTCCTGACTTGAGGCCGAGCGAGTTCTTGAAGTAGGTGGTGACGACGATCTTGCCGGCGAAGGGGTTATAGCCGGAGACGACGACAAAGGCGATGGCGAGCACAGCGAGGATGGCGCCGGCTGCCATCACGATCAGGGCACCATTGCTGTGTACGAGGCCGGGTTTGGTGGGTTCAGGCATGGATATTGATTTGGATGCGGCAGCGCAGGCCGCGGCTTGCTTTGCGCTTCCTTATCGGAAGGATATGCCTTCTGGCGGGAATGGGCTATGGGAGCGCATGGTGCGGCCGCGAAGACGGCGGAGGGTGACTTGGTTAGACTACGTGTATGGCTACGTCGGTTGAGGCAGTGACGACGCTCCTGACGGTTGGCGGATTGGTTTACATGCTGCTCGCGTTGTTGGGCGCGCGAGATTTTCAGCGGGCGTGGCTGGGGCGGCTGCGGGAGACGGCGAAGGGTGGCGGGTTTGCGCCCGATGTTTCGATCCTGAAGCCGCTGAAGGGCGTGGATGCGCGGATGTATGCGGGTTTTGTAAGCCATTGCGCGCAGGTGTATGCGGGGAAATTTGAGATCCTGTTCGGCGTGAGCAGCTTGGAGGATCCGGCGGTGGCTGAGATTGAGCGGCTGCGGGCGGAGTTTCCGGAGCGGTCGATTCGGCTGATTGTATGCCCGGAGCGGCTGGGAGCTTCGGGCAAGGTGAGCAACCTGGTGCAGATGCTGCGGGAGGCTCGGTATGGCTACATCCTGATTAATGACAGCGATATACGGGTCTCGCCGGACTATTTGACACGTGTGATGGCTTGCTTTGAGGCCGATACGAGGGGTAAAGCTGGCGCAGTGGGGATGGTTACGGTGCCATACCTCGGGCGGACGGCGGCCGAGGGCGACGGACTGACGGTGTGGGCGCGGCTGGAGGCGCTGGGGATCGCTACGGACTTTCTGCCGGGGGTGTTGACGGCGCGGAAGATCGAGGGCGGGATACGGTTCGGGCTGGGTTCGACACTGGCGGTTTCGCGCGAGGCTCTGGCGGCGGCAGGTGGGTTGGAGCCGCTGGTGGATTACCTGGCGGATGACTATGAGATGGGCGTGCGGATTGCGCGGGCTGGATATCGCGTGGAGCTGGGCGGCGAGACGGTGGAGACGACGGTGCCAGCGTATGACTTTCGCGGCTTCTGGGATCACCAGCTGCGGTGGGCGAGGTCGACGCGGGACTCGCGGCGGTGGGGGTACGTGGGATTGGGGATTACGTACTGTATTCCGTGGGCGGTGCTGAATTGTGTCGCGTCGGGCTTCGCGCTGTGGAGCTTTACGCTGCTGAGCCTGGTGCTGCTGGCGCGTGTGTCTGTGGCGCTGACGGTGGGTGTGGGGCTGCTGCGCGATGGGCAGGTGCTGCGGGATATCTGGCTCCTGCCGCTGCGGGATTTTTTTGGGCTGGTGTTCTGGACGTGGAGCTTTGCCTCGGACACGGTGGTGTGGCGCGGCGAGGAATTTACGCTGCGCAAGGGACGAATTGCGCGGCGTTGAAGCGGGTGCACGCCGGTGTTTGGGACAAGCAAGGCGGCGATGTATGATGAGGCGATCCCCGCAGACAGCGTTGAGGAAAGGTATTCCGGGCCATGTCTCCCAATCCAGCTGAAGCACGGGGCTTTGAGAGGCTTCTGGACGAGCAGCGCGACCGGTTCCTGTTTGCGACGGAAGCGGCTGAGGTGGGGTACTGGTTCTGCGATCTGCCGTTCGACAAGCTGAACTGGGATAACTGCGTCAAGCAGCACTTCTGGCTGCCGCCTGAGGCCGAGGTGGACATCAACCTGTTCTACGCGCTGATCCATCCGGAGGATCGAGAGCCGACGCGGCTGGCGATTGAGCATTCGATCTCGACGCGGACGCGATACAAGATTGAATATCGGACGGTGTCTCCTGAGGGCCGGATCAAGTGGATTCGGGCGATCGGACGGACGAATTACGACGCGGATGGGAATCCCATTCACTTTGACGGGGTAACGCTGGACCTGTCCGAGCAGCGCAAGGCCGAGAAGGCGCTGATGGAGAGCGAAAAGCTGGCGGCGGTAGGACGGCTGGCAAGCTCGATTGCGCATGAGATCAACAATCCGCTGGAGTCGTTGACGAATCTGCTCTATCTGGCGCAGGGCAGTACGGAGCTGCCGGAGATACGCGCCTACCTGGGGCTTGCGGAGCAAGAGCTGCGGCGCATGGCGGGGATCACGATCGAGACGCTGCGCTTTCATAAGCAGGCGACCAGACCCACGGCGGTGACCGCAGAGCGGCTGCTGCACTCGGTGTTGTCGGTGTACCAGGGAAAGATTGCCAACTCGAGTGTCACGATACTGCAGCGAATGCGGGCGACGGAGCCGGTGCTCTGCTTTGAAGGTGAGATACGGCAGGTGCTGAGTAACCTGATGAGCAATGCGCTGGATGCGATGTCTCCTCAGGGTGGCGCGTTGTATCTGCGAGGACGAGTGGGGACGCGTTGGTCGGGGGTGGAGGAGCGTGGGCTCTGGATCACGTTCGCCGATACCGGGATGGGGATGGATGCCGAGACGATGACGAAGTTGTTCGATCCTTTTTTCACGACCAAGGGCGAGGTGGGGACGGGCCTCGGTTTGTGGATTGCGAAACAGATCATGGAGCGGCATCGAGGAGAGCTGCGGGTGCGATCGAGCCGGCGCGAAGGGCGGAGTGGGACGGTATTTGCTCTCTTTCTGCCATTCAATGCAGTGGTGCGGGATGAAGGTTCGGTGGGTTTGTCGCGGTAGGTTTGTTCTCTTGGGTGGGATGAATTTTTAAGTCCGGGATCGAGAGCGTGGGCGCCGTTGATGGTACGGCGGTGTTGCCTGCCTGTGGATACTTCGTACTGAATCTTTGCACGCGGGTTGCCGATGAAGAGTAGGTAACACCT
Organism: Acidobacteriaceae bacterium; assembly: GCA_035943695.1. Classification (GTDB taxonomy): domain Bacteria; phylum Acidobacteriota; class Terriglobia; order Terriglobales; family Acidobacteriaceae; genus Edaphobacter. The sequence goes on along the minus strand of DASZBW010000025.1, from coordinate 126,791 downwards.
GATGGACTGCTGAGGGTGGCAGGGCCAAAAGCCGCCCTCGCATTTCTTCTGAGCACGATGCCTTGACTCGCGGCTGCCTTTTTACGCAGAGTATGCAGCCGCAGATGGCATGGAGACGAAGACTCAGTGATCTCGATCAAAAAATATCTGGATGGCGGTTTGGCTACGCCGGATGCGAATGAAGAATCCGATCCGGCGAAGGTGCTGCCGGTGGCGATTGAATCCTGGCGTGGTTCACTGCGGGCTATGGGGAGATCGGCGGCTAAGGCGTCGGTGCTTCCGGAGGGCGAGTTGGAGCAGGACCTTGCGCGGCTGGAGGCGATGCTGGCCGAGAAGGCGACCGTAGGCAGCGTTGCTGAAGTGGAGCGCATGACGCAGGCGAAGCTGGAGGCGTGGGCTGAGCGGACGGCGGAGCACTTGAAGCAGCAGATGGGCGGAGTGAAGGAGCTGCTGCTGCTGCTGGCGGGAACGGCGGCGTCAGTGGGCGAGCGGGACCGGCGGTACTCGAAGCGATTTGAAGATCTGACGACGGAGCTGCAGGCGGTGGCGAAGCTGCACGACCTGGTGCAGATCCAGACCACGTTGAAGAAGAAGGCCGTGGACCTGAAACAGTGCGTGGCGCAGATGACCGAAGAGGGTCAGCAGTCGATGACGAAGCTGCGCGATAAGGTTACGGTGTATGAGACTCGCCTGGAAGAGGCGGAGCAGCTGGTGATGAAGGATGGGTTGACGGGCGTGGCGAACCGGCGGGCGGCCGAGGCGCGGATGGAACGCTGCATCGGCAAACAGCAGAAGTATTGCGCGGTGATGCTGGACCTCAACCGCTTCAAGCAGGTGAACGATACTTACGGCCACGCGGCGGGGGATGACCTGCTGAAGAAGTTTGCCGACGAGCTGAAGAAGAATATGCGGATGACCGACCTGGTGGCTCGATGGGGCGGGGATGAGTTTGTTGTGGTGCTGTCGTGCGATATGGCCGCTGCCGAGCCGCAGGTGGAGCGGATGCGGAAGTGGGTGCTGGGCAAGTACACCATCGACGTAGGCGCAGGAAAGACGATGGCGGTGGAGGTTGGCGCTTCGGTTGGGGTGGCAGAGTGGGCGCTGGGGATGACGCCGCAACAGGTGATCGAGGCCGCAGATAAAGCGATGTATGGGGATAAGCAGCTTTCGCGAAAGCGCGGGGCGTAGACCGGGCCGGTCATCTTCTGTCTGCCTGTTCTGCTTTGGGTGCCGCTGGCTTACGCGGGCGGGAGTTGCATTCGGCTTTGATTCTTTCGTAGCGGGCCTGGAGTTCGTCGAGGTCAAGATCGCTTAGTTTTTCGATGTCGATCATCTGGTCGCGCGCGGCAGCGTTGGCGTGGATGAGTTCGTTGAGCTTGAGATTGATGGCGCGGGCGTCGCGGTTCTGGGTGTTCTGGATGAGGAAGACCATGAGGAAGGTGACGATGGTGGTGCCTGTGTTGATGACGAGCTGCCAGGTATCGGAGTAGTGAAACATGGGGCCCAGACAGGCCCAGACTACGATGACGAGGCCCGCGCCGGCGAAGGCCCACTTGGACCCGAGCCAGCCTGAGGCGGAGGCGGCGAATGTTCCGAACCAGTCGCTGGTGCTTCTGGCTTTTTCTTCAACGGGGCGCTTCGTCATGCAGTATCTCCTTGGAGCATGGGACCGGACTTTATCTGAATTCGCGGCTGTAGGCGTATTTGATTCGATGCAGTTTTGCCGTCTGATATTTGTACAGGATGAATCGAGGAAGTGTGTAATGCAGGTGCAATACAATAGAGCTAGAGGCTCTCTATGGCTGCGAATGCGCTGGTTCAAACCCGGATCGATCCGCAGGTGAAGGAGAAGGCTGCGGCTGTGCTTGAGGGGCTGGGCATCACCGTGTCCGACGCAGTTCGGATTCTGCTTACACGTACGGCGAATGAAGGTGCGCTTCCCTTTCCGATGGCTGCCGATGCTGCTGCGTATGATCGCTGGTTTCGGGCGAAGGTGCAGGAGGCGCTGGATGACACTCGCTCTCCGGTGGCCCACGATGCAGTGAAGAAGCGGTTTGCGAGCCGTCGCAAGGCAGCACTCAAAAGCAGGACATGAGGATGCGGATTGCCTGGAGCCTGTTTGCGATTGAAGATCGCGAGGCAGTCTTCGAGTACATCGAGGCGGATAACGCTCAAGCGGCAGTGCGGATGGATGAGGCGATCGAAGCGCAGGTTGAATTGCTGGCCGGGACGCCGGAGATCGGTAGGCCGGGACGCGTTGAAGGAACACGGGAACTGGTGATTCAGCGGACTCCGTATGTTGTGGCTTATCGGATTGAAAGCAAAACGGTGCGGGTGCTGCGAGTGCTTCATGGGGCGCAGCTGTGGCCGGACAAGCTGGAGGCGGAACGAAGCGAGGGCAGGGTTCGGTAGACTGGTGGAGCTGGGTTAAGTTGCGATAACGAAAGAATGAGGTCGAGGCGGCATGGGCAGTGAGGTTCTGGCGGTACAAGTGGAGGCGGCGGCTAAGGCGGCTGGGTTGGTGGTGGTTTCGCAAGAGTCGGGCGAGAAGTATGCCGGTGGAGCGACGACGAAGTTTGTTGTAGCGCTGGCTGGCGATGCGGCGAAGTCGCAGCTGGTGGAGTTCTCCGAGGCGTTTGAGTTTGGGCGCGACGATCTGAAGGCTGGTGTGAAGGCCTATCTGCATGAGGCTGCGAAGCGTTTGAAGAGTGCGCGGCCGGATTGCTATGTGACGCTGCATGGGATTCCGCTGAGCTTTGGGAAGTTTGGCTGGCCGTTCCATGAGTCGACCTCCGGTGCGGATACTTCGCTGGTGCATGGCGAGGTTCGGCTGCAGGACGGCGCGGAGAGCATCTTGCATGCGAAGGTCTCCGTATCGATGACGGTGACGTTCCGCGATGTGGTGCCTGCTCCGGAGCAGCCGTTTGCCGAGGGATTTATCTATAACGCGGTGCGCAAGACGATGGACCAGGGGCAGCTGGAGCTGGTGAAGAGTGGGAACCGGCAGCCGGTGCCGCTGACGACGCGGTACTACAGCGCGCGGCAGGGGAAGTTTGTGTTCAACGATACGACCGAGGCGCAGCGGACGGAGTTCCTGGCGCTGAAGGCGTTCTGGTTGTCGGGTGTGCTGGGCGGTGGTGGTGCGGTCTGGCTGCTGGATCCTCGGGACTCGCAGTACCTGGATGCTTCTGTGGATGAGCTGAGGAAATCGGTGGATGCTTTGAAGGCTGAGGGGTTGATAGCGCTGACGGCTGACGCGGAGTTTGGGACGGCGACCGAGAAGCTGATGGCGCGTTGTGAGGCTTACAAGGCCGAACTGGCGAGGGCTCTGGAGCAGATCAAGCCGGCGTTCAATGAGGAGATGCGGTCTGGATTGACGAATATGTAGGGTGGTGGGGGTATATCCCCCTCCCCCCTGGTATATACCAATGGGTTATTGATATTGCAGGGGTTGCGCGTTTGTATATACGCGGGTATATCGGAAACAAAGGACTTACGGGCGCGTATATAGAGTGGTATATACCATGCGCAACGCGCAGTTCGGCTTGGTTGTCCGGCTGGTTGGTTCATTGTTTTCCCCACGAACGACAGAGCCAGACTTTGGTCGCGCTTCTGTTTTGCTTCTGTGTCTATTATACAAGGGCTGTCAAGGGGCGGATGGGTTTGGTGGAGGGCTTTTGGTTCCGGATGGGGCTGTGGGGATTATTGGTAGAAAGGTTCGGACGTTTTGTTTGGTGGAGGGTGTCGGGATCCTTCGCTTCGCTCAGGATGACAGCAGGAACAGACAACAGCGACGGCAAATGCAGCGGCGAGAAGCAGATCCCCTTCGGGGATGACAAACAAAAAAGCAGGCGACGCCTCGCCTGTGCGGTGGGCTTCTTCTATGGGGTGATGTGGAATTCGGTGTGGTTGAGGGCGAGGGAGTCGGTGCCGATCCAGACGGTGTAGAGGGTCGGTTCGATGAGGTGGTGGCCGGCGTTGTCCCAGAAGGAGAGCTCTTCGAAGCCTAGCGGGAAGGTGACTTGTCTGGATTCGCCGGGGGCGAGGGTTACGCGGGTGAAGCCTTTGAGGCTACGCATGGGTTGTTCGAGGCTGGCGCCTGTGTTGCCGACGTAGCATTGGACGGTTTCGGTGGCGGTGACTTTTCCGGTGTTGGTTACGGTGGCGGAGGCGGTGATGAGGGGTGTGGCGGTGGGGTTGGTGTAGGCGGCGGCTGAGGAATGTGCGGCTGCGGTGGCTTCGTGGAGGGGGATGTTCTGGCGTGAGAGGGTTACATCCGAGTAGCTGAAGGTGGTGTAGGTGAGGCCGAAGCCGAAGGGGAAGAGCGCGGCGTTGGGGGCGTCGATGTAGCGGGAGAGCCAGCGGGTGGCGCCGGTGGGCGGGACGGTGAGGTCGGCTTCGCGGGCGGGTCGGCCGGTGGGCTGCTGGTTGTAGTAGAGGGGCTCCTGGCCTTCGGTTTGCGGAAAGCTCATGGGGAGTTTGCCGCTGGGTGCGACGGCTCCGTAGAGGATGTTGGCGAGGGCGTGGCCGGCTTCGGTGGCGGGGAACCAGGCTTCGAGGAGGGCGTCGACTTTGGGGGCGACGGGGGTGAGGACGAGGGGGCGGCCGGAGAAGAGGACCATGACGATGGGTTTGCCGAGGGCGGCGAGGCGGTCGATGAGTTGTTGCTGGTTGCCGGGGAGATCGATGTGGGCGCGGGATTCGGCTTCGCCGCTGAGGCCGCTCGATTCTCCGGCGGCGATGACGATGACGTCGGACTGCTTTGCGGCTTCTTCGGCTGCGGCGAAGCCTGCGTCGGAGGTGGATTGGACGTCGGTGCCCTTGGCGTAGAGGACTGAGCCGCCGTGGGTTGCGGCGTATTCTTCGAGGCCGGTGCGGACGGAGATGGTGTCTTCGCGGCGGCTGTTGCCCCAGGCTCCCTGGAGGTCGCGTGTGTCGGCGAGTGGGCCGATGAGGGCTACCTTTGCGTTGGGCTTGAGAGGGAGTGCGGGGGTGGCGTGGATGGATTTGTTTTGGAGGAGGACGAAGGACTCTTCGGCGGCCTTGCGGGTGAGTTCGCGGTGCTCGGGCGAGGGCGCCTGGACCTCGGTGCCGACGGGATAGGGGTGGTCGAAGAGGCCGAGGGCGAACTTGACGCGGAGGACGCGGCGGACGGCCTCGTCTACGGTGGCGATGGAGACGCGGCCGGATTGGATGAGTGCGGGGAGTTCGGTGTCGTAGGTGTGCGAGCGCATGTCTACCTCTACGCCGGCGTTGAGGGCTTTTTGTGCGGCTGTGGCGCGGTCGAGGGCGATGCCGTGGTTGATGAGTTCGCCTACGGCTCCGTCATCGGAGACTACGAATCCGTCGAAGCCCCATTCTTTGCGGAGGATGGTGTCGAGGAGATACGGGTTGGCGGTGGCGGGGACGCCGTTGAGGGCGTTGAAGGAGCTCATGACGGTGGCTGCGCCTGCGTCGATGGCGGCCTTGTAGGGCGGCAGGTAGTCCTGGCGGAGGCGGCTGTCGCTCATGTCGGTGGTGTTGTAGTCGCGGCCTGCTTCGGCGGCTCCGTAGGCGGCGAAGTGCTTGACGGAGACGGCGAGGGAGGTGGGGTCGGAGAGGCGCGTGCCCTGGTAGCCGAGGGTGTAGGCGCGGGCGAGAGCTGCGCCGAGGTAGGCGTCTTCGCCGGAGCCTTCGGCGGTGCGGCCCCAGCGGGCGTCGCGGGAGATGTCGACCATGGGATCGAAGAACCAGCGGATGCCGGAGGGCGTGGCCTCTTCGGCAGAGATGCGGGCGAGCGATTGGACGAGGCTGGGGTCGAAGGTGGCGGCGAGGGCGAGCGGGATGGGGAAGCCGGTGCGGTAGCCGTGGAGTACATCGGCGCCGACGAGGAGCGGGATGTGCATGCGGCTTTTATCGACGGCGGCGTGCTGGTAGGCGGTGACTCGTGCGGCTCCCTGGACGTTGAGGAGGGAGCCGACGAGGCCGCGCTCGGCGAGCTGCATGGCGTCGAGCTGCTCGCCTTGCGGTATGTCGACTACGTTGCCGTTGGGGCCGGTGAGGGTCTTGGCGGAGGTGATGCCGGAGGAGTTGTACTGGACGAGCTGGCCTAGTTTTTCGGCGAGGGTCATCTTGTGGATGAGGTCGGTGATGCGGCGCTCGGTGGCGGGGGAGTAGAGCTGTGGATTGGGGTGGTGAGGCTTCGGGGGTGCTTGCTGGGTGTGGGCGAGGGGCGGCAGGGCGGCCAGTAAGATAGCTGGGAGTACGAACAAGTCGCGGAGACGAGCCACGGTCAAAACATTAGTCATCGCAAATACCCGGCATTCAAGATTGAGCAAGCCTTAGGATCGTACCATCCGCATTGAACGGTGCAGGCGGGTGCGGAAGTCTATGGACGTGGCTGAATGTTTGGTGGAGAGATGCTGATGGGCGGTGTGAAGTTTTTGGGTGCGGCGTTTGCTTTGTTGCTGGAGGCAGCGATGATCTGGGTGTATGCGGGGACCGGCAGGATGTTCGAGCTGAATGGAGTAGCGCGTGTGTGCGTGGGTGTTGTCGCTACTGCCGGGGTGATCGCGTTGTGGATGGTGTTTGCTGCGCCGATGTCTGCGCGGCGGCTTGCGATGCCGCAGCTGCTGTGGTTCAAGGTGGCGGTATGCGGGGTGGCGGCAGGGATCGTGGGACGGACGCATTCGTTGCGGTTGTGTGCGATTTTTGTGGCATTTTCAGTTTTGAGTTTGACATTGGAGTACCTGGCGGCATGAGACGAATGGGCAGAGCGGTTGTGGCGATGATTGGGGTGGGGCTGTTGGTGGGCGTGGGGGGCGCGTGGGCGCAGGATGTGGAGGAGATGCCGGGGGCTACGCGGGTGGTGCGTGCGGCGGAGGGGCCGGTGGATGGGCTGGTGAAGCGGGATGCGGATACGGTGGCGTTTGCCCTGCCGGGGGTGGTGGCGAAGGATGCAGATGGCAAACCGGTGGTGGCGGCGAGTGATTCCGCGGGCGTGGTGAAGGATGGTGCGACGGCGGCTTTGGCGGAGCTGCTGGTGCATGACTTCGACTTCAATGGGGAGCCGGTGCGGACGGACAAGATTCATCTGCGGCAGGTGGCGCCGGGGGTGGTGGAGATTACGTCGGTGGCGTGGGAGGTGGGGTATTGGCGGTTTCATGTGCGGGATGGGGCGAGTTATTACGGGCTGGGGGAGCGGTTCGATACGCTCGATCATGCGCATACGGTGGTCGAGAATCTGTCGATCGATAACAAGGGGGTGAAGGGGGCTTCCGCGTATAAGCCGATTCCGTTTTTTATGAGTACGACTGGGTATGGCTTGTGGGTGGATACGACGGGCGAGGCTACGTTCGACATGAACGCGAGCGACGAGCGCGAGATTGCGGTGGATGTGACGGCGGCGAAGCTGCGGATCGTGTTGTTTGCGGGGCCGCAGTTTCCGGGGATTCTGGAGCGGTTTACGGCTTTGGCTGGACGTGCGGTGGTGCCTCCGTACTGGGCGTTTGCGCCGTGGAAGGGGCGAGACTTCCACCAGAACGAGGCGCAGGTGAAGGAGGATGTGGACAGGAATCGCGAGCTTGGATTGCCTGCCAGTGTGATCCTGATCGATTCTCCGTGGGCGGAGACTTATAACGACTACAAGTTCAATCCGAAGCAGTTTGAGGATGCGCCGGGAATGGTGAAGTACATCCACGAGCAGGGGTACAAGCTGGTGCTTTGGCATACGTCGTGGATCAATTCGAAGAGCGATGCGCCGAAGGAGGCGGGGTTCGAAGGCAAGATTGCGCCGCTGGCTGAGAACTATCAGTTTGCGGCGGACCAGAATCTATTTGTGAAGAATGCGGATGGGAGCCCGTGGGTGGGGCGTTGGTGGAAGGGTGAGGGGTCGCTGATTGACTTTACATATCCGAAGGCGAAGCAGTGGTGGCAGGATCAGGTGCGGTTGGCGATTGCGGCGGGGGCGGATGGGTTCAAGGATGATGATGCGGAGGGTGCGTTCTTTGGCGATGGGGTGAAGTTCTACGATGGGACGGATCCGCGGGTGATGCGGAACCGGTATGGCGTGCTCTATAACAATGCGGTGGAGGAGCTGGTTCAGAAGGACTTGAAGGGGAATGGGGTTTTGTTTGCGCGGAGTGTGAGCGTGGGTGCGAATGGGATTGGGTTTCTGTGGGGCGGGGATAATGAGGCTAGTTTTTCGAAGCTGAATGGGCTGCCAAGTGTGGTGACGGCGGGGCTGGGCGCGGGGTTGAGCGGGATGCCGCTGTGGGCTGCGGATCTTGGGGGATATGAAGGGCTGGACGATACTCCGAATGCGCGGCTGCTGGAGCGATGGACGGAGTATGCGGCGTTTTCTCCGGTGATGGAGGTGATGTCATCGAAGAATATTTCGCCTTGGAATTTTGATAGTAAGAGCGCGGAAGGGAGTCATGAGGCGCTGGATATTTATCGCAAGCATGCCGTGCTGCATATGAGTTTGTTTCCGTACCGGTATGCGGCGGCGCAGGAGGCGGCGAAGACGGGAATGCCGATGATGCGGGCGCTGGTGCTGAACTGGCAGGACGATCGGCGGGCGCGGGATGCGAAGGATGAGTATATGTTCGGGCCGGATTTTCTGGTGGCTCCGGTAGTGGATGAAGGGACGCAGAGGGCGGTGTATCTGCCTGCGGGTGCGTGGGTAGATTACTGGACCGGGAAGGCGGAGAGTGGCGGCAAGGTTGTGGTGGCCGATGCGGCGGTGGATACGATTCCGGTGTGGGTGAGGGCGGGGGCGGTGATTTCGAAGATTCCTGAGGATGTGATGACGCTGGTTCCGGCGAAGGAGAGTGGGAATGCGGCGATCAAGACGCTGGACGACCGGCGGGTGTATGAGGTGGTTGGGTCGGATGATGTTTCGATGCGGTCTACGGACTTTGAGGGGCGCGTGGTGACGCATGATGGGCGGACGTTGAAGATTGCGGGTGGTCCGGCGGCGAGAGTTACGGTGCGGTGGAGGTTCGGCGCGGTTCGAGAGGCTACGGTGGATGGTAAGGCGGTGGCGGTGCACAACGGGGCGGATGGGCCGTATGTGGAGTTTGCGTATGCGGCGGAGAGCGTGGTGGCGTGGCAGTAGAGCGCGGACGTTCGTTATAGTGCGGTGCGCGTCAGGCGGGTTTGCGGGCGACTCCGTAGCTGAGGATGGCGCGGCGTGCGGGGCGCTCGATGAAGCGCATGGCTGCGATGGAGAGCACCAGGGTGGCTGCGTAGGAGATCCAGGGATCGTATGCGGCGAGGTGCAGGCGCTCGATGGTGTGGTGCGAGCGGAGCAGGTTGATGAAGTTGAAGTGAAGCAGGAAGAGCGCGTAGCTGGCTTGTCCGAGGAGCTCGATGGGCTTCCAGGAGAAGATGGAGGCGAAGATATTCTGGCCGCTGAGGCCGACGACCAGCGCACAGAAGAGCGGAACGAGGAAGCCGCCATGCATCAGGACGTAGGGAACATGGGTGACGGCTTTGGCGAAGAAGAGGGCGATGGCGGCGAGGCTGAGGGCGGCGATCCAGGCGCGCTTGCTCGGGGACAGCTTGAGGATGGCTTGCAGTTTGCCCAGCGTAATGCCTGCTGCAAAGATGCAGACGTACGCCATCGGCGTGTATTTGAGGGTGCGAATCCAGGTGCCTGAGGAGTAGCGGTCGGCGGGGCCGGGAAGATGATCGGGGTTGAGCCAGAGGTAGAGGGTGTGCGGGATAAGGCCGATGGCCCAGATTGCGAGCAGGAGAGCGATGAGGCGGCTGGGGGATTTGGGCCACGGGAGTTTGAGTAGCCAGGGGAAGGCGAAGTAGAGCAGCGCCTCGGCGGAGAGGGTCCAGGCGACGGTGTTCCAGAAGGTGGCGAGGGCTGGGCTCCAGCCCTGGAGCAGCAGCGGAGTGAGGATGACGCCGGCGAAGAACTCGGCGTGGGAGTGGGCGTGCCACTCGGCGGTGAGCATGCCGAAGAAGAGGACCAGCGAGAGGAGGTAGATGGGATACAGACGAGCGAAGCGGGCGCGCCAGAATTCGCGGGGGACGAGAGGTGTGGCGCGGTCGGCGTAGTTGTAGGCGAGGATGAAGCCGGAGAGCAGGATGAAGAAGCCGACGAAGACGTAGGAGTTATTGATCAGCGGATAGAACGGCCCCATGTGCGGCGGGGTGAAGTGGAAGAACATGATGTTGACGGCCAGCAGCGTGCGCACACCGGTAAGCGCGGGCAGCTGCGGCTTGCGCGCGTAGGCAGCGGGGCGCGGTTCGATGCTGGGGGCCGTGGTGGCGGCGTCGGGCGTAAGCAGGGCGTCGGGCACACACATAGTCTAGATGATTGTGAGGCGTCGCTTTCGGCCGATGTCGGCAAGAGCTTGCTGCCAAGGGCTAAGACGCTTGTTGCGTATTGCTTGAAACAATTGAAAGTCTTCAGGAGATTGCTGTTGAGAAGAATGCCAGACCTGAATTCAATGTCTCAGGACGGAACTATTGGGTGTGCGGGCAGGTTGCTAAGTTCGGTACCTTGGCTTTCGCGGGCGGTTTGTTTCATCGGGGGATTATTAGAATAGGCTAATATGAGGCAGTTGTTTCGACTGCCATAGAAATTGTCCTTTGAGGAGCTTTACATGATGAGTTGTACATATGTTTCTTGCAAACGGTTCCTCGCGGGGATAACTCTCTTTGCGCTGTCGTCCGCTTCGCTTGCACTGCACGGTCAAAGGTCGAATGACCACGGCGTGCCTGAAGACTGGAGCCACCATCATGCCATCTTTTCCGATCCGGGTACGTTTGAGAATGCTGTGAAGCATGGCAGGCAGGAACATTGGAACAAGATCCAGAATAATCCGCGCTTCCTGATGCAGCGGCGGATCCGGAAGGAGTGGCCTCTCCACTACCGTCCTCGGAAGGAACTGAAGACGGACTGGAGCATGAACATGGGCAGCGGCGCGAAGGTGAGCGCTGGCCAGTATCCTGCCACATATTCGTTCAGCGCCTCCACGGCGAGCTGCAGCGACTACGTCGCGTATCCGACGGGCGTTGCAGGGGTATCGGGTGGACAGGCAAACATCGTCGGTTACAGCAACCTGTATGACACTACGTGCGTGACGCCGGTGCCGTCGGTTTCGTGGGCGTATTATTCCGGGACGGGCTCGGCGCTGAGTTCGCCGGTGGTTTCCTTCGACGGGACGAAGCTGGCGTATGTGGAGAATCCGACGTCCGGAGCAGCGGTGCTGCGTATCCTGGCGTGGCATTCGGGTGAGGGATCTCCCACGGCGGCTGCGACTCCGGACAAGGTGTACACGAATACGACGGCTGGTGCGGTTGGGAATACGGCATGGAACACGACCAACTGCCCGACGTCCGGTTCGTGCCTGATCAGTATTGCGTTCAATGGCGGAGGTCAGGACAAGATCTCGTCGCCGTTCTATTTGTACGACGGCTCGGACACGATGTTCGTGGGAGATGCTTCGGGCAAGCTGCATAAGTTTACCGGGGTGTTTACTGGCACTCCGGGTGAGGTGACGACGGGTGGCTGGCCGATTACGGTGAGCACGAATGTGCTTACCAGCCCTGTCTACGACAGCGGAACGACGGGCAACCTCTTTGTGGCCGACTCGGGCGGCTTCCTTTACTCCTACAACGCATCGACTGCGGCGCACCAGATGACCTCCAGCAAGCTGACCTACGCGAGCGGTACCGTGGGCATCGTCGACGGTCCGATCGTCGATTCGACCACGGAGCAGGTGTATGTATTTGTCGGCGATGACGCGAATACCAGTACGAGCATCGGTTGCGACAGTGCTACCGGATGCAGTGGCGTGTTTCAATTCGCGGCCAACAACACCACGCAGGCCAGCGGCACCGCATGCGCGGCGACCAGCACAACCACCTGGCCGGTGAACTCCAATTGCGGCGAGGAATCGCTGTTTGGAGTCGGATCGACCGCCATTCCGAACGATTACGATGGAGCATTCGATCATATCTACCTGAGTGGAACGGGAACCACCGGAAACATCTGGACGTGCTCGGAGCACACTCCTGTGACCGGGACGGCGGGGCCAAGATTGTCGTACACAACGCTGCAGAGCAATGGCGGCATCGTGCCTGCGGGTAGCGTGATCGGCATTGCAGGGACGGCGATCAGCAACCTGACCAATGCCAATGGGGCGAGCTGTTCTCCTGTGACGGAGATCTGGGGTTCGGCTGGCGGTACCGACGACTACCTCTTTATGGGTGTTTCGGCGAGCGGCAGCCTGACGACGACGAACGCCGGAGCACATTGCACGGGAGCGTGCGTTTACAACTTCGTGATTGCGACGGGCGGCACCGCGACAACGGCGGGAACGCTCACAGTGCCTACGACGGCTGAGGCTGGGATCGCTGCAACTGGCGGTTCGAGCGGAATTGTTGTCGATAACCTGCTGTCCGGATCAGGAGAATCGCAGATCTATTACACTCCGCTGTCGAATATGACGTGCGGAGGAAATGGAACTGCGGGAAGTGGCACTGGCGGTTGCGCTGTGCAGACTTCGCAGACGGTTCCGTAGAAGCGAGGCTCGGTCCTGGGGGCCGAGCCTGATCTGCTGTCTCGTTGAGTTGTGTGCCCCATGTCTCGCATCCGAGGCGTGGGGCATGCAGTTTAAGGGGTGACGAGGGAGCCGAGGGGTTCGCCCTGGACTACGCGGACGATGTTGCCGGGGACCTTCATGCTGAAGACCATCATAGGCATGTTGTTGTCGCGGCATAGGGAGACGGCAGAGGTGTCCATGACGCGGAGGTTGAGGCGGAGCATCTCGGAGTAGGAGATCTCGGGGAACTTGGTTGCGTCGGGGTGTGTTTTGGGGTCGGCGGAGTAGATGCCGTCGACGGAGGTGGCTTTGAGGAGTATGTCGGCGCGAATCTCCATGGCGCGGAGGCTGGCTGCGGTGTCGGTGGAGAAGTAGGGGTTGCCGGTTCCGGCGGCGAAGATGATGACGCGTCCTTTTTCGAGGTGGCGGATGGCGCGGCGGCGGATGTAGGGCTCGGCGACCTGGTGGATCTGGATGGCGGACATGACGCGGCAGGGGATGTTGAGCTTCTCGACGGCGTCCTGGAGCGCGATGGCGTTGATGACGGTGGAGAGCATGCCCATGTGGTCGGCGGCGACGCGGTCCATGTCGATGGCCTGCTGAGCTACGCCGCGGAAGAAATTTCCTCCTCCGACGACGATGCCGATCTGGCAGCCGAGGGCGTGGACGGCGGCGATCTCTGCGGCTACCTTGTGGATGAAGATGGCATCGATGCCGAAGCCTGCGCCGGCGGCGAGGGCTTCTCCGGAGAGCTTGAGGAGGACTCGTTTGTACATGTCAGGTGTAAGTATCGCATGGGAGATTTTGCCGGGTGAATGGCGGCCGAACCGGCGTATGGGAGAGGCGACGCGGACGGCAAAGGGGTGGAGGGCGAGCGCGGAGGTGCGTGTGCGCGGATGCGTGTGCGAGTTCCTTTGTGTCTGCGACATGTCACCCCCCTCCCCTATCTCGAAAATGCATAATCTTATAAACAAACGGCTTAGCGCAGTGGGCAAATTGCAAAATCTTGAAAACAAATGCGTTAGCTGTATTTAGGTAGCTTGAGGCACAATCCTGTGGCGGGTGGATTCTGTCTTTCGCTTTCCCTATTATACGCCGGGGTGTCAAGCAGCGCGCGGGTTTGGGGGATCGGCATTTGACGAGGAGAGAGGTTTGTTTTTGTTTATGAGCTATGACCTATGACCTATGAGCTTGGGGTTTGGTCGGAGAAAGGTTCGGAGCGGTTAGGGCGAGGCTGAGTCTGTCGGGATTCTTCGCTTCGCTCAGAATGACAGCAGGGACAGACAAGGGCAACCGGAGGTTCTTCGCTTCGCCAGAATGACAGCGGGGACGGAGAAGGGCCACCGCAGGTTCTTCGCTTCGCTCAGAATGACAAGCCACACAAAAGCGGGCGGAGGCGAGCGCTGTTGCAGCTTAGGGGGCTAGCGGCCTGGTTGAGGGCGAATGGCGGGGTGAGGACATTCGCGGCTGGGGTGGGGATGACTGGGGGCCAGGGCGAGGATGCCTCGCGGTGAGGATGAATGGTGGCGGGTATGAGGACGACTGCCGATGCGGGGGCCGGGATGATCGGTGGGAAAGCGAATGGCCCGCTCCGGTTGGGAGCGGGCCATCTGGTTTGGTGCTGGTTGGGGTTGAGCCGCCGGCGTCACACGCATCCAGCTAGAAGATGAGCTTGCCGGACAGCTGGATGTAGCGGGGGGGGTTGGCCGGGCCCTGAGGTCCCTTCTGGATGGAGCCCCAGTCCTTGCTGGTGGGGTCGCTGTTGTAGCCGTTGTTGAAGACGGGGTGGTTGAGTACGTTCAGGAGATCGACGCGTGTCTGGAGGCGAATGCGATCGCTCCAGGCGAAGCTCTTGGAGACGCTGGCGTCAAACTCATGGAAGGCAGGAACACGCACTCCCCAGTAGACGAAGTTTTGCGGGAGGTTGTAGTTGGGAGTCTGGCGAATGAGTGCAGGGCTTGTGCAATTCGCTTCGGAATAGGTTGGGCCGTACTGCAGGACGCCGTCGACGTCTCTATATGCGACGCATGGAGTGACGCCTTGCAGCCGTTTGTAGGTGTGGTTGGCGTTTGGCGCGATGTCGTGGACGTGGATACCGACGGGGCTGAGTTCCTGCCAATTGTTGCCCGGAGACCATGGAACTCCCTGGGTGTAGACGTACAGCGGGCTGACCTCCCAGCCGCCGACGAGGGCATCGACGATATGGTTGGTGTGTCCGAGGAGGGCTTTACCCCGGCCGACCGGGACGTAAAAGACGCCGGAGAGGCTGAGCGCCTGTGGGATGTCGTTCGACCCGAGCCTGCGTTCGACGAGTTGATCGACCTGGTCGAAGATAAAGCCTGTGGTCATAATCTTGGACCAGGTATAGGCGAAGTGCAGGGTGAGTTCTTTGGACGCATTGTGAGAGGCGACCACCTGCAGGGAGTTGTACCACTGGTGGATGAGGTTGGAATTATCCTTGCTGACGCTGGTGAATGCCGGGAACGGCCGGGTGAGGTTGGAACCTGAAATCTTCTGCGGAGCGTAGTAATTGGTTCCGACGAAGTCCGGGTCCTGATAGAAGGGATTGTTGACTTGGCCCGTTGCGTTGTCGTCGCAGATGTGGCGATTGCCGCCACGCTCTACGTCGCACTGGGCGTTCCAGGCTGGAGAGATGTGGTTGAGGTCTACGCTTGCGCCCAGGTTGTAGGCCCGGGTTCCGGAGTAGGCGATCTCGAGGGAATCTCGCCGTGTGACGAGTTGAGACAGCGAGACGCTGTATTCCCACAGTGAGGGGATACGGTAGTGCGGATCGGTGAAGTTGACGGAACCGCCCGGTGTGGTGGCGAGGCCGAGGGTGGCATTGGTGGGGCGCAAGGTGCCGCCGGGGTTGGATGGGGTGGCCGGGAAGGGATCGGAAAGATGCCCGTATGGCGTCACGTTATTGTCGAGCGAACTGGTGTAGTTCGTGGTGGCCTGGAACCCATTCTGCGAGTCGTTGGCTTCGTTGTTGATGAACATCTCTCCGAAGCCGGCGCGCAGCGAGGTTCTGCTGCTGAAGGCATAGGCCATGCCGAAGCGGGGCTGGATGTTGACTAGGTTGATGTCATACGCGCTGCGGGGGTTATTGGTGGTGTGCCCGAACTTGTCGGTGTTTGTTCCGGTGAACTGAATACCTCCGAGGAGGGGGCCCAAGGCCTGATGCGTAATGGGATTGATGAGAGCCGCTGAATTCACGTTCGTGTTGAGAGGACTTTGCGTTGTCCGATCGAACGCGTAGTTCATCTTGTTGTAGCGCTCGGTGCGGGCGAAGGGAAGGTCGTAGCGGAGGCCGAAGTTGAGGGTCAGCTTGGGCGTCACCTTCCAGTCATCCTGCGCCCACATGGCGTAGTAATGCTGTGAGTAAAAGGGCGAGACCGGATATTGCAGGCTGCCGCTGTTGGGGTCGCCGAGGACGAGGGAGGCGATGGCGTTGCCGGACTGATAGCCGGAGGCATCGCTGGAGTTGTAGAACTCCTGGGTAAAGCCGCTGTTATAGGAGAACTGGGTGTTATTGCCGCCTCCAGGGAGCGAGTACTGTTGCAGACGCATGTCGAAACCAGCGCGGATGGAGTGCCGACCGTGGATGAGAGTGATACTCGGCTGGTAGATAAGCGAATGTGCGTCGTTATAGCTTCCCGGGCCGCCGTTGCCGAGGTCGACGTAGCCGGAGGCGGAGGTGTGGGGGATCATATCGGTGCGGAAAGCGTTGGCGATGAAGTGCTGGGAGAAGTTGAGGCCGGGCAGGAAGTTGCCGCGTGTCTGGCCGGTTCCGGGGATGAGGCCTTGCTGCTGGGTGAGGACGCTGACCTTGTTGTCGAGGATCATGTTGGGCGAGAAGGTGTGAACCTCTTCCAGGGCGAAGGTCTGCGACTTGGGCTGTCTCTGGTGGAAGGTCTGGTTGCCGGGGTTGTCATCGGGGACGCCGTTCTGATTCTTGAAGGCGTAGCGCTCTTCGCCACCCCAGCGCAGGGTTCCGCGATCTCTGGAACCGAAGTTCTGATCGAGCTTGATGAGGCCGGTGCGGGCGAGGTCGTTCTCGATTCCTATGTGGAATAGATTGTTCTGGTAGGGGGCGTTTCCTGCGCCGGGATTATAGTTTGGGGTGATTCCGTTGTAGATCTGGGCGAGGGCTACACCAACTGGGTCGAGGTGGCTGCATTGGGTTGCAGGGGCAATGGGTGTGCAGGTGGCGGGGATGATGTTGCCGGGGAAGGCGGTGTGGGCGAGCTTGGTTTTGCCGTCATTGGGGTCGACCACGGGGACCAGGGGCGAGAACGGGTCGTAGATGATCAGGGGCATCAGGGATTTTGTTGTGGTGTTGTAGTAGGTAGCACCCGCAAAGTTGCCGGTGGTCCATGCTGGATTAGGGACGGAGTTGATGGATGCGCCGGTGTTGGGGAGATTTTCCTTGGCCTCCTCGTACTGGACGGTGAAGAAGGTCTTGTCGGTGCCGTTGTAGAGCCAGGGAATGCGAACCGGGCCGTCTGCCTCAAAGCCAAAGAGATCGCGCTTGTGGTTTGGCTTGGCGTAAACACCGTTGTTGGCGAAGTTGTAGTCGTTCTGGAAGGCATTCGCATCGAGCCAGGACCTGCGGGCGAACTCGTATACGTCGCCATGGATGTTGTTGGTTCCCGACTTGAGGGAGATGTCGACCGCTGCGCCGCCTGCGCGTCCGTAGGAGGCGTCGTAGGGGTTAACTACTACCTTGAACTCAGAGACGGAGTCTACTGGCGGTACGAAACCGGTGTATCCATTCTCGGTGTCGTTGGACGTGCCGTCGAGGTTTTCGGCCAGGGCTGCGTCTTTGACGGCATTGCCGTGCAGCTGCTGCCCGACGTTGTCCTGCATGCGAGTGAACTGGGGATTCTCGGTATTGGTGATTCCGGGGGCGAGGCTGGCAAGCATGAGCGGATTGCGGCCATCGAGCGGAAGCTCCTGCACGCGCTGAGCGTCAATGATGTCGCCGCGGTCGGCCTTGGAGAGCTCGATCTGGGAGCCTTCGCTGGATACGGTGACGGTTTCGGTCATTCCGCCGATGGGCATGGTGAAGTCGATCTTGGAGTTCTGGTCGATGTCGAGGCGGATGTGGGTTTTGCTGACGGCCTTGAAGCCAGTCTCGGTGGCGGTGATGGTGTAGAGGCCGGGCTTGATGTAGGGAGCGGTGTAGTCGCCTGCGCCGGTGGTTTTGGTGACGACGTCTTCGCCGGTGCCTTCGTTGTGGATGGTGATGGTGGCGTTGGGGACGGCTGCGCCCGAGGGGTCAGCGACGTGGCCTACGAAGAGCTGAGTAGTCTGGGCGCAGGCGGGGCGTGAGTAGGTGGCTATCGAAAGACAAATTAAGACGAGCGCGGCGACGAACCATGCTCGGATGGGGAGGGCTTTCCTGACTGGGATGACTGATACGGTTTGCATTGGCTTCTCCAGAAGAATGGTGATCTTGAACTTTGTTTCTCTATATAGAGGTCAGGAAACTCTGATTGATGGCAGGCCGGTAGGTCTCCTGCCTTGCTACCTGCCGATATCCGGATCGCCATAACGTGATTTGGCATCCGGTTCGGCGTTGTGAAATTGGCAATTCCATACAACTATCGTTCGGGAGGCGGATCGGTAAGGTTGATTACGGTGCAGTTTTGTAAAGCAATATGAACAACTTTATTTTGAAGCAGTTAGCGGAACGTACTGCACTTAGGAACAGGGTACAGTACGCAATGGACGGTGGTTAGGAGTATGATTGCGGCGGAATTCTTGCGGGAGATTTGGCGTGGTGTGGCATGAGAGGCTCCGGCTTCTATTGATGCGCGGTCGATCAGGCGTGTGGGCCGTTTGATGCAGAATGACGGGGCGAGGAGGTATGACAATGTCGATACTTGAAGTGAGTTCGGGTGCGGATGTAGACCCTGTCCTGATCGAGCAGGCGCTGGAGAGTGTCCTTCGCGGGCCTTCGTTCCGGTCCAGCAAGCAGTGCCAGGCTCTGCTGCAATACATTGTGAAGCACAGTGTGAGCGGGGAGCCGAATATGCTTCGCGAGCGGGTGATCGGGGCGGAGGTCTTCGGGCGGGCGCCGGATTACGACACCGGGAACGATCCTATCGTTCGTTCCCGGGCTGCCGAGGTACGCAAGCGGCTGGCTCAGCACTATGTGCATGACGACGAGACGCAGCATTCGGTCCGGATCGAGATCCCTAGCGGCTCGTATCACGCTACGTTTGAGATCAGGCCGCCCCGGAGTGTGCGGGGGGAGTTGGAATCCCTCACTGTGCAGGCTGCTGAAACCCCGATGGGGACTGCCTCCTTTGTGTCGTTCGCTCCGGTGATGGAGGAACTGAAGCTGGCGCAGGCACGATCCGCTCCGGTGAGCCGATGGACGGGCTGGAGAGTGGGCCTGATCGCGGTCGCAATCGTGATGCTGGCGGGTATAGGAATCTTCTCGTCGATCGATGCGCAGCGGGAGGGGGCTTACAACCGGTTCTGGGGTCCGGTGGCCGATAGTTCGAAGCCTGTTGTGGTGTACTTCGGCGGCACCTATTCGTACCATATCTCCTCCGATTTTCTGGACGCGTACCACTCAGCCCACCCAGAAGAGAAGGTCAGTACGGCAGCAACGGATGAGATCAAGAGCGGCGATATGCTCACTGAGAGCTCGCTGGTGCCGGATAATTCCAAGACCGGGTACGGGGATGTTGCAGCGGTGGCGCGAATGGCGTCGACTTTGACGCGCATGGGCAGCAGGTACGACCTGCGGTACGGAAGCGATATTGCGGCAACGGATTTCCGGAATTCGGCGACGGTTCTGATCGGCGGCTTCAGCAATGTGTGGTCGCTGCAGCTGATGCGTGGCTTTCCCTATGTTCTGGAGCAGGGAGGGATTGTCGACGGGCAGACGCACAAGTTGGTGTGGAGGCAGTCGGTAAGCGAGGGTGGGGAGAAGAACGAGGACTATGCCCTCATTTCGCGCATCCCGAGTGCTGCGACGGGTAACTTTACGCTGATTATTGCGGGCATCAATACGTTCAGCAACCAGGGTGCGGCGGATTTTATCTCCAGTCCGGAGAGACTTCGCGCTTTGGCGCATTCGCTGAAGCCAGGATGGGAGAACAGGAATCTGGAGATTGTGCTGCATGTAAGCGTAATCCAGCAGGTGCCGGTTACCTCGGACGTGGTTGCTATCCGCTCGTGGTAGAGAGGGGTGGGTTGCGCGGGTAGGGACGAAACTGGCTGCTGGTGGGGACGACGCGAATCGACTTGGACTAGGGTTGCCGGGCTCGCTCGATGGCTCGGGCTAGGATTGGCGTGCTCGCTCGATGGCTCGGGCTAGGGTTGGCGTGCTCGCTCGATGGCTCGCACGACGGCGCGGGCTTTGTTGGCGCACTCGGCGAATTCGCTTTCGGGGATGGAGTCGGCTACGATGCCGGCGCCGGCCTGGATGTGGCCCTGATCGCCGTTCATGTAGAGGGTGCGGATGATGATGCAGGAGTCGAGATTTCCGGAGAAGTCGGCGTAGAGGACGCTGCCGCCATAGACGCCGCGGCGGGAGGGTTCGAGTTCCTCGATGATCTCCATGGCGCGGATCTTGGGGGCTCCTGAGAGGGTGCCGGCGGGAAAACAGGCGCGGAAAGCGTCGATGGGTTCGAGGTCGGGGCGGAGGCGGCCTTCGAGATGGGTGACCAGGTGCATGACGTGGGAGTACCGTTCGACGAACATGAGGTCTGTCACCTTGACAGAGCCGTACTCGGAGACGCGGCCTACGTCGTTGCGTCCGAGGTCGACGAGCATGACGTGTTCGGCTACTTCTTTCTGGTCGGCGCGCAGGTCGGCCTCGATGGCTCGGTCTTCAGCCTCGTCGGCGGAGCGGGGGCGGGTGCCGGCGATGGGATGGTATTCGATGGTGCGGCCGTGGACGCGGACGAGGAGCTCGGGTGAGGAGCCTACGATGTGGGCTGTGGTGAGGGTGGGCTTCTTCTTGGAAGCGCGTGCGGAGGCTGGCTGCTCGGCTTCGAGGCCGAAGCGGAGGAAGTACATGTAGGGGGAGGGGTTGACGATGCGGAGGGAGCGGTAGATGTCGAAGGCGTCTACGCCGGGGGTGCAGTCGTATCGCTGGGAGAGGACGCACTGGAAGATGTCGCCGGCGGCGATGTAGTCCTTGGTGCGGGCGATGGATTTGAGGAAGGCGGATTTGGAGGTGCGGGAGGTGAGCTTAAGCTTGCCGGTGGCGGATTTTTTGGCGGGTTTGGGAAGAGCGCGGGCGAGGCGCTTTTCGAGGCGATCGAGGCGGCGGATGGCCTGGGTGTAGGCGGCGGTGGAAGAGACGCCACTCATGCGATGAGACTGCGTGAATGGGGCACCCGGGGTTTTGGCTTGCTGGCGGGTCAGGTCGGCGGTGACGATGAGGTGGATCTCTTTTTTTACGTGGTCGAAGGCTATGACCTGGTCGAAGAACATGAGGCAGGCGTCGGGGACGTGGAGCTCGTCCTTGGCGAGTGAAGGGAGACGTTCGATCTGGCGGACGACGTCGTAGGCGAAGAAGCCGACGGCTCCGGCGGTGAAGGGAGGAAGGCCGGGAAGGCGCGCGGGGGTGTGGCCGGAGAGGGATTGCTTGAGCTCGGCGAAGATGTCGCCTTCGAAGCGGCGGATGCGATTTTGCTTCGGGCCGGATTTTTCTTCGACGGTGAGGGAGGTGCCGCGGGCGGTGATTTTTTTGTAGGGCTCGATGCCGATGAAGGTGTAGCGGCCTACGTGCTCGCCGCCTTCGACGGATTCCAGCAGGAAGGCTTCGGGCTGGTCGGAGGCGAGGCGGAGGAAGGCAGAGACGGGGGTCTCGAGGTCGGCGGTGACGATGCGGTAGACGGGTACGAGGGTGTGCTTGCGTGCGAGTTGAGAGAATTCGCGGGCAGAGGGGGTGGCTGGGCGGGGTTGGGGCATGGCGTGTAGTCCATCATACTTGCGCGCGAAAAAAATGAGGCGGAGTTCTGTCGTGCGAACTCCGACTGGTGAAAACTTGTTGTGTCGTCTGGGTTAGAGCTTGAGGAAGCGACGACGTGCGAAGCCTGCGGCTCCGACGAGGCCGGTGCCCAGCAGAAGCAGCGAGGAGGGCTCAGGCGCAGCGGCTGTGCCGAGGTTCAGCGAACCGGCTGTGATGTTGAAGGGGCCACCGTTGTTGGAGCTGACGTAAGCCTGCACGGTGCCGTTCTGCCCGCCGCCCTGGGTGCCGCAGGTGATGGACGAGATGCAGATGGAGAGATTGCCCGTGCCTACGTTGGCGGTGTTGAAGTAGAGCGCGATCTGGCCGCCGTAGTTGCCCGCAGGATAGGGCTGGCCTTCCTGGATGTAGGTCTGATCGAGGCCGTTGTAGGCGTTCGTGGAGCTGATGATGTTGTAGACGGGATTGCTGAGTGCGGCATCGTTGAAGGTGATGTTGGCGGCGGTGACCAGATCGGTCGCAGAGTTGACGCTTACGGTGCCGGTGAGCGTGCCGGCGGAGGTGGTGACGCCGATGAGGTTATACGTGATGGTGGAGGCATGGGCTGCACCGGCAACGGCCAGAGCGAGAACAAGGAGAGAAGCGGAACGGATGAGTTTCATGAAAGGACCCCGGGAGATGGCAAATGATTCGAAGATTTTAAAGACGGAATTGAAGATGAAAGAGCTCCGGACTGCGCCGGCTCGGAAATGTCAGATATAGAGCCAAGATACAGGTCGAAGAGCAGGCTTAATCCAAAGGAATTGGGTGGATTACCAAAGATCGAGAGGGGTGGGAGGCGAGGTTACGTCTGCGCTGCGGGAGCGTTACCCTGGCTGGCGCAGAGTGGTGTAATTTTTCAGGGCGCGATCTCGGTGGATCGACGCGGCAGTGCGTATCTTCCGGTGCGGACGTGTGGGAGAATGACTATGTCTGGATGTGGCGCACGGAGAGAGCGCGACGAGAAGGCCGATGAATCTTCCCAACTCCATTACGCTTAGCCGGATCGCCAGCGTGCCGCTGCTGATCTGGATTCTGTCGCCGGCGTTTCCGGCGAATCATGCGGTGCATGGGCTGCTGGGCGGCGAGCAGGAGATTATCGCTTCGGTGGTGTTTATCGCCGCGTCGATCACGGACGGGCTGGATGGGTACCTGGCGCGTCGGCGGAAGCAGATTACTACGCTGGGGATGCTGCTCGATCCACTGGCGGACAAGTTGATGGTGGCGGCGGCTTACATTATCCTGGTCGCGTATAACCCGCGGATTGTGCCGCCTTGGATTGCAGTGATTATTATCGGGCGCGAGTTTTTGGTGTCGGGACTGCGATCAATTGCGGCTTCAGAGGGCTTCACGATTGAGGCTTCGGACATCGGCAAGCTGAAGACGGTGATTCAGATTGTTTCGGTGGTGGCGGCGATCCTGGCGCATCGGTGGGACTACTGGAACTGGGGGCCGGTGATTGTGGCCGTGCATATGACGGCGGTGACGGCGATCTACTGGATGACGTTTGTGTCGATCATTTCGGCGGCGGATTATTTTGTGGGGTTCTGGAAGAAGATCGACCATGTGAGCGAGCGGGCGCGGACAAAGCGAAGCTCGGTACTGAGTCGACGGAAGGCGGAGCGGGCGGCCGAGGCGGAGCATCCTTCGCAGGTTTTGTGAGGTTGCAGGGTTCTGGCGAGTTGATCGCATTCACTCCATGGCGAATCAGAAAATAGGCTATAAGATAACCCAAGGTGCCTCCGTCTTGGCCTACTGAGTGTGGGCGCGATGTGCATAGTAGAAAATGAGGTAGCAATGGCGCTAAAGAAGGTCATGAGAATCGGTGGCGACGTGCGCGATCATCCTCGGTACAGCATGGATGATGCTGCTCATTTTCTCCGAATTCCCTTATCTACGATGAAAGCCTGGTGCCGCGGGCAACGTTACCGAATTAGTAAGACGGGTCGAACAGTACATTTCTCTCCAGTGATCGTTCCAGCATCGCCTAGTGAGGGACTGCTATCTTTCTACAACCTCGCTGAGGCACATGTGCTGAGGGCGACACGCGGTCAAAGCATCCCGCTTAATAACGTGCGGCGCGCGCTTGACTATATCCGTGAGGAAATCCCGACTAGCGATCATCCCTTACTCAGCCATGAATTCTCTACTTATGGCAAGTCGGTTTTCATCGAGCATCTCGGCGAAACAATCAACGCTAGTGCTCATGGGCAGAAGGCTATGCGTCAGCTGTTGGAAAAATATCTCCATAGAATAGATCGTGATTCTCTTGGAATGCCTATTCAGATTTACCCGATGAATACGAAGTATTTGGCAATAAATCCAACCCTATCTTCTGGGCAGCCAGTCGTGAAGGGGACTCGTATTATGGCCTCCGTGCTTGCCGCGCGCAAAGAAGCTGGTGAAAGTTACAAGGATCTGATTCAGGATTACGGTTTGACCCATACTCAGATTGAGCAAGCCATCACAGAGTACGCAGCGTCGTAGCCGTCACGTTTTCTTTGTTGACGAGAATCTTGGGAGCGCCAAGTTGCCGGGATTGCTACGTGCTGCGGGCTACAAGGTTGTTACTCATCTCGAACGGTATGGCAACGTGGATGGGATTGGCGATCCAACAATCATCGCGGACTGTGGAAAGGCCAATACTGTACTGCTAACCGCAGACGGTGATCTTGAAACTACATGGGCTGCGGAAATTTTAGCTGCGAAACTTGCGGTGGTGATATTGACCAATAATGGAGATGGAGCCGTGAAGTGGGCCGCCCGCCTTGCACAGGGCCAATCAGATATTATTGAGCACTTGCGAATGTACAAGAGGCCGTGCTCGATCCGTTTCGGACGTAATGCCAAAGTTTCAAAGGTGAGACTTTACGGGCCTAGACGAGCAAAGGTCATTGTAATAATTTAACGCGCTGGCGCTAGTGGGTGGAGTCGCCGGGGCGTTCGGGGTAGCCGGTGTCGTCGAGCATCTGGACGGCAGTGGCGGGGCCGAAGTTTTTCCAGTCCTGCATCACCCAGACGACCTTCTTATCGCGGGTGACTTCGACCAGCTGTGGGCCTTGATGGTCGCCGCCGCGGGAGCAGACGATGGTGTCGCCGTTGTCGAGACGGGTGACGGATTGGGCGTTGCCGTACCAGTACTGTGCGGGGATGTCGTCCTTGGTGAGTTCCCAGACGGTCTCGCCTTTGGGGTTGACCTCGCGCTGGAGGACGGCTTGTTCCGAGGTGATGAGGGTGTTGCCATTTTTGAGGCGGATGGCGGCCCAGGGATGAGGGATGTCGTAGCGCCAGATCTCTTTGAAGTCCTTGTCGTATTCGATGACGCGGCCCATGGAGAGGAAGCTACAGAGATAAGTGCCCTGCGCGGTGATGCGGACGCGGCGGAACTGGGGATGAACGCTCTTGACGTCGGTGGCAGAGGGGGCGGGGAGTTCGTGGTCGACTAGAAATTCTTTGGTGTGGATGTTCATGATGACGAGGCGTGGAGCGGGCAGGCCGTTCATGACGAACATGACTTTATCGAGGCCGATGGGCTGGCAGGTGTGGATCTCGGTGCCGCGCGGGGCGTCGTAGCGCCAGACGATTTTCTTGTCGGGAGTGATCTCGGCGATGTAGTACATGCGGGTGAAGAGGACGTTGCCATTGGAGAGGACCCAGGAATCGTCGTACTCGTTGCCGCCGCCGGTGGAGTAGGACCAGATGGCCTTGCCGTGGTTGATGAGGTACATCTTGTTGTAGCCCTCGCCGAAGTAGAGCATGGGACGTTGCGAAGCTCCGGCGTGGGGGAGATCGGTGGGGGCGGAGTTCTTCTCGACCAGTGGTGTGACGGGGAGTTCTTCGGGGCCGGACTCGGGGACGTTGGCGGCGGAGAATCGGGGGAGCTGCTTGAGGATGGGTTTGGCTTGTGAGCCCGTGGCGTGGATGGCAGGCAGCGGTATTGGATAGGAGGCTTGTGGAGGTGGTGGAGGTGTGGGTTTGGTGGACCAGCCGGGCTGCGCGTGAGCCGGTAGAGCGAGGAGTGCGAAGAGGCCGAACAAGGCAGTCGCGGTGAAGATGCGTGCGAGCGATACTTTTGTGGACATCTACGTTCTCCTGGTGATTCGCGGTGCGTGGTGTGCCATCGTTGCTTGAAAAAGTTTAGCGGCCCGGCTTCGATGTCTTGAAGACTGGGCCGCTTGGGTTTGATCGACGGCGTTTAGTGGAGGGTCTGGCCGGGACGTTCGGGGTAGCCGGTTTCGTCGAGGAGCTGGACTGAGGTGGCGGGGCCGAAGTTGGCCCAGTCCTGCATGACCCAGACGACTTTTTTGTCGGGTGTTACTTCGACGAGTTGCGGACCCTGGCCGCTGCCGCCGCGGGAGCAGATGATGGTGTCGCCATTCTCGAGGCGCTCGACGGCCTGGGCGTTGCCGTACCAGTATTGTTCAGGGATGTCTTTCTTGGTCAGCTCCCAAACGGTTTCGCCCTTGGGGTTGACTTCGCGGGTGAGGACGTCGTCTTCATCCGTGATGAGGGTGTTGCCGTTCTTCAGGCGGAGGGCGGCCCAGGGGCTCTTGATGCTGTAGCTCCAAAGCTCGTCGAAGTTCTTGTCGTACTCGACGACCTTGTTCATCTTGAGGAAGGAGGCGAGGTAGGTTCCTTTGGCGGTGAGCCGGATGCGGCGAAACTGGGGGTGGATGGTCTTGGGGTCGGTGGAGCTGACGGCGGGCATGGCGTGGTCGAGCTCGATCTTGCTGTTCTTGATGTTCATGATGAGCAGACGAGGCGCGGGCAGGCCGTTGAGGATGAAGAGGACCTTGTCGAGGCCGATGGGCTGGCAGGTGTGGATCTCGGTGCCCTTGGGTGCGTCGTAGCGCCAGACTACTTTTTTCTCGGGCGTGAGCTCGGCGATGTACTGCATGCGGGTGTAGAGGATGTTGCCGTTGGAGAGCATCCAGATGTCGTCAAGCTCGTTGCCTGGGCCGGTGTCGTACTTCCAGATGGTCTTGCCCTTGTCGATGAGGAAGATGCGGTTGAAGCCTTCGCCGATGTAGAGCATGGGGCGCTGCGAGGCACCGCCCGAGGGCAGGCCGGTGGGCATGGGCTTCTTGGCGTGGAGATCGCCGACCGGGAGTTCTTCGGGGGCCGTGGCTGGGACGCCGGCTGCGGAGAAGCGGGGGAGCTGCTTGAGCAACGGCTTGTCGCTGGCGGACTGCGCGTGGGCGGGCAGAGCCAAGGCGGCCAGCAGGGCGAAGGATGCCGCGCTGGCGACAAGACGGAGGGGTAATGCGGAAGGCAATTTTCTGGACAAGAGTTTCTCCTGGATGGTTTCCGTGACAGTTATACCAGTGAAGAGACGGTGGAAGAGGTGCGGCGGACGCACTGCGGAGCGAGAGGTGGGGAGGTGCAAGCCGGATGGGCGACCAGATGTGTCGCGGTCGTGGCGGCAGTGGTAGCAGTCTTGGTGTGGCAGTGGTGTCGGCAATGTGGTTCCTCCCCCCCCCCGGTATACTGTTTTGCAAAGTATTCGAAACAAAGTGCTTAGGTGCGCATATGAACTCCAAAGTATTCCAAACAAAGGAGATAAGGCTCAAAGTATTCGGAATAAAGGGGTTATTTGTGGCCTTTCGAGCGTGGAGGACACAATCCTGAGGCGGTGGATTCTGTCTTGCACTGTTTTAATTATACGGGGTGTGTCAAGGGCCTTCTTGCCTGGCGAGAGGGCAATTGCATTTGGATGGAACTCATTCTTAGGTGCTTATTTTCTTGTGGATTGCATCTTCCTGAGCGGCGGGATTTTGTGTGCTGCCCGGTGATTCTCTGGGGCGGGAGGAGAACGAATCACAGAGAACTCGGAGGAAAAAGAGAGGACACAGAGGAGGGCGGTCGAGTCAAGATATGGGGCGGACGCGAAGATGACAGCAGGGGCAGGCAACGGCAACGACAGAGATTACGATGTGGTGCGAACCCGAGGTGTGGTCCGAGCCGGTGTTGGAGTTGGGCTGGAAGGTGACGCTGAAGTCGGACATCGTGAAGCTGATGACGGAGTTTTGCACGCCCATCTGAACAGTCGTTTCGCGGGTCGCTGATGCGATGACTGGCCACGGCACCGGTGGGCGACGCGCACAGGAAGCGCAGGTCCTGCGACTACGGCGGCAAAGTGCGCCGCCTTCGCTCAGGATGACAATTTTTTCTGCTGAGCCGACGTTCTCTGACCCCAGGCGCGGGTCAGAATGACGCCTGTATAAGGGGTGGCTTGGGACGCGATGATTGTGGCTTAGTAGATAAGGGCAACGGCGAAATACGGGGGTTCTTCGCACCTGGCATCGATTCCATGGAGCGGCCTTGGCCGTGCTGGTTCCTATGTTGCGGAGTCTAAGCAGATTATGAGCAGAGGAGGGTGAGTTTGATGGGACGACGTGGATACGGCGGTCGGAAGTATTGGATGGTGGTGGCTGCGCGAATTGCGGTTCTTGTGACGGGTATATGGCTGATGGCTGGCGTGCCGCTTTGGGCTCAGGGTGGGGCGACGCCAGCGGTCGTCGCGCAGCAAGCCGTAGAGATGCCGACGGGTTCGTTTGCGTTTGAGGTTGCGACGTTCAAGCCAAGCGGGCCGGATAGCCGGGAGGGTGGAGGCTTCTTTCCCACGGGGTATCGCGTAGACGACTACGCGCTCTGGTGGATCGTCAAGGAGGCGTACTTCGGGTTTGGAGCTCAGGGGCATGACCTCGTCGGTCTGCCGGGGTGGACGGAGAATGAGCGTTACGACGTGAATGCGCGGTTCGACGAGGCTACTGCGCCTGCGTGGGCGAAGCTGCCGAAGGAGGAGCGGCTGCGATCCGGGCGGGTGGTGCTGCGGCAGCTGCTTGCCGAGCGGTGCAAGCTTGTAGCGCATACGGTTCCGACGATGATTGATGGATATGTGCTGGTGGTTGGCAAGGGTGGGTCGCGGATGGTGGAGACGAAGCCGGGGGAGACGTATCCTCCAGGCGCAAGAGGGGTTGGGGACGGTCTCAGGACTCTCTTCTCCCACTCTGGCGACATCAACACGGAGAGTTACTTCAATACGACGATGGGAAGTTTAGTGGAACGGCTGGGTGCTATTGGGGTCGTCATCGAAGATAGGACCGGCCTTACGGGGCACTACGATTTTGTGATTCGGCGGCTGAATCCGGTGGACGCGGAGGGGAAGCGGATTGTGCGTCCCCAGCCGGAGGATGTGTTCGATCTGAGTGGGACGGGGCTGGAGTTCCGGCGGGCGAAGATTCCGTCGGAGAATCTGGTGGTGGATCATATCGAGCGGCCTTCGGCGAATTGATTTGATTGTGGGGTCTAAGTAGATTGTGAGCAGAGGAGCGTGTGTTTGATGGGACGACGTGGATACAGCGGTCGGAAGTATTGGATGGTGGTGGCTGCGCGAATTGCGGTTCTTGTGCCGGTGATGTTGTTGATGGCTGGCGTACCGCTTTGGGCTCAGGCTGTAGCGCGTCCAGCGGTGATCGCGCAAGAAGCCACGGCGACACCCGCGCCACACTTCACCTTCGACGTCGTCTCCATCAAGCCCAGCGGCCCCAACTCCTACGGTGCTGGACCATATCTCGAAACCGGCTACAGCTCTATTCATATGCCGCTCTACTGGACAGTCTTCACAGCGTACTTCTCGTCGCCCTTCAAGGGCAACCAGATCATCGGGATGCCTTCGTGGATGACGAGCGAGCCGTATGACGTGAACGCACGCATCGACGAGGCGGATATTCCTGCCTGGATGAATCTCACGTACGCTCAGCGGCAACCGCTTCGCCAACCGCTTCTGCAACAGCTTCTCGCCGAGCGCTTGAAGCTCGCCGCCCATATTGTGCCCGCTGAGGCTGAGGGGTACGTTCTCATAGTTGGTAAGGGAGGTCCTCGCTTCACTCCGACAAAGCCCGGCGAAACCTATCCCGCTGGCGCGAAGGATGGCTGGAACGGTGCTAAGGTTGTCCCTTCCTCGGCCGACAACAACTACACCGAGAGTTACTTCAATGCGACCATGGAGGACTTGGCGAATCGGCTCAGTTGGGCGTGGCCCATCATCGACCGCACTCATCTTACAGGGCGATATGACTTCACCTTCCGTCACCTGAGTGGCCTGGATGCCGATGGGAAGCGCATTCCCGACCCACAACCTGCCGATATGTGGGACGTTAGCGCCACTGGTCTCGAAATCAAGCGCGCTAAGATCCCCACCCAGAACCTGATCATCGATCATATCGAGCGGCCTTCGGCGAATTGAAGGGTGGGAGAGGAGATTTTGGCGGAGTTGGAAGGGCTCGCTCATGACGATGATACTGTCGTGGATGGGGCAGCCGGCCAGGTCCGATAGCAGTTGTTAGCCACGGTGCGCCTTGGCGGTGTGGGTGACGACCGAGGCGTGGTTTATTTGAGTGTAAGAACGGTGACGCCGGGGTGGGGGGTGCTTTTGCGGATGAAGCCCAGGGTGAAGATGTGGTGGGCTACGTAATCGACGGCTTCGGCTTCGGTGTCGAAGCTTGGGGGCATGGCGATCTGGCCGGAGAAGACCTGGCTGCGCCAATCGGAGCGGAACTCCGCTTCGCCGACACCGATGTACTCAGCCAGGAAATGGTTATTGAAGTCTCCGGCATTGAGCAGTACGGGCCGGGCATGGGGGCCGTAGGTGATGGAGGATGCGGCGCCGGTGAAGATGCGGCGCACGTCGGCTTTGGAGATGGCCTGGATCTTCATATTCGGATTGGCGATCATGACGATCTCATTTTGCGCGTGCGCACGGCCGCTCCATAAGGACGCGCAGAAGACGAGGTACAACGATAAGGTAGAGATTTTCATGGGCTCGTTTTCTCTATCCACTAAAAGGTGAAGCCGACTTTTGCTACGAGCAGGTTGGTTCCCGGTTTGAGGCCGTCGGGATTATCGAGCGCATAAAAGCCTACACCGTTGCCGTCGATGAAGTGACCTTCGAGCTTCATATAAAAGTTAGGATTGATGTCATATCGGGTGGATACGACACGATCGTAGAAGTAGTTCGTGGGATCGGAGTCATCGTGCGCAGAGGCGAGGGTGTAAGCGTTGTAGTAGGCTCCGACCTGCAGCTTGCTGGTTAGGTGATATCCGGCCATGGCAAACCATGAGCGCCAGTCGAGGAGTGTGGTGTCGGGTGGCGCGGTGCTGGTGGTGGCTGTTTGATATTGGACCAGCCTGGCGTACTGGGCGGAGACGAAGAGCTTTTTGAATTTGTACTGGCCGTAGTACGTAGGCCAGAAGGCTAGCGGCTGGTAGTAAGTTCCGTTGGTGAGATTGCCCCTGGCGTCATACATCATGAGCGATCCGCCGAGCATGAGGCCGGTGACGGGCGTCTGCCAGCGGATATCGAACCCCGGAGTCTTTCCTCCGGCGGGGCTAGGGAAAATCAGTCCCTGCTGAACAAAGCTGGCGGCATACCCATCGTCGGAGGCATAGAAGTAGTCGCCGTAATAGGCGTCGTACTTCAGGCTGCCGAGCCTGGGGCCAAGCTCGACCTTTCCGTAAACCTCTGCGCCGAGCTGGGAGAGGTTGGTGCTGCGAGTGTCGAGACCGTAGATGCCTTCGGGAAGCAGCGACCAGATGTATCCGGGATCGTAGTCCTGGGTGTCGTTGAAGAGGCCCCAGGGGATTTTGACTTTGCCTGCTCGGACGCCGAACCATTCATTGAACTTGTAATCGCCGAGAGCCCAGTCGACGGCTACGCTGTCTCCGCCGAAGCGGCCGAACCTGGTGTAGTGAAACTGCACACCTACGCGGAGCTTGTCGTTGACCTGGTCGTTGAGATTGACGGCGGCCTCGGTCCAGGATGTGGCTCCTGCGCTGGTGTCCATGCCGAGATAGTTGTTGCTGCTGCTGCGGAGGAAGCTCTGCGTGGCGAAGCCGTGGATTTGTACGCCGGTATCCGTGGTCTGCGCGCAGGCGGGGAGAGACGCCAGAGCCGTTGCCACCGCGGCAAGGAGAAATCGATTGGTCATGCTTCCTCTTTACGCTTCAGCCCCGGACGCAGGATCGGGGGTGTTAAAGTACGGCGGGCACAGGGCATCGGAAGCCGGAAGGCCTGTGTTTTCCGCTTCAAGAGGATATCGGCTACAGGAGGACTTGCATCAGTTTGTCTGACGTTGAGATGGGTTTGGGCTTAGCCAATCCTTCTTCTGCGGAGTGTTTATATCGCGTCAATCAGAAAGCTGTCATCAATGGGAAAATTGGTCTTGCCTATATCGATATTGGGTATGAATAAAGCAAGGGTTGGCGCGAGCATTAGGACTCTGACCCAATGGCACAAATATGCCCAAGCAGTCATCCGAAAACCAATCTCCAGTATTGTCTGTGTAAGAAATGCGGCTGAAAATATAGAAAGTTAGTTTGGCCGCATAGATTTGTTCAACTTGTTGCCGCGTAACTGCCGGAGATTGAAATGTCCCAATATGCGGCGAGTAGGGAGGAATTTCAGAATGCAGTGTATTTGGATTTCGACCATTCTTCCAATCCTTCTCAAACTTGAGGGCTAACCCCTCTTGGGTTTTTCTGTCGTTGGGTTTTCCGATGTACATGGCTGCAAAAATATACGGGTGGCGCGCGACTTCGTTCCCATAGTTCTGATAGGTCAAGACATATGAAAACCTCTTGCCTTCTTCCAGAGGAGTTGGGGGAGGTAGATCTATGCTTGGATTTCCAAACAGAGCATGTGGTTGAGTTTGCTCAAGAGTTCGCTTAACGCCCTGTAGCGCTTCCGTTAATGACTTGCTCGTTGCGACGCGATCGGTAGTGTTCTGGTTATCGCTTTTTTCAATCGCCCTTACTTCCAATACGGCAAATGCAATTAGAAAAACCATCCACGCTGCTTTTTCTGATGGATGTATTTTCGGACGGACACTCATGATGCCAGCCGCGAGAGCCAATAATCCAACGGAGACGCCCGGAGGCTGCGGGCGTAGCGCAGCCCAGGTAACAAGCACCGCACCGAGAACCCCGAGTACCCAAGCAATAGCGTGGCTATGGTTCCAATAGTGCTCTGCTTTGTTCCAAAACCCGTCCATGACTCTGATCCTCCCACTAGCCATGTCGCAAGTCCATCATTTGTTCGGAACTTGTGCGCCGCGTTCGACCTTTGTCTAGACGTGGCGTTTTAACTCAAAGCACTGCATCACCATTTCACGAATGCTATGAGTGACGTTGCGAATCTCAAGGCGTTAGACTGGAGGGGCTAGGGGTGTGGTTATGGTGTTTGTGCTGGATAATTACGATTCGTTTACTTACAACCTGGTGCAGTATATGGGTGAGTTGGGGGCGGAGATTGTGGTGCGGCGGAATGATGAGCTGACGCCGGGTGAGGTGGAGGCGATGCGGCCGGATCGGATTTTGATCTCGCCGGGGCCTTGTACGCCGGAGGAAGCGGGTATCTCGATTGAGCTGATACGGCACTTTGCGCGGCTGGGTGCGAGTGGCGGGCGGCGAGTTCCGCTGCTGGGTGTGTGCCTGGGGCATCAGGCGATTGGGGCGGCGTTTGGCGGGGATGTGGTGCGGGCCGCGCAGCTGATGCATGGCAAGACCAGCGAGGTGGAACACGATGGGCGGACAATCTTTGCGGGGATTCCTTCGGCGATGACTTGCACGCGGTACCACTCGCTGATTGTGGCGGAGAAGGGGCTGCCTAAGGAGTTGGAGATTTCGGCGCGGGTGGTGGGTACGAGGGGAGAAGGAGGCTCGGTGGAGCACGTGAAAGAACCGGGGCTGAAGCCCAACAAAGCGGTTGGCGTTTTACCTCGGGCTGAAGCCCGAGGCTCCCTCCGGGTGAAGCCTTCGAGGTCGGGTGATCTTCGACCCGAGGTTGAAGGCCGAGGCTCGCTCCGGGTGAAGCCTTCGAGGTCGGGTGACCTTCGACGCGAGATTGAAGCCGGAGGTTCCCTCCAGAAGCCCGGGGCTTCGACCGATGGAGGCGAGAGGACGATTATGGCGCTGCGGCACCGGGAGCTGCCGATTGAGGGTGTGCAGTTTCATCCGGAGAGCGTGTTGACGACGCATGGGAAAAAGATCGTCGAGAATTTCCTGAAGATGTAGGCTTGGGTGCATGAGGCTTGAGCTGCGAGTTCGGCGCAGGGTGGATGCGGGTGTGGCGGTGGCGATGTGCGTGGTGTGCGCGGTGGGTGGGGCGCAGCAGTTGATTGGGTATGTGAATACGCGGGATGCGGAGGTGGCGGGCGCGTCCGATGTGCTGAATGGGCAGGCGGTGTTGACGGGGTCGGCTGCGGTGACGGCGCGGGAGCATACGGCTCCGATCACGCTGGGGCGCGGTGGGATGGTGCGGGTTTGCCAGTCGAGCGCGCTGCATGTGACGGAGAGCAGGGCGGCGAGTACGGCTGCTCCGCTGCTGTTTTCGCTGGATCACGGGGCGATTGAGATTGAGACGGCGGGGACGGTGAACGACTCGATCATGACGCCGGATCTGCGGTTAAGCGTTGCCAAAGCGGGACCATTGGATCTGCGGCTGCGGGTGGCTCGCAATGGGGATACGTGCGTGGAAAATCGCGGGGCTGGGGCGCCTACGCTGGATATTACGGACGCGTTTGGGGAGACGATGTACCAGGTGGCGGCGGGGCAGCATGTGTTGTTTGAGCATGGCAGCCTGCGCGAGGTGGTGGACCATGAGCGCGAGCCGTGTGGCTGTCCGGAGGTGCAGCAGGGGATGTCGGTGGCGGATGCGCTGCTGGCTTCGGGTGGCGGGAAGAAGGCTTCGATTGCGGGGGTGAAGGCTGCGGTGGAGCATCCGTTTCCGGCGGCGATCAGCGAGGGGTTGGCTCCGGCGGCAGAGGTTCCGCAGGCTGCGGTGGGGGTGACGCATATGCAGGTCGCGGATACGTTGAGCTACTCGGCGGTCGGGAGTGAAGCTGCGGCGGCTGCGGTGGTGGCTCCGGTTGCGGTGCCTGCTGCGGCTGCTGTGCGGCATGATCCGCTGCATGTGGTGGGTAGGTTCTTCAAGCGGCTGTTTGGCGGGTAGTGGTGCGTTCGTAGCTGCGTAGAGCGCGAGAAGAATGAATCTCGAGCTGTAAGTTGGGGAGCTCTAGGCTGACAGCTTGAGGCGGTTTCTGAGGCTGATCGGAACCAGGGAAGTATGAATCATGAGCTTGGAGCTGGGGAGCTTTGAGCTGAGAGCTTACAGCCAAGTTTTGCTTGCAGTGGTGGCGATGGGCGCGAAGGATTCGCCGATGGGGTAGGCTTGGAGGTGCTATGGAAAAGATGACTTCGCGTGGGAACAATGTTTTGGGACAGCCGCTGGCGACGTGTGGGTGTGCGCCGATGACGGGGTTTTATCGCACGGGATGCTGCGAGACGGGCGAGGATGACCTGGGCGTGCACACAATCTGCTGCGTGGTGGATGCGGCGTTTCTTGAGGCTTCGAAGGCGCTGGGGAACGATCTGTCCACGCCGATGCCGCAGTATGGATTTCCCGGGTTGAAGCCGGGGGATCGGTGGTGCGTGTGTGCGGCGCGGTGGTTCCAGGTGCAGCAGGCAGGCGCGGGATGCGCGGTGGTGCTGGAGGCTACGCATGAGGACACGTTGAAGATTGTGCCGTTCGAGGTGCTGATCCAGCATGCGGTGATTCCGCAGCAGCTGCACTAGGAGGAAGGGCTCATCTCGACCGTCGGGATGGCGATGCGGAAAGCGCTTCCCTTGCCTTGCTCGCTCTCGACGGACAGGGTGCCGTTTGCCCTGGTGATGAGGGCTTTGGCGATGGACAGGCCGAGACCTACACCGCCGGTAGAGCGGGTGCGAGAGGCATCGCTGCGATAGAAGCGATCGAAGATATAGGGAAGCGCTGTGGGAGCGATGCCGCAGCCCTGGTCCTGGACGATGATCTCGCAATGTCCTTTGCAGGTGCGGATGGCGATGGTGACCTGCTTGCCGGGATCGCTGTAGAGGATGGCGTTTTCGAGGAGATTGGTGAGGGTAGTGGACAGGTCTTCTTCGGAGATGCGGGCCCAGGTCTCCTGGGGTTCCGCGCTGGTATGGACGCGGACGTGTCTTGCGGCGGCGAGGGGACGAAGCCGGGCGATGACACGTTGGACTTCGGCGTGAACCTCGGCGGAGGTGTACTCCGACGGGGTTGGAGGTGCAGCGTTCGATTCGATACGCGCGAGGTCGAGCATGCCGGCGACTAGATCCTGCAGGCGGGCGGTGTCTGCGAGTGCATCCTGAAGCTCCTTCCTGTATTCGGCCGCAGTTCGATCTGTCTGCAGGGCGTATTGCACGGTGGAGCGGACGATGGCGACGGAGGACTTCATCTCGTGGGCGGCATCGCCGAAGAACTGGCGCTCGCGGTGGAATGCGTTGCGAA
This sequence comes from Acidobacteriaceae bacterium, assembly GCA_035943695.1. GTDB lineage: Bacteria > Acidobacteriota > Terriglobia > Terriglobales > Acidobacteriaceae > Edaphobacter. The sequence continues at coordinate 90,922 of DASZBW010000025.1, read as the reverse complement.
GACGATCGACGAGACGGGCTAGGGAATCGGCGAGAGGACGCAACTCGGTGAACCTTCGGCCCTCTTCGAGCTGCGAAAGGGTCCAGTGGCCAACGTCGATCTTTTCGGCGTCTGAGGCTAGATTTCGTAAGGGACGAAGCCCGAAGGTGAGAGCCCAGGCGGAGATGAAGGTGGCGGAGGCGAGGAGTGCGAGGCATGCCTCGGCGGCTTGCGTTGCGATGTGCCGGAGATGGGCTTCGACGGGCGCAGTGGGCGTGGCGTAAATGAGGGTGATGGATTGCGACTCGGGAGAGGGGGGCGCGTCCGGATCGACGAGCGGAAGATTTTGCAGGACTAAGGCACGGTATGGTTTGCCTGCGAGGTGGAGATTCAAAACTGCGCGCGGTTGAGGCGGGAGGATAACAGGCGGCAGAGGCTGCCTGGAGGTGCTGATGGTGCGGCCCCTGACGTCGGTGATGAGGAAGAGGTCGCTGGACGGGATGGAGAGAAATTCTTTATGGAAGACGAATGGCCCGTTTGGTTGTTCGGGCGCCTCGATGAGGGAACGAATGACGGCTGCCTGCTCGCGCAGGGTGGCATCGAGAGCGGCGTAGGACTGGCTGCGTTCGTGGGAGAGGAAAAGGAAGGTGACGAGGGCTGCGCCGGTGATCTGGATGGCAGCGATGCTGGCTATGAGCCTGGTGCGGATGGAGGTGGAGGTCATTCGGGCGCACCGTGGCGGAGCATGTATCCGTGGCCGCGAAGAGTGTGGATGAGTTTTGTGCCGGCGCCTGCATCGATCTTTTTTCGCAGGCCGGAGATGTAGACCTCGACGACGTTGCTGAATTTTTCCCAGTTGAAGTCGTAGAGGTGCTCGAGGAGTTTTGCCTTGGTGATGACGACGCCAGGCCGGTGCATGAGGTATTCGAGGACGCGGTATTCCATGGGGGAGAGCGAGATGGCGGCGCCTGCGCGGCGGACGATGGCGCGGGCTACATCCATCTCGAGATCGCCGACGGAGAGGAGTGAGTCGGCGTGTCCCTGGCTGCGGCGAATGAGCGCCTGCAGGCGGGCCTTGAGCTCATCGAGGTCGAAGGGCTTGGCGAGGTAATCGTCTGCGCCCTGGTTGAGCAGGGCAACGACGGAGGTGGTCTCGTCGCGGGCGGTGAGGATGAGGACGGGAGTGCGGAGCTTGCGTGCGCGCAGTTCGGTGAGCACCTGGGTGCCGGTCATTCCGGGAAGCATGAGGTCGAGGCAGATGGCGTCGTATGAGCCCTCGGAGGCGAGGTAGAGGCCTTCGCGTCCGTCGAAGGCGAGATCGACCGCGTAGCCACAGGCCTCGCGCACACTGCGAGCGATGTTGTGGGCTAGACGCTTTTCGTCTTCGATGACAAGAATCTTCAACCGTTCCGTCCTGGTCGATGCTCAACGATTATGAAGTTTAGCCATTAAGAGCGGCTTAAGTTTGGAAGTCAGGAAAATGGGATGGAGGTGAACCGGTTAAGCGGCATTTAAGCGTGCGTGTCGGAAGGTGAGTTCAGCGTTTTTAACGCTACAGGAGATTTCACAATGACTCGTTATTCCTATGCAGCAACATCCGTTTTGATCTTCACGCTTGGGCTGTCGGCCCAGGAAAAAAAGGTTGACCAGGCCAGCCTGCCCGCGGCAGTTCAAAAGACGGTGCAGGAGCAGTCGCAAGGAGCGACGATCAAGGGGTACACGACCGAACGCGAGCACGGCAAGACGGTGTATGAGGCGGAGATGATGGTGAACGGTCATTCCAAGGATATTGAGATTGCGCAGGATGGCACGTTGAATGAGGTGGAGGAAGAGGTGGCGTTCGATAGCCTGCCTGCAAAGGTTCAGACTGCGCTGACTGCGAAGGCGGCTGGAGCAAAGATTACGAAGGTGGAGTCGCTGACCAAGCACAATAAGCTTGTTGCCTATGAAGCGGCGACGTTGAAAGGTACGAAGCGGGGCGAGATTCAAGTGGACGCGGATGGCGGCAAACTGTCTCACGAAGAATAGGGCTGGGTCACGAACAGGAACCGCCGGACCTCTTTGTCTGGGGTTCGGCGGCGTGGTGGCTGGCGCTGTAACGGCCCTTGGCTAGTGGACGAGCCAGGCGGAGGCGGCGATGATGAGGCCGGCGAGGCCGACGGTGAGGCCGCCGATGAAGTAGTGGCGGCGGCGGGTGAAGAGGGTGATGGAGGAGAGGACTACGGAGATCTGCAGGAGGGCTTCGCCGAGGTCGAAGTGTTCGGCTTGCGCTTCTGCCTTCTTGACCTCGGCTTCGTAGTCGCGTGCCTTCTCTTCTAATCCTTTGAGGTCCTGGGTCCACTTGGTGATGTGCGATTTGTACTCACCGAGTTTGGCGGCCGAGGCCTTGGCGTCGACCGTGGGCTGGAGCGCCATCTGGTCTACGACGACGGAGAGATTTTCAAGGCGGATTTTCTTCGCCTGGTACTCGTTCCACTGGTCGCTGGCTTTGGATTCGGCGAGGACGGCTTGGGTGTGGGTGCGGTGGCCGAGGACGGTGACCATGGCGACGAGGACGGCGAGGATGGAGATGGCGAGCGAGATGCTGGTGAGGGACTCTTCGCCGCCTTCCTTCATCTGTTTGGAGAACTCCTGCATTTCAGTGGCTTCCATGAGGCTATTTTAGTGCCTCGGGTGGCCGCTGACGATTTCAGCGGGATCAGTTTTCGGTGGGCATCTCTACGTGATCGATGACGAGGGTGTCGACGGGGCCTTTGGAGGGTTGGAGCTTTAGGCCTAACTGCTCTTCGACGGCGGTGAAGATGGAGATGGCGTTGGGGTCGGCCTGGGTGAGGGCTACGTCGTCGGCCCACTTGAGGGTGATGTCGGCATGGCCGGTAAGGTTGGTCTTGTCGATGACCTTGCGGTCGGTGATGTCGGAGAGTGCGGCGGCCAGGTCAGCGAGCGAGGAGTTCTTCGCGTTGAGGACCCGCTGGGTATTTTCGCCATCGATACCCCAGCCTGAACCTTTGCGCTCAGACTGATCGAGTTTGAACTTGATGCCGGATTTGGCGACGACGAGATCGTACACGGGGGCGATCTTTGGTTCGGTGTGGACCTGGAGATGGAATCGGTCAGCTAGTACAGGGATCATCATGGCCAGAAGCTGCGAATCGGTTAGTTTCGCCTGGGTGCCGTCAGGCCGAGGAAGTACTTTGGCGGTAACGTCGAAGCTCTGCGAGGCGAGAGGGCCGGCGAGACCCGTGATGAGATCGCCCTTGATGTCATAGACGACCTGCAGGATCAACTTCAGCGTGACGTTGGAAGCGATGAGGATGTTGTCGTGAACGGAGATGCTGCCTGATTCCTCAGTCGGGCTGTTTTGATTGTTTCTTTTGATGACGCTGACATCGTATGGCGCAAGAGTCCTGGAGAGGGCTATGGCCCCTTGGGGGCCTTTGTGAATGAGTTGGGCGTGGGCTGCGGAGATTGGGATCAAGGCTGCGAGGCAGAAGGCGAAGGCGCGGAAGAGGGTGGATTGGGCACGGCTCGGCATAGATTCTCCTTGACTGCAGCAGTATAGCGGCTGCATCCAATTGTCTGTGGAAACGGAAGACGCAGGTCCTTCGACTTCGCTACGCTTCGCTCAGGATGACAATGTTTTTTTGGGGGGGGCGGGGTGAAACGCAGGTCCTTCGACTTCGCTACGCTTGCTCAGGATGACAATGCCGTGCGGGTTTATGCGATGATTCGGACTTGCGTTGCGCTGCGTCTATGTTGCGCGGCTTACGTGAGTGCTGCGTTTGTGTCGCGCGATTTCTGCGCAGTGCTGTTGTGCCGAGCGGTGTTTTTTGAGCAGGGCGATTGGGAGGAGAGTTTATGCGGATGATGAAGGTTTGGGCGGCGGGTGTGGCGGGGTTGGTGGCGATGGCGATGGGTACGGCGGCGGCTTGTGCGGCGCCGGGGGCGCGTACTGCGGCGGATGATCAGCCGGTCTCTGCTCTGGGCGGTGTTGCGACGGGCGTGCAGGGTGGGGCTGCTGCGCATGTTGGGACGGCGGTCCCCGATTCGCTGCAGATTTATTTTGCGGATGTGGAGGGTGGGCAGGCGACGCTGTTCGTGATGCCGACGGGAGAGAGCCTGCTGGTGGATGCGGGGTGGCCGGGGCACATGGATCGCGATGCGGACCGGATTGTGGCACTGTGCAAGCTGGCTGGCGTGACGAAGATCGACAACCTGGTGGTGACGCATTACCACATTGACCATGCGGGTGGTGTGCCGCAGCTGGCGGCGAAGATCCCGGTTGGGCGATACATCGATCATGGGATCAACCGCGAGGCTGCGGGGTCGGTGGGGGGAGCTTCGGATACGGTGGCGGCGTGGACGGCTTATCAGAAGCTGTTGGCGGACGGTCATGCGGAGCACATGGTGGTAAAGCCGGGCGATGTGCTTCCGGTGAAAGGGATGCATGCGGAGGTGGTGAGCGCGGATGGCGATGTGCTGAAGGGTGCGCTGCCGGAGGGCGGCAAAAAGAATGCCGCGTGTGAGGCTTCGGCAGTGAAGCCGGCGGAGGGTACGGAGAACGATCGCTCGGTGGGGCTTTTGATCACGTTTGGCAAGGTGCGGATCGTCGACCTGGGCGACCTGACGGGGGGCGTGGAGCGTGGGCTGGTTTGCCCGGTGAACAAGCTGGGGGCTGTGGATGTGTATATCGTATCGCACCATGGGATGAATCGGAGCGGAAGTCCGGCGCTGGTGGGGGCGCTGTCGCCGCGGGTGGCGATTATGGACAACGGCCCGACGAAAGGTGGATCGCGCGAAACCTATGAGACGCTTCGGGGTCTATCTACAGTGAGCCTGTGGCAACTGCACACGGCGGAGAGGAACGATGCGGAACACAATGCGACCGAAGCGCATACGGCGAACCTGACGGGGACCGATGCAGCCAACTACCTGGAGTTGACGGCGCATCCGGATGGTGCGATCTCGGTGATGAATTCGCGGACGGGCTCGAACGAGGTCTACCCGGCGAGATAATGCCAATGGATGGCTCAGGTATCTCGTCGGCGGTCCACGTTCGATAATCGGCATCTGAATAAGAGCAGATACGGAACAGGAACGGGAGATCGAGATGACACAGGGCCAACAAACAGGTACTAAGACGGATTTTGTGGGCGCGAATCTTCGCCGGAAGGATGAAGGCGCTTCGATGGGGCGCAGGAAGGGTTGGCTGGGGCTGGGGTTGAGCCTTGCGCTGACCGGACTTGCGGTGGGATGCCATAAGACTCCGGCGCAGAATCCTGCGGTGGCGCAGATGGATCAGAATGCGGGTGATCCGGCGGATGCGAATCTGGCTCCGGTGAGCGGCAATGGGTCTTACGCTCCAGGGCAGCCGGCGCGTGTGCTGGCGCAGAACGTGCAGTATCAGTCGCAACAGCAAGGCGAAGACTATACGCCGCAGGGTGCGCCGATTGAGCGGCGGAGTGCGGATGGGCAGGTGTACAGCGCGCCCGGCGATGCCGGGTATGGCGCTCAGAACAGCGATCCGAACTACGACGATGGGCAGTACGACATGCAGCAGGCGCAGGATGCGTATGCTGCGGACCTGACGGATGCTGAGGCGACGGAGCCTCCTCCACCGCTGCCGGAGTATGAGCAGCCGCCTGCTCCTGAGCCGGACTACTTGTGGACGCCGGGGTATTGGGCGTGGACGGATGGCGGGTATTACTGGGTTCCGGGAGCCTGGGTGGCTGCACCGTATGCGGGTGCGTTGTGGACGCCGGGATACTGGGGCTATGTGGGCAATCGGTACCGGTTTCACCATGGATTCTGGGGGCTGCATATCGGCTTCTATGGCGGCGTGGACTATGGCTACGGGTACGTTGGGCATGGGTACTACGGCGGATATTGGGACCGCGGCCACTTCCGCTACAACACGGCCGTGAATCGCGTGAATGTGAACGTGGTTCGGAATGTGTATGTGCATAACGTCGTGATCAATAACGTGGTGGTGAACAACCGCATTGTGAATCGTGTGAGCTACGCGGGAGGACGCGGTGGGTTGAATGCGCGTCCGATGGCGGCGGAGATCGCGGTGCTGCATGAAGAGCGCCGTGCGCCGATGGCTGCGCAGATCCAGGTGCAGCACCAGGCTGCGCAGAACCGGGCGCAATTTTATACGCAGAACCACGGGCGGCCCGCAGTGGCGGTGAATGTGCGAGCGGTGGTTGCGGACCGTGCGCCGCTGGCTGTGTTGCCAAGGGTGAATGTTCCGGCGGGACGTGGTGCCGGTTGGCAGGGTAATCGGCCGGGTAGCCAGGTGCGTCCGGGCAACCAGATGCAGGGCGGTTGGCATGGAGTGCAGCCGGGGCAGCCGCAATCGCAGATGAGGCAGGGAACGCCGCAGGTGCAGGAGCAGGAGCAGCACGGTGGACAACCGTCGCAGCAGGGGCAGGCACCGCAGGGCTGGCAACAGCGGCAGCAGCAGTTGAACCATGCTGCTCCGCAAGCTGCGCAGCCGCAACTGCAGCATGGCCCAGTGCAGGAAAACCGGCAAGGCCCACAGCAGCCGGGAGTTCAGCCTGCGCAGCCGCAACAGCCGCAACAAGGGTGGCAGCAGCGACAAGGCTGGCAGCAGAGGCAGAATGAAGTGCGACCTACGACACCTCAGCCGCAGCAGGTAGCGCCTCAACCGCAGCCACGGCCGATGCAGCCGCAGATGCAGCAGCGTGCGCCGCAGCCGGAGATAAGACAGTCGCCGCAGCCGGATATGCGTCAGCAGCAGCAGCGGGAGTTCCGGCAGAGCCAGCCGCAGCCTGCGGCACCTGTGCAGCCGCGTCCGCAAGAGCAAGCGAGGCCGCAGCCGCAGGCTCCGCCGCAACACATGCAGCACATGGGACCGCCGCCGCACATGGAGCAGCATGCCGCTCCGCCCCCTCATGGTCCGGAGCAGCCGCATCGGGATGATCGGGATCACCACTAGAACGAAGGGCCATCTCTCTCCGAGATGGCCCTTCTGCTTGCGGCCAATCGCCACGCAGGATTAGCGGCGAATGAAGCCTCCGGTGTGGAGCTCGGCGAGGGCCTGGCGAATCTCCTCCTGCGTATTCATGACGATGGGGCCGTGCCAGGCTACGGGCTCTTCAATCGGCTTGCCGGAGACGAGCAGGAAGCGGATGCCTTCGGGGCCGGCCTGGACGGTGATCTCGTCGCCGCGATCGAAGAGGACGAGCGAGTGGTTGGTCGCGTCGTATACGGGCGCGGCGTGTGGGTCGGCGGCTGCCTCGGTGAGGACAGCTTGCGGCGCAGAGGCATCGCGGAAGGTGCCTGCGCCCGCGAAGACGTAGGCGAAGGCGTTGCGCGTGGTCTCGACCTTGAGGCGTTTGCGCTTGCCGGGAGCGACGGAGACGTCGATGTAGTTGGGATCGGCGGCTACGCCTTCAACGGGCCCTCGTTTGCCCCAGAACTCGCCGCTGATGATGCGCACGTGGGTGCCGTCGTCGTCGGTGACTTCGGGGATGGCGGAGGCGGGGATGTCCTGGTAGCGCGGGTCGGTCATCTTGTGCGCGCGCGGCAGGTTGGCCCAGAGCTGGAAGCCGTGCATGCGGCCGTGGGCGTCGCCTTTGGGCATCTCCTGGTGCAGGATGCCGCTGCCTGCGGTCATCCACTGGACGTCTCCGGCGGACATTTCGCCGCGGTTGCCGAGCGAGTCGCCGTGCTCGACGGTACCGGCGAGGACGTAGGTGATGGTCTCGATGCCGCGGTGCGGGTGCCAGGGGAAGCCCTTGATGTAGTCGGCGGGGTTCTCGTTGCGGAAGTCGTCGAAGAGCAGGAACGGGTCGAACTCGGCGGTCTTGCCGAAGCCGAAGGCACGCTGGAGTTTGACGCCTGCTCCTTCGAGCGTGGGTGTGGTCTGAAGAATCTCTTTTACGAGACGGAGCGACATGGTGTTCTCCTTTTTTGCACGATCTTGAATCAGTCAGGCTGGAGATTTGATGCGTTAGAACGATATTCGTTGCAACGACTATTTTAGCCGTGGTCAGGCGCAGGTTTTCGTGCCAGCTGGAGGAGCTCGATGAGGGCGTTGAGATGTTTCTTCTTCAGGTGGCCGAGCTGATCCTGGTGGCGCTGGCGGACGGGTGCGTCGAGGGTAGAGAGGAGCTTGAGGCCTTCGGGAGAGATGCTGGCCATGACCAGGCGGCGGTCTTTGCTGTCCCGGAAGCGGGCGATGAGGGTGCGCTTTTCCAGGCGGTCGAGCAGGCGGGTAATATCGGGATCGCGTGTAATCATGCGGTTGGCGATCTCGCCGCAGGGGAGGCCTTCGGGAGTGCCGCGCAGGATGCGGAGGACGTTGTATTGGGTGAGGGATAGCTCCTGGGATTTGAGCAGAGAGGCGATGGGGCGGGAGAGGAGGTCGGCGGTGCGGGAGAGCTCGAGGAAGGTGGACTCTTCCGGGCAGGACTGGCGGTGGGGCTTGCGGTCGGCGGGGTCAGATTTGGACATGTGACAAAACGATAGTCGTTGTCACGATAGTCGTCAAATGCAGGACATTCCTTTGCCTAAACAACGCTTTGGTTGTGTGTGGTTTGTGCTGGGACTGAAGTCCCGGCTGATTTAGATATGTGCAGCGGGAAACCGCAGGTCCTTCGACTGCGCCTCTCGCGATGAAGCTGCGAGAGGCTCCGCTCAGGATGACAATTTCTTCTTTGCGCGCTTGGGGGGGTGCTCTTGCTGGGGCCTTTGCTGGGCTCTTGCCTTATTCGGACAAAAGCTGTGCTGGCGTGTGGGGCTAGGCGAGGGTGAGGTCGAGCTTTTTGGCTTCGCGGTCTAGGGTGTTGATGCGGAAGCTGCGGATCTGGCCGGGTTGGAGAGGCTGGGGCTGGTTGGTGGCGGGGGCTGTGCCGGTCTTCCAGCGTGAGTTGAGCATGGAGGTGAGGGCGGAGAGGTCCAGCGTGGGGCTGCTGCTGGTTTCGGCAGCGGCGGGTGCGGCGGCAGTGAGGCGGCAGGTGGCGCGGATGCACTCGCCGAGCTCGATGGTGGCGGTGTCGCCGGATTGGTCTACGACGCGGCCGGAGACTGTGTCGCCTTCGTTGTGTTCGGCGAGGAATTCGTCGAGGCCGGTGGGGATGAGTTGCTTCATGCTGAGCTTAATCTGGCGCTTTTCGGGGTCGAGGGCGAGGACCTGGGCTTTGACGATCTGGCCTGCGCGGACGGCATCCTGCGGATGGTTCAGGTGCCGGTCGGCGACGATCTCGCTGATGTGGACGAGGCCTTCGATGCCTTCGGTGAGTTGGACGAAGGCGCCGAACTTCATCAGGCGCGTGACCGGGCCTTCGATGGCGGAGCCGACGGGGAACTTCTGTGCGACGTCGGCCCAGGGATCGCCGAGAGTTTGCTTGAGGCCGAGCCCGATGCGGCGGTCGGCGGGGCTGATGGAGAGGATGACGGCGTCGACGGTGTTGCCGGGGGAAAGGATGTCGCTGGGCTTGTGGACCTTCTTGACCCAGGACATCTCGGAGACGTGGATGAGGCCTTCGATGCCGGGTTCGAGCTCGACGAAGGCGCCGAAGTCCATGAGGCGGGTGACGGTGCCGGTGATGCGCTGGCCGAGGGTGTAGCGCGCGGTGGCGGTGTCCCACGGCTCGGGCTGGAGCTGCTTGAGGCCGACGGAGATGCGGCGGGCTTCGCGGTCGATCTTGAGTACTTTGAGGGTGAGTTGCTGGCCGACGGAGAGGATGTCTTCGGGGGCGGTGACGCGGCTCCAGGCGATGTCGGAGATGTGCAGCAGACCGTCGAGGCCGCCGAGGTCGACGAAGGCTCCGTAGGCGGCGAGCGAGCGGACCTGGCCGGTGACGATGTCGCCCTCTTTGATTTCGGCGTAGCGATTTTGCGCGGTGGCGCGGGCCTGCTCTTCGAGGACGATGCGGCGATCGACGACTACGTCTTCTTCGGCTGCGTCGAGCTTGGTGATGCGGCAGGTGATCTCCTGGCCGACGAGCTTTTCCATTTCGGCTGCATCGCGGACGCCGCTGCGGGAGGCGGGCATGAAGGCGCGGACGCCGATGTCGACGGTGAGGCCGCCCTTGTTGACGGCGGTTACGGTGCCGACGACTGCGGTCTGTTCGGCGAAGGCGGCTTCGAGCGAGGACCAGTCGGTGGGTTGGACTACCTTTTGGCGCGATAGTTCGTAGTAGCCCTCTTCGTTGCGGCCTTTCACGGAGACGGGTAACTTGTCGCCTGGGTTCACTGCGTCGGCGTTGTTCTCGAACGCGGTGCGGGGGAGGATGCCCTCGGTCTTGTAGCCGATGTCGAGATAGACAGATTCGGCGTCGAGGGAAACGACGGTGGCGTCGATCTGCTTTGCGCCTCGCTCGTCGATGCGCGTGGAGACACCTTCGAACTGCGCGAGGAGATCGCCGAAGGATTCGGTCTCGTTGGTGTCGGGGGAGTCGGCGGGCGGGGTTTGGGGAGTGAGGTCGTTGGACATGATGGGTGCTTCCTATTTTGACATGGTGGGGTGTGCGGGGATGCGTGCTGGTGCTTCAGGCTTGGAGCGAGGCGGCTCGTTCGGAGCGGCCGGAGAGTGCGGCGGCGCGGGCTTCGGCGTAGGCGGCGGCGCCGAGGAGGGCGCAGGTGTCGTCGAGGATGATGCGGACGGGGGTGGCTTCGAGGACGGGGGCGAGGCGTCCTTTGTCGAGGAAGGCCTGCATGAAGATGCCGGATTGAAGGGTCTTCAGGGCCTTGGGTGCGATGCCTCCGCCGAGGTACATGCCGCCGACGGCGAGGACCTTGAGGGCGATATTGCCGGCCTCTGCACCGTAGGCCGCGGCGAAGATCTGCATGGTATCGAAGCAGAGCGGACTGGAGCCGTCTTCGGCGCACTGGCCGATGACCGCGTTGGGATCTTCAGCGGCCATGCGGTCGCGGAGCCATTGCGGCTCTTCGAGCTTCTCGACATCGCGCAGGTAGGCGTAGATGTTCTGGATGCCCAGGCCGGAGACGACGCGCTCCCAGCTGATATGGCCGTTGAGGGACTTGCGGAGATATTCGAGCAGGGCGATCTCGCGGTCGGTGCGCGCGGCGAAGTCGCAGTGGCCTCCTTCGGAGGCGATGGGGCGGTGGTGGGTGCCGTCCCAGATGAGCAGCGCTTCGCCGAGGCCAGTGCCGGCGGCGATAAGGCCGCGATGGCCCACGGCGGAGGCGTCGCCGGGGTGCAGCGTGAGGATGGTCTCCGGTGCGAGCTCGGGGATGCCATAGCCGTTGGCTTCGAGGTCGTTGATGAGGAAGATGTGGTCGATGCCGAGTGCGTGGGCCAGGTCGTGCTGGTCGAGGCTCCAGGGCAGGTTGGTGAGCTTGATCTGGCCGTTGCGTACGGGACCTGGGCAGCCGAAGCAGGCGGCGGCGATCTGCTCGCGTTCTCCGGGGGCGAGGAAGTGGGCGGCTACGGCTTCGAGCGAGGCATACTCGTGCGCGGGGAATTTCTGGTCGCGCACGGGCTGCAGCTTTCCGGCGGCGAAGTTGTAGAGCGCGAGGTGGATCTTGGTGCCGCCTATATCGCCCGCGAGAATCATGCGAGCTCCAACGTTGCGGTGTTGCTTGAGTCAGCGGGAGCGGGGAGTTTGGATGCGGCGGCTGCGTCGAGCAGAAAGGTGAGTGCGCCGCTGTTGGGGCGGATGAGTTGCGAGGGGTAAGTCGCAAAGTCGCGGGGGCCTTGCAGCACTTGATGCAGCGGGTCGGCCTTGGCTGCGCCTTCGATGAGGAAGGCGACGGAGCGCGCCGCGTTGATGACGGGCCCGGTGAGCGTGATGCGCCAGGTATCTTTTTGTGGAACGTGGTTTGCGGTTACCAGCTTGGTGATCTCTTCGAGCGCGGCGGTGTGCGGGAAGAGTGAGGCGGTGTGGCCGTCGTCGCCCATGCCGAGCAGGACGAGATCGAAGACCGGCGTCTCCGCGCCCTCCAGGCGGAAGGCGATGCGCAGAGCAGCCTCGTAGCGCAGGGCGGCTATCTCCGGCTCAAGCTCACCTTCCATGCGATGAATCTGCGCGGCGGGCAAGGGTACCTTCGACAGCATCGCCTCGTTCGTCATGCGGTAGTTCGAGTCTGCGTCGGTGGGTGGGACGCAGCGCTCGTCGACCCAGAAGAGCTGGAGCTGCGACCAGGGCACACGCGCGAAATATGGCGCGGAGGGGTCGGCAAGCAGAGCAAACATCGCCTTGGGCGTAGTGCCGCCGGAGATGGCGATGCGTGCTTCGCCGCGCCTGCTCACTGCATCAGCCGCAGTCGAGGTAAATAATTCTGCTGCTGCAGCCGCTACCTCGGCTGGTGTCTTCCAAACTCGATATGTGACTGTCACTGCACGCGCCATTGCTCGCCCTTATTTCCTGTTGCTGTGTTTTGGATTCACGATGGAAGCCAACAACTGACAACTGCTTACAACTTTCTCCATTTGCGGCCGTCCAGCTCCATCAAAGCGTCGCCGGTGGATGGTCCCCATGTACCGGCTGCGTAGTTGGGAAAATCCTTCACGGGGTTCTTCGCCCAGTATTCGAGCAGCGGAGTCATCAGCGCCCACGTGGCTTCGACGCCGTCGCGGTGGGCGAAGAGGGTGCCATCGCCGAGCATGGCATCGAGCAGCAGGCGCTCGTAGCCGTTGGCGGATGAGACGCCGAAGGCCTCGGAGTAGTTGAAGTTCATGTCGACGGGTGCGATGCACATCGAGGGGCCCGGCACCTTGGCTTCGAAGCGCAGTGCGATACCCTCGTCGGGCTGGATGCGCATGGAGATGACGTTCGACTTGATGCCTTCGAGGCACTTGCCATTGTTGTCTTTGAAGAGCAGCAGCGGCGGCTGCTTGAACTGAATCGTGATCTCAGTGACGCGCTTCGCCATGCGCTTGCCGACGCGGAGATAGATGGGGACGCCGGCCCAGCGCCAGTTCTCAATCTCGATGCGCAGCGCGGCGTAGGTCTCTGTCTGCGAGCGCGGGTGGACGCGATCTTCCTGCCGATAGCCCGGCACTTGCTTGCCGTTGACGGTGCCGGGGCCGTACTGGCCACGCACTGCGTCGGCGAAGTGAATGGGCTGGATGGCGCGGTAGACCTTGATCTTTTCTGCGCGCACGGCGGAAGCCTCAAACGAGACCGGCGGCTCCATGGCGACGAAGCTCAGCAGTTCCATGACGTGGTTCTGCATCACGTCACGGAGCGCACCGGCGCTCTCGTAAAACGGCCCGCGGCCTTCGATGCCGATTGCTTCTGCGGCGGTGATCTCGATGTGATCGATGTAATTGCGGTTCCACACATTCTCGAAGATGCCGTTGGCGAAGCGGAAGACGAGGATGTTCTGCACCGTCTCCTTGCCGAGGTAGTGGTCGATGCGGAAGACCTGGTCCTCGTGGAAGACTTTGTTGACCTCATCGTTGAGCGCCTTGGCTGATTCGAGGTCATGGCCGAAGGGCTTTTCTACGATTACGCGTACCCAGCCTTTGCGATCCTCCACACGCAGCTCATCCGGCTGCGCCATGCCGTGGTCGCCGAGATACTGGATGATGTCGGAAAAATATTCCGGCGCAGTAGCGAGATAGAAGAGCCGATTGCCCTTGGTGCCGAACTGTTCATCCACCTGCGCCAGCATGGCCTTCAGGCCGTCGTAGCCTGCGCTGTCGTCGAAGTTCATGGCGTGGTAGCGGATGCGATCGACGAATGGCTTGAGGCGATCTTCCGTGGCGTCCACGCCGCCGCCGCTCTCGATGCCTTCCTTCATGTCTGCGGCGAAAGAGTCTTCCAGCGGACGCCGCGCCACACCAACAACGGCGAAGTTCTCCGGCAGATTGCCGGCCTGCTCCAGGTGGTAGAGCGCAGGCAGCAGCTTGCGCTTGGTCAAGTCGCCGGACGCGCCGAAGATGACAACGATGCAAGGATCGGGACTGCGCTCTGAGTGCTGGCTCGCCTTCAAAGCTTCCGGTGAGATGCTGACTTGCGTGGTCGCCATAGAGTATTGCTCCTCCAGAGTTTCGGCTTGCAGTTACGCTGCGAATTGGCTGCACATGCGAAGCCGAATTTCGACCGGCCGTACTAAAACTATACGAGCTTCGGGTTGAGTTGTCCGTTACTGGCCTTCGGGAAAATCCGCACCGAGGGAGACACCTTTATACTCCGCCATCTCCTTCTGCCATCGGTCCAGCTTGCCCTGAAAGCGGTTATAGGCGAGCGCGCCCAGCAGCAGATGCAGCGGCGGATGATCCGACTCGACGATGTCCCGTATGGCGCGCACTGCCTTCGCGGGGTCGCCGGGCTGCTTGCCCGGCATGCTGCTGAAATATTGCCGCGTCTTGCCTGCTGTCTCGGAGTAGTCAGGAATTACGCGCTCAGCGAGTACACCCGAGCGGCCCAGAAAGTCCGTCCAAAAAGGCCCCGGCTCGATCAGCGTAACGTGCACGCCCAGCGGCGCGAGCTCCGCAGCCAGTGCCTCCGAGAAGCCTTCCACCGCGAACTTGCTGGCGTTGTAGTAGCCCCAGCCCGCCTGCCCATCCAGGCCCGCAATCGAAGAAAGATTCACGATGTGCCCACTGCGCTGCGTGCGCAACTGCGGCAGAAACGCACGTGTGACCCGAATCAACCCCAACACATTCGTCTCAAAGACCGGCAGGAACTCCTCTTCGGTCGCTTCTTCGATGCCGCCGGCAAGCCCATACCCGGCATTGTTCACCACCACATCGATGCGGCCAAATGCAGCGATAGCCTGCGCCGCCACGGATTCAATCTGCTCTGGCTGCGTCACATCCAGCGCAAATATCTTCGCCGTATCCGGATAACGTTCTGCAAGCTGCGCGATATGGTCTGCGTTTCGGCTGGTCGCGATGAGGCGTTCGCCAGCTTCGAGAACTGCGTCCGCCAGCAATCTTCCAAAGCCGGTTGAGGTACCGGTGATGAACCAGACTCGTTGCGCTGTCTTGATCTCCGAATTATGCATGAGTATCTGACGTAGTAGCGCGCCGAGACGATGCACAGAGCAGCCTGCAAAAAAGGCGGCGGGATTCTACGCGCTTAGCTCCTGCACGCCGTTCTCGCCACCCACGAGTGCGCGGGTCCCCATGCCGAGGAACAGCCCATGCTCCACGACGCCGACGATGGAGCGGATCTCCGCTGCGATGCTCTCCGGCTCGGCGATGCCTGTGCTCCAGCAGTCGAGGATGTAGTTTCCCTCATCGGTGAGGTACGGGCCGCTGCCTGCAACGGCAGGGCGCAATTTCGGCGTAAAGCCCAGCGCGGCCAGCTTCGGCTCGACGATGGGCAGCGCCATCTTGACGACTTCGACCGGCAGAGGAAACCGGCCCAGCATCGTTACCAGCTTGCTTGAGTCGGCGACGACGAGGAACTCACGCGCCGCGCTGGCGACGATCTTCTCGCGCAGCAGCGCACCGCCTCCGCCCTTGATCAGGTCCAGCCCTGAAGCGGCGTCTCTGCCCGCGCAGAAGCCGGCGCAGATCTCGTCCGCGCCATCGATGTAGAGATCCAGTTCAGGCAGCTCGTCGAGCGTAGTGACGTGCATGCCCAGCGCCTGCGCCAGGCCGTGGCTTGCGGCAGACGATGCGACGCAGCGTATGTCCAGTCGGCGCAGGGCGAGCTCGCGGATGAACAGGGTCGCCGTCGTGCCGGTGCCCAGACCGATCGCCATTCCATCGTGGACAAACTCAACCGCACGCTTCGCCACCAGAGTTTTCGCTTCATCCTGCGTCATAGTTCTCCACTCTACCTCGCGCGTGGCCGCAGGTCGAGTGCTCGCGATGGGTCCTCAGCGTATGGGATGGATGCCGCAAGCGCTGGGCGAATCTTCGGCTGCGCGAAAGCTATTTGCGCTTCCAGCGGACGCCGTCCTTGGCGTCTTCAATCAGGATGCCTTTGGCGAGGAGGTCGTTGCGGATGGCGTCGGCACGGGCAAAGTTGCGGGTCTTCTTCGCTTGCGTGCGTTCAGCCACCAGCGCGTCGATCTCGGCGTCACTCAACCCCATGCGCGCGACCAGAGCTTCATCCGCCTGAGCGCTTCGGCCCTCCGCCTCGGCCCAGGCCAGGGCTGCGCGTGTCAGCTCAGCATCGCGGTCCACAAGCACGGCGAAGATGCCATCGAACATCGTCAGCACGCGCAGAATCTCTGCCGCGTTCTCTTCGCCGAGGGTGCCTGCATCCGCGGCGGAGTTGGCGGTGCGAATCATCTCGGAGATTGCAGCGGAGGCTTCCGCGGTGTTCAGGTCGTTCGCGAGTGCTGCAGTAAACTCCGTCGCTGCCTTTGCCGTGGCTGCGTGTACCGCCTCGTCGAGCGTCGCTGCAAAACCGCCGCGCAGCATACGCGCATGGAAGGTGCGCAGACGGTCGATGGTGTTCGTCGCCGCGTTCAGAGCCTCAAAGGTGAAGTTCATCTGATGGCGATAGGGCACCGAAAGCAGCAGGTACCGGATCGCCGAGGCGCGATGGCCCTTCAGCAGCAGGTCGCGCAGGGTGTAGAAATTGCCCTCGGACTTCGACATCTTCCTGCCTTCGACCAGCAGGAAGCGCACATGCATCCAGTGCCGCGCGAAGGTGTGGCCCGAGGCCGCCTCGGACTGCGCGATCTCATTCTCGTGGTGCGGAAACATCAGGTCTTCGCCGCCTGCATGCAGGTCGAAGCTGTCGCCCAGCAGCGACTTCGCCATGGCCGAGCACTCGATATGCCAGCCGGGGCGGCCTGCGCCGAGCGGCGTCTGCCAGCTCGGTTCATCGCCTTTGACGGCCTTCCACAAGGCGAAGTCGCGCGCGGCATCTTTCTCGTACTCGTCCACGTCGACGCGTGCGCCGTCTTCGATGCCTTCGAAGTCCTTCTTTGAGAGCTTGCCGTAGTCCGCAAAGCGCGCGATGCGGAAGTACCAGCTGCCGTCCTCGGTCTGGTAAGCAATGTCCTTCGCGGCGAGCTTTTCGATGAGCGAAACCATCTCCGGGATGTGTTCGGTGGCGCGGGGCACATGCTCCGGCCGCTCGATGCCGAGTGCGTCCATATCTTCGAAGAAGGCCTTCTCGAAGCGCGCTGTGTACTCGGTCAGGCTCTTGCCGGCGGCCACGGCGTTGCGGATGATCTTATCGTCGACGTCGGTGATGTTCATCACATGCTGAACCTGCATGCCCTGCTGGCGCAGAAAACGCCGCAGCACATCGACGTGCAGGAAGGTGCGGAAGTTGCCGATGTGGCCGTAGTCATAGACCGTGGGTCCGCAGGCATACATGCGCAGCGCAGGCGCGCCCACAGGCTCCAGCCGCTCCTGCTTCAGAGTCAATGTGTTGAACAGTTCCAATGCCGCCACTTGCACTCACTCGCGCCGCACCCGCGCAAGGCGCCGTGCAGACTACACTTTCCGTCTGGAATTACTCACTCCAGATTCTAATTGACGGGATGCACAGGCGCAGTCTTTGGCCGCCGCCCGCGCCTCATTCGAACCAGTGCCATTGCGCATGACCCAACCAGAAAACCGCCCAGGCTCGGTAGAAAAACACCGTAGACATGCCCCTCTGTAGGACGCGAGGTGCGATGGGCCTCAATCTGTCCGATCCAGAGGATGAACCCTGCAAAGGTCAGAACAAAACCGCAGATACCGCCTGTGGCAATAAACAAAACCTTCTGCATCCCGGGTCGCATGCGTGTCACTCCTTGACGTAATCATCCCAGCCGCAACTGCGGCGTGGCGATCAGTGTATCGTCGGCGAACTGTCCCGCCAGGAATTTCGGCCAGGCGGCGGCGGCGATCATGGCGGCGTTGTCCGTGGACATGGCCATGGTGGGGAAGGCTACCGGCAGGCCGCGCTGCGCTGCTTCGGCGGTGAAGCGCTGGCGCAGCTCGCTGTTGGCTGCAACGCCGCCTGAGACTACCATTGCGCGCGCACCGTGTGCCTCCGCCGCACCGAATGCCTGGCGCATCAGGTTGCCGACGACCGCGTATTGGAACGACGCGATCAGGTCGAGCGTCTGCGCGTCGAAGTTCTCCGGCAGCAGCTTCAGCGCATCGTCGGCGCGCAGTATTGGTTGTTCGCGCAATGCCAGCGCCAACGCCGTGCGCCGTGCATCGATCACCGCGGCCATCTCATGCGTTTGAATGTAGCGCAGCACTGCGGTCTTGATGCCGCTGAAGGAAAAGTCGAACGTCGGGTCGCCGCCTCGCGGTGCCGTGAGTGAGCCAGCAGCAGACGATTGCGCCGCGAGATCGATCTTGTTCTGGCGCGTCTTGAGCGGCTGAAAGCGGAACTCCACAGCGGCCGCGTTGCCATGTTTGGCGAGCGCATCCATCCACGGCCCGCCGGGGTAGCCGAGCCCAAGCAGCTTCGCCACTTTATCGAACGCTTCACCTGCCGCGTCATCCACCGTGCGCCCCACGTTGCGGTAGCGCCACGTTCCCGCTCCACTCACTCCGTCATACTCCGCAAGGTACAGATGCGTATGGCCGCCGCTGACCACCAGCGCGAGCAGCGGGCCTTCCTCTGGGGTCGCTATTCCCTGTTCCCTGTTCCCTGTTCCCTGCTCTCTGCCCTGCATCAGCACCGCATGGATGTGGCCCTCCAGGTGATTCACCGCAATCAGTGGCTTGCCGGTGCCGAGTGCCAGCGCCTTCGCATAGGTAATGCCCACCAGCAGCGCGCCCGCGAGGCCTGGGCCTTCCGTCACAGCAATCGCATCCAGGTCCGCAAAGGCGATCCCCGCCTGCGTCATCGCCGCGCGCACTACTGGGACGATATTGCGCAGGTGCTCGCGCGAGGCCAGCTCCGGCACCACGCCGCCGTAGTTGGCGTGCAGAGCGATCTGCGAGGCCACGATATTCGCCATCACTTCGCCGCCCGCACGCACGATGGCGGCTGCCGTCTCGTCGCAGGAGCTTTCGATCGCCAAAATCATGCCGCTCGGCCTACCCGCCTTGCCCATATCCTCATCATAGTGACTTGCAAATCCTTCGGGGCAACGCCGAGCTCTCTCCCCGCCGAATCGCCACCACCCACCACCCGATCGAGAGCCGATGACCTTACGCCACACGCAACCCACACTTGTTTTCCTGATGCTGTCTGCGTCTCTTCTCCCAGCGCACGCGCAGAGTTTCGGCACGCCATCTCCTCCGGCAGCGAGCCCGTCGGTGTCTGCTCCCTCCGCCGTGATGCGGCCTGCGCTCGGCAGCCTGCGCCAGGCGCTTGCTATGCTTCGTCCGGAGCGGTGGAAGGCCGCGGGTGCGGTCAGCACCGAATCCGCCAACGACATCAGCTCCATCGAGCGCGACCTGGATACGACGCTGCCTCCGCTGCTCTCCGCTGCCGACGCTGCGCCTGGCTCGATGCCGCAACTGCTGCCCGCCTACCGTAACGTAGAGGCGCTGTACGACGTGGTTGTGCGCGTGACGCAGACAGCCGTGCTGTCGGCCCCGGCACCACAGAGCCAGGCGCTGCAACAAGCCACGGCCGCGCTGCAGCAGAGCCGCCGCGACTTCGGCGACCTGCTCGGCTCCGCTGCCCAGGCGCAGGATCGCCAGTTGCGGGATGCGCAGACACGCCTGCGTACGTTGCAGGCTACAGCGCAACAGCCCGCCCCGGTCTGCCCTCCTCCGCCAGCTGCGAAGAAGCCTAAGAGCCGCGCGAAACCGAAGCCTGCAACTTCGGCCAGCACGCAGGCGAGCCACTAGGCGGCGACGCTCTGCGTGCCAGGGTGCCACTCACTGCCTATGATGGAGGTGTGCCCCTACGTCTTGCCACACTCGCCGACCTGCCGCAGATCATGCGCATCATTCGACGCGTGGTGCCCTCGATGGTCGCGTCGGGAAATAATCAGTGGACGGACACCTATCCTGACGAAGCTGTGTTTGCGCTCGACGTTGAACGCGGCGAACTGTGGATTGCAGAGTCGGGCGAAGGCCTGCTCACCGGGGTGGTCGCGTTGACCACCGCGCCGGGGCACGAGTACGCTGCGGTTGGCTGGGATGTTCAGGAGCCTGCCATCTTTACCCATCGCCTCGCAGTCGATCCGGACTACCGCGGGCAGGGCATCGCAGCGGCTCTGATGCAGCAGGCCGAGCCGGTCGCCCGTGCGAAGGGAATCGATACGCTGCGCGTCGATACCGGCGCGCTCAACCTGCCTGCACGGCGGCTCATCGAGCGTCTTGGCTATCGGTTTGTGGCGGAGATTCTGCTGGCGGTTCGTCCTGGGCTGTACGTTCGCTGCTATGAGAGGCGGCTTTCGGAGAGCCTCGCAGGGACAGCGCCATGACGCGGACCGCAGCCATTGGGCTGGGCTCAAATCTGGAGTCGCAGTGGGGTGCTCGGGAAGAGAATCTGCGCGAAGCCGTGCGGCGTCTCGGGGTGCTGGGGCAGGTGACCGCTGTCTCCGCGTTCTACCAAACGGCTCCCGTAGGCTATGCCGCGCAGCCTGACTTCCTGAATGCGGCGCTAGTGCTTGAGACTGCGCTTGAGCCGCTGGAGCTGATGCGTGCCCTGCTGGCAATTGAGCGTGCGATGGGCCGCGACCGTAGCAGTGCGCCGCCCAAGGGCCCCCGTGTCATTGACCTCGACCTGCTCCTGATGGACGACGTAACGATCTGCGAATCCGGCGGGGATGTGGAGCTTACCCTACCGCATCCGGCGATGTCGCAACGGCGCTTCGTGCTGGAGCCCCTGGCAGAGATTGCGCCCGCGATGCGCGATCCCGCAACAGGCCGCACTGTGGCTGAGCTACTCGCCGAGCTGGATGCAATCGCTTGAGCGACGTCACGGCTCAGCGTCAGGGTGCGAGTAGCCTGTGGTAGACCAGCGCGTCGAACCCTTTGCCGTAAAAGTCTGGCGCAACATCGGCATGGCGATATCCCAGAGCTTCGTAGAGTTGGAGCGCGCCGGAGTTTCCTGCGAAGACGTGCAGCTCCATGCTGCGTACCCCGGCGGCGTAAGCGTCCGTCTCGATCTGCTGCATCAGGCGCCGCGCCAGGCCTTTGCGTCTCCACGGCGGGGCTACATCGAGCGTGACCACATAGCCGATTGGCGCTTGCTGTTCTTCTCTTGCGACTGGTTGTCGCTCGATCTGCACGATGCAAAAGCCGGCCAGCTGTGCGTCTTGCTCTGCCAGCAGCGTTAGCGCACCGGGCGCTTCTGCAAATTGGCGCATCGCTCGGCGCGAAAAACGAAAAGGCTCCGCAAAGCACACCTCGTCGAGCGCGTGCATGGCTCGCCAGTCGCCTTCTCGGTAGCTCCGCAGGATCAGGTCGGTCATTCGCTCGGCGTCCAGGGATCTTCGTATCTGTAGAGGGCCGCAGAAAGTACGACTGTAAGGCGCTGAAATGGTGAGGATGTCGAGGCCAAGATCGGGATCACGCAAGCTGAAGGGAGCGCATCAACGGTGGCTGGATGTGTCGCTCCAGGTCTGCGGGCCGCCCCAGGTGCGTGTTGCGGTCAGGTCGATGGGAATGGGAGTCTCGCGGATGGCGGCGGAGGACTCTCCTGCATCGGGGGGGCTGGGCGGGTCCAGCTGGTCGAGCACAGGGGCGAGGTTGTCGCCAAGCTGTGGCACGGCCTTCGCAAGCTGCCGCAGTGTGGTGGGCAGCGCCGAACCAGTGAGGTGCACGGTGTAACCGTTGCCGTCGAAGCGCGCGGCCAGGGTGGCGGGTTGTCTCCCTCCCAGGTCCAGCTGAAGCGGTTTCAGGAGGAAAGTATCGGCCGCCGGAGCAGGCGCGGCAGCCCGCCCCTTACGCAAGCGGCTGGGTGCAGGGGCGACCGGTTGCGTCGACGTAAGGATTACATCGCCGAGCGCGAGTGTGCGTCCCGCGCTGGGGTCTAGTTGCAGCGAACCGCCGGTGAATGCGATCTGGCCGGTGAGCGTTGCGGCGGACAAGGCCGTCTGCGTCGCGGATGCAGATTCTGCGCGGCTGCGGTGCGCGAGCGTGGATGAGCTGCCAGGAGACGACCCGCCGACGCCAGACGATGCGGCTGCCGCAGTGGAAGTGCCCCACATCAGGCTGCCGGACAGGCTTCCCGCGCCGGCGACCACGGCGGGCGGATGCGGCGTGGCGATCGACAGCCAGTCGAAGAAGGTGTCCGCAGGCAGCGCGGGCAGGTTGATGGAGCCGGACGCGGATTCGAGATTGCGCGCGTCGGGCAGGCTGGCAGCAACCGCCAGCAACGCAGGATCGGAAGAGCCCGGCGGAGGCCAATGGCACGCGATCGATGGGAAGGCGCGGAAGGTATCGGCGGAGCTGGCGGTGCAGGAGGCTTCGAGCGAGAGAGGATGATCGGGGACGAAGTCGGCGCGGCGTGCATTCGCCAGCTTGAGATCTGCGGCAATCTCGCTGCGGCCTACCGTGCCGTGGAGCGTAAAGGCGAGAGCGAAGTCTCCGCGCAGGCCGGGGTCCTTGCCCAGCAGCAGCCCGGAGAGCCCGCCGAGCTGGGCATCACGCCAGTCTCCGTGCAGCTCGAGCGGCACATCGGCCAGCGAAGCAGGGTCTCCTGCGGCGCTCCCGAGGATGCCCTCGGCGCGGAGGATGCCCGTCTCCCCGGGCGCGAAATCCGTGCGCGCAGGGTGGGCCTTCAGGCGCACATGCCACTGGTGCGGCTCTGGCAGCCAAAGTGCGAATTCAGAGTCGGTGAAGGAGACGGGGGACTTTTCCTGGTCGAGCTTCAGGTTCAGCCGCGCGCCGGTTGCCTCGATGTAGGGGAAGCGACGGGCAGGACCGGCGTATGGCTGGGCGGTAGGCGCGGCCTGAGTATGCGCAGCCTGCAGCAGCAGGCTCTCGATGTTCCAGCGACCATTGCTGTAGACGAGATTCACGCTGGGGTCGGAGAAGGCGATCTTCGAGAACTCAGTGTGCGAGTGGAACAGCGACGAGAGCCGGAGCGTCACCTCGACCTGTTCGGCGCGCAGCAGAGGCTCGTACCCAAAGGCAGGATCTTCGTCGATGACGACGTTGGTCAGCGTGAAGCCCGGCCGGGGGAACAGCACCAGCGTGACGCTATCGAAATAAACCGGCCGGCCCAGCGCGGCGGAGATGTTGCGAGCGATCCGCTTCTGAAAGCGGGAGACGTTGACCAGCGGCGGCAGAACCGCGATCGAAACCAGAATCAGCAACAGAACAAAGAGGCCAGCCAGCCGCGTGCGGTGGCGCGATGGTCCGTGCTCGGGAGGGGGCGTCTCTGCGTCGGAATGGGGGGGGCTGGATGTGGCTTGCATGGCGGGCGAACGTAAGTTGTAACGCATCATTCTAACGTGTCGAGCCCAGACAGCCGTATACTTGGCCCGGATATTGAAAAACCACTCCGGGCGCAATTGCGAGTAAATCACTCATCCCATCACTCAACGAGGAGCAAACTGTGAAGACAAAAGCAATCGGTATGGGCGCATTGACGCTGCTGGCGGCGATGTTCGGCAGCGGATGCGGCAGCACGGTTCCAACCCAGATCACGCAGCAGCAGGCGCTGGATATTACTTCGGATCTCTTTCAGGCGATGGCTTCGGCTCCGCTCATCCCAGGCGGCGTTTCGCAATTTGTGCACGCGCCGGGTGTGGCTGCGCGGATTCGTACGGCCACGCCGGATGGTGCGGTGAGTGCCGCTTCGATTGCCGGTGCCGAGTTTGCGCGTCCGGCCACAGCGCCGACTACCATCGTGATTCCGCCGTATACGTTCAACTGCCCTACTGGCGGGACAATTGTTGTCTCGGGGTCGTTTACCGGGACGGACAACGAGACCGCTACGCCGCCCACCATCAACGTTTCGGAGAACATCCTGGAGACGATCAACCACTGCGGTGACAACGGCCTGACGATCAACGGGAACCCGAATGTAGCAATCACCGGCAACGTAAGCCTGGCGGGGAACGTGTTTACCGACCTGACGACCATCTCCGGCGGCGTCACGGCGGGCAACACCAACTGCCCCATCAACGTGACGATCTCGGTAACGGTGGACGACAAGGCAGGCACCGAGAGTGGAACGATCAGCGGTTCGGTGTGCGGCGTAGCCCTGAACAGCAAGATCTGACGCTGGCGCTCTCCGTGTGGTGCTGAACGGCGCGTCACACGGAGAGCGCGGACGGCCTGGGACGCGTTCCGTTTGCGGACCCCTGCATGCGGCCTGGGGCCGCCTGGACGTAGCCGAATGTTGTCCTGATCCTGTACATTTGTGCAGGTTCGATGACGGCTGGCCCGGTCTCGAACGGCACTTCGGGCCGGTGCTTCCGCACGGACGCGACACTGCATTATGCGCATGATCCTGCTCCAACCCGGTGCTGCTGCTGTTCGGCTAGGCGCGCTCGCGCTGTGTGCCGTGGCGCTTGCAGGATGCCAGGGGATCACGGGTGTCCGGCCAGCGGCACAGGTGCGGATCATCGATGCCTCGCCCGACGCGCCACCCATGGACATTGCGCAGGTCGCTCCGGTGCCCGTAGTTCCGATGGGGCTGTATAACGTCGGCTTCGGCGCGGTGAGCTCCTACATCCCCACCAGCGCCGGTACCTACACCCATGCCGCGATGGTGGCTGGCACCGGCCAGCAGCTTGCCCTGGCGCGGGGTACGTTTACGGCGGGCGGCCAATATACGCTGCTGGCGGGCAATATCGCTGCGGGCCTGCAACTGGCAGTGCTGAAGGACCAGGCAACGCCCGCTCTCCCGGGCCAGATTGCGCTGCGCATTCTGGGTCAGGCGACGCGGGCTGGCGCGGTCGACATTTATTTCGTGCCTGCGGGTTCATCGGGCGCGGGCCTTGCGCCCCTCGTGAGTGCGGTAAGCTTTGGAGCGAACAGCGGATACCTCACTGCGCCGGCAGGAACGTATTCCATCGTCGTGTACGCCGCGGGCGCAACGGCTGGCACGGCGGTACCGCTCTACACCGGAGGCCAGGTAAGCTACGCGCCCACATCGGTACGGACGATCCTGCTGGTGGATCGTCGCGCCGAAGCCGGGGATCCATCCAGCGCGCACGGGCTGCAGGTCATCACCGCCAGCGACTACGATCCGGCCGGGTAGGCGATGCTCGCTGTTTTCCGGGGGGTATCTCTGGGCTAAAATATCCCTTCTAAAGGGGTTACTCGATATGGATACCCCCTCGGTATCCTCTAAGTGATTGAATCTATACAGAAGGGTATCCAGGATACCTTTTCTAAAGGACTTAGCGTGTTCAGTAAGACAAGGTGACAGAAATAAAAGACCCGGCGTTTGCCGGGTTCTTTTGTTTTACTTACTTCTTAATGATAGCAGGTAGACCATAACTCCACGCCAAACGTAACTTGTTGGTGTGGCTTGAGATAAGTGGTTTCGGGGCTTGACAGCTTTGGACGGGCGTATGGCCGGTCCTAGGCGACGGGAGGGCGATAGATTCGATCCGGTGGCATCGAAGACGGAGATTCTGACCCTTCGAGTCAGAATGACGCTCCGTTAAAAATGTGCGACTTGCAGAATTTGGGCCTGGGAGAGTATTGGGGGCGGGAAATGCATTCGGATCAGCGGACGTGAGAAGATTTGTGCATGAGCGATTTCATTCCCAAGGCAGGTGCAGTGAAGGTCGGCGGACTGAGCCGTAAGGCGCAGAAGCTGCAGGCGCTGCGTGATAAAGCCGCACAGCAGAACTCAGGTGCGAAGCCGCAGATAGGTGGGGCGGACCAGAACTTCAAGGCAAAGGACTCCTTCGCCAACACGAAGAAGACGAGCTTCCAGCGCAAGGCGGTTTAGGCGGAGAATTTGCAAGGACGACCGCTACGACGAAGGCAAAGGCGAAATGCGGGAGTTCTTCGCTGCGCTCAGAATGACACGGAGTGGCGGTGGTGGCGCGGTGCAGGAAGTGTGGGACTAGTTGGCGTCGGGGCGGTCGATGTGGTCGATGACTATGACCTCAAGCGGGGCCTTGGTGGCGACCAGCTTGAGGCCTAGTTGCTCTTCGAGCGCGGTGAAGAGGGATGGGCCGGTTGAGTCGGGGTCTCCGGCGATGGATGATTTCAAGGTGAAGTCGTAGGCAGCGGTGAGGCCGGTGCGATCGATGACCATGCGGCCTTCGGGGCGCAGCAGCGGCGAATGGATGAACTCTGCCATGGTCATGGAGTACGCGGTGAGGGTGTTGTTCTGGCCGTCGCCGGTGCCTTTGAGGCGAGGCGATTCGCCGGGCTTGGCGGGGTTCATCTTCGGGCCGCCTTTGGCGATGGTGAGAGCGTAGACGGGAAGATCGCGGGTCTCGAAGTGGACCTTGAGGTGGAAACGGTCGGCGAGGAGGGACTGCTGCATCAGGCGGACGTGCCGGTCCTGTTCGGCTGGGGACATCTTCTGCATGGCGGCGAACTGGGTTTCGTCGATCTTGCCATTAATCTCGTAACGGTCCTTGTCGCCGTCGAGCCACGCCGGGCCGCCAACGACGCGGCTGTCGGTGCCGCTGGGAAGCCCGTAGGATACACGGATCAGCGTCCTGGTCTTGATGGTCATCTCGACGCGGTCGGAGGGCGGGCCATCGTCGAGCGAGTAGAAGACGTTGACTGTGCGCGTGACCTTTTCGCCGCCGTCGGTTGTGGGAGCAGCGGCCAATTTATCCGTAGCGGCGCCTTCGGCGATCATGGCTGCGGACGCGCCGGTGTCCGGGCCGGCGAGCTTAATGGTGGCTACTTCGAAGGTGGGCAGCGGGCCGGTGGCGTGGAGGATCTCCTGCGCGTGGATGGCGGATGTCGCTGCTGCGAATGCGAGGATGACGGCTGTTGCGGTGTACTTGAGTGCGAATTGGTTCTGCTGCATGGTGAATGCCTCAAACTCCGCGATATTGGTTGAAATCACGGTATCATCATCGTCATGGCAGTGATCCACATCTCGGAGGCAGAGGCGGCCCGTGACTTTGCGGGGTTGATGGCCCGGGTGCGGGCGGGGGCCGAGGTTGTGATCGAAGATGGGTCGCTTGCCGTAGCGGTTCTTCACGCGGCGGCTCCGCCTCGTCGTTCCATCTCGGAGTCCATCGCGCTTGCGGAAGCGCGCTCGAAAGAGCTGGGCTGTAAACCCACCATGGATGCCGAGTACGCAGCCGACATGGAAGAAATCATCCGGAACCGCAAGCCGCGCGATACGTCAGCATGGGACTGATTCTTGATACGAGTATCTTGATCGCGACCGAACGGCGTGGTGGCTCTGTCGAAGATATCCTTCATAATGCGCGGGTGATGCACGGTGAGGTAGATATCGCGCTCTCGACGGTCAGTGTCGTCGAACTGACCCACGGTATGTATCGAGCAAAAACCGAGGCAGACCGCGAGCGGCGGCGCATCTTCGCCGAGAGTGCCTTTTACGATTTGATTGTGCATCCCGTATCGCTGGAGATTGCGCAGCTCGCTGGAAAGATCGAGGGAGAACAGGCGGCCAAGGGTATCGCCATCGCCTTCGAGGATCTGGTGATCGGGGCCACGGCCATCCATCTCGGCTTCGATGTAGCCACGCTCAATGCCAGGCACTTTCAACTCATCCCTGGCCTGAACGTCGTCACGCTCTGAGCCAAACACTGCCCCCTGGGGGCGGGTCATCTACACTTCTAGATTGTGGCCGATGATTTTGCTCAACTCGTCAAGCAGCAGGCGGACATCGTCCGTGTCATCGGCGAGTACCTGAAGCTGCGCAAGACCGGCGCGCAGAACTATACCGGGCTTTGTCCTTTTCACAAGGAGAAGACGGGGAGTTTTTCGGTCAACGCGACGCACGGCTACTACTATTGCTTCGGTTGCCACGAGAAGGGCGACGTCTTCAACTTCGTGATGAAGATGGATTCGCTGAGTTTTCCGGAGGCGGTGCGCGCCGTCGCGCAGAAGGCCGGCATACCGCTGCCGAAGAGGGAGTTCAACTCGCCGGAAGAGGCGCGTGAGGCAGGGCTGCGGCGGCAGCTGATCGATATTCATGAGGCGGCGACGCAGTACTTCGAGGCGCAGCTGCGCAGCCCGGAAGCTGCGCGTGCACGCGAGTATCTTTCAAGCCGGGGTGTGTCGGCGGAGACGATCAAGACCTTCCGCATCGGCTATGCGCCGGACGACTTCAACCACATGCGCGATACGCTCAAGGGCCACTTCGCTGAAGCGGTGCTGCGCGCCAGCGGACTGTTCTCGTCGAAGGATCAGGCGGATGGGGCTGGAAACATGGTGCCGGGGTCGATGTATGCGCGGTTCCGCAAGCGGATTACGTTTCCGATTGCGAATGAAGCGGGCAAGGTGATTGCGTTTACGGCGCGTGCGCTGGACCCGGACGAGAAAAATGCGAAATATCTTAACTCGCCGGAGTCGGCGCTGTATACGAAGGGGCATGTGCTGTTCAATCTGGACAAGGCCAAGGGCGAGATGCGCAAGTCGGACTTCGCTGTGCTGGTTGAGGGGCAGATGGACTGCATCTCGGTGTATATGGCTGGGATTCATAACGTGCTGGCGGTTTCGGGGACGGCGTTCACGGAGACGCAGGTGCGGCTGCTGGGGCGATTTACGAAGCGCGTGATTGTGAACTTCGATCCGGATACGGCGGGTGCGGCGGCTACGGAGAAATCGATCGCGCTGCTGACCGAAGAGGACTTCAACATCAAGGTGGTTTCGCTGGAGGGTGGCCTTGATCCGGATCGTTTTGTGCGGGAGCATGGGATACAGGCCTACGGCGCGACGTTGCGTGGGGCGAAGAGGTATGCGGATTATTTGATTGATCGGGCGAGGCTGTTGTATCCGGCGCGGACGGCGGAGGCCAAGGTTTCGGCGATGAACTATTTGCTTCCGCATATACGTCGCATGCCGAATGCGCTGCATCGCAGCGAGTTTGCCAACGACGCCGCGCAGAAGCTGGGCATCGACTCCGCGCTGCTGGTGCAGGAGCTGAAGCAGGCGGCGGCGCAGAGGACGGCGAGCATTCCCACGCACCGCGCCGAGCCGGTGACGGAGACCGAACGCATCCTGCTGCGTGCGCTTGTGCTGCCGGAGTCTGATCCCGCACGCGTGCTTGCGGCGTCCAGCCTTGCCGAGCATCCGGAATGGATTGCAGACCTTGCTACCGCCGATCTGCTGGATACGCTGGCGCACTCGCCCGCTCCGGCGAATCCGCTTGACGCCGCGAATACGGTGGAAGGACGGGCGCATCTGGCGCTTGCTCTGGACCACTCGCCGCACCCCAGCGATGCCGCTCCCGAAGCGCAGGTGGAAGGTGCGCTGCATACGCTGGAGCTTCGCCGGCTGCAGCGGAGGCAGCGGGAGCTGCGCACCCAGATCGCCGAGGCCGACCGGCGCGGCGACGAGGCGATGCTGGCGCAGCTGGTTCAGGAAAAAGTTAGTGTGGACCAGCAACTCCGCAACCATTAGCGTGTTTTATTAGAATCCACTCAGGTAAGCGGGAGTTTCCATCGACAACCAGACTAAGCGACGACTGATGATCGGCTTCGCGTCGAACTGGTTCAGCAAGGCGGCCAATACGGTCATCCAGCTGATCCAGGTGCCGGTGTTTTTTCACTTCTGGCCCACGGCGGTGTACGGCGACTGGGTGATTATCTCGGCGATTCCCACCTATCTTACGTTTTCGTCAATCGGCTTTGGCAACGTAGCCTCGAACGAGATGACGATGCTGGTGGCGGATGGGGATCGCGAGGGCGCACTGCGCGTCTTCCAGAGCTGCTGGTGGCTGATCGCGCTGATCTGCGGAGTGATCGGGCTCTTGCTGGTGCCGGTACTCTACTTTCTTCCAGCGGCCACACTGCTGCACATCACCACGATTAGCTCGACGGATACGAAGTGGATCATCTTGTACCTGGGTGTCTCGGTGCTGCTGGGGCAGTTGGAACAGTTGATGGGCGCAGCGTATACCTGCGTGGCGCGGTATGCGTACGGATCGTTTCTGAAGAACCTGCTCTCACTCGGCGCGTTCATGGCGACGATGGTGCCGGTGGTTCTGGGCCATGGACCACGGACGGCGGCAGAGGTGCTGGCCGGTGCCAACATCCTGGGCACGATCATCTTCGGGTTGTTTATGCGCCGGGATATGCCCTGGGTGAAGTTTGGATGGTCGCATGCGCGCTTCTCGGAGGTTCGGCGGCTGGCTCCTCCTGCGTTCGCATTCATGGGATTTCCGGTTGGTATCGCCTTGAATCTGCAAGGGACGCTGCTCGCGATCAACTATGCGCTGGGCCCGGATGCGGTGGCCGTCTTCTCGACCGCGCGCACGGTCTCGCGCGTGGCGCTGCAGATGGTGCAGATGGTGAACAATACGGTTTGGCCGGAGCTCTCGCTGGCGTACGGCGCGCGAAATATTGAGCTGCTGCGTACGCTGCATCGGCGAGCCTGCCAGACTGCCCTGCTGCTTGCTCTGGGAGTGACAGCCTGCATGATGAGTTTCGGCCCCTGGTTCCTGACGCACTGGACCGGAGGCAAGGTGCCGCCGAGCCGCTCTTTGCTGGCTATTCTGCTGCTTGGCGTAATCGTGTACTCGCTCTGGTCGACCAGCGCAACGCTCGCAACCGCGGTCAACAAGCATCAGCGGCTGGCTGCGTGGTACATCGTCAGCACAGGCGTCACCGTGGTCTTCACCTTTCTGATTGCGCGACGGTATGGACTCTACGGCGCGGCCTGGTCACTGATTCTTTCCGAGCTGATTATGAATCTCTATGTAGTGCCCGCATCGCTGCGGATTGCTGAGGATACCCTGCCGGCGTTTCTTGCCAGCATGCTGCATTATCCGGGATCGCTCAAGCCGGCTGTGTTGATGGCGAGGCTTGGCCGCAGCAAGCCGAGGCTGGAGGCGGAGTAGACGTGCGAGTCAGCCAGGCCGTCTTCGGTGTCTTCCATCACTTTGAACTCGCCCGCGAGCTGGAGCGCCGCGGCCTGCTCGATACCGTCTACTCCTCGTGGCCCTGGAGGCGGCTGAAGCGGGAAGGACTGCCTCATGCCAGGGTGAAGACGTTCCCCTGGATCCAGACGCCGGAATACCTTGTGGGGCGAGCCGGGATCTTTCCGCTCTGGCTGGCCGATGAGCTCGGCTATCAAAACGCGCTTCGCTTCGACGACTGGACTTCTTCGCGTGTGGGCGATGTCGACGCGCTGATCGCGATCTCCGGCGCTGCGCTGAAGACGGGACGCCAACTGCAGCAGCGCGGAGGCATCTTCATCTGCGACCGTGGATCGAGCCACCAGACCTACCAGGCAGAGATTATCGCCGACGAATTCCGGCGGTGGGGCCTCGCGCCCCCGCACAGCGACCCACGCGACATCGCACGCGAAGAAGAGATCTACGAAGCTGCCGACGCCATTACGATTGCGTCCTCATTCTCCTACCGCTCATTCCTTGCCTGTGGTGTGCCAGAGCACAAGCTGCACAGAATACCCCTCGGCGTCCGGCTGGAGACCTTCAGCAAGACAGCCGAACCCGCACGTGGCACTTTTGAAGTGCTCTTCGCCGGGCAGGTCTCGCTCCGCAAAGGCATTCCCTATCTGCTGCAGGCCTTTGCCGCGTTGCAACACCCGCGCAAACGCCTTCGCATCGCCGGAGCCGTCGCGCCGGAGATTAAGACGCTGCTCGCCGAACTGCCGCAGCAGCATGTCGAATTTCTCGGATCTATTGCGCAGGCTGAGCTCTCGCGCAAGATGAGCGAGAGCCACCTGCTCGTGCTGCCATCTATCGAAGACGGCTTCGGCATGGTGCTGTCGCAGGCGATGGCCTGCGGATGCCCTATCCTCGCTACCACAAACACTGGCGGCGACGACCTTATTACGGACGGCGTCGAAGGCTTCATCGTGCCCATTCGCGACGCTGCTGCGCTCACCGCTCGCATGCAGCAGCTAGCCGACGATCCCGCGCTGCAGCAACAGATGAGCGAGGCCGCCCTCGCGCGCGTTCAGCACATCGGCGGCTGGCGGCAGTACGGTGATGAGTGGGAAGCGCTGCTGCGGAAGCTGGCTTCTTCGCGATAAAGATGGATGTGAGGAGACGATGGCAGGAACAAAGCCGAACTCATTGTTTGAATTTCTCGCTTGTGGCGCGGGCACGGAATGGCACTCGACCACCGATGCCGAGCATGATTGGACGTGTTTGAGGTGATCTTAAATGGCCACAATCTGAAATCCCAGCTGCCTGGCAGCTTCGAGAAGCTGCGCATCGCCAGAGAGGAAGGTGCAGCGCTGTGGAGTTCCCGACGACCAGATCCATGCGGCGGCAAGTTGCAAGGAATCGGCGGCTTTGAGAGGGTAGCTGGCGAGGAATAGTTCTGCCTGGGATCGCAGGCCTTCACTCGGTTGCAGTTCACGCCAGCTACGCCGAAGGCGGCTCAGCCGTAATCCTGCCGCCGCATGTTCCGGGGCTGACAGTTGCCCCATCCTCAACAGGCGCTCAAAAGCGCTTCGCATCTCGACGGACGTAGCCCACCACACGACGATCGGATACTGCTTGAGCAACCGGGTCATAGCAGGGGTTGGCTGCTGTCGAACGCAGAGCGGTACCAGGGCACTTGTATCCCAAAAGGCAGGTGTCACCGATCGCCCCGACTATCGATTGCTGTCTGGACGGCGACCTCATGCGAGACGCTTCCGGTGCGATCTCCAAAGAACACCTTCCAGTCCATATCCTGCTCTGGCATCTTCATTGCGCCGGAGGCGACAAGCTGGGCTTCCTTTTCCCACTCGGAGCCGTGGTGGAAGGGCAAGATGCGAGCGACGGGGACGCTACGATCCCGAATCACAATCTCCTCTCCGTTGCGCACGTATTGGAGATAGCCGCTGAGCTGATTCTTGAGTTCAC
Source organism: Acidobacteriaceae bacterium (assembly GCA_035943695.1). GTDB lineage: Bacteria > Acidobacteriota > Terriglobia > Terriglobales > Acidobacteriaceae > Edaphobacter. Next base: position 58,229 of record DASZBW010000025.1, on the reverse strand, counting down.
CAATATTTACAGTTCTCATTGCTTCAGCATACAGTGTCTTGGCTAAGTTAGCTAAGACGGCGCTAGCCTGCCTAGGAACGTTCGCCCGGAGCATGCACGAAGCTGCCGCAGGTCCGCATATTCAAATCCTCCCTGGCCGGTTCGCTCTTTAGAATCCTTTTCCTGTCGAAATACTCTAAAAGAGGTGGTATTCTAATATCCGCTGGGGACGTGCGTCACAGATTGCCCTTCAACTTGCGCCATTGAGCGCGTTTGGGCCTGACGCCGCGGTCGAGACCGCATTCTATCCCTGCCGACCAACGGAACAACCCAGGGAGCAGTCCGCCCGAATCCGAGGCGTACCCACCAAAATTTGAAGCAGGAGCGCGCATAGCCGTGGCTGAAGAAATCGACAAGTACGCAGAAGAAGATAACGACTTAGACAAGCTGATCGACACCGGCAAGGAGAAGGGCTACCTGACCTTCGGCGAGGTGAACGACCTGCTGCCCGGCGACATCACTTCGCCCGACGAGCTCGATGACCTGATGACCACCATCAACACCCAGGGCATCGACGTCCTCTCCGGCGAAGGCCGCGGCGAACGCGACAAGTACGAGCCTGAGGCAGGCGAAGAGTCCGATGACGTAGAGCTCGATCTCTCACCCGGCACGCTCGAGAAGACCAACGACCCCGTCCGCATGTACCTGCGCGAGATGGGTACGGTTCCGCTGTTGACGCGTGAGGGCGAAGTCGAAATCGCCAAGCGCATCGAGCGCGGCCAGAACCGCGTGATGAAGGCCATCTCGCGCTCGCCCATCGTCATCCGCGAGATCGTCGGGCTGGGCGAAGACCTTCGCCGCGGCGTGCGCAACATCAAGGAAGTCGTCACCTTCGACGAAGAAGAGCTGACCGAAGAGATTCTGCAGGCCCGCGTACGCGCCACCGTCGGCCGCATCGACGTCATCGTCAAGCATCAGAAGAAGGTCGCTGCGCTCGAAGAAAAAATCGCCGCGCCCACCGGCAAGGATGCCAAGGCCAAGGCCAAAGATACGCGCAAAAATCGCTGGCTGGCAGGCCGCGAGCATGTCTACATCAACCGCATCATCCGTGAGTTCAAGTACACGAACGGCGAGAAGAAGCGGCTGCTCGACAAGGTCAACAAGACGGTCGACGCCATGCGGACGCTCGAGCGCCAGATCAAGTCGCTTGACGTAAAGTTTGAAAGCTCGAAGTCCGAAGAGCTGCGCAAGGAGTATCGCCGGCAGCAGAAAAATTGCCGGACCGATCTCGAGCGCGTTGAAGCCGACGCCGGCATCGACATCAACGACCTGAAGCGCACGCAGCGCGAGATGATCCAGGGCGACATGTACGCCGAGCGCGCCAAACGCGAGCTCATCGAGGCTAACCTCCGCCTCGTCGTCTCCATCGCGAAGAAGTACACCAACCGCGGCCTGCAGTTCCTCGACCTGATTCAGGAAGGCAACATCGGCCTGATGAAGGCCGTCGACAAGTTCGAGTATCGCCGCGGCTACAAGTTCTCCACCTACGCAACGTGGTGGATCCGCCAGGCAATCACGCGCGCAATCGCTGACCAGGCACGCACTATCCGCATCCCGGTGCACATGATCGAGACGATCAACAAGCTCATCCGCACCTCGCGTCAGCTGGTGCAGGAGCTTGGCCGCGAAGCATCGTCCGAAGAGATCGCCCGACGCATGGACATCCCGGTCGCGAAGGTGCGCAAGGTGCTGAAGATCGCGCAGGAGCCCATCTCACTCGAGACGCCGATCGGCGAAGAGGAAGACTCGCATCTCGGGGACTTCATCGAAGATCGGATGGCTGTTTCGCCTGCGGACGCAGTGATCGCCGTCAACCTGAAGGAGTACACGTCGCAGGTTCTGCGCACGCTGACGCCGCGCGAAGAACGCGTCATCAAGATGCGCTTCGGCCTGGAAGATGGCAGCGAACATACCCTCGAAGAGGTCGGGCAGAGCTTCCAGGTCACACGCGAACGCATTCGCCAGATAGAGGCCAAGGCGCTTCGCAAGCTGCGCCACCCGAGCCGGAGCCGCAAGCTGAAGGCCTTTGTGGACGGCGTCAAGGACGCATAACCAGATCGCTAGACTTGCATCTACACGCGGCACCGCGAGAGCTCGTGGTGCCGCGATCTAGTCAGGCGCAGTGTGCAGTGATCCATAAGTTGCTACTGGTGATTGGCTGCTCGCGATCGGATTTTAGAGTGTGTAAAGGGGGTTGGCATGGTGACGATCCAGCTGGAATATGAAGGGCAGCTGCATTGCAGGGCGGTGCATGGACCTTCGGGTACGGCACTGGCTACGGACGCGCCCAAGGACAATCATGGGCGGGGAGAGAGTTTTTCGCCGACCGACTTGTTGGCGACGGCGCTCGGTAGCTGCATGCTGACGGTGATGGGCATCATGGCGCGTACGCTCGAGATCGATATTGCTGGGGCGACGGCGTCGGTGGGCAAAGAGATGGCGAGCGCGCCGGTGCGCCGGATCGAGCGGCTGACGGTGAAGATTCATGTGCCGCAGAAGCTCGCGGAAGAACAGAAGCTGAAGCTGGAACGTGCGGCGCTGACGTGCCCCGTGCATAAAAGCCTGCATCCGGATGTGCAGATTCCGATTGAATTTACCTGGGGATGACGGGCGCTTTCGCGGGCCCGCTGATGCGATGGCTGGGATGGATGGCCGCGGCAAGGGTGGGCGAGGCGCACGGGAAAACGCAGGTCCTTCGACTACGGCGGCAAGGTGCGCCGCCTTCGCTCAGGATGACAATGTTTTCTGCTGATCAAGATGACAATGTTTTCTGCTGAGCTGAGGTTCTCAGGGCCTGCCCCTAGGTGGCAAGTGTCATGGCGGTGTTGGCCGCGCTAGATGAAGCTGAGGTTCGGGTTTGGGTTGGTGAAGTTGCCGATGTTGGGGAAGATGCTGGACATCTGCCCGGCCGAGACGCCGAACCACGAGGCGAGCTGCGCCGCATACTGCACACTGCCGGTCGAAGGAACCCAGCGGCCGTTAGTGCCGGAGTCGTCCGGGCCGCCCAGGTGCAGCGTGGGGAATGTGCCGTACATCTGCCCGCCTTTGACCGCGCCGCCGAGGACGATGTGGTGCGAGCCCCAGGCGTGGTCCGAGCCGGTGTTGGAGTTGGGCTGGAAGGTGCGGCTGAAGTCAGACATGGTGAAGCTGGTGACGGAGTTCTGCACGCCCATCTCTACCGTCGCGTTGTAGAAGGCGTTCAACGCAGGGCTGATGCCGGCCAGCAAAGCGTTCTGCAATACGAGCTGGTCGGAGTGGGTGTCGAAGTTGCCGATGCCGCAGAAGAAGATTTGGCGCGAGACGCCGAGCGCGGCGCGAACCTGGATGATCTGCGCGATCTGTTGCAACTGCGCCGCGAGGCCGTTTTTGGCGGGGAAGACGGTCTGCAGCGGTGTGACAGACTTAGTGGCCGCAGTGAGAATCTGCGCGTAGTTGTAGGCGTTCGAGGTGATGTTGTTGTCGGCCTGGACGAGGGTGAGGCCGGAGCTGAAGCTGAGCAGGGCTTGCGCGGTGGCGAGCTGCGCGCCGCACTCAGTTGTGCCCTCCGAGCAGGAGGCGCCGCCCAGGTTGCCGGGGCTGACGCTGACGGGCGTGCTTGCGCTGCCGTTGCAGAACAGCGTGTCACCGGCGACGGAGGTGATCATCGGCACCGCGCCCCCGGGGTTGTACGTCGTGTTCAGCTGATCGGCGATGCGGCCCGCCCATCCTGTCTGCGTGGCTCCGCTCTGCGAGGCATTCTGCCACTCGAGCTGCTGGTCCGGGTGTGAGAAGAGATTGGTGGGCAGGCCTATGCCGGCCTTGAACTGCGCAGCGGTGGTCGGCTCGATGAGCGTGCCCACGTTGGCTACGATGGCGGCATTGCCGCTGTTGAAGAGAGTTTGAATCTCGGGCAGGTTTGGATTCAACGCAAAGGTATTCGGCGACAGAGAGCCGCCAAGCTGCAGCAGCTGATTCTGCGGAATCGCCAGAGGACCGCGAACCGTGGAGTAATTGCTGTAGCCCGCCGTATCGAACTGAATGAGGGTATTGTTGGCGTCGTTGCCGCCGTAGAGGAAGACGCACACGAGGGCCTTGTAACCGGGGGAGGTTCCCTGGGCGAGCGCGTTGAGTGCGCCGAAAGGGCGGAGCGCAGCGGCGTTGCCTGCCGCTGCCAGCGATGCATATTTGATGAAGCTGCGACGATTGACGCCCATTTGAATTCTCCTGCGGTCCGAATGTCTTCCAGATGAAGCCGGTGCTGCGCTTTAGTGCTCGACTTTGTAGAAGGAGCTGGTGAGAGTGAGGTAAGTGGCTACGCGGACGCGCTGCTGTATGTTGGTCAGCGTGGCGACGTGGTTGACGATGTCGGTCTGCATCTGCGCGGGCATCTGGCCATGCATGAAAATGTTGGAGAGCGCGTTGACGAGATTTGTGCTGTCGGTGGTAGCGTTGCCGGTGGCCGAGGCCATGATGCCAAGCGGACTGGTGGCGCTAAGGTCGACGCTGAAGTCGGAGATCTGGCTGAAGACGAGCTGATTGGCCAGGGTGAGGCGAAGCACAGCGGAAGCTGTGTTTTCGAGGTCGAACTCTGGCGCATTCACATTGACTGCGGGGATGACGTAGTTGGGCGGAAAGAAGTTGAAGACGGCGCCGGAGGTGTAGGGCTTTTCGCCGAGTGCGTTGGTGTAGTTGCTGAGCGAAGAATAGTACTCGGGCCCGGTGCCAACGCCGCCGCCTGTGAAGGTGAAGCCGAGGCCCCGGATGACGTCCGTCATATAGAGCATGGGTTCGCGTAGATGGCCGCCGTCGAAGCTCGGATTCGAATCGCCGGCGCGTGCTTCGGTATCGAGCAGGATGGCCTGGATGACCGCTTTCATGTTCCCGCGGGTGCCAGTGCCGTCATTGGCGAAGACTGCGGCGACACGGCTGACGTAGGCCGGGCTGGGATTGCTGGTGACGAGATGTTGGATGAGCTGGCGGCAGACGAAGGGACCGACGTTGGGATGGTTGAAGATGTTCGACAGCGCGCCTGCAAGATCGGTCTCCGCAGTTTGTCCGGCGGGTAGCGTAGTGCCGTTCAGCAGCGTCTTGGCCAGCATGTCGTGCTGCGTCTCGACTGGCGCCATCGGAGAATCGTAGTTGGCGGTGTAGTTGGGGAAGTTGGTGGGCGAGCCGCCTGTGGAGGTGGCGTAGGTCCAGCCCGTGTAGGCGCGGGAGAAGGCCTGCACCTGCGCCTCGGTGTACGCGGGTATCGGGTTGCCGCTGGAGTCAAGCTGCAGGGTTCCATCGGAATTGAGCAGGTCGAGGCCAATGGTGAAGAGTTGCATGTTTTCGCGGCCGAAGTTTTCGTTCGCAATCTGCGGAATGCCGTTCACCACGCCCGGTTTGGCGGAGTGCAGCATGTTGAGGTACGCGCCCATGGCGGGCGAAAGTGTGACGTCGTGCATGATGGTGAGGAAGTTCGAGAAGGCGTCATTGGCCAGCGTGTTCTGGAAGGTTGTGACGGCGCGGGCGTTCACGGAGTTAGTGGAGACGACGAACATCTCGCTGAGGGCGAAGGCTACTCGCTGGCGCAGCTGGTCTGGGCCGGTGATGGCATTCTGCCACCATTCCGCCTGCTGGCAGGGGATGGTGTTGGTGGCGCACAGCGTGGGTGGCGTGGCGGGGATGTCGGCTTCAAGCGTGGTGGCCGTCGCAAACTGTGCGGCGAGCCATGCGGGCAGGCCCTCCGACTGCACTGTGGCGATGTCGGTGAGCGTGGGACCGAAGGTCGCCTGGTCCAGCAGGCGCGCGGCCGATTGCAGCGACGCCTGCACCTGCGCTGTGGCAGGCTGCGTTGTGACGGAGCCTGGATTGGGATTGGTTACCGCGACAGAGAGAGTCGTCGCGCCGCTGCCGATGGGCGCGCTGGCCGCCTGCAATGTCGTCGAGGAGACGAAGGTGGTGGAGGTTGCCGCGCCGCCGACGAGAATCTGTGCGCCGGAGACGAAGCCTGTTCCCATTACGGTTAGTACACCGTTCGATGCACCGTAGTTCTGCGTAGCGACGGCCGAGCTGATTACGGGCACGGGGTTCCAGATGGATTCGTTCGCCGAGCCAGTCACCGTAGGAGCGGCGGTGCTGATGGCCGTAATCGTAATGGGATTGGTCGCTGGAATGGTTGTCGGCGGGGTGTAGAGGCCGGTGGACGAGATGGTCCCCGTCGCTGCCGAACCGCCGTTGACGCCGTTGACCTGCCAGCTGACGGTGCTGCTCGGTTCATTCGTAACCGTGGCGGTGAACTGCGCCGTGGAGCCAAGCCGTACCTGCGCCGCACCCTGCACCGTCACCTGCGGCTGCGTGGAGGGCGGAGTGGAAGCGGAGTTCGATGCGCCGCATCCGGTGAGAGCAAGGCCGAGCGCGAACGCTGAAGTTTGCAGCGCGGTGCGTCCGAAGCAGAATTGCGAGACGGTTCGAAGAGACATGCGGGCCCTCTAATTCTGCCAGGCGTGGCGAACGGTGTTGGGCCTCGTCGCTTGCCTGGAACGGGGCCGTCCCCTCGTCAAACCGTGCGCCACGACTTTAGTTGCGAAAAAACTTGCAGCCGGTGCGTCCTTTTTTGGGACGCGAACGTCTTGCGCACCAAATCTGACTGATAGCTCGGATACCGTACTCCTCGCTTAGGACATTTGGCAATGGCAAACGGGTCGCCCCGCGGAGTACACACGGCTACAGGCAGTCTGCCTGGTCACGAAGGACTACTCAGCGGACCCTAGAGGTGGAAGGCCAGTTGCGCCAGCAACACCCCATTCAACGCGACAATGACAGTCACGGTGACCCATCCGGCGATGCGGGTGCGAGGTGCGCTGCGAAACGTCTGCATCACGTCAGCGCGGCTGGTGAGGATCAGCAGGGGGATCAACGCGAAGGGCAGAGCGAAGCACAGGATCACCTGCGAGAGCACAAGGATGCGCAGCGGATCAAGACCGACGCCGATGACAATCAGGGCCGGCACGATCGTGATGGCGCGGCGCAGGAAGATAGGAAACTTTACGTCGAGAAAGCCCTCGATGATCACCTGCCCGGCCATCACGCCCACCGTGGACGACGATAGCCCGGAGCACAGCAGCGCCACCGCAAAGACAACAGCAGCGGCGCGTCCGAAGAGTGGGCCAAGCGTCCTGTACGCCTGCTCGATCGTGGGCTGCAGATTGCTGGTGTGTACGAAGGCCACGGCCGCCACCACGATCATGGCGGAGTTGATCAGCCACGCGCCGTTCATGGCGACGAAGACATCGATCAGTTCGTAGCGGAGAAAGCGGGTCAGGATCAACGCCCGCGCCGAGGGCGTGAGCTGGTGACGCGATTCGAGAGTGTCGAGCGTTGCGGCGGCAGGTGTGGAAGAGCCCGTCAGCTCTTTCAGGCGCGGCTGCACCAGCGCGGAGTGGAGGTAGATGACGTGCGGCATCACCGTTGCACCGAGCATGCCTACAGCTGCATAGATGCTGTCGTGGAAGTTCTTCGGCGACGAGGTGTCAAGGCTGGGCAGCAGGGTGTAAATGGTCGCGAGTTTCCAGTCCGGATGAACCAGCAGGACCTCAAACGCGTAAGAGACGCCGATGATGGCGACGAAGGCCATGATGCCGCGCTCCAGTGCACGGAAGCCGGCAAGGTCCAGCGCCAGGATTGCGAAGACCAGCACGGTCGAGATCAGCGCGGCGATCAGCAGAGATTCTTTCGGGCTGATGTGGTGCGCGTAAAGGAGCGGGCCGAAGAGGAGATCAAGCCCGATGGCAGCGCCGAGAAATTCGGCCAGATCGGTGGCAATGGCGGCGATCTCGGCTGCCACCCAGAGGCCGAGGACGATGGGGCGGCGGAAGTGCCGGCGGCAGTTTTGCGGCAGCGTAAGCCCGGTGACGATGCCCAGCTTGGCCGAAAGATATTGAATCAACATCGCCATCGCGTTCGACCAGAGCAGAACCCACAGCAGGCGGTATCCAAACTGCGTTCCGCCGAGGATGTTCGTGGCGAAGTTGCCCGGATCGACATACGCAACCGACGCGACGAAGGCGGGCCCGAAGTAGGACCACATCGGGTGGCGGCGCGCGGCCCCGTGTCGCTCTGGATGACGTTCAGGCATTCCGCTCCTATGGCAATGGGAACAAATCAGGCTTACCTAAATTAGGCGCGCCTATGAATTAGGTTTACCTAAATTAGTCCGATGCGTCAAACTAGATTGAGGATCGAGGAGAGCGCCATGGGGGCACGCGGAGCTGCAGCCAATACGGAGTCGGTGGACAACTACCTGAAGGCGATCCTGACTCTGGGTGGCCGCGACGAAGCACGGGTGACGATCAAGGCGCTGGCGGAGCGGCTGCGCGTGGCGCCCGCTTCGGTGACGAACATGCTGCAGAAGCTGGCGGCGGCGAAGTCTCCCATGGTCGACTACGAGCGACATGGCGGCGTGCAGCTCTCCGCCGCGGGCAAACGGCGCGCCCTCGAAGTGGTGCGCCATCACCGCCTCATCGAGACGTTCCTCTACGAGGTGCTGGACTATCCGCTCGAAGAGGTACATGAGGAGGCGGAACGGCTGGAGCACTTCATCTCGGAGCGGTTCGAGGAGCGAATCGCGGCGAAGCTTGGTCATCCGAAGATCGATCCGCACGGACATGCGATTCCCACCATGGACGGAGTGATGGCCGCGCGAGAGTCCATCGTGCTGGCTGACGTGGTCGAGGATGGAAGCTTCGTGATCGACAGCGTTTCGGACCGCGATGCCCGCAACGTACGCGTGATCGAAGCCTGTGGCCTGACGCCTGGCGCGCGGCTGCGCGTAAAGAAGCTCGCTGCGGCAAAGGGCTACGCCGTGCGCGTCGGGCGCTCCGCGAAGGTGTTCGATCTTTCGCGGGATGTCGCGCAGGATGTGAGGATTGTTCGCAAGGGCGGGTAACACGCGCAGCGGGGCCAGCTCATGTATCCGCTTGAAGTACGGTACACGGTGAAATGTTTAGCTTAGAAATTTCCAGAGGGTGAATGCCTGTCCTTACATTTACGTCGCTGATCTTTGTCGGGTCGTTCGCCGCAGGAGTTCTCGGCGCGCTCACCGGTCTCGGCGGCGGTGTGGTGCTGATTCCGTTACTTACTTTGGGATTCCACGTGGACCTGCGCTTTGCTATCGGCGCCTCGCTGATCTCGGTGATCGCTACGTCGTCCGGCGCAGCGGCCGCTTATGTGCGCGAGGGCTATTCCAACGTGCGCATCGGAATGTTTCTTGAGGTCGCAACGACTGTAGGTGCGGTCTTCGGTGCGTACCTCGCGACTCGTGTGCCAACCCGCGCGCTGGCGATTGTCTTCGGCGCTGTGCTCCTCTATTCCGCATGGCTCTCGCGTGGGCGCAGCGGCAGTCAGACAGCGGTGGCCGAGAATCCGTGGTCGGATCGCCTGGGAATGTCGGGCAGTTATCCCGATGGATGCGGCGGCCAGGCCACCTACAAAGCGTCGCGGATTCGAGCGGGCTTCGCGACCATGTTCGGTGCCGGCACGCTGTCGGGCCTGCTTGGCATCGGCTCCGGCGCCGTCAAGGTACTGGCGATGGACACCATCATGCGCATCCCGTTCAAGGTGTCCACGACGACCAGCAATTTCATGATCGGCGTCACGGCGACGGCCAGCGCGGGCATCTACCTGGCGCGCGGATATATCGATGCAGGCCTCGCATTCCCGGTGATGCTCGGCGTGTTGGCCGGTTCGCTGGCGGGTGCGAAGCTGCTCACGCATTGCCGCGTGTCGCTGCTGCGAACCATCTTCGCCTGGGTGATCGTAGCGTTGGGGATAGAGATGATCGTAAACGGCTGGCTGGGCAAAGTATGACGACTTCGAGCAATGGCGCTCCAACGCAGAACACCCCCACGCACGACCTGCGCGCCGAACAGGATGCGCGCATGGAGCAGGTGATGGGGCGGCTGCTGCAGGTGGGCGTCCTGCTCGCCGCATCGGTAGTGCTGGCCGGCGGCGTGCTGTATCTGCGGGCCCACACGGGCGAGCGTGTAAGCTATCGCGTATTCACGGCGCGCCCCATCCAGGTGCGTCATCCAGCAGCACTTGTACACGGCGTTGCTACCGGGGATGCCGTCGCGCTGATCGACCTCGGAATTCTTCTGCTCGTTGCAACGCCGGTCTGCCGAGTCATCTTTGCGATCGTCGCCTTTGCGCTCGAACGCGACCGCCTCTATGTAGCGATCAGCGTAGCGGTCCTCGCGGTGCTGCTCTTCGGCCTGCTGCGCTCGCACTAGCCTTGCGGTCTATGGCCAATCGCTAAGACCTGCAAGAGCCGCATCTTTTTCTGGCACAGGCATTGGCGTAAAATTATTTCGATGGACTTGAGTCTTCCGAAGACGAAGCGCTTTCGTCATGGACGCCGCGACCGCGGCAGGTCCTGATGCAGCCTGCACGCAACCAGTACGCCGGTTGCTGCAAAGTGCCTGCCGATACTTCGCTCACGACATACTTGTTTGAAAAGTTGCTGCCGGCCGCAGCCGCGTGCGCCCCCCGGGACCTAAATTTCGCGCTGACTTTATTTCTGCGCCCCTGAATCTGGAGAAGAATTTCATGACGACCACTGCACATCCCAACACCTTCCGCTCCGCCTCCACGCTCACCTCTGGCTCAACCACCGTCAATCTGTTTCGCCTGAACGCGCTCGCCGAGGCCGACCCTGCGGTGAAGCTCGGCCGTCTGCCTTTCTCGCTGCGCATCCTGCTCGAAAACCTGCTGCGGCACGAAGACGGCGTCACGGTCACGGCCGATGACATCCGCTTTCTCGCAAAGTGGGACCCCAAGGCTGAGCCCTCGCGCGAGATCGCCTACATGCCCGCGCGCGTCCTCATGCAGGACTTCACCGGCGTGCCTGCGGTGGTCGATCTCGCCGCGATGCGCGATGCGATGCGTGCGCTGGGCGGCGACCCGGAGAAGATCAATCCGCTGCAGCCCGCCGAGCTCGTCATCGACCACTCGGTGCAGGTGGATGAGTTTGGCACGGTCAACTCCTACGACCTGAACGCCGCTCTCGAGTTCTCGCGCAACCGCGAGCGCTACGCCTTCCTCAAATGGGGACAGACGGCCTTCAATAACTTCTCCGCCGTGCCGCCCGGCATGGGAATCTGCCACCAGGTGAACCTCGAGTACCTCGCCCGCGTCGTCTTCACCACCAAGCCCGAGCACACGCTCGATGCGGTCGCAACCAACGGCAGCAAGGCGACGAGCGAGAAGGCCACGATCACGGCCTACCCTGACACTCTCGTCGGCACCGACTCGCACACGACGATGGTCAACGGGCTGGGCGTGCTGGGCTGGGGCGTAGGCGGCATTGAGGCCGAGGCCGCCATGCTCGGGCAGCCAGTCTCCATGCTGGTTCCGCAGGTCGTGGGCTTCCGCCTGACCGGCAGGCTGAAGGAAGGAACCACCGCGACGGACCTCGTGCTCACCGTCACCGAGGCGCTGCGCAAGCATGGCGTCGTCGGCAAGTTCGTCGAGTTCTACGGCCCCGGCATCGCGGAGTTGCCGCTGGCCGACCGCGCCACCATCGCCAACATGGCACCCGAGTACGGCGCCACCTGCGGCATCTTCCCCGTCGACAAGGAGACGCTGAAGTATCTGCGCCTCACTGGACGCGACGAACAGCACATCGCGCTGGTGGAGGCCTACTTCCGCGAGCAGGGCATGTTCCACACAGCCGACTCACCGGAGGCTGAATACTCCTCGACGCTGTCGCTCGACCTCGCCACGGTTGAGCCTTCCGTAGCCGGGCCCAAGCGGCCCCAGGATCGCGTGCTGCTCTCCCAGGCGGCCGCGAGCTTCGAGCAGCAGTTGCCTGCGCTGCTCGGCCCCAACGGCAACAAGTCCGCCGCACGCCAGATGGTTCGCTGGGAGGGCGAGGGCGGCCACATGTCCGCATCCGGAAACGTCGTCAGCTCCATCGGTGCGCCCCCACCGGGCTCTGCGACGCAGCTGCCGAACAGCGATGTGGTGGAAGCAGGTGCCGCGCCCACATCGGTGAAGGCGCGCTTTGGGCTCGATCCTGAACCCTATCTGAGCAACGGCTCTATTGTGATTGCCGCGATCACCTCGTGCACCAATACTTCGAACCCCTACGTCATGATCGCGGCCGGCCTGCTGGCGAAGAAGGCCGTCGAGCGCGGCCTGCAGACTCCTCCCTGGGTCAAGACCTCCCTCGCCCCGGGCTCACGCGTCGTCACCGACTACTACAACAAGGCCGGCCTGATGCAGTATCTCGATGCGCTCCGCTTCCACACCGTCGGTTATGGATGCACTACCTGCATCGGCAACTCCGGCCCGCTGCCCACCGATGTCAGCGCAGCGATTGATGCCCACTCGCTGGTCGCCGTCTCGGTGCTCTCCGGCAATCGCAACTTCGAGGGCCGCATCTCGCCCGACGTACGCGCCAACTACCTGATGTCGCCTCCACTCGTCGTCGCGTACGCGCTCGCCGGACACATCGGCCATAACTTCGCCACCGATGCGCTCGGCAAGGACAAGACCGGCCAGCCGGTCTACCTGCGCGACATCTGGCCCACGCAGCAGGAAGTCTCCGACACGGTGAATGCATCCATCGACTCCACCATGTTCCGCAAGCAGTACTCCACCGTCTCCGATGGCGACGCGAACTGGCAGAACCTGAAGTTCCCCTCCGGCGACACCTATGGCTGGGAGCCCGACTCCACCTACATCCGCAAGGCTCCGTACTTCGACGGCATGCAGGCCACACCCGCGCCAGTCCAGGACATCCGCGCTGCACGCTGCCTCGCCGTCCTCGGCGATTCCGTTACGACGGACCACATCTCCCCCGCCGGCTCCATCAAGAAGAACGGCCCCGCAGGCAAGTACCTCACCGACCACGGCGTCGCACCCGCGGACTTCAACAGCTACGGCTCGCGCCGCGGCAACCACGAGGTCATGGTGCGCGGCACCTTCGCCAACGTTCGCCTGCGCAACAAGCTTGCGCCCGGCACCGAGGGCGGCGTCACGCGCCTGCTCCCCGAAGGCACCGAGATGTCCATCTACGATGCCTCGGTCGCCTACGCCGAACGCGGCACACCGCTCTGCATCCTCGCCGGCAAGGAGTACGGCTCCGGCTCGTCGCGCGACTGGGCCGCCAAGGGCCCGCGCCTGCTGGGCATTCGCTTCGTCGTCGCCGAAAGCTACGAGCGCATTCACCGCTCAAACCTCGTCGGCATGGGTATTCTGCCGTTCCAGTTCCTGCCCGGCGAGAACGCCGAATCGCTCGGCCTCACCGGCGAAGAGATCTTCTCGATCGGCAACGCCCCCGGCCAGCTCAAGGCCATGCTGGACTCGAAGTTCGCCAACGGCCGCACCCTGCCCCTCGTCGCCGAAACCTCCAGCGGCAAGACCATCCACTTCTCTGCAACCCTCCGCATCGACACACCGCAGGAGATCCTCTACTACCAGCATGGCGGCATTCTGCAGTACGTCCTCCGCCAGCTCGCCGGCAAAGCATAGCCAACGACCCAGCGCCGGCCGTCAGTTCTGGCCGCGCTGGGTCGTTGCAAGAAGGATGCATTCAGGACGGATTTCCAGCCCGAATTGGGCTTGCGAGCTGAATTTTGCATCCAATCCGGCATGGTTCGTCCGTGTTTTCTCGTGATCGATCGCGAGTTTGCCGGTAGCATCTCTACGCGCAAGCTCGTCATCGAGACCGCAAAGTTCAACGTAATAACGGCCTACAGCTGCGGGGAAGCCCTCGCCACGGTCGAGCGCTTCCCCGCCGTCGACGGCGTTGTGCTGGACGCCGGCGTCCGCGACCTGCCCGCCGACGATGTCGTCAATCAGTTCAAGCAGCGGCATCCCGATCTACCGGTGATCGTCATCCGCGCCGTCGGTGCGGCGGACTGCCCCGCAGCGGACTTCCACCTGAATTTCTTCGACCCCGTAAAGCTGCTCGGCCTTCTCCAGAACCTCAAGCCCAGGGAAGCAGCCGCCATCGAGGCCCACGACCAGGCCCTCGCAAAGCAGCAGATCATCGAAGACGTGTCCGATCCTATGGACGAAGCGTAACGCCGCCCAGCCGCTCGCACTCAGACCACAACCTCGCCGCAGCCCCTTCGTCACGCGCCTGCGCAGAGACCTTCGCCACGCCCACATCCCCGCCGCGCATCTCCTTGAATCCCTGCGGCCCATAGTACCCGCCGCTCTCCGCATCCGCAGCGGTCGCGGCAAACAGCGTCGGAACGGCGCCCTGCACCTGATCATTCAGCAGCTTCCCGATTACCACCCGCGCCCCTCGACGCAGCGCCAGTTCGAGCGACGCAAAATCGCCAACCTGAAAGAGATTCGTATTCGCCACACCCGGATGCGCCGCCACGCTCATAATCCTCGCCACATCCCCACCCGCCGCGCGCAGCCGCCGATCCAGCTCGAACGCCAGCATCAGATTCGCCAGCTTCGATTGACCGTACGATCCGCTGGGACTGTACTCGTTCGCCGATTGCAGATCGTCGAAATTCAGCCGCCCGCGCTTATGCGCAATCGAAGCGATCGTCACCACACGCGGCCGCTCCCGCGCCGTTTCGGCCGCCCGCAGCAAGGCCGGCATCAGCAGCGCCGTCAGCGCAAAATGCCCCAGCACATTCGTCCCGAACTGCAGTTCGAATCCGTCAGCCGTTGCGAGCCGCTTCCTCGGCGCATAGACGCCAGCATTGTTGATCAGCAGATCGAGCGCACCGCCCCGCGCCAGCTCAGCCTGCGCGCACTCACGCACCGAGGCCAGCGACGCAAGATCAAGCCGCACCACCTCCACGCTCGCTGCCGGTACCGCTGCAAGAATCCGCGCCACCGCCTCTTCGCCGCGAGCCCCATCCCGGCACGCGAGCACCACATGCGCCCCTGCTCGCGCCAACTCCAGCGCCGCGTAGAATCCTATGCCGCTGTTCGCACCTGTAATCAGCGCGCGCCGCCCAGCCTGCGACGGCATATCGCGCACGGTCCATCTTCGCTTCAACTCAGGTTCATTCACGCATCCGATTTTAGTCGGCGATGCCCACGTTCGGCACGTCGATGCCCAGCGCCGTCGCCAGCGCAATCTGGTGGTCCTGCTCATCCAGCAGAATCTCGCGAATATGTTCCGCAACCGCAAACTCACCCAGCTCATCGGCCTGCTTCACGCGCCGCCGGTAGTTGCGAATCGTCTCGTTCTCATTTTCGAGATCGAAACGTAGCATCTCTTCCGCCTTCTCAGACGTCTTCACCGGCTTGGGAACGGTCGTCGGCATCCCGCCCAGGTAGTCGATCTGGTTCGAGAGGATCAACGCATGCGATAGCTCCTCGGCAGCGTGCTTCTCCAGCTCGGCAGCGATATTCATGTACGCCGCGCCCTTCAGCACCTGCGAGTAATTCACATAGGCGATCACGGCCTGAAACTCGCGCGACAGATCTTCGTTCAATAGATCCACCAGCTTCTCCCGTGTGATGGGTGCATCCTGCTTATCTTTCGGGCTTGCATTCGTGCTTGACATTGAATCTCCTGACCGTTCGTTTTGGTTTGCGCTACCGTGTCGTCTTCAGAGCATGGACTCTCTTTTCAGAGCTTACCCCGTTAGATGCAGAAAGTTGGCAGTCGCAACCGCACAGGGGGGGCAGGGCAAGCAGAGATTATCCTCAGGCGCGTCGCCCGCTGCAGATTACCTGCTGCTCTAGCCAAAGCGATTATTTTGTGGATTTGCAAACCGTTCATGTCTACTATTAAATTTCCATGTCCTTTACCAATACGCTGTTTGGCAAACCCCTTGCCACGAGTGAAGAACGCGCCGAACACATCGGCGTCGCGGCCGGCATCCCCATCTTCGGCCTGGATGCACTCACCTCAGCAGCCTACGGCCCGGAGCAGGCGCTCGCACTGCTGATCCCGCTTGGGCTTGCCGGCGTCGCTCATCTGCTGCCCATCATCATCGCGATCCTCATCCTGCTGGTCATCGTCTTCTTCAGCTACCGGCAGACCATCGCGGCGTACCCCACCGGCGGCGGCTCGTACACGGTCGCGAAGGAGAATCTCGGCGACGGCGCAGGCCTGGTGGCGGCTGCCGCGCTGATGATCGACTACATTCTCACCGCCGCGGTCGGCGTAGCAGCCGGAGTAGCGGCCGTAGTCTCCGCAGTGCCCTCGCTTCTGCCCCATACGCTGCTCATGTGCCTGGTCATCCTTGGCCTGCTGGCCATCGTCAACATGCGCGGCACCAAGGATACGGGCGCAGCGTTCATCATCCCCACCGGCATCTTCGTCATCGCCCTGCTGGTCGTCGTCGGCGTAGGCTGCGTCCGTGTTCTCCATGCCGGAGGCCACCCCGTACCCCTGGTTCCCATGCCCACGCCGCTGCCCGCGACCATGAAATATCTGGGACTCTGGCTTCTGCTCAAGGCGTTCTCGAATGGCTGCGCCGCCATGACCGGCGTCGAGGCAGTATCCAACGGCGTCATGGCCTTCCGCGAGCCTCGCGCCAAGAATGCCCAGCGTACACTCTCTGTCATCGTCGCCATCCTGATCGTGCTTCTGCTCGGCACCGCCTGGCTGGCGAAAAAGTATCAGATCATGGCGATGGACCCTTCAATCGCCGGGTATCAAACTACGCTGAGCCTCATCGTCCAGGCCGTCTTCGGGCGCGGCTGGTTCTACTTCCTCACCATGGGCTCGGTCGTCGCCGCACTCTGCCTCAGCGCCAACACCGCCTTTGCAGGCTTTCCCCGCCTTGCCCGCACCATCGCCATCCAGGATTACCTGCCGCACGTCTTCACTCTGCGCGGCCGACGCCTGCTCTTCTCGCACGGCATCTATGCGCTCACCGGTTTTACGGCCGTCATCCTGATCATGTTCCGGGGGCGCACCGACTACCTGATCTCTCTCTACGCCATCGGCGCATTCCTCGCCTTTACCCTCTCGCAGGCGGGCATGGTGGTGCATTGGTGGAAACAAGGCAGTGGCCACAAGGGACGCTACTGGCACATGCTGGTCAACGGCACCGGCGCCATCGCCACCGGCGTCACCACCATCATCGTACTGATCGCGAAGTTCACCGCAGGCGCCTGGGTCACCGCGCTGCTCATCCCGGGCCTGATCCTGCTCATGGTCGGCATCAAGAAGCACTACACGAGCCTCAAGGACGCGTTGAAGTCCGAGCCTCTGCGCCTCACCAATCTCCAGCCGCCTCTGCTGGTGCTGCCCATGGCCCGCTGGGACCGCATGACCGAGAAAGCCATGCGCTTCGCCGTCGTGCTTTCGAGCGACATCAAGGTCGTCAACGTCAACTGCGACGACGGAGAAGATTCCCTGTGCGAATCCTGGGAGAGGAACGTCCTCGTCCCCATCCGCGAAAAGGGCCTGCCCGAGCCAGAGCTGATCCAGCTCCACTCCACCTTCCGCCTGGTGATCTCACCCCTGATGGACTACATCCTCGAGCTCGAGCAGCAGAACCCCGAGCGCAAGATCACCGTCCTGCTGCCCGAACTCGTCGTCAACCACTGGTGGGAGAACCTGCTCCACAACCAGCGCGTCCAGCTCCTCAAGCTCCTCCTCCTGTTGCGCGGCAAGCGCCGCGTCATCGTAGTCGACATCCCCTGGTACCTCTAGCCACCCCATTGCCCACGTACCCTCCCGCTCACCCCGTGTCATTCTGAGCAAAGCGAAGAACCCCCGCATTGCTTTTGCAGTTGCACTTGCCTTTCTGTTTGTCATCCCCGAAGGGGATCTGCTGTTGCTGTTGTCGTGGCCCTTGCACTCCTGCGTCATCCCCCGCCCAAGCCCAGCAACCCTCATCCGCTGTCATTCTGAGCGAAGCGAAGAATCCCGACGCTCTTACCCAGCCCAAGTCGCTCGCACCCTTCTTCCACCAAACCCCATCGGACACCCACATCTCGACCCTGAGATAAGCGCCCACCACCGCCCAATCCCTCTCCGCCAGCGACCAAAACCCTTGACACCCCGCGTATAATTAACCCAGGTCGAGACAGAATCCACCGCAACCGGATTGTGCCTCCCAAGTCGAAAATTCACCATAACTCCAGCGTTATCAAGATCTTGAAAAATATCTCCTTTGTTATCAAGATCTTGAAAAATGGCACAGGAGCTAACCTGTTTGGTTAGAAGATTATGCAAAATCGATATAGGGGGAGGGGGGGTAGCAAATGAAGGGACGAAGCACTCAGGCCAGCCGCTTTGCAGGACTCAACTCGCGCAGCCGTGCAACCGCAGCGGGAAGAATCGCCAGCACAGCCGCGACCTCATCCGCGGTCGTCAGCCGGCTCAGCGAAAGTCGTATGCTCGCCCGCGCCCGCGCCTCGCTCAGCCCCATCGCCGTCAACACATGCGACGGCTCGGTCGCGCCGGACTGGCACGCCGAACCGCCCGACACCGCAAGCCCTTTCAGGTCCAGCGCAATCACCAGCGCCTCGGCCTCCACGTGGTCAAAGAACACATTGGACGTGTTCCCCACCCGCTCCTCGCCGCAACCATTCACTCCAGCCTCTTCCACCGCCGCAAGAATTCCCTGCTCCAGCCGGTCACGCAACGCTGCCAGCCGCTGCGCTCCGTCGCCCTCCATCCAGCGCTTCGCCAGCTCGGCCGCCTTGCCCAGCCCGACGATCCCGGCCACGTTCTCCGTCCCCGGCCTGCGTCCGCGCTCATGCAGCCCGCCAAAGAACATCGGCTGCAGCCGGACATTGCGCCGCACAAACAGCGCGCCCGTCCCCTGCGGCGCATACATCTTGTGGCCCGAGAGCGAGAGCAGATCGCAGCCCAGCGCCTTCACATCCAGCGTCAGCTTTCCCGCCGCCTGCACCGCGTCCGTATGGAACAGCGCCCCCGCCGCATGCGCGATCTCTGCCAGTTCGCGCACGGGCTGGACCACGCCGGTCTCATTGTTGGCCAGCATCACGCTCACCAGCGTTGTCTTCCGCCCCAGCTCGGCATCCCGCGCAAGGGCCTCTCGCAGCGCCTCGGGCTCAATCCGCCCTTGCGCCGTGCATGGGAGGAAGGTCACTTCGACGCCGCGTTCCCGCAGCGCCTCGGCAGCATGCAGCACCGCATGGTGCTCGATCGCCGTAGTGATCAGCCGATCGCCGCCGGAGAGCACGCCGCCCAGAACTCCGAAGAGCGCCATATTGTCGCTCTCCGTGCCGCCCGAGGTGAAGACGACCTCCGCTGGCCGGCAATTCAGGAGCGCTGCAACCTGCGCCCGCGCCCGATCCACCGCCGCCCGCGCGTGCTGCCCCCGCTGGTGGATGGAGCTGGCATTGCCGAACTCCGCAATCCAGTACGGCTGCATCGCCTCCAGCACCTCAGGCAGCAAAGGCGTGGTCGCATTGGCGTCCATATAGATGCGCTGCATAGCTCAAGTCTACGCCGCAGCGTGCGCAGTGTGCTCCATGCTTCACTGGGCACGCATTGGACTAACCGCTCTATCGACTCGCGATCAATTAGGCGTAGGGGGCTCGACGTGATCGATTACGAGGATGGGGACTGGGGCGTGAGTGCTCTGCAGCTTGAGGCCGATCTGCTCCTGCACGGCGGTGAAGATATCCGGATCGTTACTCGTTGTGCTGGCTGGGGTGTTCAGGGGGGTAAAGTGCAGATCGAAGTCATAGCTTCTCGGATCACCGGTGGCATCGACGACGGTGTGGCCCAGAGGCATGGCGAGGACGCTGGCAAGAAAGGAGAAAGGCACACCTTTGCCCGAGATATGGCCGGGGGAAAAATTCATCTCGCTGTGTTCTATGTCGGTAGAGGACGGCTTGAGGCGCAGTCCTCCCTTGGCAGTGACGAGGTTGAAGCTGCTGCGCTCTTTCATCTCCCAATGAACCTTGAGGTGAAACCTGTCGCGAAGCAGAGCCTGCATCATGAGCATCTCGCCGGTTGGACGGCGTGCGACGAAAGCGGCGAGGGTATCTTGGATCGAAAGATTCGAGAGCTTTTTGAATGCGTCTACATCCGCGTCATCGACACGGGCCTCGATGTCATATCGCTGTGTACGGGCCCATGCCGGCAGGCCGGAGATCTCCCCTGCGCGGAAGGGGAAGACGCTGAAGTTATAGCCCTCGGAGATGATCTCTCGCAGGCTCATGTTGTGTTCGCTGGTGCCGTTGGCCCGGTCATTGCTGGCTCCGCCCGGATCATCGTCGCTGTCCGTGATTCGTGCGGTCGGGTTGCTGACATGGATGGCGATCGAAGCCCAGGCGAGAGGCGGCTTCGCATATGTCTCGGATGCAGGTTGGGCAGAGGCCGTGTGTCCAAAAAACGACACCGCGATGCAACAAACAGCACGAGAAAGCAACGTCTTGGGAGGCAGCATGGGTTTGGCTTGATGTTACATCGTATCTCCGGCCTTGGGTTGGTTCATCGTGGGGTCGGGCTTTACGGGGTAGGGCGGTCCTTTGCTCAGCACCTGCTGCAGCTTCTGGTCGTAGCCGTAGATGTCATCGAAGAAGTGCGTGTGCCCATCTTCAGCCGAGATACCGGTGAGGTAGAAGATGACGATGGGCAGCGGTGTCTTGAGATTGACCTGGTGGTTGTCCTGCCCGTTCGTCATGGTGTCGTGGATGGTGTCTGCGTCCCAGCTCTTGCCCGCCGGTGCCGGCGTATTGCTGTTCGCGAGCACCCAGACGGCGAGGTCCTCCGGCTTCTGCACGCGGATGCAGCCGTGAGAGAAGTCGCGGCGCGTGCGGTCAAACAGCTCCGGCTGTGGCGTCGAGTGCAGGTAGATGTCGTACTGGTTCGGGAACATGAACTTCACCAGCCCAAGCGAGTTCTTCGGCCCTGGCTTCTCCCGCACCTGCAGACCTCCGTGCTCGATCTGCTCGGCGGTAAAGTTGGTGAGAACGGTGCCCTTGTTGTCCGTCACCTCGAAGTTGTGGCTGGCGAGATAGCCCACGCCGCTCGCTCGGATGTGCGCCATCAGCTCCTTCTCGACGATGTCATGCGGCACGTTCCAGTAAGGCCGGAAGATCAGGTACTTCATCATGTGCGCGAAGACCGGTGTGTTGTGAGCGCCGACCACTTTGCCCACAACGACCTTCATGGTGAACTCGACCTTGTGCTGCGGCGTGTAGCCACGCAGGATGAACTCCGGCAGGTTCACCATCAGCGGCGCGTTGACGTACTGGTTCGGCAGCCAGCGCCAGCGTTCGAGCGAGTTCTGCAACTGGATCACACGCTCGGTCAACGGGACGTTGAGCGACTTGATGGTGTCGGGCGTCAACTTGCCATCGTCCAACAAGCCGTGGCGATGCTGGTAGAGCTTGACCGCTGCAGCGAGCTCCGCCGTGTAAGCAGGCGGAAGACTCGGCGGATTGAAGGCGGGTGCGCTGGGTTGTGCGGCTTCGGACTGCGGCGTGGCAGTCGATGCAGCAGCTTTAGGCTTGCGATGGAGCAGGCTCCTGGCGCGGGCGAACGTCTTGCTGCCGAGCTTCGCTTTGCCGGTCGCCGTTGCGGGTTGCGATGTCGGCGGCGCGGAGGAGGACGCTTGGTAAGGATAAGCGCCCGGCGCATCGCCTTCGAGCTGGAGCCGCGCCTGCAATTCGCCGGTGGCAGCGTAGGATCCACCGGGTGCGATGCCGGACTTCGGCACGTCCGGCAGCGGAGGAGCGCCGGCCGCAGCCTGCAACGCAGCCAGCGAAAGGTAGTGTGCGAGCGCCGCTTCCGTCGCGCGGTACTGCTCGGAGTCTGGTTCGACGCTGCGGATGAGCGCGGGCACATCGCTCGCATCGACCGCATTGTCGGAGACGAAATCCGAAAGGTCGTACTTCTTGTCGGTCACGTTAATGTCGAAGTTGAAATGCTGCGGATTGACGCGTCCGACGCGCAGGTCCGAGATGTAGCGCATCACGCAGATGGTCATCGCGGCATCGAACTGGGCGATGGAATCCTGCGCGGCACTGGACGTATCGTGCGATGCAGCAATCTGTGCGATGCGGCTCAGCCGCGCCGCCCAACGCGAGGCGTCGTAGTCCTCAGGATTGAGCCCCTTCGCTCCGGCGTCCTGGAAGGCCTTGATGAACGCCGAAGCTTGTGCCGTCGGCTTCAGGTCGCGCAGCCACGCGATCTCGTAGTTGCGGTCGTCGTAGAAGCTCGTGACGGCGGCGTGGTAGTCCGAATAGTTCGGCCAGCGGAGTACAGGGAGTTTTGCACTACCGGTCACCGTGCGCAGGTTGTCCGCGTAGTCCGTGGTGTTCGGCGCGGAGACCGTCTTGCGGTGGCGATGGCAGCCCGCCACAGCGACCAGTGCGAACACGAGCAGCATGGAAAGCGTGGACCGACGGCGGTTGCGGGCAGAGATGTAGCGTGACTTCAGGTTCAAGGAGCTTCCTCTCGATGCGTAAAGGGTTCGACTGAGGTTGCCATGATAGATGCGGTTTAGCAAGCAGGGGAGCTGCGGGGCGTATCTATTACGATAGATGCATGTCAAAGACGCAATCGAGCATGGTGGAGTTGGGGACCGAGGCGCCAGCCTTCGAGCTGGTAGATGTAGTAACGGGTCGGGCGATGGGACGCGACGACGTGATGGCGCTCGCCTGGGACGACGAAGTCTCTGACCAGACCAACCGAATGACCGGCGGCGGTACGTCGAAGCAGGGACGGCACGGACTGCTGGTGATGTTTATTTGCGTCCACTGTCCCTACGTGAAGCATGTGGAACAGCAACTCGCGCAGATCGGTGTGGACTACGAAGGCCGGATCGCGATTGCAGCGATCTCGTCGAACGATATCGAAGCGTATCCAGAGGACGGTCCGGACGGAATGCGCGAGCAGGCGAAGCGCCTGGGCTTCCGCTTCCCTTACCTGCTGGATGAAGAGCAGGAAGTTGCACGCAGCTACCACGCCGCCTGCACGCCGGACTTCTTCCTGTACAACGCCGAGATGAAGCTGGTTTACCGCGGCCAGTTGGACGACAGCCGCCCGCGCCGCGGAGACTCAGGCAATGACGTTCCCGTCACCGGCAAGGATCTGCGCGCAGCAATGGACGCAGT
The DNA here is from genome assembly GCA_035943695.1 of Acidobacteriaceae bacterium. Classification (GTDB taxonomy): domain Bacteria; phylum Acidobacteriota; class Terriglobia; order Terriglobales; family Acidobacteriaceae; genus Edaphobacter. Next base: position 35,189 of record DASZBW010000025.1, on the reverse strand, counting down.
GATCGCAGGCAGGCGGCCCGACACGAACCAGCGCACCAGCCTGGGCTGCAACATCAAGTGGCGCGAATAGATCCCAGGATGTGCACTCAGGTGCAGGCAACCCCAGGATCGAAATATGCTACTATTGTAGTGTGACGTTGATCCCCACCTCCGTTCTTGGCTCGATGTGTTGTCTACACACATCATGGGCGAAGGATTGCGCGGGTAGCCGGATCTAACCAGATGTAGCCGGTATTCCAAATTCTTTTAGAAGTTGAAGTAGCCCACGAGGACGTTTCTCTCGTGGGCTCTTTTCTTTTGGCGTCAGGAGTTCAACATGACTGAGACAAACTATTTCGTGATGCGCAAGGACTCCACCGGAACCCAGCGCAATGCCTGGACCTCTCCCACAACTGGCGAGGTGTTTTGCGGAGTGTGCCTGCGCGGGCAGGTGGAAGCGCGAGTGGGCGCTCGGTGCGGCGTCTGCGAGGGCGAGGTTGTACAGCAGCTTGTCGCGACCCAGGGCGGTGTATCCAGACCTGCATTTGCCGCTCTTCGCGCGGAGAAGCAGAGGCGCGATGCGGAGCGTGCCGCAGCCGTGGCTCGTGCAGGAAATCTGCTGACCATGCGCGCCAGCTAAACAAGTTCACAAGGATGCTGCGGAGGTGCTGCGGCTGAGAGGCGAATCGGGGCTGTCCGCGATTGCGGCAGGAACTGATACGCAAGGACGGGGCGGGCCGACTCCCGCCCCGTCTGCATATTTACAGACGGGTAATTTCGAAGCTGCCCTTTCCGACCCAAAGGCGAGCTCTGTCCATGATTCGATGGATTAGGCAGCCATCGACATCTTGGACATCATGGTGCAGGAGGCGGCGCAGCGCTTGCACATTTCGGCGCAACGCATCATCATCTCGTTGCCCTTGGCCATCTGCTCGCACATGGTCATGCACTTCATGCACATCTCGGCGCACATGCCGCACATCTGCGGGCACATCGGGCTCATGCGCATCATGCACTTCATGGCCATGTCGCACATATCCATGCAGTCCTGCATCATGCACATCATCTCGGCAGACATGGTCATGCCGCTCTTCATGCACATCATCATCGTTTCGCTGCACATCGTCATGCAGCTACAACAATCGTCCATACAGCGCTGCATCTCCTGCGTACGCTCCATATTCATCATGGGTGTTTTCTCCAGTTTTGGTTTCTGTGGCCCCGACTGGCTGCAGTACTTGCAGCATAACGTACTCCATGCGGCGTGTCGCGCTGGTGGAGGAAAAATCGTCTCCGACTTATTTTCGGCGGGCGGAACGGACTAGTAGTTGGTCTTTCGAGCCGAAGCAGCGCGATAGCTGGAGACGAATCGATCGAGTAGGTATGTTGTTGAGTTCAGGCCCAGGGTTCAACCTGGCCCGTTTTCCACGGCAGAAAGACATTGCTGCAAGGTCGCATCCCTGCGATACTTAACCGTGCCCCACACGCGCGGCAAAATTAAACAACAGAATATTCGGAGGCGGAGATGTCGGCGAAATACATCTTTGTAACAGGCGGAGTTGTGTCTTCGCTCGGCAAGGGATTGGCCGCGGCATCCATCGGCTGCCTGCTGGAGGCGCGCGGTATCAAGGTCAACATCATGAAGTTCGACCCGTACCTGAATGTCGATCCGGGTACGATGTCACCCTTCCAGCATGGCGAGGTCTTCGTCACCGATGACGGCGCCGAGACCGACCTCGACCTGGGCCACTACGAGCGCTTCACTCACGCCAAGCTCTCGCGCGATAACAACCTGACCACCGGGCGCATCTATGAGCAGATCATCACCAAGGAGCGCCGCGGCGACTACCTCGGCAAGACCGTGCAGGTGATTCCGCACGTGACCAACGAGCTGAAGAACGCCATGCGCAAGGTCGCAGCGGAGTGCGAGGTGACCATCGTCGAGATCGGCGGTACGGTCGGCGATATCGAGTCGCTACCGTTCCTTGAAGCGATTCGCCAGATGCGGCAGGACCTGGGCCGCGACAACACCGTCTTCGTCCACGTCACGCTGATCCCCTGGATCGCTGCGGCGCAGGAGCTGAAGACCAAGCCGACGCAGCACTCCGTGAAGGAGATGCTGTCGATCGGAATTCAGCCAGACATTTTGCTGTGCCGCTCGGACCGTGCGGTACCGCGCGAGATGCGCAACAAGATCGCTCTCTTCTGCAATGTGCAGGAGAACGCCGTCATCGCCGCTCGCGATGTCTCCAGCATCTACGAGGTGCCTCTGAACTTCGCCGCAGAAGGCGTAGACGCGCTGGCGCTGCAGCTGCTCCGCATCGACGCGAAGGAGCCTGACCTGGCGAAGTGGCAGGATATCGTGCATCGGGCGAACAATCCGAAGGATGAAGTTTCAATCGCCATTGTCGGCAAGTATGTGGAGTACGAAGACAGCTACAAGTCGCTGAAAGAGGCCCTGGTCCACGGCTCGCTCTCGCATAACCTGAAGCTGCGGGTTACGTGGATCGAGGCGGAGGGACTGGAGACGCGCGATGAAGCCGAGGACGACGCGCCGGGCAAACCGAACCGTGCCTACGAAGAGCAGCTCAAGGGATTCGACGGCATCCTTGTGCCTGGCGGCTTTGGCAAACGCGGCGTGGAAGGGATGCTCAACGCCATCCGCTATGCGCGCGAGAACAGCGTCCCGTTCTTCGGCATCTGCCTGGGCATGCAGACCGCTTGCATTGAGTACGCGCGCAACGTCGCCGGCCTTGCCGGTGCAAACTCAGGCGAGTTCGACCCCGCCACGCCGCACCGCATCATCTACAAGCTGCGCGAGCTTACCGGCGTGGAAGAGATGGGCGGCACGATGCGCCTGGGCGCGTGGGCGTGCAAGCTTGAGGAGGGCTCACTCGCGGCCAAAGCCTACGGAACGACCGAGATCTCAGAACGCCACCGTCATCGCTACGAGTTCAACCGCGAGTATGAGCCGATCTTGACGGGCGCGGGCCTGCGCCTCACCGGTACCACGCCGGACGCCACCTATGTCGAGATCGTCGAGATTCCGACGCATCCCTTCTTCCTCGCCTGCCAGTTTCATCCGGAGTTCAAATCGAAGCCGCTGGAGCCGCACCCGCTGTTCCGCGACTTCGTCGGAGCGAGCTACAAGTCAAGATCGCAGCGTGAGGCCAGCGTGTCGGCGACGGAGCAAACTTCTTCTGCTCGCTGAATGTTTTGACGATGGGACTGTGTTTGGAAGGCCGGCCTTTGCCTGGCTGATCCAACGACAAAGTAAATGGTCGGGACGACAAGATTCGAACTTGCGACCTCACCCACCCCAAGGGTGCGCTCTACCAGGCTGAGCCACGTCCCGACTTGTGTTGCGCGCGGCGCCCGGGCGGGCGTCGGCTGGGGTATGTTGCAGCTTCAAGTGTACACGACGGAGCTGTATTTGCTGCTGCCGTGAGAAGACTACTTGGGGGCTACGAATTCCTTGGGCAGGGCTTCGCCTTCGCCGAAGAAGAAGCCGTTCATCTGCTCGACGAGGAAGTCCTGCGCTTCGCGGGTCCAGGGCTGCAGTCGGTACTCGTTCAGCAGCATCTTCTGGCGCTCGACCCACTCGCCCCAGGCCTTCTGCGAGACGTTCTTATAGATCTTCTGGCCGAAGTCGGAGTCGAAGGGTGGCTCTTCGAGGCCTTCCAGTTCGGCTTTATACTTCGTGCAAAATACGGTGTGCGCCATGTCTTTCGTACTCCTTCATCTTCCATTGTATAAGCGCGCAAGATCTGCGCCTATACGCCGCTGTGTGAACCGGCTATTTTCGCTTGCCCTTGTTCTTCTTGTCGCGAAGACGAGTTTTCTTCTTGCCGCTCGCCCCTCTTGCCTTCTTGCCGGAGCGGTCCGGGCTGCTGTGGTTGGATTCGCCCGGGAGCGGTGTGGAGGCTTTGCCGGTTTTGTTCTTGCGGGGTGACTTTGTGGTGGGTGCTTCCTGTGAGGGCACGAGGGCGAACTGCAGGCGGCGCTGCTGGCGGTCGATGCGGTCGAGCAGGACGTGGACGCGCTGGCCCATCTTGTAGCCGGGGCCGCCGCGTGTGCTGACGATCTGCTTGTCGGTCTCGCGGAAGACGAAGCGCTCGTCGCTGCGCCAACTGGAGAGCGAGGCCAGGGGGACGAGGCCTTCGATGAAGAGGTCGTCGAGCTCGACGAAGAAGCCGTACTTGGTGCAGGAGAGGATGATGCCGCTGAAGTCTTCGCCGATGCGATCCTCCATGAAGCGCATCTTTTTCCATTCCATCAGCTCGCGTTCGGCGTCGTCGGCGCGGCGTTCGGCCTGGCTGGATTCAGTGGCGATGGCGGTGAGCTCGGACTCTGGGATGGGCTCGGATGCCCAGTCGCGGCGCGGCTTTGGCGAATGGGTAACTGAATCGGCTGCTTGCTTCCAGGGCTGCGGATCAGAGCTGAGGATGGATGCGCCATGGGTGTTGGCCCCGGCGTGGATGAGATCGCGCAGCAGGCGATGCACGATGAGGTCCGGGTAGCGGCGGATGGGTGAGGTGAAGTGCGTGTAGCAGGGGCTGGCGAGGGCGAAGTGGCCTTCGTTCTTCTCGCTGTAGCGTGCCTGCTTGAGCGAGCGCAGCATGAGGTAGCTGAGGATGCGTTCTTCGGGCTGGCCTGCGATCTTTGCTGTGAGCCGTTGATACATCTGCGGCGTGACGGGAATGGACTGCGGTACGTCGTGGGTCTTCGCCTGCTGGCGTTGGCCTCCGCCGCTTCGTCCCTTGCGCACGTCGCGGCGGTCGGCTTTCATCGTCATCTGCTTGACGGGAAGATTGGCGAAGCCGAGGGTGTAGCCGAAGCCGCTGGCTGTCTCTTCAAAGTCGAGGATGCGTTTGGGGTCGGGCATCTCGTGGATGCGATAGATGCTGGGGATGGCGTTGTTCTGGAGCCAGGTGGCGACGCACTCGTTGGCGCTGAGCATGAACTCTTCGATCAGGCGGTGTGCCCATCCGCGTTCGGAACGAACGATGGACTTCATCGCTCCGTTGGGGTCGAACTCGATGACTGGCTCGGGTAAATCGAAGTCGATGGAGCCGCGCCGTTTGCGCTTTGCGTTGAGCTTCAGCGCGAGCTGGTACATCTGTTCAAAGCGAGTTGCGTGTTCGCTGAATTGCTGGCGGATGGCGCGGTCTGAGTCGGTTGCGGCATCGGTACTGCTGTTTAGGATGGCCTGCACCTGGGTGTAGGTCATGCGTTTTGCGGAGCGGATGATGCCTTCGCAGACCTCGTAGCGGAGGACCTCACCGCGTGCGTCGATCTCCATGAGGCAGCTGAGGACGAGGCGGTCTTCATCGGGGCGCAGGCTGCACATGCCGCTTGAAAGCTGCGGCGGAAGCATGGGTACGGCGCGGTCCGGGAAGTAGACGCTGGTGCCGCGCAGGCGTGCTTCGAGATCGAGCGCGGTGCCGGGGCGGACGTAGTAGCTGACGTCGGCGATGTGGACCTGGAGCTGCCAGTTGCCGTTGGGCAGAGGCTCGACGAGGACGGCGTCGTCGAAGTCGCGGGCGGTTTCGCCGTCGATGGTGACGATGGGAAGGCCACGGAAGTCGCGGCGTTGCGCGGTCTCTGCGGAGGTTAGCGTATCGACGGTTTGTGCGGCGGAGGCGGAGGCTTCGGCAAGTACGTTGGCGGGGAAGACGTGCGGCAGATGATGCTTGCGGATCATGATCTCGACGTCGACGCCGAAGGCATCGGGCGGGCCGAGGATCTCGATGACGCGGCCTTTGGCAGGGCGGCCGGGGGTGGGGAAGTCGGTGATCTCTACGTCGACGGCGAGGCTTTCGAGGGGATTGTGGGTTGCGTCATCTTCCGGGAATTTCCAGGCGCGCTGCTGGGTGTGGGCTTCTTCTCCTAGGACGCGGTGAGGTGTGTCCGCGGATGTAGTAGGGATCTCTGCGCCTTCGGGGATGAGGATGGCTCCGCCGCCGGGTGCGCCGGACATGCGCTCATCGAGCGGCGTGATGTAGTTGCCGGCGAGGATGGGCGCGTCGTCCCATGCGCCTCGGCTGCGGCTTGCGCGTGCGTAGTGGAAGATGCCGACGACCGTGGGGTTGCGGCGCGTAAGGACGCGTGCGATGCGTCCGGAGCGGCGTCCATCGCGGCCTGGGGGCGCTTCGTCGACGAGGACTTCGTCGCCCTGCATGGCCCCGTTCAGCTCGTTGGGCGGGATGAAGAGATCGTCGTCGCGGTTGGTGCTTCCGTTGGGGCGGACGAAGCCGTAGCCGTCGCGATGCAGGTCAAGCCTGCCGGCGACGAGGTGATCGCGCGTGGCTCGCATGGGCTGGTCGCGCTGGTCGTTCGCTTCGCCGCGGCCTGGGCGCGCGGTCTTCTCGAACGTGGCGGCGGGGAGAGCCCATTGCTCGAACTCGGTCTTGACGAGTTCGCCGCGTGCGGTGATGCGGGCGAGCTGTTCGAGCAGGAGGCGGCGTTCGCGGCCACCGCCCAGGCCCAGTTCGCGGATGAGTTGCTTGTATCCAGCGCGACGGCCTGCGGAGCGTTCGATGCGACGAATCAGTTCACGGTCGGTCTGCGGGTATGGAGTCTTGGCCATTTATGTCGAGCATACTGCGCCCGTTCCTCTCGCGGGACCGAATGAGCAGATCAGCCCGCCCCACGTTGGATTCATCGCCTTCTTGTCGCGCTGCCTCCACCGCAACAGGATGCAGGTTCTTTCAGCATCTCCAGGCCCTGCTCGAGCGTGGTGCCGTGTGGCACTGCGGTGAAGTCCGACTTGACTGAGTCCTCCTGCGTGCCGATGGTCTTGAAGAAAAGGGCGTGGCCGCCGATGTGGACGTGCGTCTGGGTGATCTGCCAGTATCCGGGGGCGACTTCACTGCGCTCGATATCGAAGGTGCTGCCCGCCTTGATGCGTGCCAGCAATCCAAAGCCGATGGTGACGTCGCTTACGAGCCTGCCTTTGAAGGTCTTGATTCTGTGCCGCGGGTTGGTGACCACGAGCGTGCCGCTCATATTGCCCATCACCCGCGATTCCATGTCCGGCGGGTTGAAGTTCGGATTCGGTTTATACGAGAGCGTGGTCAGCTCGGGCGTCTGGCTTTCTACAGTCCAGAGGAAGGCCTCGGGCATCAGGTTCAGCAACTCGATGGAGCTTTTGTCGTCGTGTGCGGAGTTCTGCCTCTGCTTGGCGCGCAGGGAGGAGTCATGGATGAAGTGCTGATTGTCTGCATCGTCCTGCGCGAGTACCTGCGGAGACGCAGGCTGGCCGGCAACGTCAATGTGGCGCCGCATTGCGCCGTTTTCTGTTTCGACTACGACGAATTTGCTGTGGTCGGACTCGGTGACAACGTAGCGCCAGTGCGATGTATCGCTGCGGTCGGCGGCCAGTTGATCGTTCACCGCCTGCTGCACGATCTGCTTTGCATCCTGGGCATGTGCCGCTTGGGCGAGGAGCAAGGCTCCGACGAACGCGCTCATCCGAAATGTCTTCATCATTTGCATCAATCTCCTTAGACGCTTTCTCGCTGCATTGGATTAACGCGGCGAAAGCTGCGTGATGTCACGAGGTTCAAGGAAGCCAGAGTACCCGGACGCTCTTTTTTCCCAGGCGAAGCGCTATGGATTCGCCTGCTTTTGCGCCGCTCCATACTTTGTCTGCAAACTTCTCGCCGTCTACGCTGACGGCGTTCTCTGCGATCTTGCGTGTGGCTTCTCCGGCGGAGGCGGCGAGGCCGGCGAGCGCGAGCAGCTTAGGAAGGCGCACGATCGATGTGCCATTCGCGGCGTCGGCTTCGGCGATGAGTCCTTCGGTTGCCAGCGAGATTTCGACGACGGGTGCGTCGCTGGTGACGGTGCGCTGCTGGAACTGCTGCGCCCAGCTCTCGGCTGCAGAGTCGGCCTCGGCGGGTGAGTGGAAGTCGCGCACGATGGACCAGGCGAGATTCTTCTTCGCCTGCATGGGGTGCAGCGTGCCGCTGGCGATGTCGGCCTGCATCTGGTCGATCTCGCTGGCGCGGAGGTCGGTGAGGAAGACCCAGTACTTGCGCATCAGCTCGTCGGAGATGGACATGAGCTTGCCGTACATCTCGGCGGGCGGCTCCTGGATGCCGATGGCGTTGCCGAGCGACTTGGACATCTTCTGTACGCCGTCGAGGCCCTCCAATATGGGCGTCATCAGGATGATTTGCGGTGGCTGGCCTGCATCGCGCTGCAGGTCGCGTCCGCGCATCAGGTTGAACTTCTGGTCTGTTCCGCCGAGCTCTACGTCGCTCTTGAGTGCTACCGAGTCGTAGCCCTGGGCGAGCGGGTAAAGAAGCTCATGCAGGGAGATGGGCTGCTCTTCCTTGAAGCGCTTGTGGAAGTCTTCGCGTTCGAGCATCTGCGATACGGTCGCCTTTGCGGCGAGCTTGATCATGCCTTCAAAGCCGAGCTTGTCCAGCCATTCCGAGTTGTAACGGACTTCGGTCTTCTCGGGGTCGAGGATCTTGAAGACTTGCTGCTTGTAGGTCTCGGCGTTGTGGTCGATCTCTTCGCGGGTGAGCGGCTTGCGGGTTACGTTGCGGCCTGTGGGGTCGCCGATGAGGGCGGTGGAGTCGCCGATGAGGAAGATGACGGTGTGGCCCAGCTGCTGGAAGTGGCGCAGCTTGCGGATCAGGACGGTGTGGCCGAGGTGCAGGTCGGGCGCGGTGGGGTCGAAGCCGGCCTTGATGCGCAGCGGCACGCCTTTGGCGTGGGACTGGGCGAGGCGCTCGCGCAGGGCTTCGAGGGGGATGATCTCCGCTGCGCCCTTGGTGATGAGGTCAAGCTGTTCTTCTACTGCTGCGAATTCCGGCATACGCTCCTGATAGTGGGCGTCGAACACGCCTTCTACAAGTATAGAGACTCTGTCCTGCCGGACGGGCCCACTGCGCGGTCACTTCGTGACACGTACTGGGCTTCGCTCGCTCCTCCCGTTGGTCGGCACAGGATTTTATCTGCGACCAACGGGAGCACCCACGCGAAGCCCAATACACGTCACGAAGTGACCGCTGCCCGCGCAGGGCGCTTTCTTATCGCTTCGACCAGTTGAGTTCCATGCCTCCCATGATGGTGCGGCCCTGCATGGGGACGAAGGGAATCTCGGTGTAGCCGGTGTTGGCGAGGTTGACGAGACGGAGGTAGGGGCGGATGCGGCCGGTGTTGCGTTGCAGGTCGAAGTCCCAGAGCGGGTAGGCGGTCTGCGTAGTCTTCTGCACGACGTTGACTTGTGTGTGTGCGGTGATCTGCCGGCCCCAGGCGCCGACGAGCTGCGCTGGAAGATTTCCAGTCCAGGCGAAGATGGCGTTCTGTGCGGCGAAGTTGTAGGCGTACTCGGAGAGGTAGCCTGCAGGCAGGTCGGCGGAGTGGTTGGCGGTGTAGCTCAGCTCGATGCGCTGTGTGCCGTTGAGGCGGATGTGGACGCTGGCCTCTGCGCCGGTGATGTCGAGCGTGGGGATGTTGATGGCCTGGTACTTTTCGCCGGTCGTGAGCGGCAGCGGTTTGACGTAGTCGATGACGTTGGACTGGTTGAGGCGATAGCCGGTGGCGGAGAGACGGATGCGGCTGTTGACGGGTGTCCAGTCGGCGCCGCCCTCGTAGCTCCAACTGGTTTCCGGGTGGAGGGATGGGTTGCCGATGGTGCCGGGATCAGAGTAGTAGAGATCGACGTAGGTGGGCTCGCGGAAGCCGTGGCCTGCGGAGGCGCGGAGGCGCAGGGTAGGCGTGAGGGTGAAGGCCGCGGCTACGTTGGGCGAGAAGACGGAGCCTTTGCTGGAGAGGACCTCTTCGCGTGCGCCGAGCGAGAGAGAGAAGCGGCGGAGCGAGGTGAGGCTGAGGTTCGCGTAGCCTGCGCCCTGGTTGCGGGCGTGCTTGCCGAGGGAGTTCGAGTGGATGGTGTCGCCTGCTTCTTCGAGGCCATAGGAGAGGGTGGCGTTGCGGCGGAGCGGGTCGGCGCGGCGGAGGGCAGCTTCGTAGCTTGTGGTGGCGTGGTTGTTCTCATAGATGGATGGGTTAGCGACGAAGAGGACGAACTCGTCGGTGTGGCGGGTGTAGCCGAAGCTGGCCGCGGTGCGGGAGCCGAGCTGCTGCTGGATGCTGGCGAGCCAGGCCTTGGTGCGCTCCCAGGATGGGTAGTTGCCGTAGAAGCGGTTGGCACCGTAGGGGCGGTCGCTGGTGGCTAGCAGGATGTCGGTGGTGCCGGGTGCGGACTTCAGCCATGTCTCGCTGGCGGCTGCGTTGGAGGCGTAGTTGCGGTCGTACATGAAGCCGTCGGATTGGTCGCGGCTGGCGGTGATCTGTTCGGCGAAGTGATCTTTGGAGAAGGCGGCGCGGAGGTGATTCTCGAGCGAGCCGAAGCTGCCTGCGCCGGTGCGGGCGACCAGGGTAAGGCCGTGGGCGGGTGCTTCGGTGAGCAGGTTGACGGCGCCGCCGATGGCGTCGGAGCCGTAGAAGGTGGAGCCGGAGCCGTGGAGGACGTCGATGCGGGTGATGGCGTCGAGGGGGATGGGGATGTCGAGGTTGAGGTGGCCGGTCTCGGGGTCGTTGACGCGCAGGCCGTTGACCAGTACGAGGGATTGCTCGAAGGTGGTTCCTCGTATGGACAGGTCGGCCTGCACGCCTTCGCCGCCGCGTGCCTGCAGGTTCAGCGACGAATCGGTTCGTAGCAGGTCTACTACGGAATCTGTGCCGGTGGCGGCTTCGCGAGGCAGCAGGGTCTGGACGGAGCGGTCGCTTTCGGCGAGGGGTAGCGGCTCGGCGGTGGTGAGGACCTGGATGCTGTCGGTGTAGGTGGGGAGGGCCGGGGTTGCGGCTGCGGGCGCTGCGGTTGGCTGCGAACTCTGCTGGGCGAGGGCTGCGCCGGTGAAGAGTAGGCAGACGGAGGCGAAGGTGAGGCTGGGTCGGATCAATGGGTTCCTTGGCTCGCGGTAGAGATGGTAGGTCTGTTGTAACAAAGCTTCGTCAGGCGGCTGCTACGAAAGTCGGTTTCCGTTTCGGTTTATCAGAATGCATATCCCAGGGGCTAAAGCCCACGGTTGAGCTTGAACGTTTGTGCCGGGACTAAAGTCCCGGCCTATCTCAGAAGCAAGGACAAAGGTAACGGCAAAGATCTTCGACAACGGTAACGGCAAACATCCTCGACCAGAATCCATGATGTTGCTGCGTGGTGCAAGGACAGTTCGATGTTGGAGTGGATTGTTGAATTGCTAAACTATTCGGATGCAGACGATGCGGATTGAAGCCTTTCTTCGGGCTAGCCCGATGTTTGCGGTGAACTCGGCGGCGCGGCGATTCAACTCGCTGGCGAGCCAGGCGTTTGCTGCCGATGGCCTGAACTTTCTGGAGGGCCTGGTGCTGGTGGCGGTGCTGTTTGAAGCGCCGCGGCAGATCAAGCCTTCGCAGCTGGCGGAGACGTTTGCTACGACGCGGGGCAACATCAGCCACAGCGTCTCTTCGCTGGAGGCGAAGGGCTTGCTGCAGCGGCGGATCGATGCTGCGGATGCGCGGGCCTACCTGCTGACGCTGAAGCCGGCGGGGAAGAAGGCAGCGATGCGGGTGATCGCGGCGTTCGACCGGATTCAGCATGGGTTCGAGAAAGAAGTTGGGAAGACGGTGCTGGCGGATACTTTGAAGGTGATCCGCCAGCTTGAGGCGGTTTCTTTGTCAAAGACAACTGCGTAAAGCGCCCTGCGCGGGCGGCGGTCACTTCGTGACTTTTGCCGAGCTTCGCTTGGCGCTCCCGTTGGTCGCGGTGGGTCTGTTGCGGCGGTTAGCGGTTGGCCAGCTGATGCGCGGAGAGGTCTCCGGGGACCTGCGAGAGCAGCAAGGAGCGGAGTTCGCCAGACTGGATCTCGCTGAAAGCGCTCTTGGGAATGGTGCGGAAGGTCTTGGCATCGCCGATGGTGAAGACGAGTTTTCCTTCGCGCCAGCGCGTGATGGCCGACCAGGGCACCGAGGTCAGCGTTCCGTTGGAGGCAGTGGAGGTGACGGTCTGTGAATCGATGGTCATCGACGAGCAGGACTCCTGGAGCTTGGTCACGGTCTTGACCACGGTGCGATGAAGACGGAAGACATAGAGGCCAAAGAAGAGAGCGACCAGGGCGAGCAGGGAGCCGATCTTTCGCCATTCGATTGCCTGTCCTGACTTCAGGCTCGAAGCTATGAGGGCAAGCATGATCGCGATATAGATGAGCGCACGGACGTTGCCGAGTGCGGCCTTCCACCAGAAGGCCGGCGTCAGGTTGAGGCGGAAGGCTTCGCGCATCTCGGCTGTGTTGACCTTGCACTGTACAGTCATGGGAAAAATGCTCCTGTTTGGATGGACGAACTATACCACGGTCCTGCGGGACGAGCGCCCTGCGCGGGCGGCGGTCATTTCGTGACTTTTGCCGAGCTTCGCTGGGCGCTTCCGTTGGTCGCGATGGAGCTCGGTGGCGACCAGCGGGAGCAGCGATGCGAAGCCCAGTACGCGTCACGAAGTGACCGCTCCGCGCGTAGCGGGCTCGTCCGGCAGGACAGGCTTTGTATCGGTGAGCAGTGCGGTGCCGAGGTGGAAGGCGGAGGTGAAGCGGGCGAGGCCGTTGGTGCCTCCGTTGACGAGGCGGCGGGCGGCGGTGAGGTCGTTGGCGGCGAGGGCGTGGCGGATGGGGATCTGCTTGTCGGCGAGGAAGTGGGCGAGGAGTTCGGCGGCGATGGCTGGCTGGCAGGCGAGGGCGGGATCCGCGATGAGGTCGTGGCCGGTTTTGGCGGCGTAGTGGGTGTAGTTAGCTCGGCCGGTGAGCTGGATGAAGCCGCGGCCGCGGAAGTCGGCGCCGTCGGGCGGTCCCTGGTTGCCGAGGGCGCGGCGGTGGTCGTAGAGGTCGAAGGGGTGGCCGCCGGGTGAGGTGTTGTAGGGGGAGATGCCTTCGGCGAGGGGGAGGAAGCACTCGGTCTCGGCGCGGATGGTGGCGAGGGCTACGAGGAGCATCTGGGGGTCGTCGAGCGAGGCAGAGGTGAGAGCGGCGAGGATGTGGGGCAGGTTGGCGGCAATGTTGGCGAGAGGGGTGGCGGGGAAGATTTTCGCTACCTGGTGAGGGGTCAGGGTGAGGGCGGAGGCGGTGGCCTGGAGGTGGCGGAGGATGGTGGTGCCGGGTGTTTTTTTAGGGGGGTATCTGATGTCTAAGATATCCCTTTCAAAGGGGTTAGGGGAGGGGGTATACCCCGCTGATACGGGGGTATCGGGCGTGGAGCGGTCGTTGATGTGCATGGCTTGGTCTCCTGTGGTGTTGGACTTTTGGCGTTAACGGCGAAAGCCCGGCGCGATGGCCGGGCTTTTGTTTAACTCACTACTTCTATTATATGGGATTGACCATAACTCCACGCCAAACCTATGTTCTTTTGAATGTGTCGGATGAGGGGGTTTGGGGCTTGACAGGTTTTTGGCGCGTGGCGGGATGGCGGGAAGGCCCAGATTTTGATCCGTTGCGATCGACCGACTCGCAAGGTTTGAACCCTGGGAGGTTTTTGGGGTGCGGGAGGAAGGCATGCCCCAGGGGTTAAAACCCCAGTTGCGATGGGGGTGGGGAGGGCCAAGGCTGAAGCCTTGGCTTACCTAGATGCCGGGGTTGAGGCCTGGGTGGAGTAGATGGGGATTGGGGAGGGCCAAGGCTGACGCCTTGGCTTACCTGGATGCGAGGGTTGGCCTGGGTGGAATAGAGGCTTATTGGGTTTCCCGGAATGGGATTGGGTGGGTCGGGGGTTTTGGGGCGCGGGGACGTGGGTGGGCGGCGGTTTGCATCTGATGTTGCAGGTTCTCTGGGGAGGGAATAATGCGTTACTGGATCGCTTTGGCGGCTTTGGGAGTGGTGTCTGCGGTAGGGTGCGGCGGTTCAGGTGGGGGGAGTGCGGCGGCTCCGGCACCTTCGGGGCCTACGGCACCTACGGCGAATGCTGGGGCGAGTTATTCGGGTGTGGTGGGGACTGCGGTTAGTTTTTCGGCGGCTGGGTCTAGCGATCCGCAGGGGCAGGCGCTGACGTATGCGTGGAACTTTGGCGATGGAGCGACGGGGACGGGCGCGTCGGTGACGCATGCGTATGCGACGGTGGGGACGTATACGGCTACGTTGACGGTGACGGATACGAGCAGCTTGTCGGGGCACGCTACGGCGGGTGTGACGGTGGGGCCGGGGCTGGCGGGGCCAGCGATTGCGGGCACGGTGACGAGCGGAACGCAGGCGGTGGTGGGCGCGCATGTGTACCTGTTTGCGGCGAATACTACGGGATATGGTGGGGCGGGGATTGCGGCTTCGGCTAGCAATGCTTCGGTGTCGCTGCTGGTTGCGGCGCAGACGGGGGCGTCGGATGCGGTGGGTGCGTATGCGGTGACGAATTCTACGGGCGGGTACACGCTGGGGGCGCAGTATGTGTGCACGGCGGGGCAGCAGTTGTATGTGTATGTGCTGGGGGGAAATTCTGGTAGCGGGACGAATGCGGCTGCGGGATGGATGGCGGCGGTGGGCAACTGTCCGACGGGTGCGGTGACGGTGGCGGTGAATGAGGTGACGACGGTGGCGGCGGCGTATGCGCTGGCGGGATTTGCTACGGATGTTACGCATGTGTCGAGCTCGGGGACGGCGCTGGCCAAGGTGGGTCTTGCGAATGCGTTTTTGAATGCAGGAGATCTGGCGAACGTGGCTACGGGCGTGGCGCTGGCTACGACTCCGGCGGGTACGGGGACGGTGCCGCAGGCGGAGATCAATACGCTGGCGAATGTGCTGGCGGGGTGCTCGACGAATGGGTCGGGATGCACGGCGCTGTTTGCGGCGGCTACGGCGGATGGGACGGCGGGCGGCGCGAAGGCTACGGATACGGCTTCAGCGGCGATTAATATTGCGCACTTTCCGGGGGCGAATGTGGCGACGCTGTATGGGTTGGCGCGGGCGGCGTTTTCGCCGAAGCTGAGTGCGGCTCCGAGCGACTGGTCGGTGGCGCTGAATGTTACGGGCGGGGCTTTGAGTGCGCCGAATGCGATTGCGATCGATGCGGCGGGGAATGCGTGGGTGTTGAATACGACATCGCCGGATACGGTGACGAAGATCTCGAGTACGGGCGCGTTTCTTTCGGGGAGCACGGGCTACACGGGCGGAGGGCTGGGCGTGGCTTATGGGCTGGCGATCGATCCGAGCGGGAACGCGTGGACGTCGAACGCGGTGCAGGCGACGAGTTCGTTCGCGTTGGTGGAGCTGTCGAATAGCGGGACGTTCCTGTCGGGGGCTGCCGGGTACGCGATCGATGGGCTGGGGCCGGTGGCGATCGATGGGACGGGGAATGTGTGGGTGCAGTCGGGGCAGTTGGAGAAGTATTCGAGCAGCGGGACGGTGCTGGGTAAGTTTTCGTTCAACGGGACGACGGCGGTGAGTTTGGGGCTGACGATCGATGGGACGGGGAATGTGTGGGTGCCTACGCCGAACAACAACCGCGTGTATGTGTTCTCGAATGCGGGGGCTGGTTTGGCGCTGGTGGGCGTGCCGCCGAATGGGGCGCTGTCGAATCCGCTGTACGATGCGGTGGATCATGCGGGGAATGTGTGGGTGACGAACTCGGTGCAGAACGGGACGGGTACGCCTGCGGTGGTGAATGAGTACACGAGCGCGGGAGTGACGGTGCCGGGAGCTGCGGGGTATACGGTGACGGGGTTGACGAGTCCGTCGGGGATTGCAATCGATGGGGGAGGCAATGCGTGGATCTCAAACTACTACGGCGGGACGGGCGCGGGCGCAAACTTTGTGGCGGAGCTGTCCGCGGCGGGCGTGAAGATTTCGCCGCAGCCGGGTGATTTTGCGGGCGGAGGGCTCAATGGGGCGGATGGTGTGGCGGTGGATGGGTCGGGGGATGTGTGGGTGCCGAACTACAAGGGGAATAGCGTGACGGAGATTATCGGGGCGGCTGTGCCGGTGGTTACTCCGCTGGCGGTGGGGGTTAAGAATAATGCGCTGGGGGCTCGGCCTTAGGGTGGTGGTGCCCCACTCATGCGGTGAGGCTGCATGGGTGGGGCACCCGTGAGGCAAGAGCAATTGCAACTGCAAATGCAACGGCAAGGGCAACTGCAACGGCAAGGGCAACGGCAACGGCGAAATGCGGGGGTTCTTCGCTTCGCTCAGAATGACAATTTTTCTGGGGCTGTATGAGGTGTGGGCGGGGTGGGGGGAACGCAGGTCCTTCGGCTCCGCTTCGCTTCGCTCAGGATGACAATTTTTTGGTGATGGGGAGCGTGCGCTAGCCGGGTTTGGTGATGGGGAGCGTGCGCTAGCTGGATGGGTGATGCGGCGTGTGGATGCGCTAGCGGGGATGGGTGCGGGGTTTTGTGGGTGCGGTGGGGGTGGTGTGTTGGTTGAGGTGGTAGAGGAGGCGGAGGCCGTTGAGGGTGAGGTGCTCGTCGACCTGGGTGAGGTATTGGGAGCCGGGGGCGATGAGGGGGGCGAGGCCTCCGGTGGCGAGGGTGCGGGTCTGGGGGCCTAGCTCGGCGATCATGCGGGCGAGGATGCCGTCAACCAGGCCGATGTAGCCGTAATAGAGGCCGATCTGGAGGTTGTCTACGGTGCCGGTGCCGATGACCTTGGCGGGTTTGCGGATGTCGATGCGGGGGAGGCGGGCGGCGCGGGCGAAGAGGGCTTCGGCGGAGATGCCGAGGCCGGGGGCGATGGCTCCGCCGAGGAATTCGCCTTTGGAGGAGATGCAGTCGAAGGTGGTGGCGGTGCCGAAGTCTACGACGATGATGGGCGGATTGGTGGGCTGGGCTTGGGCGGGGGGAGAGGCAGGTCCCTCGGCTTCGCCTCGGGATGACAAACCAAGGGGGCTGCGGGATGACAGATATTGTTCGGGTGGCGTGGAGTGTGGTGGGGTTGAGGCGGCTTGCTTGAAGTAGTCGATGGCGGCGATGCAGTTGACGATGCGGTCGGCGCCTACTTCGGCGGGATTGTCGGTGCGGATGGGCAGGCCGGTGCGGATGCCGGGTTCGACGAAGAGCGGCTTGAGGTTGAAGTGAAGCTCGCAGGCGCGGCGGAGAATGGTGTCGAGCGGAGGGACGACGGAGGAGATGGCTATGGCGGTGACGCTGGCGTGGTCGATGGAGCGGAGGGCGAAGAGGTTGGCGAGCAGGACGCCTAGCTCGTCGAGGGTGAGGTTGCGGGGTGTGGTGATGCGCCAGTGGGCGATGAGGGTGGTGTCGCCGGGTGTGGCGAGGGGGTAGAGGCCGAGGACCGTGTTGGTGTTGCCTACGTCGATGGCTAGGAGCATGGTGTGGAGTTCTTTGGACAAGTTGATATTACAGCCAGGAATGGTGCGGTGGGTTGGTGGGACGCGGTTTGGGAGAAGCAGATCCCCTTCGGGGATGACAAACAAAAAAGGAGGGAGGGAGACAAACAAACAAGGAGGGAGGGCTCAGGGTTCGCGGAGGCCGCCGGAGAGGACGGTGTGGAGCTGGCCGTCGTCTCCTTGCACGAGGAGGAAGCCGGCGGGGTTGAGGCCGGCGGTGGTGCCGGTGTAGACGGGGAGGCCTTCGCGGGGTTCTACGCGGACGCGCTTGTTGGTGATCCAGGTGGAGTATGGAGCGAGATCGAGCGGGGTGGGCGCGGGGGTCTGGGTGAGGTCGTGGAGTTCCTGCTCGAGGGCGAGGAGGATGGCTGCGGCGAGGGGTTCGCGGGGGCAGTTCGTGCTGTTCTCGATGCTTTGCGTGGAGAGCTCGCGGCGGATGGAGGTGGCTATGGGTTCGAGGTCGGGGGGGAAGGAGGCTTGGTTGAGGTTGATGCCTATGCCGACGATGGCGTAGCGGAGGGTGGCGGGATGGGTGGCGGTGGCGGGGTTGGAGGCGGTGTCGATGAGGATGCCGCCTACCTTGCGGCGGTTGAGGAGGAGGTCGTTGGGCCAGCGGATGTCGATCTGGTGCGGGCGGGCGAAGCCGTAGAGCGAGGCGATGGCGGATTGGACGGCGATGGCTACGCGCAGGGAGATTGCGGGTGCGGATTGCATGGCGATGGGTGGCGCCGTGAGCGCGGTCATGTAGAGGCCGGAGCCGGCGGGGGAGTGCCAGGTGTGGCGTCCTCGGCCGCGTCCGGCGAGCTGGTGGTCGGCGATCCAGACTCCGGTGCGGGAGCCGGCGAGAGCGGCTTGCGCGGCGAGGTCGTTGGTGGAGGAGGTGGAGGCGAGGTGGTGCAGATGGCCGGCGAAGGGGGTGGCGGCGAGGGCGGTGTTGAGGGCGGAGAGGTTGAAGGTGGGTGGATCGGGGGTGGTGGTTTGGGGAGGCATGATGAGTTCCTGGGGAGGAGAGACTGGAAGGTTTGTGGGAGAAAGGTTCGGGCGGTTGTGGTGGGATGAGGCTCGTCGGGGTGCATCGATTGCTTGCATCTGACGCGCCTGCCTGAGAGCATATCCCATGCGGCTCTTGAGCAAGAATTTTAAAATCTGGCTTGCCTTAGCTGGATCATGCGCCCTCTACCTTATCCTTAAATTTTAGTGTTTTCAAATTGACATGCTGCCTCAACGTTGATGCGGGTGAGGACTTCAATGTGTCCGATGCGGAAGCCATCTGCATTTGTCTCAGCGGAAATTAAATACAGAGATTCCGGCCAAAAGCGGCCGGAATGACGGCTGGGGGAGAACGGAAATTCGCGGAGTTATGGGGTAGCGGTGAGGCGCATGCTTAGGTCTACGGCGGTGGCGGAGTGGGTGAGGGCTCCTACGGAGATGAAGTCGACGCCGGTTTTGGCGTAGGCGCGGATGGTCTTGAGGTTCATGTTGCCGGAGGCTTCGATGGTGGCCTTGGGGAGCGACTTGCGGATGAGCTTGACGGCTGCGGCTACTTCTTTGGGGCTCATGTTGTCGAGCAGGATGGATTCGGCTCCGCCGGCGATGGCTTGCTGAAGTTCAAGCGGGGTGCGGGTTTCGACCTGGACGAGTTGGCCGGGCTTGCGGCCTTCGAGGGCGAGGGCGAGGACTGCGGGGAGGCCTCCGCCGAGGGAGATGTGGTTGTTCTTGATGAGGATGCCATCCTGGAGGTCGAGCCGGTGATTGATGCCTCCGCCGCAGCAGACGGCATATTTATCGAGGGCGCGGAGGCCGGGAATGGTCTTGCGGGTGTCGAGAATTCTGGTCTGGAATTTGGGCCTGGATTTTGATTTCGACGCGGGTGGGGTGATGGCGCGGACGTACTCGTTGGTGAGGGTGGCGATGCCGGACATGCGCTGCATGAGGTTGAGGATGACGCGCTCGGTGGAGAGGATAGTGGAGGCGTTGGCGCGGATGACGGCGATGGACTGGCCCTTTTTGACGTGGACGCCGTCGAAGATCTCGGGGTGGGAGACGACGTCGAAGCGGGAGGCGCGGCCGGAGAGCTTGTTGAAGAGGCTGAGGACGGCGGGGATGCAGCCGATGCCGGAGATGACGCAGGGCTGCTTGGCGATGACCGTCGCGGTGGCGCGCAGGGCGGGGTCCACGGTGAGGGCGGTGGTGATGTCGTTGGCGGCCTTGTCTTCGAGGAGGGCGGCTTCGAGGAGGGTAGTGATGCGGCGGGATTTCCAGTCCATGGAGGGATTTTACGCCGAACTGCTTAACACCGATTTACACCGATGGGACCGATCTACACCGATACAAGACGGAGGCGGAAGACTTGACCACGGATTAACACGGATGGGCACGATTAAAGACGGATTCGTTTTTTAAATCCGTGTGGATCCGTGTAGATCCGTGGTTCTCTTGTTTGATTGGGTTTCATCGGTTTCATCGGTTTCATCGGTGGGGATCGGTGATAAGTAGTTCGGGTGCAGATGGATTGCATCTTAGTTGGGATGATCGATGTTATGCAGGTCGCGTTGACGCACCAGTTTGCGTTTTTGTTTTTGCTGGCGCTGCCGGTGGCTTGCGTGAGTTGGACGGTGACGCATGAAGAGGTGTTTCGCGAGCCGCGGGAGTATTGCAAGGACAAGGCGCAGAAGTGCAGGCCGCTGGTGGTGCGGAAGTTCTTCTACCTGTTTACGTGCGAGTATTGTTTTTCGCATTATGTGACGCTGGTGTTTCTGTGGATGACGCGCTTTACGCTGCTTTATGCGGGGTGGCGTGGGTATGTGGTGGCGTGGTTCGCGCTGGTGTGGGTGGCGAATGTTTATATGAGCGTGTTCAACCGGCTGCGGCTGGAGATCAAACATGAGAATGTTAAGATCGCGGCGGATGAGGCGGTGAAGGATAAGGTGAACGGTGAGGACCGAGCCCACTGAACTGGTGGGGTTGAGGAGGTTCGGGTCCATTGCGCCGGGGCAGCATCCAATTCGGATATGCGCTTGAATGGTTCGAAACTTATTTGCTTTGTTGGTTCGCTTGTCTTGGCGGTTGTGGCGGGGTGCTCGGGCGGTGGGACAGCAGCGGTACAGCCGCGCCCGGCGGGCGTTTTTACGGCGTCGCTGGATGCGGAGACGCCTTTGTTGACGGCGGCGCAGCGTACTGCGCTGGGCTTCGCATACGGGCCTCCGGATGGGACGATTGGGGCGCTGGCGACTTCGAACGGGAACTACATGTTCTTCATGGCCGCCAATAGCGCGGCTTCTTGTTTGGGAAGCCCGACGACGGAAGGCACGTATCGGCTGGGTGGAACTCTGACGAGCATCTCCGCGCCCTATGGATGCACGGCTTCGATGTCGGACAAATCGCCGGACCCCAATGGATATACGTTTGATCAGAACTATTCGGGTGGTGGGCCTGTTCTAAAGATTACAAGCGGCGGGACCACAGGGATTCTGCATATTTATCACGGGGAATTTCACGCGGGAACATGCAGGGTTGGGTCATGTTTCTACTCGTCGCTAGGCATGGCTGTTTCTCTTGATGGCGGCGCGACGTTCTCAAAGCTTGGCGAGGTGGTGCAGCCGTACGTGACGCGTGATTCCATCCTGAGCGCGTCGAGGGACCTGGATGTGGGCAGTGGGACTCTGGTGCTCGGTGATGGTAACGGGAATTTTGTTGCCAACGCCGCTGCAGCAGATCCGACGACGTTATATGTTTACGTGTTCTATGCCGATATCGATCCGACGTTGCCCGCGCCATGCGATAACGGGCCATGCTTCGCAGTAGCGCGGGCGAAGTTTTCCGACGTGATCGCCGCTGCGTTCGCCAAGAACACTGCCGCGTTTCCAACCTTGTTTCAAAAGTTTTATAACGGCTCCTTCAGTCAGGCTGGCACGAGCGGAGATGCAAATGCCGCGATGAACAGCGGGCACTATAGCCCTGTGGTCTCAGCGGCAGGCAGCTTTCCTTCGGTGATCTATGACACCGCTACGTCGCAGTGGGTGATGGTCTTTGAGCAGGGGAACGATTCGGTGCACATGCGCCATGGTTCTTCACTGACAAATTGGTCTGCGGTCGACGACGCGGGTGGTTCTTTTACGAACGCGCCGAATGGAGAGATCTATACGACTCTTCTGGGAGAGTCGGGTGATCCGAATGTATCGAATGGAAATCCCTACCTGGTGTACGTGAAGGACACAGTTCCCTGGCCAAGCTGGCCCAATGCCACGGTGACGGAGCGTGTCGTTCATCTCTCTTTGCAGTGAAGAGCCGGATCGAACCAGGTGAAGGGCTAGTTGTCGAGGGCGGCCAGGGGCGCGACGGTTTTTGTCGTGGAGGTGGCCGGTTTTATGGGCTTGTTTGCCGACGCCTTCGTATTAGTCAGCCGTCGGGCGTTCGGCGTGGTCGATGACGACTGTT
The DNA here is from genome assembly GCA_035943695.1 of Acidobacteriaceae bacterium. Lineage (GTDB taxonomy): Bacteria > Acidobacteriota > Terriglobia > Terriglobales > Acidobacteriaceae > Edaphobacter. Next base: position 13,472 of record DASZBW010000025.1, on the reverse strand, counting down.
TCGATGGGGCCGTTGGAGAGTTGGAGCTTGAGGCCGAGTTCGTTGAGCGCGGTGAAGATGGAGGGTGCATCGTCGTCTGCTAGTGTGGCGCTGGTTGTTCCGGGCTGCACTACCCAGTGCTGCGACCAGTTGAGGGTGAAATTGTAGTTGGACGTGAGCGCTGTCTTGTCAGTGACGGGACGGCCTACGCCGGACATTGGCCCCGAGAGGAAGTGGGCGAAGGAAGACATGGAGATTTGCGTGAAGTCGGTCGAGTCTTTGCCTGGACGAATGAAGGTGGCTGGCGTGCCGTCCTTGTTCATCTTTGTGTCGGCGTCGGTCGTTGCGACTTTGAGTTTGGAGATGTCTTTGGTGGCGACGAGATCGAAGGTGGGGACCTGTTTGGTTTCGCGGTGAGCTTTGAGCTTGAAGCGGTCGGCGAGGAGGGACTGCAGCATCTGCTGGCGGCGAAGCTTCTGCTGCGGGGGAGTGAGAGCGTTGAGGGCTGCTACATCGGCTCCGCTCATCTTAGCCTGGATGTCGAAGTGCTCGCTGTGGGCCCAATCGGGGCCGCCGGAGACGCGGTTTGGTGCGAGGCCGTACGCGACCTGCACTAATAAGGAGAGGCTTGCGGCTGATGCGTTCAGGCCATCCGGAGTTTCCATTACGCCGAACATGTTTCTCTGCCCGGGGGCTTGCGGCTTGATGGTGGCTACTTCGAAGGCGGGTGCAGGTGCGGGCGAGGTAGCTGCGGGCTGGGATGTGGGGCTTTGCGTGAGGGCGGAGGAGGATGCGAGGAGGCAGAGGAAAGTGGCTGCGAGAAGCCTGGTGCTGCGCCGGGTGGAGCTCATGATCTGGAATACCTCTCTGTGGTGCGGCACTGTTTTTCGCCGGGGATGATGGCAGGCTTCACAGTAGTACGACGAGAATCGTATGTCAAGGGCTGAGTTGTCAGTATGGCAGTTGGATCAAGGTCGATGCGGGAGGGAGAGAGTAGAACCCCACTTATGACGATGAAGCTGTCATGAATGGGGCACGCGGCGTTGGCTGGTCGATGCGGGGTGAATAAGGAAGTGTATTGTTGTGCTCATGATGATCGACATGGTTTGCAGCGGGCAATTTCGTCGGAGGTTCCTGGTGGTTGTGGTCGGGCTCGCGGTTTTTGTCGCGCCGTTGCTGCGCGCCCAGGGGATTGCGCCTGTTGCCGCGATTTCGACGCAGCCAAAGTCAGCAGACCGGGATGTAGCCAGGGTAATTCCGTTCGAGGTGGTCTCGATTCGGCCGAGCTTGCCGGGCCACATCCATGGAGATTTTTTTACCGATGATGGTTTTAGTGTGAGTGGAATGATGCCACACACTTTGCTGACGTATATGAGTAAGAGGCTCGAGGGCGTGCCGGACTGGTGCAACGCGGAGCACTACGACATTGTGGCCAAGGTGGCTGAGGCTGATGTTCCGGCCTGGAAGAATATGAACTTCAAGCAAAAGAGTCAGGCTATACAGCCAATGCTGGAAGACCGGTTCAAACTGAAGTGGCATATGGAGACAAAGATTGAGTCTGGCTATGAACTGGTGATCGCAAAGAATGGCTCGAAGCTGAAGGAGCCTACGGCGGAGGAACTTGACCTGAGAGCAAAGGATCCGACTCCGGGACACGCGATTGAGTTCGGTGGCACACGAGGCGGGCCTATGGAGCTTACGGGTAAGGCCTCAGGCATGGATCTGTTGATTTATTATCTGCAGGAGATTTTTCTTCATGCTCCGGTTGCCGATAAGACGGGGCTTGGCGGAATGTACAACTTCAAGCTCGCGGCGGCTCCTGAACGAAACCCGAATGCGCCGCCGGACTATACACCGCCGGTGGTGGATGGGCCTTCTATTTTTTCTGCGGTGCAGGAGCAGCTTGGGTTGAAGCTGGTGCCGGGGAAGGTTCCGGTGGAGTACGTGGTGATCGACCACATTGAACGGCCCACGGCTAATTAGACTGTGTTCGGGCAGACGCAGGTCCTTCGACTTCGCCTCTCGCGATAAGGCTGCGAGAGGCTTCGCTCAGGATGACAGCTCTCATCCATCCACTTTATTCACGAAGGCACAGGACTATGCAGTTCGGTGTTTGTGGGTTGGCTGGAGGATGAAGTTAGTCGAGGGCGGCTAGGGCTGATTTGGTTTTGTCGTAGAGTGTGCGGGTTTCGGTGGATTGTTTGCGGAGGCCTTCGATGATGTGGGGGGGGGCTTTGGCGGTGAAGGACTCGTTGTTGAGTTGGCGTTCGGCTGCTTGCAGGCCTTTTTCGTATTTGGCGAGGTCTTTGGTGAGGCGCTCGCGTTCGGCGGGGATGTCGATCTGGCGCTCGTAGATGACGGCTACGTCGAAGCTGGGAGTGCTGCGGGTGTTGTTGCCGGTGAGTGGCGCGGTGGAGAATTCGATGGCGGAGACGCGGGCGAGGCGGCCGAGCATGTCGGCGTGTGCGCCGGTGAGGGCGAGGACGCGGGCGTCGGCGTGGAGGGCGATGGGGGTGGATTCTTTTTCGGGGACAGCGAGGTCTTTGCGCAGGGTGCGGACGGCGGCGATGAGCTCCTGCATGGTGGCCATGGCGGTGAGGGTGAGGTCGCTCGAGGGGAAGTCGGAGGGTTGGGGGTAGCGGGTGAGGGCTATGGATTTCGTTGGGGGTGCGCCGTTGTAGAGGGCGTTCCAGATCTCCTCGGTGAGGAAGGGCATGAAGGGAGAGAGCAGGCGGAGGGCGGCTTCGAAGACGGTGACGAGGGAGGCGAGGGTGACGGCGGTGTCTGGGTTGAGGGAAAGACTTGGGTTGACGGGGATGTCGAAGAGGAGGCGGAGCTTGACGAGTTCGAGGTACCAGTCGCAGAACTCACCCCAGAAGAATTGATAGATGGCGGAGGCGGCTTCGTCGAAGCGGTAGTCGGTGAGGGCGCGGTGCACTTCGGCGGAGACGGCGTGGAGGCGGGCGAAGATCCAGCGGGATTCTAGCGGGGTGTGGTCGGGGAGTTCGGGGGTGGTGGACCCCACTCGTGACGATGAGGCTGTCACGAATGGGGCACCCGGATTCGGCGGAGTGATGGTGTAGCCGGCTTCGCGGGCGCGGTCGAGGTTCATGAAGAGGAAGCGGGCGGCGTTCCAGATTTTGTTGGCGAAGGCGCGATAGCCCTCGGTGCGGGCCTCGTTGAAGGCGATGTCGGTGCCGGGCGAGGATTGCGAGGCGAGGGTGAATCTCACTGCGTCAGTCCCGTATTTGGTGATGATCTCGATGGGGTCGATGACGTTGCCCTTGGTCTTGGAGATCTTCTGGCGGTCGGCGTCGCGGACCAGGGCGTGGATGTAGACGTTGCGGAAGGGGACGGCGTCGGCGAGGGTGCGGGCTTTTAATTCGCCAGTGCCGGCGTCGCGTGTGGGGACATCGAGCATGAAGTGGGTGCTGAGCATGATCATGCGGGCGACCCAGAAGAAAAGGATGTCGAATCCGGTGACCAGCTGTTGCGTGGGATAGAAGGCAGCGAGGTCGGGGGTGAGAGTGTTGCTTCCGTCCCAGCCGAAGACGGTGAAGGGAAGCAGGCCGCTCGAGAACCAGGTGTCGAGGACGTCGGCGTCCTGCGTGATGTCGGTGATGCCGCAGCCGGAGCAGGCGTGGACTGCGTCGCGGGAGACGGTGATCTTTTTGCAGGCGTTGCAGTGCCAGGCGGGAATGCGATGGCCCCACCAGAGCTGGCGCGAGAGGCACCAGTCGTGGATGTTGGACATCCATTCCATGTAGGTCTTGCGGTGGTTGTCGGGCGTGAAGGTGATGTGGCCCTGCTCGACGGCGGCGATGGCTTTCTGCGCGATGGAGCTTCGAGTGACTGTGCCGGGGCTAAAGCCCCTTTCATGTTGGGGCGTATTCAGGGGGCTGAAGCCCCCTGCTCCCTCCGTGTTGCCTGCTCTGTTCGTGTTGCCTGCTCTGTCCGTGTTGCCTGCTCTGTCCGTGTTGCCTGCTTCTTCCGTGGTTGCGGATGGGATTTTGTTGACGGCGAGGAACCATTGCAGCGAGAGGCGCGGCTCGATGACGGCGCTGGTGCGCTGCGAGACGGGGACCGTCATGGGATGATCTTTGATCTCGACGAGGAGGCCGAGGGCTTCGAGTTCGGCTACGATGCGCTCGCGTGCTTCGTAGCGATCGAGGCCGTGGAAGGGCGAGCCGGGGAGATCGATATGCGCGGTCTTGTCGAGGATGGAGATGCTGCCGATCTCGGGATGGCGCTGGCCGATGGCGAAGTCGTTGGGGTCGTGCGCGGGCGTGACCTTGACGGCTCCGGTGCCGAACTCGGGGTTGGCCCAGTCGTCGGCGATGATGGGGATTTCGCGTTGCGTGAGTGGAAGCCTGAGCTTGCGGCCGATGAGGTGCTTGTAGCGGGCGTCGCTGGGATTGACGGCTACGGCTGTGTCGCCGAGCATGGTCTCGGGCCGGGTGGTGGCGACGGTAATAGATCCTGTACCATCGGCGAGTTCGTAGCGGATGTGGAAGAGCTTGCCCATGCGCTCTTCGTTTTCGACTTCGAGGTCGGAGACGGCGGTCTGCAGGATGGGGTCCCAGTTTACGATGTATGCGCCGCGATAGATGAGGCCCTGCTCGTAGAGGTGGACGAAGGCTTCGCGGACGGCGATGCTGAGACGCTCGTCCATGGTGAAGTACTCGCGCGACCAGTCGACCGATGCGCCGAGGCGTTTCATCTGGTCGGTGATGGCGGAGCCGTACTCCTGCTTCCACTCCCATACGCGGGCGGTGAAGTCTTCGCGGGAGAAGTCGGTGCGCGATTTGCCTTCGCTCTTGAGCTGGCGTTCGACCATCATCTGCGTGGCGATGCCGGCGTGGTCGGTGCCGGGAATCCATACGGCGGTGTCGCCGGACATGCGGCGCCAGCGGGTGAGGATGTCCATCTGGGTGTGCTCGAGCATGTGGCCGATGTGCAGACGGCCGGTGACGTTGGGCGGCGGCAGGAGCTGGACAAAGGCGTTCGCACGCCCTTTTTCTGCTTCGCGTGGCCCTCCCGATGGTCGGGATGGAGCTCTGTTCGGCTCCTCATTCCCACCCATCGCAGAAGACGCGATGGATGGGGCACCCGGAGATTTTGGTTCGGGTGTGGGGACGTCGAAGAGATGTTGATCGAGCCAGTAGCTGGCCCACTTCTGTTCGATCAGTGCGGGATCGTAGGCCTTGGGCAGCGCTTCTGCGGAGGGGGTGGCGGGGTTTTGCTGGGGGGTCTGATCGCTCATGATGTGTAGCTATTAAGGGTAGCATCGGGCGGCGGCGGCTGCGGGGGCTTTGCACGTGCGGTGGAACTATCTGCGCGCTGGAGCGTATCTTGTGGAGTGCGCGTTGTTGAGACTTTATGTAGCGCGAGGAGTTTGCAGATGAAGATGGTGCGGGTTGCTGGTGCAGGTGCTACAGGATTGATTGCGGCGGGCGTGTTGCTGGCTGGGTGCCACGTGGACAGCACGAAGAATGGCGATGGGAAGGATGTCAGCATCCGGACCCCGTTTGGCGGGATGCAGGTGAAGACCGGTGCGGATGTGATGTCGACCATTGGACTGCCTTCGTATCCCGGTGCGGTGGTGGTGAAGGATGGCAGCGGCGACAAGGATGGCTCTGCGAATGTGAGCATGAACTTTGGCGGGCATCATCTTGGCGTGCAGGCGGTGAGCTTCCAGACGGGCGCTGCGCCGGATAAAGTTGAGGCGTTCTATCGCAAGGGGCTGGCGCGGTACGGCGACGTGATCGCGTGCAGGAACCATGTGGCGGTGGGTGCGCCCGCGCAGACGGTGGAGGGGCTGACGTGCGATGACGATCATCATCACGGGCATGTGTCGGTCGATGCGCAGGCGAGTAAGCGCGAACTGGAGCTGAAGGCGGGGTCGGAGAAGATGCAGCATGTGGTGACGATCCATGCGGATGGCGCGGGCGCGAAGTTTGAGCTGGTGGCGCTGGAGTTGCCGGGCGCGTCGGACTTTGGCGATGACAACGGGCGGCAGGTGCAGTAGCGGGCTGGTCGCATGGACTACAGGCGGCGTGAGGGCGTAGATTTGCTGCGGCCTATTGATTGCGTTTGAGGTTTGGATGAGAAAGTTTGTGCTGGTTTGTGTGCTGGCTGGCTTGCCGGGTCTGGCGGCGTCTTCGCAACAACAACCATCTCCGCGCCAGCAGGGCGATGCGCTTCGAGCCAGGGACGTGGCTTCGGGGGAGGATGCAGTCTGCGAAGCTCCTGTGGCGCCGAAGAAGAATCTGACGACGTGGGCGGACCTGACGCGCTATGCGGAGGACAATGCCGCGCTGCCGCCGGTGGCGAAGGGTGAGAAGCGAGTGGTCTTCTATGGGTCGTCGTCGGTGGACCACTGGGGGCGCAAGGACGATTCGGTTTTCTTTCCGGGGGAGCCGTATGTGAACCGCGGAATCTCGGGCGAGACGACGGCGCAGATGCTGTTGCGATTTGAGCAGGACGTCGTCGAGCTGAAGCCTGCGGCGGTGGTTTTTCTGGGTGGGACGAACGACCCTGCGGGCAATTCCGGGCCGATGTCGCTGGATGTGACGGAGACGAACATTGCGGCGATGACGGCGATTGCGCAGGCGAACGGGATCAAGATGATCCTGGCGTCGCAGCTTCCGGTGACACAATTTCCGTGGAACAAGTGCGTTCACGCCGGGCCGATTCTGCTGGCCTTGAGCGCGTGGGAGAAGGTGTTTGCGGCGGAGAAGCACCTGGGATATGTGGACTTCTATGGCGCGCTGGTGAGCGAGGATGGGAACTTCAAGCCGGGGCTGAGTGTGGACGGGGTGCATCCGACCAAGAGGGCGTATGAGCTGATGACGCCGGTGGCGGAGGACGTAATCCATAAGGTATTGAAGACGCGATAGACTTGGCCGTCGTCAAGGAATCGACGTTGGTGTGCGTCTGCAGATGCCGACGGAGGAGTGACCGTGGAAGAGAAGTTTGAGTTGAATGCGGAAGGCGTGTCCGGGCTGTCGCGGCGCGGTTTCGTGTGGCTGGGTGGCGCGGCAGTGGCGGCGAGTGGGCTGGTGCGGCCTGGGTTGCTGGAGGCGTTGGCGGCGGAGGCTGCGCCGCGTGGAACGTATGTGAATCCGGTGATTCGCGGCGACCGCCCGGATGCGGGCGCGCTGCGCGTGGGCGATGACTACTACCTGACGCATACGACCGACCGGCATACGCCTGGGCTGCTGTTGTGGCACTCGCGCGACCTGGTGCACTGGAAGGCAGTAGGCGCGGCGGTGGACGAATACATTGGTGCGATATGGGCTCCGTATCTCTGCGAGCACACGGGGACGTTCTACATCTACTTTCCTTGCGATGGGAAGCTCATGGTGGTCCATGCGGAGCATCCTAAGGGGCCGTGGAGCAAGCCGATTCCGCTGGGCGTGGGCGGCATCGATCCGGGACACATCGCTACGCCGGAGGGGCGGCGGTATCTGTATATGGCGGGCGGGCAGATGATGGAGCTGGCGGCGGATGGGTTGTCAGTGATTGCGAAGCCGAAGCATGTGGTGGATACGTGGCCGATCCCGGAGAGCTGGAGTGTGGAGTGCGACTGCCAGGAGGCACCGAAGCTTTTCTATCGCGATGGCTACTACTACCTGACGGTGGCGGAGGGCGGGACTTCGGGGCCGCCGACCAGCCACATGGTGCTGTCGGCACGCAGCAAGAGCGCGGAGGGGCCGTGGGAGTGGTCGCCGCTGAACCCGATCGTGCATACGGCGAGTGCGGAGGAGAAGTGGTGGTCGAAGGGGCATGGGCGTCCGCTCGAAGCTGCGGACGGATCGTGGTGGATGACGCTGCACTCGTATGAGAATGGCTATCGCACGCTGGGGCGGCAGGTGCTGCTGCTGCCGGTGGAGTGGACGAAGGATGGTTGGTATCGCGTGCCCGCGGGAGTGCTGGGCGGCGATCCGATTCGCAAGAAAGTGCTGGAGCCGGCGGCTGCGGATGAGTTCAACTTTGCGGGCAATGCGCCTGCTGGTGCGGCGTCGACCGGGCTCGATGTGCGGTGGCAGTTCTGGAAGGGCTACGATGCGGGGCGGGTGCGGCTGGCGGATGGCACGCTGACTCTGAAGGCCGATGGCGACTCAATCGCGACGACCTCGTTGCTGACGCGGGCGGCGGTCGATCATGTCTACACGGTTGAGGTCGATGTGGAGATCGACGCCGGATGCGAGGCGGGGCTGCTGCTGTTCTACAACAGCGACCAGGTGGTTGGATTGCGGCTGAATGCGGACCAGCACGCGTCGCGCGCGGGCAAGGCTACGACGCTGGTGCATGGCACGCGGGCCACGCTGCGCATCGTGAATGACGACCAGGTCGCGAATTTTTTCTACCGGCTTGAAGGCGGTGCGGACGCGGCTGCGCAAGGGCCTGCGAAGTGGACTCACGTGCGGCGTTCGCTGGATGTGAGCTGCTACAACCACAACGCGCTGGGTGGATTTCTTGACCTGCGTCCGGCGCTGTATGCGTGCGGCGCTGGGTCGGCGACGTTTCGCAACTGGCGCTATGTGCCGAGTGCGCTCGACATGGCTTGAAGGAAGGACGTACGGCACGGCGTCAGCATTGTCCGAAACGGCCCTGCGGAGCAGGGAGGATTGCTGCGTGCGCTTGCCGCGATCCTGGGCGTCGCGTAGGCTTTGAGGTATATGCAACAGGTGTGTCATGTGTGTGGTGGAGACCTTCCGGCGGGGCGTGGGGAGTCGCCGTTTTGTCCGCACTGCGGAACTCCGCAGCTCTTCCTTGCGATTGAAAATCAGTCGGTGGAGACCGGCGGAGAGCCGCCGCTTGCCGCCGACGGCACGGCCAGTACAGGCACGGCGCCTCCTCCGCGACCGCAGCAGGTGGAGTGGAAGATGGCGATTCGGTGCGCGGCTATAGTCTCAGGCATAGCGAGCATTCTTTGCCTGGCTTCGATGCGGGTGGATCAGCTTTCGCCGGTGAGCTTTGTTTGGATCATGAGTGCGTCGCTGATTACGCTGGGGCTGTACCAGCGGAAGCTGCCGGCGGCGTGGATCGATGTGCGGGTGGGTGCGCGGATTGGCGTAGTGGTGGGACTTTTTCTGGCGATTGGGCTGGGAGCGGTGGTGGCCGGGCATGGCGTGGTGGCGCGGTTCGCGATGCATTCGATGGGCGGCTTCGATGCGCTGGTAACGCAGCAGATAGGCGACAGCATGAAGCGGTCGCAGCAGCTTCTGGCTACTCCTCTGGACCCGCGGATGGTTGCCCTCGAGCAGACGCCGGAGTTCCGCGCCGTGTTTGTACTGGCGTCGCGAGTGATGTTGGGGGCGATGCTGTTGTTTGTGTCCGCGGTGGGCGGGGCGTTCGCCGGACTCCTGCGGATGCGGCGTGGGCGGGTAGCGTGAGCATGCCGTTTGAGTGCACGGCTGTGCTGATATCATCAGCAACGATGGTTCGGAGCGCGTGGGTGGAGCTATGAGCGAGACGACGGAAGTGGCGAATAAGCCGAAGATGCGGGAGAAGAGCCGGCTGATGTCGGCGTCGGAGATTGAGCGGACGCTGGTGCGGCTGGCGCACGAGATCGTTGAGAAGAACGACGGCTCGGCGAACCTGGGGCTGGTCGGCATCAAGCGGCGCGGCGTGCCGCTGGCGCAGCGGCTGGGCAAGCTGATCGCGGGCATTGAGAAACATCCGGTGGATGTGGGCGTGCTCGATATTCAGTTCTATCGCGATGACCTGACGACGGCCGGGGCACGGCCGGTGGTGACGAAGAGCGACCTGGGATTCGATGTGACGGGGCGCGATATTGTGCTGATGGATGACGTGCTGTACACGGGGCGAACGATTCGTGCGGCGCTCGACGCGCTGTTCGACCATGGGCGGCCGAAGAGTGTTCAGCTGCTGGTGCTGATCGATCGCGGGCATCGCGAGCTGCCGATCCAGGCGACGTTTACCGGGCGCACGGTGCCGACCTCGCGGCGCGAGATTATCGAAGTGAAGCTGAATGAAGTCGACGGGCAGGAGCAGGTGGCGCTGGTCGAGGTGGTGGATTAGCCGCGTGGCGGACGAGCGAAATGTCCCGGGGGCTAAAGCCCCGAATCTTTCCGATGCGAAGTTGTCTGTAGCAGGTTCGGTTACAGATGCGTATGCGGCAGGATCGCTGCTGACGGTGGAGCATCTGTCGGTTGCGGATGTGGCAGAGATTCTCGCGGCCACGGCTCGGCTGGAGGAGATGACGGCGGCGGAGCGGGCGCGGGTACTGGCGGGGCGAACGATTGCGCTGCTGTTTTATGAGTCGAGCACGCGGACGCGGACGAGCTTTGAGCTGGCGGCGAAGTCGCTGGGCGCGACGACTACGCTGGTGAGCGATAAGTCTTCCTCGATAGAGAAGGGCGAGAGCCTGAAGGATACGGGGTTGACGCTGCGGGCGCTGGGCGCGGAGGCGATTGTGCTGCGTCATCCGGCGTCGGGCTCGCCTATGCTGCTGGCGCGCACGTGCGGTCTGCCGGTGTTGAATGCGGGCGATGGCATGCATCAGCATCCTTCGCAGGCGCTGCTGGATCTGCGGACGATGCTGCTGCGGCTGGGGCTCGACGTGCGCACGGCGGATGCGAAGACGCTTGCGGGCGTGACGGTGGTGATCGCGGGCGACATTCGCCACAGCCGCGTGGCTCGGTCGAATGCGATGCTGTTGCCGAGGCTGGGGGCGCGGGTGGTGCTTTGCGGGCCGCCGGAGCTGCTGCCGGAAGAGGCCCTGGTGATGGGCGAAGGGATGGAAGGCGGTGGCAGCGTGGAGATTGAGCGCGACTTCGACCGTGCGCTGGCGCAGGCTGACGTGGTGATGATGTTGCGGATTCAGAAGGAGCGGCTGGCTGGCGTGTCGCTCGACCTGGCGGAGTACATTGCGCGGTATCAGCTAAATCGCGAGCGCGTGATGGCGGCGGGGAGAAAGCTTGTGGTGATGCATCCGGGGCCGATTATTCGCGGGCTGGAGATTACGGGCGAGATGGCGGATGCGCCGGAGTCGACGATTGAGCAGCAGGTGACGCAGGGCTTGCTGGTGCGAAGGGCTCTGCTGGCGCGGGCTTTGGGGGTGCGGGTTTGAACGCTGCGGAGCTGCTGATCTTTGGGGGCCGGGCGGTCGATCCGGCGAGCGGCGTGGATGGGTTGCGCGATGTTTTGTTGCGCGATGGGCGCGTGGCTGCGGTTGAGTTGCCCGGTGCATTGGATGGCTTGCGGAGTACGCTCCCGGCTTCGTCGCAGATGGATGCCGTGGGTTTGATTGTCGCGCCGGGGCTGATTGATATCCATGTGCACCTGCGCGAGCCGGGGCAGGCGCACAAGGAGACGATCGCGACGGGGACGGCTGCAGCTGCGGCTGGCGGGTTTACGACCGTGGTGGCAATGCCGAATACTTCGCCTGTCAATGATTCGGTCGAGACGATGCAGTGGATGCTTGCAGGGGAGCGGGGCGCGGCGATTCGCGTGCTTGCGATGGCTGCGGCTACGCGTGGAAGCATGGGCGTGGAACTGACGGATTTTGAGGCGCTGGCACAGGCCGGGGCGGTTGGGTTTACGGATGATGGCAAGCCGGTGCTCGATCGCGAGACGATGCGTGCGGCGCTGGTGCGGGCTGGCGAGCTGGGGCTGCCGGTGAGTCAGCATGCTGAGGATCCGCGGCTTTCGCATGGGGCGATCATGAATGCGGGGCCGGTGGCTTTTCGGCTTGGGCTGCGGGGGTATCCTGCTGTCGCTGAATCGTCCATCGTCGAACGCGATATTCAGCTGGTGCGGGAGAGTGCGGCGGCCGGTGCACGGGCGCATCTGCATGTGCAGCATGTATCGACGGCAGGTGCGCTGGAGGCGATTCGTGCGGCTAAGGCTGAAGGCTTGCGTGTGACGTGTGAGGCTGCGCCGCACCACTTTACGCTGACGGATGAGGCTATAGGCGACTACGATACGAACGCGAAGATGAATCCTCCGCTGCGTGGTGAGGCGGATCGGCGTGCGGTGATTGAGGCGCTGCTGGATGGCACGGTGGACTGCATTGCGACCGATCATGCGCCGCATGCCGCACATGAAAAAGAGGTTGAGTTCGAACGTGCGCCGAATGGGATTACGGGGCTCGAAACCGCGCTGGGACTGGCTTTGCGTGTGTTGCATGGCGAGCATGGAATGCCGCTGGCGCGTGTGCTGGAGCTGATGAGCTGGCGTCCTGCGGAGTTGATTGGGCTGCGTGGACAGGGTTCGATGCGGGTGGGAAGCGTGGCGGATGTGGTCGTCTTCGATGCGGGTGCGGAGTGGAGTTTTGCTGCGAAAAATTCGCGGTCGAAGTCGAAGAACACACCGTTCGATGGTGCGCGGATGCTGGGGCGAGTGAAGGTTACGGTGTGCGGTGGACGGGTTGTATTCCGGTGCGATTAGCGCTGCGCGCCGATAGAATCGAGTTCAATGCATAAGTTCAGTTTGGTTTTGCCCGCGTGTGTGTGGGCCGGTTTATTGTGTGCGGCTGCGGCCTCGGCGCAGACGGCTCCGCGCGGCGATAGCGCTTCGTGGATAGCGAGGTGGCAGGCGCGCGCTACGCGGACGCAGGCGCAGCAACCGAAGTGGGCTACGCCGGTGGCGACCTCTTCGCCTCGTCTCGACCAGTCGATGCGGATGGAGTTCGTGCGGCAGACGAATACGAAGCGGGACAACACATGGAACCTGGGCAACAACAAGGGGCTGGAGCTGATTCCGGAACGCCATACGGAGCTGATCTTCGGCGTGCCTCCGTTCTTCGATCACGGGCAGCCGGGTGTGAAGGATGGCTTCGGCGATGTGTGGTTCCAGGGCAAGTACCGCTTTTTCACGCGCAATGAGAAGCAAGGAAATGCGATGGCGACGGCGATTGTGTATGCGACCCTCCCTACGGGCAAAGATGCGAATGGGAGTTGTTGCGCGGTAGTGACGCCGACGATTGCAGCGGGCAAAGGGTATGGGCGGTTCGATGTGGTCTCCACGCTGGGCGGTGCACTGCCGGTGACGAATGCGCAGGAGTTGGGGCGGACGATTGCGTGGAATACGGCGGCGCAGTATCGCGCAGGTACCGGCGCGGTGACGCGGCTACTTGTGCCCGAGATAGAGATGAATTCGACCTTCTACCATGGCGGCGTGAACGACGGGAAGGTCGCTACGTTTGCGACGGTGGGCATGGTGGTGGGACGGATTGCGCTGTCGCACGATACGAATGGCAAGGCGGGCAGACGCGCCGTGACGTTCGCTGCGGGCGAGCAGATTGCGCTGACGCACTTTCATACGTACAACCACGGACTGATCCTGAGTATGCGGCTGCCGTTCTGAGGCTCTAGGTCAGGGGGATCCGGTGCGGTGCTTGCAGTTGCTGTAATGTTGCGAGTGCATCGGGGAGCTGGTTGCTGCTGGGTAGGAGTTTAATCCTGCTCTTGCTAAACCATCTCCACCGGCGGTACATACTCCACGCTTGCGAATCGCGGTTG